>JAAYIF010000032.1 GCA_012523575.1 Clostridia bacterium
AAGCTTTTTTATAGCTTGCTGCAGAATGCCGTTAAAGCATCTTTTCTTACAAAGCTGGGCGGGTTTCTGCTCCTTTCCAGTTTTAAAGAAATGAAACGAAAGATTGATTGGCAGGAATATGGAGGAGCTCCGCTCCTTGGGATAAAGGGTATAAGCATTATCTGCCACGGTAGTTCTAAATCCCTGGCTGTAAAAAATGCCGTTGGAGTTGCTGTTAAATGTATAGAAGATAATTTTGTTCAAGTTTTGTCTGAAGCCGTTGATGGGCAGTATGCTTTTGAAAAAGAGAAGGTGAAGCGATGTCACTGAATTTGAGATCCGTTGGGATTCTTGGAACGGGGATGTGTTTACCCGAAAAGGTTCTGACCAATATGGACCTGGAAAAAATGGTTGATACCTCAGATGAGTGGATAAGAACCAGGACCGGCATAGTGGAAAGACGAATTGCCGATCCCCATACTCCCACCTCTGTTTTAGCTGAAAAAGCCGCCAGAATGGCCTTGGAAAACGCCCGCATTAAAGCCCAAAATATCGGATTGATAATCGTTGCCACTGTGACACCGGATATGGTTTTTCCCGCAACGGCATGTTTGGTTCAGGACAGATTGGGAGCCACTTCTGCTGCTGCCTTTGACTTGGAAGCCGGTTGTTCGGGTTTTATTTACGCTTTGGCTAGCGGTGCACAGTTTGTGGCTTCAGGGATCTATGATTATGTTCTGGTTATTGGTGCCGAAACCCTGAGCAGGATTGTAAATTGGGAAGATAGAAATACATGCGTTTTGTTCGGTGACGGTGCAGGGGCAGTGGTCTTAGGCCCGGTGCCCGAAGGTTATGGGATATTGGGGATGGATCTTGGTTCAGACGGCGGAGGGGCAGATCTCCTTGACGTACCTGCCGGGGGTTCCCTGAACCCTGCAAGTGAATATACGGTGAAAAATAAGTTGCATTTTTTGAGGATGAATGGAAATGAAGTTTTTAAATTTGCCGTTCGCATCATTGGGGATTCGGCATTAAGAGCCCTTTCATCCGCCGGTCTTGAAAAGGAAAATATTGATTTTTTGATACCTCATCAAGCAAACATAAGAATTATTCAATCCGCACTGAAGCGCCTTAAAATATCGGAAGAAAAGGTTTATGTAAATCTTGACCGGTATGGAAATACTTCCGCTGCTTCTGTTCCCATTGCACTGCATGAAGCCTACAGGGAAGGGTTGATTAAGAAGGACAATATAGTTGTCCTTGTTGCCTTTGGAGCAGGATTAACCTGGGGAGCTGCTGTAATTCGCTGGAGTGCGGATATATAATTGTGTTATTTTGGGGGTGAAGCAATGATAAGAACGGAGCTTTGCCAATTGTTGGGAATAAAATATCCCATTTTTCAGGGAGGTATGGCCTGGGTAGCAACGGGGGAGCTAGCTGCAGCTGTGTCCAAAGCGGGAGCGTTGGGTATTATAGGTGCGGGTAACGCTCCTCCGGAAATCGTAAGAAAAGAAATAAAAAAAGTGAAGGATTCCACGGATAATCCCTTTGGGGTCAATGTATACTATATGTCCCCCTATGTTGATGAAATAATTTCTTTAATCATTGAAGAAAAAGTCCCGGTAATAACCACCGGGGGAGGCAATCCGGGAAAACATATAAATGCCTTAAAAAGTGCCGGTATAAAAGTTTTTCCGGTGGTTGCTTCCGTTGCCCTGGCCAAAAGGCTTGAAAGGTTGGGGGTTGACGGTTTAATTGCTGAAGGCATGGAATGCGGTGGGCATATTGGTGACATAGCTACCATGCCCTTGGTTCCTCAAATTGTTAGGGCGGTGAATGTGCCGGTTATTGCTGCCGGGGGTATTGCCACAGGAGAAGGATTTGCAGCGGCCCTTGCCTTAGGAGCTGTTGGGATACAAATGGGAACCAGGTTTATTTGTGCCTCGGAATGCACAGTACATAAGAATTATAAAGAAGCAATAATTAAGGCAAAGGATAGGGATACGGTGGTAACGGGATTTTCGGGTCATTATGTAAGGGTGCTGAAAAATAGACTGGCCAGGCAGTTTAAGGAGCTTGAGGAACGCGGGGCTTCCACGGAGGAGTTTGAAGCGCTCGGTGCCGGAGGCCTAAGGAAAGCCGTTGTGGACGGAGATATTGAATATGGCTCCGTTATGGCAGGGCAGATAGCTGCCCTTGTTGATGATGTAAAACCGGCAAAGGAAATAATTGAGGAAATCGTGGCAGAAGCTGAGGAGGTAATAATAAAAATTTCGCGATATTTAGATTAGGATTGGGGGTACTGGGGGCATTATGCATAAAATAGCCTTTATATTTCCTGGACAGGGTTCCCAGTATGTGGGTATGGGCAAAGAACTGGCAGAAACCTTTAACACGGCCCGAAAGGTTTTTCTGAAGGCTGATGAATTTTTACAGTATAGCCTCTCCTCTTTATGTTTTGAAGGACCGGAGGAAAAATTAAGGGATACGGTCATTACCCAACCTGCCGTTTTAACCGTAAGCATGGCGGTGTTCGAACTCCTTAAAGAAAAAGGTATAGAGCCGGATTATGTTGCCGGTCACAGCTTAGGAGAATATACGGCTTTAGCAGCCTCAGGGGCTGTGAATTTTGAGGATGCTTTAAAATTAGTGGTTAAAAGGGCTCAGTGGATGTCTGAAGCCGTACCGCCTGGAGAGGGTACCATGGCAGCGGTTATTGGGCTTGAGGCAGAAAAGGTTGAGGAAATTTGTTCTGCGGCAAGCAGTGAGGGTTTGGTGGAACCTGCCAACTATAACTGCCCCGGACAGATAGTGATTTCCGGCCACACCGAGGCAGTTCACAGGGCTATGGAATTGGCCAAGGAGGAAGGGGCTAGACGCACCGTCCTTCTTGCGGTAAGCGGTCCATTTCATTCAAAATTGATGGAGCCTGTGGGGGATAAACTTAAAAAAGCTTTGGAAGAAATTGAAATAAAGGAGCCTAAATATGGGTTTTTTGCCAATGTATCCGGTACTTGCATTTCTTTTCCTAAAGAAATCAGGGAGCTCCTTGTTAAACAGGTGAGCAGTCCCGTTTTATGGCAGAAGATTATTGAAAATTTGATTGATTTAAATGTTAATGTGTTTGTGGAAGTTGGGCCTGGAAAGGTGCTCGGCGGGCTGGTGAAAAGGATAAACCGAAAGGCTAATATTTTCAATGTGGAAGATGGGAAGAGCTTCTCTGCGTTTATGGAATTTTTAAAGGGGTGAGGAAAATGCTTGAAGGGAAAGTGGCCCTTGTTACAGGGGCTTCAAGGGGTATTGGGCGGGCTGTTGCCTTAAAATTGGCTGAGCATGGGGCTAAAGTGGGGATTAATTATTTTAGCAATGATGAATCAGCGGAGGAAGTTAAAAAGGAGATAGAAAATTTGGGTGGGGATGCCCTTCTTCTTCGGGCGGATGTTTCAAATTACAAAGAGGTTGAAGAAATGATTAATTTAGTTACGGAGAAATACGGCGGCCTTAATATTCTCGTAAATAATGCAGGTATTGTCAAAGATAATCTTCTGCTGCGAATGAAGCCTGAGGATTGGGGCAGGGTTTTGGAAGTGAACTTAACGGGAGTATATAACTGCACCAAAGCAGCCTTGAAGCCGCTGCTGAAATCAGAATATTCCGCCATCGTTAATATTACATCGATTATTGGGCAAGTAGGCAACGTTGGGCAGTGCAATTATGCTGCCTCTAAAGCCGGGGTAATTGGATTTACTAAATCCATTGCCCGGGAGTTGGCCGCTAGAAATATAAGGGTAAATGCCGTGGCTCCAGGTTATATAGAAACTGATATGACCTCGGCTCTGCCGGAAAAATTTAAGGACCAGTTTAAAGAGCAGATACCTTTAAAAAGGTTTGGCACTCCTGAGGAAGTGGCGGAAGTGGTATTGTTTCTTTCGTCTCCCCAGGCATCCTACATAACAGGACAAATAATTAATGTAGATGGTGGCTTAGTTATGTTGTAAAATGTGAAATGGTGGTATTAAACATTGAATGTAATGGTATAAAATATAGAATATGAGAGGGGGTGACACGGTGTCTGAGTTTGAAAAAATTAAGCGCATCGTTGCTGATCAGTTGGGGGTGGAAGAAGAGGAAATAAACGAAGCAACATCCTTTGAAGATTTAAATGCTGATTCCCTGGATATTGTGGAACTCATAATGGCCCTTGAGGAAGAGTTTGACATAGAAATTCCCGATGAGGATGCTGAAAAGTTGACCACTGTGGGAGCAGCGGTTGAATATGTAAAATCTAAACTCGAAGAAGAATAAAAATTTTTATTCTCTAGCCATTTCTATATACTACTTTATAAACATCCCGTAGTATCTCCTACGGGATTTTCTTAATAGAAGAGGCATGTTGTTGTAAGGGGGAAATTATATGAAAAAGAATCGGGTGGTTATTACGGGGATAGGAATTATTTCTCCTGTGGGTATAGGAAAAAATAAGTTTTGGGAAGCTTTGGTTGAGGGAAAAAGCGGGATAACGAAAATAACCCGTTTTGATGTAAGGGATTATCCCACAAAGATTGCCGGTGAGGTCAAAGACTTTAGCCCCTTTGATTATATTGATAAAAAAGAAGCCAGAAGGATGGACCGTTTTGCTCAATTTGCGGTGGCTGCAGGAAAAATGGCCGTGGAAGATTCCGGCTTGGACCTTGAAAAAATTGATAAGGATAGGGTAGGAGTCATACTGGGCACAGGTATCGGCGGTACTGAAACCTTCGAAGAGCAGCATAGGGTACTGCTGAATAAAGGGCCCAATCGTGTAAGCCCTTTTTTCATACCCATGATGATTGGAAATATGGGTGCCGGGCAGATATCCATTCAACTGGGCCTAAAGGGGACAAATATTACTATCGTAAATGCCTGTGCTTCCGGAGCCATTGCCGTGGGGGAAGCTTTCAGGACTTTACAAAGAGGGGACGCCGATGTGATATTGAGCGGCGGTTCCGAGGCGGCATTAACTCCCATGTCCCTGGCCGGCTTTTGTACCATGAAAGCAATGACAACCCATAATGAAGAACCCCAGAAGGCAAGCAGGCCCTTTGATGCAAAAAGGGACGGTTTTGTCTTAAGCGAAGGAGCCGGTATTGTTGTCATGGAGACCCTTAACCATGCTTTATCAAGGGGAGCGCGGATTTATGCGGAGGTTATTGGATATGGCTGCACGGCGGATGCATATCACATTACAGCACCGGCTCCGGACGGAGAAGGGGCCGTTAAGGCCATGCAGAAAGCGTTGGATGATGCGGGGATAGAGCCCAAAGATGTAGAATATATTAACGCCCACGGTACTTCAACCCAGCTCAATGATAAATATGAAACCCTGGCCATTAAAAAGGTATTCGGTGATCATGCCTATTCTTTGGCTGTCAGCTCAAATAAATCCATGATAGGACATTTGCTTGGGGCTGCCGGAGCAGTGGAGATTATAGCCACTGTGCTCACCATATATGAAGGTATTATCCCTCCCACCATAAATTATGAAAATCCCGATCCTGAATGTGATTTGGATTATGTCCCTAATAAAAGCAGACGGGCTTCTGTCAATGCTGCCCTATCCAATTCCTTAGGTTTTGGAGGTCATAACGCTACGGTGGTGGTTCAGAGATTTAAAAGCAACGGCGGTGAGAACTAATGAAGTTCTCTAAGGCGCTGGAATCCCTGCAGAGAAAAATAGGAGTTTGGTTTAATGATAAAAAAGTTTTGCAGACGGCTCTGACACATCCCACCTACGTTTTTGAGAAGAAAACTGTGCAGGAGCACAACCAGAGGCTTGAATTTTTGGGTGACGCCGTTTTGGGTATGATTGTTGCAGAATATCTTTATAGAACTTATCCCGATAAATCCGAAGGGGATCTGACCAAGTTAAGGGCCAGCCTTGTGTGTGAGAGCTCCCTTGCTAAAAACGCCCGGAGGATAAATTTGGGCGAGTATTTATTCATGGGTAAGGGCGAAGATATTTCCGGGGGGAGGCATCGCCAATCCATACTGGCTGACAGTTATGAAGCCCTGGTGGGAGCCATTTATCTGGACAGAGGGCTTAATACGGTCCGGAATTTTGTGGTTCGAGATTTAGAGATACTCCTTAGTGATGGGGTTGAAAGTACTTTTAGGGATTATAAAACCCTTCTTCAAGAATTTGTTCAAAAAAGGCATAATGAAAATGTTTCCTATGCAATTTTAGAAGAAAGCGGTCCGGACCATAATAAAAGTTTTGTGGCAGGAGTATTTTTAAAAGGGCAGCTTTTATCAAAGGGCAGCGGTAAAAGTAAAAAAGAGGCGGAACAGGAAGCGGCGAAATACGCATATAACAGTTTAATAAGTGATAATATGGAATAACTGCTCTGCAAAGGGCAGTTTTTTTATTGAATTAAAAATTTCATAGGAAATCATGTTAAAATAGACTAAAAATACCTGGGCAGGTGTTCCAATGCGCATTACAAAAATTGAGATTCAGGGATTTAAGTCTTTTCTAGACAGGGAAACCATGGAAGTCAGTCCCGGAATAAATGTAATAGTAGGCCCTAACGGCAGTGGAAAAAGCAATCTTATTGACGCTTTTAATTGGGTTCTAGGGGAACAGAGTATTAAAGCTCTCAGGGGAGAAAAGTCCGAGGATGTAATTTTTGCAGGGACAAGCTGCAGAAAACCCGTGGGCATGGCCCAGGTATCCATTTTTATTGATAATTCCGATGGTTTTTTGCCGTTGGATTACAGTGAAATAATGATCACTCGGAGGCTGTATCGCTCCGGGGAAAGCCAATTTTTTATAAATAAGGTACCCTGCAGGCTTCGGGATATAAGGGAACTCTTTATGGGTACGGGTTCGGGAAAACCTGCCGTAACGGTAATAAACCAGGGGCAGGTGGATCGGGTTTTAAGTGCTAAGCCCCAGCAGAGAAGGGAGATTTTAGAAGAAGCATCGGGTATATCAAAATATCTTGTTAAGCTCAGGGAAACCAGGGCGTTTCTTGAGGAAGTAAAAAATAATAATGAAAAGCTTCAAAGCTTTTTTGAAAACATGGAAAAAAGCATGGGCTACCTTAAGATGGAGGCAGAAAAAGCCTTTAAATATATGGCAATAAAAGAAAAACTGGATAATATAAACGCAGCCGCCGTCGCCTGGGAAGCAAAAAAAATACTTATAGAAATTTGCCGCTGCAGTAGAGAAAAAGAAGCAGCTTATCTCGCAAAGGAAAAATACGTTATGCAAAGGGATATTTTTGAAAAACTCCTATTTCGGAATAGGGATAACAAAGATAGGGTAGCACACCTAGGGGAAAAAATAACCAATAGGTTAAACGCAATTGGATTGAATAAAGAAAAGCTTGTTATAAGGTTAGAAGATTTGGAAAGGAAGATGAAGGAGCTTAATAATAGATATACAAGGATTTCCAACAATATGGAAAGTTTAAGGGCTGAAATTAATAATGCTGGGGAAAAGGCAAAAATTATGGAGAAAGAAAAAATAACGGCCCAAAAAAAGATAAAAGATTTAAAAATAAAAATTGAAGAATATGACAGTGAAATTCAAAATTTTAACGGTGAAATCGATAGGTATGAAGATAAAATCAACAGAATTCACAGCGGCATTGTAACCGTTTTGGAAAGGGCAGCGAAGATAAAGAATGAGCTGACTGCTGAGGAGAGGGAGCTTCAAAGCTTAAAAAATGAGCGGCAGCGGAATATAAATAGGCTTAGTTATTTGGATGGGGAGATTGAGAATTTACGGAAAAAAATAAATCCCATTATGCAGACAGTGGAAAATTTAACAAACAAGAAGAAGCATTTAGAAAGGGTAGAAGATACCTCTTACAAGGAAATTGATATCATTGATAAACGAATAAAAGAAATTGACGAAGTCCTTAAAAAAACTGAATATGAGCTACAGCAAGTAATTTCCCGGCGGACCATGCTGGAGAAGATGGTTAAAAATTATGAAGGATATAAAAAAGAAATTTTTTTACTTTTGAACAGCGGGGAAGATTTTTTGAAAGGTTTTTACGGTGCCGTGGGGGAGTTGTTGAAGGTCCCTCTTCCCTATAGAGAAGCTGTGGAAGTATGCCTGGGCTCAAGGATTAATAATGTGGTTGTGGAAAAGGCTGAAGATGCTAAAAAGGCAATTAAGTTTCTAAAGGAAAAGGATGCCGGGAGAGTAACTTTCTTACCCCTGGATACCATTGTGGGTACAAGGATTCCTTCAAAAATAATTGATAACCTTCCCCTCGAAGCCCTTATAGCTGCGGATGTGGTGGAAGCGAAAGAAGAACTCAAACCCGCGGTGGAGTATCTTTTGGGAAGAATACTCCTGGTGAACAACCTGAATGAAGCCTTGGAGGTTGCAAAAGCGGTAAAATATCGTTATACCATTGTTACAAAAAGCGGTGACGTTGTACATCCCGGCGGCGCCATGACCGGGGGAGGCAGGAGAAAAAATAAAAATACACCGGGCATTCTGGGGCGAAGGGAAGCGGTATATGATTACCTTGAAAAAGAAAGGGCGCTCATAGAAAAAATTGGGAAACTGGCTAAAGAGAAAAAAGAATTGGAACATGGATACAACGAAGAAAAAGATAAATACCAAAGGGCTGCTTCAGAACTAGAGAAAATAAATACGCGTCTTAAAGAAGAACAAATATCCCTGGAGTATATAAGAAATCAAATTAAAACCATGGAAAGGGAAAAGCAGCTTTTGGTAAAAGAGACTGAACAGATTGATGCTTCAATGGGCGAACTGGAAAATAAAATAAAGCTGCTGGCAATTAAGCCAAAGAAAAAGGAAGAGGCGGTTGATAAATTAAAGGAAAGGTTAAAAAGGTATGAACAAGAAGTTTTTCGGTTAAAGGAAAAAAGAGAAAATCATCTTAGTTTGTTAAATTCATATAGAAATGACTTGTCAGAGGCTGAGGGTAGAAAATTGAGTATAGAAAAGGAGCTTTTTATTTTAAAGAGCTTTAAGGGCCGAAAAGAAGAAGATTTTTATCAGAAAAAAGAGGAGCTAGAGGATTTAATCAGGCAGAAAAATACCCTTGAAAGGGATATCTTAAATTTAAAATGGGAAATTGATGGGTACAAAGCCAAGGAAAAAATTTTAGAGAAAAGATTGGATTCCGTTAATACAAGATTGGACTATCTTTCCCAAAGGGAGTCCCGATACTGTACCGTTATAGCTAAAATAAACAAGAAAGTGGAAAGATTATTGCACCTTGAACGGAAATTGGAAAACCGGCTGGCCTCCCTGGAACTTGCTTTTGAAAATCTAAAGGAAAAGATAAATTGTGCTGATCAGCGGTTGCTGGAAGGGTATTTTAGGGGAATAACAGGGGTAAATAAAAAAACCTTTGAACTGCAGCAGGAATTAAAAAACAGATTATTGAGTTTGGAGCCGGTAAATCTTTCTTCCATGGATGAATATAAAAAGTATCTCCTGGAAAGGGAACAAATAAAACTGCAGCTGGATGACTTATCCCAGGCTTATGGGCATTTAAAGTATATGGAAAAGGTTTTAACGAAAAAAATAGAGAGGATCTATGTGGATTTTTTTGAAAGAATACGGCGTAGATTCAATGAAGTTTATTGTAATTTGTTTGGTGGGGGTACGGCTGAGCTGACCATTATGAATAACGGTGGGGAGCCTTTAAATTCGGGAATCGAAATCACCGTTTCTCCTCCGGGGAAAAAGACCAAGACCCTATCCCTCCTTTCAGGAGGGGAAAGGGCTTTGACGGCGCTGGCATTTCTTTTTGCAATTTTGAAGGAAAGAAAAAGTCCCTTTTGTATTTTGGATGAAGTGGATACTTCCCTTGACGAGACCAATGTTCAGAGGTTTGCCCGTTATTTGATGGAGTACTCCTCTATGACGCAGTTTATCATTGTTTCCCACAGACAGGGGACAATGGAAATAGCTGATAACCTTTATGGAGTAACAATGCCGGAACACGGCGTATCAAAAATTGTATCCGTTAAACTTCGTAATGTGGGTTAAAGGGGGTAATAATATGGCGGAAATTTTCGGTAAGCTGAAAGACAGGTTATCTAAAACAAGGACTGCATTATTTGGTGGGCTTAAGTCTCTGGTTGGAGGCCGGGCATTGGATGAAGAATTATTTGAAGAAATGGAAGAGATACTGATTCAAGGGGATTTGGGAATAAATACCGTTCTGGAATTAATAGATTCCCTTAGACAGGAAGTGAAAACCAAAGGGATTAAAGACAGCGAGGAGGTTATATCCCTTCTTAAACAAAAGATAGGGGATATTCTTCAGGAAAACAGTGAACCCCTTCGAATGGAAAAAGGGCAGCTTAATGTGTTAATGGTTGTGGGAGTTAACGGTGTGGGGAAAACCACTTCCATTGCAAAACTGGCTCATAAATTTAAAAATGAGAATAAAAGGGTCCTTTTGGCAGCAGCGGACACCTTTAGGGCCGCTGCCGTTGAACAGCTGGAAGAATGGGCAGAACGCATTGGAGTGGAAGTAATCAAGCATCAGGAGGGCTCGGACCCTGCGGCTGTGGCCTTTGATGCCCTTAAGGCTGCCCAATCCAGGGGTGCGGATGTTTTGATTATTGATACCGCTGGACGGCTGCAGAGTAAAAAGAATTTAATGGAAGAAGTTAAAAAGATAAAAAGGGTCATCAGTAGGGAAATGGCCGATGCTCCCCATGAAGTTCTGTTGGTGCTGGATGCCACCACAGGGCAAAATGCCATTTCCCAGGCTAAGGTATTTAATGAGGCTCTGGAAATTACAGGAATCATTCTCACCAAGCTTGATGGCACGGCCAAGGGTGGAATTATCGTGCCCATAGCCAATGAACTTAATATCCCGGTGAAATTTATCGGGGTGGGAGAAGGCATTAATGATTTGCATGAATTTGATCCGGTTCAATTCAGTGAAGCTCTTTTTGATGCAGAAGGAGGTAAAAATTAATGAATGCTGATATTGGAATTATCGGAGGTACGGGGCTGTATAATCCGGATATGCTGGAAGACGTAAGAGAATATACAATAAATACGGTATACGGTGATGCAGTGGTTCTACTGGGCCGTTTCGCCGGAAAGTCCATGGCTTTTTTGCCAAGACATGGTGAGAAACATACGGTTCCTCCCCATCTAATTAACTATAGGGCCAACATAATGGCTCTTAAGGAAATAGGTGTTAAGAATATTATTGCAACGGCCTCCGTAGGTTCTTTAAATCTGGAAATGAAACCGGGGGATCTGGTTATTATCGACCAATTCATTGACTTTACCAAATACCGACCCCTTACTTTTTATGACGGGGGTGAAAATGGGGTGGTTCATACGGATATGACAGAACCCTACTGCCCGCGGTTAAGAAAAGTCCTCATTGCTTCTTCTGCGGATATGGGTGCCAATGTTCACCCCCAGGGAGTATACGTTTGTACCGAAGGTCCCAGGTTTGAAACCCCTGCGGAAATAAGAATGTTTCAGAAACTTGGGGGGGACGTGGTAGGCATGACCAATGTCCCTGAAGTGGTGCTGGCCAGGGAAAAGGGAATCTGCTATGCAGCGGTGGCCGTGGTTACCAATTACGCAGCGGGCATTTCTCCAATCCCTTTAACCCATGAAGAAGTTGTTCAGGTTATGAACAAAAATCTTAATCTTGTTAGGGATGTAATTTTTAAGGCAGCGGAAAAAATTATTAGCTCCGGTTATAATGATGTCAGCTGCGGATGTCGGGCCGTCCCTGGACCCGTAGGTAACTAAAAATTTTTGGGGGTATAATTATGCACTCATTGATCTGGAGGGATACCTATCTTGAATTAATTGATCAAACAAAGCTTCCCAACAGTGTTGAATATGTTTCCTGCCGAACTTATAAAGAAGTCGGTGAAGCCATAAAAACCATGAAAGTAAGGGGAGCACCGGCTATTGGTGCCGCTGCTGCCTTTGGAGTTGTGCTGGGCAGTTTTGAAGTAAAGGATGCTCCCCCTGAAAAAATAATAAATCATCTTAAAAAAGTGGGGGAGGAACTTCTTTCCACCCGGCCTACGGCCGTAAATCTAAAATGGGCTGTGGAAAGAATGCTTAAAAGGGCAGAAAGGACTGTTATTTCCAACTCCGATGTTGTGGAAGAGCTGATCAGTGAGGCAGTTTCCATATACAAGGAGGATTTGCATGTTAATAAAGCCATTGGTAAGCATGGGGAAAGAGTTGTACCCGACGGGGCAGTTGTTCTTACCCACTGTAACGCAGGTGCTTTGGCCACGGTGGGGTACGGTACTGCCCTGGGAGTAATTAGGGCGGCAAGGGAGGCGGGCAAAAAAATTTCCGTTATTGCCTGCGAAACCAGACCCAATTTTCAAGGTGCAAGATTAACTGTTTGGGAATTAATTAAGGAAGGATTTGATGTGAAACTAATTGTGGATTCTGCCGCTGGATACATCATGCAGAGGGGTTTAATTGATCTAGTTGTTGTGGGGGCGGACAGAATAGCTTCCAATGGTGATACGGCCAATAAAATTGGCACTTACTCTTTGGCTGTTTTGGCAAAACACCATGGAATTCCCTTCTATGTAGCGGCTCCTTCTTCCACGTTTGATTTAAATTTAGCTGATGGTTCCCAGATTCCTGTAGAAGAAAGGGACCCCGAAGAGGTGCGCAAAGTGGGAACCACCCGTATAGCTCCCGCAGAAGTGGATGTAATTAATTATGTTTTTGATATAACCCCGGGAAGCTTAATAACGGGAATTATTACTGAATATGGAATTATCGAAGAAGACAGGATCGGTGAGGCCGGAAAGTGGCTGGAAAAAATGAAATCGGAGGTAGAAAAAGAAAAATGAGCATTTTGATAAAAAATGTATCTATTTTGTTTTTTGACAGTGAAGAAGAATTAAGCTTTTCTGAGGGAGATGTTTTTGTAAAGGGGGATATTATTGAAAGTGTGGGCAAAAAATTGGATGTAGAAGCCGATGTGGTTATTGACGGAAGGGATAAAGTTGCCCTTCCCGGCTTTGTCAATGCCCATACCCATGCGGCTATGGCCCTTTTTAGGGGCTACGCCGATGATTTGCCCCTGGATATCTGGCTCAACGAAAAGATATGGCCCGTGGAGGCTAAATTGACTCCTGAGGATGTTTACTGGGGCGTGAAGCTTGCCCTTCTGGAAATGATCAAAGGTGGTATAACGGCCTATGGGGACATGTATTTCTTTATGGATGAAGAAGCAGAGGCCGTAACGGAAGCCGGCATTAGGGCCAGTTTATCCGTGGGTCTTATTGCAGTCGCCGGCGATCCTTCCCAAAAATTAAGGGAAGCCGAGCACTTTGTTTCTCGCTGGAATGGGGAGGCGGAAGGCAGAATTACTGCAATGTTTGGTCCTCATGCTCCCTATACCTGTCCCCCGGGTTTTTTAAAGGAAGTGGTGAGTGCTGCAAAACAGTACGGCGTTGGCATACATACCCATTTGGCGGAAACAAAGAAAGAAGTTGAAGATATTTATAAACTTTACGGTAAATCCCCTGTGGAAGTTTATGAAGAAGCGGGGGTTTTGGATCTCCATGTGCTGGCTGCCCACTGTGTTCATATGACTTCCAGGGACATGGAAATTCTTAAAAATCATGGTGTTTTTGTTGTTCATAACCCCCAGAGCAATTTGAAACTGGGAAGCGGTATAGCTCCCGTTCCGGAAATGCTGAAAAAGGGAATTCCCGTGGCATTGGGAACTGATGGTGCGGCAAGCAATAATAATCTTGACATATTTGAGGAAATGCGTACTGCCGCTCTGCTGCACAAAGGAGTTAACCTTAATCCCACATTGGTCACTGCCTCAGAAGCTTTAAAAATGGCCACCATATGGGGTGCAGAGGCCCTAGGACTCAAGAATGTGGGCAAAATTGAGCCGGGGAAAAAGGCCGACATAGTGCTGCTGGACTTTAATTCTCCCCATCTGCAGCCCAAAATTGATCATGTTGCCCATATAGTTTATTCCGCAGGATCCGCTGATGTGGATACGGTTATAGTTGACGGGAAAATCATCATGAAAAACGGTAAAGTGCTGACCTTAGATGAAGAAAAGATTTACCAGGAAGTGCAGAAGCGGACACAGCGGCTTATTTCCAATTAGACTTGACACCGGATTATATTTGCAATACAATACTAGGGTGTTAAGTAAAGTAGCTTAACAGTGGTGAAAGCTTGTGCTGGAAAAGACGGACAGGATTAATGTTCTCTTTGATATATACGGATCCCTTTTAACGGATAAACAGAAGGAATTAATTATGATGTACTATTTTGAAGATCTATCCTTGGCAGAAATAGCAGAAGAACTGGGAATCAGCAGGCAGGCTGTGTTTTTTGGCCTAAAGCGCTCTGAAGAGTTGTTGGAAAAATACGAAGACAGTTTAGGTCTGCTAAAAAAATTAAAGAGTTATGAGGAACAGATCGGTAGGGTATTGGGCCTGTTAAAGGATTTTCGTTCCACCGGTGAAAGGGATAAATTAGACGAAGCCATTGTTTCTCTGGAGGAAATGTCCAATTTTTGGCAGTTTATTAATTAAAGTTAAGGTTAATGGGGTTTTCTGTTTTTAAAACGGGGAGGAAATTTAATGGCGCTTTTATCAAATCTTTCGGAAAAAATTCAGCAGACTTTTAAAAAGCTGAAGGGTAAAGGAAAATTAACTGAAAAGGATATTGAAGCAGCTTTAAGGGAGATAAGGCTTGCCCTTTTGGAAGCGGATGTAAACTATAAAGTTGTTAAGGATTTTATTAAAAGAATTAAAGAAAAGGCAATGGGGCATGAGGTTCTTGAAAGTTTAACCCCTGCCCAGCAGGTTATAAAAATCGTTAACGATGAATTGACGGAGTTGATGGGTGGCAGTCAGAGCAAAATAGAGCTAGCGGTTTCGCCCCCCACCGTAATAATGCTGGTGGGTCTTCAGGGGTCCGGGAAAACAACCACTGCAGGGAAGCTGGCCCTTCATCTGAAAAAGTCTGGGCACAGGCCTCTGCTGGCTGCTGCCGACGTTTATCGTCCTGCTGCGGTTAAACAGCTTCATGTGGTTGGAGATAAGACGGGTGTATCGGTTTTTGATATGGGAACTGATGTAAGTCCTGTGGAGATTGCCCAAAGAAGTATTGAACACGCTAAGAACTCGGGTTTTGATGTTGTTTTAATTGACACCGCAGGAAGACTTCACATAGATGAGGAATTAATGGAAGAACTGGTGAGGATCAAAGAAGCCGTTCTGCCCAATGAAATATTACTGGTTGTGGATGCCATGACGGGACAGGATGCCGTCAATGTTGCCGAGGCTTTCCATAGCGAACTGGAAATTACCGGTGTGATCCTTTCAAAACTGGACGGAGATGCCAGAGGTGGAGCTGCCCTTTCCGTTAAAGCGGTTACGGGCTGCCCCATAAAATTCGTAGGTGTTGGAGAAAAGCTGGATGCCTTGGAGCCTTTTCATCCTGACAGAATGGCCTCAAGGATTTTAGGCATGGGGGACGTTTTAACCCTCATAGAAAAAGCCCAACGGGCCATTGACCAGGATAAGGCAAAGGAACTGGAAAGAAAAATAAAGCAGCGTTCCTTTGATCTGGAGGATTTTTTAGAGCAGCTGAAAGAGTTCAGGAATATGGGCCCGATAGAAGAGATATTTGAAATGATCCCCGGGATGAATAAAATTAAAAATCTTCAGCTGGATGAAAAAGAGTTCATAAAAGCCGAGGCCATAATACAGTCAATGACAAAGGAAGAGCGGGCAAACCCTGAAATTATTAATTCAAGCAGGAAAAGAAGAATAGCCATGGGCAGCGGCACAACGGTACAGGATGTCAACCAACTGCTCAAACAGTTTTCCCAGGTCCAGATGTTGATAAATAGAATGGGTGCCTTCACAGGTAAGAAAAAAGGTAAAAAACTGAAACTGCCCAACTGGGGTTTTCCACCCTTTTAAATATTAAACAATGAATATGTAGGAGGTGAAAAAGTTGGCAACAAAAATAAGGTTAAAGAGGATGGGCAGCAAAAAAAGACCTTTTTACCGTATTGTGGTGGCTGACAGCCGTTCCCCGAGGGATGGAAGATTTATTGAGCAGATAGGCTCCTATGACCCCATACACGGGCTGGAAAAGACAAAGATTGATGAGGAGAAAGCCATTGAATGGCTGAATAAAGGTGCCCAACCCACGGATACCGTAAAAAGCTTGTTTAAGAAAGCAGGTATTTGGGAAAAAATTAAAGGGCAAAAAGAAGTTCAGTAGCCTGCTTTAAAGATAGGGGAGGTAAAATTATGAAAGAACTAGTTGAGACTTTGGCCCGTGCCCTGGTGGATAATCCGGATCAGGTTGTGGTAAATGAAGTGGAGGGCGAAAAATCCGTAATTTTAGAGCTAAAGGTAGCAGATGAGGATATGGGTAAAGTTATTGGAAAACAGGGGCGAATCGCGAAAGCCATTAGGACCCTAGTAAGGGCTGCTGCTGCAAGGGAAGGAAAAAGGGTGGTTGTGGAAATACTGCAATAATGCCGGGGTGATTTTGTGAGCCCGAAAAAAGTGTTGCCGGAAAAGATAGCCGTTGCTAAAGTGATAAACACCCACGGTATTAAAGGAGAAGTTAAAGCAATACCCCTTTCCGATTTTAAGGACAGGTATTACCGGCTTAAGAAGGTTTATGTTAAAGAGCAAGAGGAATGCTACACTTTAAATTTAGAAAATGCGCGCTGGCACATGGATACCTTAATTTTAAAATTCAAAGAAATCAGCAACATCAGTGAAGCTGAGCCCCTGAAGGGAAGCTACCTTTTTATTAACCGCAGCGATGCTGTGGAACTACCCGAGGATACCTATTACATCTTTGAAATAGTAGGATTAGAAGTTTATAATGTGGAAGATTATGTTAAACTTGGAACAGTAACTGAAGTCCTCCAAACGGGTGCCAATGATGTTTACATTGTAAAGGATTCTTCCGGTGGAGAACTTTTAATACCCGCATTAAAAGAAGTTGTGGTGGAAGTTGATTTAGAAAAAAACCGAATGCTGGTCAAACTGCCGGAAGGTCTCTTGGATTGAAAATGAGGGTTGATTTTAATGAATATAGACATTGTAACCCTTTTCCCAGAAATCTTTGATAATTTTTTAAAAACCAGTATTTTGAAGCGGGCTCAGGATGAAAATAAAGTGAGAGTTAGACCTGTGAATCTACGCGATTACTCCACGGATAAGCACAGGTCCGTTGATGAGCCGCCCTATGGTGGCGGAGGAGGAATGGTAATTGGGCCCCAGGCATTTTTCCATGCCGTATCTGCCTTAAGGGGTAAGGACACTAAAGTGGTGCTGCTTTCACCCCATGGGAGATTATTTACCCAAAAAGTTGCGGAAGAGCTGGCACAGTTGAAACACATAATTTTGCTCTGCGGCCATTACGAAGGAATTGACGAGAGGGTAAGACAGCAGTTGGCCGATGATGATATATCCATTGGAGATTATGTGCTCACCGGGGGTGAAACAGCGGCAATGGTAGTAATTGATGCTGTGGTGAGATTAATACCCGGTGTTCTTGGCAATGAGCTTTCAGCCAGTGAAGAATCCTTTACCATGGGGCTTCTTGAGTATCCTCACTATACAAGGCCTAGGGATTATGAAGGTTTTAAAGTTCCTGAGGTTTTATTATCGGGAAATCACGGGGAAATAAACCGTTGGAGGAGAAAAGAAGCCTTACGAAAAACTTTGAAACTGAGAGCCGATTTATTTGAAAGTTTGTCCTTTAACGAAGAGGATCTTATTCTTATTCGAGAAGTTGTGCAGGAAGAACTGGAAAGGCTAAACCTTTAAGTTGAAGGGAGGTTTTTGATTTGGATCTGATAAAGACAGTGGAGCAGGAATACATGAAAAAGGAGATCCCTGAATTCCGCGTAGGAGATACCGTTAGAGTTTATTTCAAAGTTATAGAAGGAAACAGGGAAAGGATACAGCCCTTTGAAGGTATAGTAATTAAGAGGCAGGGAAGTGGTGTTAGGGAAACATTTACAGTAAGAAGGGTATCTTACGGTGTTGCTGTGGAAAGAACCTTTCCCCTTCATTCACCACGGGTGGATAACATAAAAGTTATTAGAAAGGGTAAGGTAAGGAGAGCCAAACTCTATTATCTGCGCCAGCGTACCGGAAAGGCTGCGAGGGTAAAGAGCAGAACATGAGCCAGGTAAATCCTGGCTTAACTTTTTTACAATGAAGTATTTGTTGCGGTTTCCTCACTTCGAAACTCACGCCGCTTAAAACCGGGCCGCCCCAATTCGGCGCCCATGCGAGAGAATAGCTGGTGCTCATCTTCTGCTTGCGTTTCACGGTTTTAATCGGCGTTCGTTAAGTCGTTTCGCAAACTGCAGCAGATACCTCATGGGATATACTAAGATAATTTGTATATAGGCGTAACTAGGTAAAACCTGGCTTATTTGTTTTTCTTATATAGGAATTTATTGATTTACGTTGAAATTGTAAATAAAAAAATGGGAGAGATCAGCTGCTTGTTGGAATATGAAAGGGAGCTCTGGGAGAAGGGTTATAATCTGGTTGCGGGAATAGATGAAGCAGGCCGAGGGTCCCTTGCGGGGGCTGTGGTGGCTGCTGCGGTCATTTTGCCTGTGGGGCTTGTTATTGAAGGAATTAAGGATTCAAAGGAGTTGTCCCCCGGGCAGAGGGAAAAGCTTTACTTTCAAATACTCAACAAAAGCATTGCTGTGGCTGTGGGTATAGTGGGAGAGAGGGAAATTGAAAGGATTAATATAAAGCAGGCATCGAGATTGGCTATGAAAAAGGCGGTAAATTCCCTGCGGATTTATCCCCAGTATCTGCTCATTGACGCCGAAACCATTGACAGCGGTCTGCCGCAGCTTAAGATAATTAAGGGGGATAAGTCGAGCCAAAGCATTGCTGCTGCTTCCATAGTGGCGAAAGTAACCCGGGATAGAATGTGTATCCAGTGGGATGCTTTATATCCCCAGTATGGTTTCAAAAAAAATAAAGGGTACTGTACTAGGGAACACCGTGAGGCGTTAAGGAAATATGGTGCTGCGCCGCTGCACAGAAGAAATTTTGTAAAAAATATTTTGTGCCAGGAAAATGATAAATATGAGCAAATTAGTTTGTTCGGCGGAGTGAGCAATAAATGAAGGAGAACAGAAGGAAGCTGGGTGAAATAGGAGAAAGGGCCGTGGCCCAATTTCTAAAACGTAAGGGTTATAAAGTTATTGAAAATAATTATCGTACAAGATACGGTGAAATAGATATTATTGCTTTAAAGGATGGTATCTTATCCTTTGTAGAGGTTAAAACAAGGACCACTTTACAATGTGGGACTCCGGAGGAAGCGGTGGATTGTAGAAAACAGAAAAAAATCCGCAGTATGGCAGTGGAGTTTTTAACCAATTCTAAAATACGCTATAAAGCTCTGCGTTTTGATGTGGCCGCTGTTAAAGCTTCCAAAGACGGGACCATTGAAAATATAAAAATATATGAAGGGGCTTTTTGATTAAAAGCCCCTCTTATATTCAAAAGCGTTCTAAACTAAGGAGTTTATTACCAACCCCGTAATAAGTTTGGGATAAAAGTATGTGGATTTTTGAGGCATTTTTTCACCATTTTTAGCAACGGCAATTACTTCTTCTATTTTAGTTGGATTGACCAAAAGGGCGGCCTGACAGATACCCTTTTGTACATCTGTCAGGGCTTCAACCTCATCCCGGACATATTTTAGAAAGCTTCCTTCCTTTCTTTCCTGTTCACCTATACTTAAGAATTTCTCCAGAACCATTTTTTGCAGCACTGATACATCGAGGGAATTCCATTCCTGGGATTTTTGGGGATCCGCAGGCATATTACTGTTTTTGGGGATATTTATAAAATGAACATAATTTCCCCCAAGATATGTTCCAAATCTGTGAAACTGATCGCTGTTTGCTTTCAGTTCCTTTCTTATTTTTTCCGCTGCTTGAGGTATTGTGCTTTTGTTATCCAGTTCGTCAAAAAGTACGGATTCTGTTTCATAATGCTGTTTTAGGTTGGCTAAAAATTTATCCGGTTCAAAATCTTTAAGGTTTTGTAAAAGCCTGTGGGTTGGGAAAATGACAAGGCCGGAATCGTAAATATTTACAAGGGTTATCATTGCATGGTTGGCATTTTCCATACCCATTTCTTTGCTGAATTGAAGAGCGGTTTCATATCTGTGATGACCGTCTGCTATGAAAATTTGTTTATCCTCTAAAAGTGATTGAAACTTTTGTATTACGTCGGGATCGCTCACTGCCCAAACTTTGTGGCTCTGTCCGTTTTCATCAATAAAGTTTATATCTGCTTCAATGGTATTAAGCTTTTTAAAAATCTCTTCTTCATTTTTTTCTTTATCAATGTAAAGGCCGAAAACGGGACTAAAATTTGCAAGGCATTGACGCATTAAGTTTAAGCGGTCTTCCTTGGCCTTAGGAAGAGTCTCTTCATGGGGAAGTATGATATTTTTATTGTAATCCTCCAATTTTACTGCACAAAAAAATCCCCTTCTTATGTACTGTTTGCTGCCGCAGCTGAACCCTTGCTCGTAGAAGTAGATAGCAGGTTCCTTATCCCTTATTAAAATATCTTCTTCCAGCCATTTGTTGAAATATTTCTTTGCCCGGGTGTATCGATTATTTTCATGGGTATCAGAGGGGCTGGTTTTTCCCAATTCCAGCCTTATGATGTTGTAGGGATGCCGGTTGTAGTATTTTTCTTGGGCTTGTGAATCAATTACGTCATAGGGCGGAGTTACCACATCCTCCAGTGATTTTATTTTCTCAGTATTGTACCTAATACCTTTAAAGGGCTTTATTACTGCCATCAATGAATCCTCCAATTTTTTTCTCAAATTGTACACCACAATCCGAAGCTTTTCAAGGGAGAAAAGTATATTCATAAAATAAGGCTTAATCCTTCCAATTTTTTTATTTCCCTTGCTTTGGGGCAAGTTATCCTGTAAAATTATGCTAAAGGGTGCTTTTTTTAAAATAACCCGTGGAAACATGGAGAATAATGACAGGAAAAGGGCAACTTTCGCCTAATTCATAAAATAAAGAAGAAAATTGAAGGGAATAGTCGAGAAGAGAAAATCATATTTTTTCAAAAATTAAATCCCTAAAGTATGTAAGAGGTTTTTTTATCATTGGTTAAATCTGCCCAGTAATATTGAGCAGCAAATAAATAGCGATAAAGGCAAACCATCCGAAAGGGTGGGACGCAAAGCTATGGGTCTGTAGCCCCGTATTGGGTATGACTGCCAGGCTGCCGCAGTAAAAAGGATACTATAATATCATGATGGTATTAATAGAGTGATTTTTGTTTTTTTTAATTTAACAGTATCCTTCCTACGGCAGCTTAATTGGCTGTCGTAGTTGTTTGTAAACAGAAAAGATAACGTTTAACAAAAAAGAATGTGGCCCGTTAAGTTGGTTGATCTAGAAAATTTGCTGATCTCTTATAAAACAAGTTTGGACAGTAAGACCTGGTAGGTGGAAGGGTGGTGAAGTATGAACAGGTGTCAAGAATGCGCAATAAAACATCCGGAACGTAAATGTGAGGAATGTAATAATTTTGTTCAGCCTAGTCCCCTTCGCAGGGTTCCTTCTCCACCTATAAAAGTAATTTTAGAGGACGAAAACGGAAAAAAATATCCGGCCAACATTTTGGTTTTAAATACCACAGAATTTGGGATTGAAACAGAAGCCCCAGTTCCAGGCCGGTACACCATTAAACTTCAGGAAAATTTGTCGGTTGAAGTTGCAGGTGTACCCTTCAGAGGGAAAAATAACGTTCACGTTTTTGATATTCTGCGCGTGCAAAGGGAGCAGGAGGCTTCTTCACGGCTCAATAAAGAGGAATTTCAGCTGCTTACCGGGAACATGGGTGAGTTGGTTCAGGAGCTTTCCCACTACTTACCCAAGTACCTTCGAGAATCTGTAAAGAAAAAACTGCTTGCCGAAGTGGAAAAGTCCGAAATGCTCAAAGCTTTAAAAGTGGGTAGGGTAATGAAATATGAAGGAGGTCGTTTTCGCCATCTTTCTGGTCAGAATGATTTAGATATACCCATGGAGGAAGCAGAAAAACTCATGCGCCGGGTTATTCGAGGTGCCATGCATCAAAGAGAAGTGATCATCAGTGCCGATGGGAAAAAGGTTTTTGACTTTCACGGGATGCCCTTTGATCATAAAAGCGGTGGGCTACTGGCCTTTGATGTAACTGAGGTTATTGAAAAAGAGAGAAAAATGCACCAGCAGGAAATGCAGGCTTATAGGGATGCCATAGCAGCAGTAACGGGAGGACGGATGCATTTACTCAGTAAGGAAAAAATAGAAAAATTAATTTCCGAAGGTGAAGAACTGGTCAAAGGTAGGGTTAGGGAGGCCCATGAGATTCCCCAAGCTCGCCAAGTAATCCGTGAAATACTAACTAATCTTGACGACCAGAAACGACACATGATTGAGCTGTGCTTATCAGAAGCCCTGACCAATGCCTTGAAGCATGCAGGAGGGGGCTATTGGCAGATAAGACAGTTAAAGGATGCTGTTAGGATTATTGTAAAAGATAAAGGTTCGGGCATAAAAACCAGTGAATTGGCCCGGGCAACGTTGATGCAGCATTATTCCACAAAGGATTCATTAGGCTGTGGATTTACCCTTATGCTCTATTATACAGATTCCCTTTACCTATATACAGGAACTTCGGGCACGACTCTGGCAATGGATTTTGGGGTTACACAATCAAATTGCAATAATTTGGAAAAAGAATATTCAATGAAATAGGGGTGAGGTAATTTTGCTCAAGGTGGATGGCCGCGACGTCCCGGAAGGGTACCGGATAGTTTTACAGGGTGAATTGGATGTTGAAACAGCACCGCAGTTAAAGGAGGTTGTTGGGGAGGTAGCAGCAAATATTCTTGAGATCGATCTATCAGGGGTTTCCTTTGTAGATTCTACGGGCTTAAAGAGTTTGCTGGATATAAGCAATCAATGGGAACAGAGGGGTGGTAGAGTTTCTGTTTTAAACCCACAACCTGAAGTGGCAGAAGTAATGCAGCTGGTGGGCCTGGACAGGCTTCTTAGTATGAATAATGGAATGAGTAATGAATTGGATCTACGAAGAAAAACAAGGTGAGATAAATGATTGGTTATAACAGAAAAGCAATAAGGGTGGGTAAACTGGAAGGGTGTGGAAGCAGTTTGCCTGCTGGGAAGGTTGGAGGGGATTTTTTTGAATTTTTTGTTCACAATAACAAGAATGTTGTTGCTGCCATAGGGGATGTGATGGGGAAAGGCTTCCCGGCAGCCTGTTTGATGAAAACAATACATACAATGCTTTGTGAATGTGTTAATATTACCCCCCACCCTCTGGAAGTGGTGCGCCGATTGAATAAAATAGGTGGAGATGAGCTGAGACGGCGGGGAGCTTTTGTTACTCTTTGCATTATATATTGCGATGGGGAAACCGGTCGTCTTTCCTGCGTCAATGCAGGACACCATCCCCCTATCATTGTGTCCAACGGTGAAGTGAAAGTAGTTCGGTGCCGGGGAGTGGCCTTGGGTCTACTGGAAGATTACCTTGGCACAGGGGAGGAAGAAATCTATCTTTCCCCGGGGGATATGGTGGTTATGTATACTGACGGACTGGTGGAAGCCTTTGGTCCAGGGGAAAAAAGGTATGGACTGGAACGATTAAAGAAAATAGTTCACCAACAACCCGATGCTGATGCGGCAAAAATGAAACGTTGTATTTTATCTGATTTAAAGAATTTTACCCGTGGTTATTCCCAAAGGGATGACATCACTTTACTTGTTTTGCGAGTTTTAAAAAAGGCGGGTGAAGGGTGTGGAGATTAGGCTTCAGCATAGGGATGGAGTGGCGGTTATAAAGGTTTTGGGTGAACTGGACTACAGCAATGTGGAAAAGCTTGAATTTGAGATTAAGCGTCGGTGGGAAAAGGTTATAGAAATAGATTTTGGAAATATGCGATTCATTGATTCTTCAGGGGTGGGAATGCTTTTAAATCAGGCTAGACGGCTTCATAAGCAGGGTCGTACTCTGAGAATTGTCAATATACCTGATTTTATTCGAGAAAACTTAGAAATAATAGGCTATTTCCAGGTTATGGAATGTTTAGAGAGAAATAAAAACATTTAGATGGTGGTGAGCTCTTATGAAAGGGAAGGATACCGGAGCATTTTATTTGCCCAATGCTGAAACTGAAAATAGAGCTTTTGGGGATAAAGATGCTGATGGTCCATATGCTATGGTAAAGGACCAGCGCCTTATCGTTTGCCACCCAAAAGATGGTCCTTATCCCGTTGTGGTTCCTTGCCAAGAGGCGAAATTAATTGTTAACGGCAGGGAGTGTACAGAAACCACCCCTGTTACCATAAAGGATACGGTGCGGATAGAAGTAGAAAAAGAAGAACGAAAGGAAGGAAAATGGTCCCTTTCTGTTTCCCCCGATGGGTTGTATGCAGAGCTGCGGATACGTCCAACGGTTGTTATTCGCAGGGAGCTATCCTATCTTCCCCCTGCCAGGGTACTGCATTTGAAAGTAGTGGAGCGGGAAGAACGCATTCCTCCTTTTACACTGGATGAACTCCTTGAGGAGTTATCCCGACTAGGGATAAATTATGGAATTGATTGGGAAGCGTGTTCCCGTGCCGCTGCAAGCTGTGATGAGGAAAGGGTAATTGTTGCCCGGGGGGTCCCTGCCCAACCGGGTCGAGATGCCTGGGTGGAATTGCATTTTTCCAATGATTCCAAAATACCTGTACCAATAGGAAAAGATGAAATTGTAGTTGATTTAAGAGAACGTTTTATTTTTACTTCTGTGGAACCAGGAGATGTTTTGGCCGTAAAGCATCCCCCAGAGCAAGGCATTCCGGGAACCAGCGTAAAAGGTGACATCATTGTACCTCCCACACCCCAGGATTGCAGCCTAATTGTAGGTGAAGGTGCTTTTATTACCCAAGATGGTAAGCAGGCTGTAGCGACCCGCTCTGGACGCCCCATTGCCAAAATAGGGCGCAACAAAATTAAAATATGTGTATTGCCTGAATTGGTGCATCACGGTGATGTTGATCTCGCTTCGGGCAACTTAATTTTTAAAGGGGATGTTTTGGTTTCAGGAAATGTTTTGGAAGGGATGACGGTGGAAGCAGGGGGACATATTAGAGTAGCGGGATTTGTCTCCCATGCGAAGGTAAGGGCCAATGGTTCTATTTTGATAAAGGGTAATATCTTAGCTTCAGTGGTAGTTGCAGGAGGGAATAACGCCGTTGCACAAAAATTACAACCGCATATTAAAACATTGGCAACGGGATTACAGGAAATGTCTGCGGCAGTCCGGCAGTTACTGCAGCATCCTGCTTTTAAGCGGGACGACCTGAAGGGTGGAATTGGTCCTTTGATAAGGCTGCTGCTGGAAAGCAAGTTTTGCAGTCTCCCTTATGCAGTGGATAACCTAAAGAATATGGTTGAAAATCTTCAGTTTTCTTTATCAACGGAGGATATGAATAATTTTACAAAATTTATTAAAAAAGCCGAATTAGCCTTGATCCGATATCCTTTGACCGTTCGAAGCTTAGAAGAAATTGAAGCTCTAGCGCAGCAAGCTGCGGAATGGGAACAGGCTTTTTCATCCCTGCCTGCGGAAGAAAGTGATTTAGTAGTCAGCAGTATTCTCAATTCCAATGTTGTTGCCACCGGTGATATCAGGGTGATAGGAAGTGGCTGCTTCAACTCCAGTATTCATGCAGGTAAAGAAGTTACCATTTCCGGGGTATTTCGCGGTGGCGAAATACAGGCCGGGGGAAATGTGTATGTTCGGGAAATGGGATCAAAATGTGGAGCTGCTACCAAAATTGTAACGGTTTCCACGGCCAAGGTAACCGTGGGATATGCCTTTGATAATGCTACGGTGGTTGTAGGGAAAAAAGTTTACAAATTTAATAGGGAAGAAGCCAATGTCTGTTTGTGGCTTGATAAAAAAGGAAACCTTAAAGCTAGAAAGATATCGGCATGATAAAGATTGGCAAGGGCAGGAATAAATTTGTAATATTTGATAACCACCCCGAATAGATTATATTCGGGGTGATTTTATGGACAATACATTGGAGCAGCGGGTTTTGTTTTTAGCGGATGAATTTGTACAAATATTAATTGACTTATATGATGCCGAACCGGAAAAGGAAAAAGAGTTAATTTTTAAAGGGGAAGAAATTTTCTTTGAATTGGCTCAGGAAGCGTTGAAAATTCTGCAGGGTAAAAGGGAATACCTTGAGACTATGCTTAAACAGCTGGTGGCTCAGAAGCTGCCGTCTCACATAATAATGGATAGTTTTGAGGGATTTGAGGAAAAAATGCAGTACTTAATTCAAAGGAATTTAGATAAGATTCAGGAACAGCTCATGGCAAATATGGGGAATGATTTTGAAGATATAAATGACGAAGCTTCGGATATGACAGTTAAAGGACGCGCGGATATATTGGAAGATAATGAGCCCGATGAAGAAAGGGAAGAAGAAAAGTTCATCGAAAAAGATGATACAGTCTATGCTGAGAAAACCTGTGTGAAGAGTTCCATGGAAGACCTTATTAAAAAGTTGTTCCCCAAGGAAGAATTGGTAAAGGATTATAAAATAGATAATGTAATTTTAAAATATTATCTTCCCGGGTTAGGATTGGCCTTTTGGGGGAGCTCTAATATGCGCAAGGGTTATATTAATGTAATGGAAATGTGCTGTGAAAAGGAAGGAATTTTATTACTGAAGATAAATCCCCAAAAGGTTGAGAATTATAAAAGGTTGAAAAGGGAAATTAAACACATATTAGCCCAAAAAGATTCAGTAGATAAAAGGATTTTTGATTTATCTAAAGAATATATTTAAAACTAATTATTTTATTTATGTTGAAAGTTTCGTGACGTTAAAAGCTGTGAAGGGGCCAAGCCGTAACTGTTTTTTACAGAGAGCCGTGTACGCTGAGAAACGGTAAAAACAGTTACTGCAAGCCATCCCGGAGCTGCTGGTGATTTAAGCCTTGCCGGTTGACCCCGTTATCGAGTCTTGTTTAGAGGGGGGCTGCCCGTTGGTGGTTTTATACTATACCTAAGGGGCAGTCAACTAGGGTGGTACCGCGAGAAAATTCTCGTCCCTTGGGGCGGGAATTTTTATTTTAGGAGGGTGGAGGTGTAAGTTGTAATGCGTAAGGAAATTTTGGAACTTTTAGAAACTGACAGCAAACTGACTCCTTATCAAATTGCAACAATGCTAGGCATGGATAAGTCCAAGGTTGAGAAGGAAATAGAAACTATGGAAGAAGAAGGAATTATCCTTCAATACAGCACACTGATTAACTGGGAAAAAGTAGGTAATGAACAGGTTTCTGCATTAATAGATGTGAAGGTGATACCCCAGAGGGGGGTTGGTTTTGATGATATTGCGGAAAGGATATATCGATTCCCCGAGGTGCGTTCTGTAATGCTTATGTCAGGAAGCTATGATCTTTCCGTGGAGGTTACGGGAAGGAATATAAAAGAAGTGGCACAGTTCGTAGCCCAAAAATTAGCAACCCTAGAACATGTTCAGAGCACCGTGACCCATTTTGTTCTAAAAAGATACAAACAACATGGTGTTATTCTTGATAAAAAGGAAAAAGATCGCCGGCAGGTGATAAGTCCATGAATGTGAAAAAGGCCAATAGAATTTCTCCTTTGGTGAAAAACCTTCCTCCTTCGGGAATTAGAAAATTTTTTGATTTGGTTGCCAATACGAAAGGTGTTATATCTTTGGGGGTTGGAGAGCCAGATTTTGTTACACCCTGGCATATTCGCGAAGCCTGTTTTTATTCATTGGAGCAGGGCTATACAATGTACACATCCAATTGGGGTTTGCCGGAATTAAGAAAGGAAATTTCAAAATTTTTGTATGAGCGATATGGCCTTGGATACAACCCCGAGAACGAAATTGTTGTTACGGTGGGGGCCAGTGAGGCTGTCGACCTGGCTCTACGCACAATTATTATGCCAGGAGATGAAGTAATTATACCGGAGCCAACTTATGTTTCTTATAAACCCTGTGCCGTTTTGGCTGGAGCCGAGCCTGTAACGGTTCAGACATCTTATGAAAACGAATTTAAATTAAAGGAAGAGGATTTAAATGAAAAAATAAATTCCAGAACTAAGGCATTAATTTTATGTTATCCCAACAACCCCACCGGGGCTATTATGGAAAAAGAGGATTTAGAAGGAATAGCCAGAATTGCAGTGCAGAACGATTTAATTGTAATTTCCGATGAGATATACAGCGAGTTGACTTATAAAGGCTCCCATGTTTCCATTGCATCTTTTCCTGGAATGAGGGAAAGGACAATAGTAATAAACGGCTTTTCAAAGGCTTGGGCAATGACAGGTTGGAGAATAGGATTTGCTGCCGGGCCCCGGGATATTATCGAGGAAATGGTAAAAATTCATCAGTACACAATTTTGTGTGCCCCGGTCATGGGCCAGATGGCGGCCCTTGAGGCATTAAAAAATGGCAGTGAAGAAGTTGAGAAGATGGTTACCCAATACAATCAAAGAAGGCGCTTTGTGGTGAGCAAATTGAGGGAAATGGGGTTAGAATGTTTTGAACCCAAGGGAGCTTTCTATGTGTTTCCCTCTATAAAAAGTACGGGGATGTCATCGGAGGAATTTGCCGAGGAACTGCTGAAGAAGGAAAAGGTGGCAGTGGTACCTGGCAGTGCTTTTGGGAGATCAGGAGAGGGGCACATACGCATTTCCTACGCTGCATCATTGAAAAACCTTACCAAAGCACTGGACAGGATGGCTAACTTTCTCGACAGCTTAAATAAAAATATAGTGGACAGGGTTATGGAGAACTAGCTAGGCTTAAAGTTATTCCATGGCTATCTTTTTTACAAGAACGTTTATTTCAAGGACATAAAGATTGGTCATATGCCCTATGGCATCTTTAACAGCTTCTTTAACCCTTTGAACAACTTTAGGATTGTAATAACCTTTTTTAACAGATAAGAGAAAGCTTATGTTTATACCTTCCGGGGTGGTTTTATTGCGAATTTGATAGATCCTATCTACACCTTCGATATTTTCAGCTGCAATGCTTATGATTTGATTTATGGCTGAATTGGCAATAAAAAAACTTCCATAATAATTAAAAGTGGGCTGTACTACGGTTTGATCCACCATAAAATGTTTTTGTTTTTTACTTTCTGCTCTTCTTTTAAAAATTGTCGGCAACGGTTCTATCAACAGTCCTGAGAATCGCGATTTTACCTCCACCGTTGGAGCAGGTATTACGTGTTTTCCATGTTTTTGCCTTGTTCTTCTTGCTGCCTGAATTTCTTCTTCCGTTGCTATTTCGTTGATGTAAATGATTTCCGAGGGTTCGGGTAATTCCAGCCTTTGGCATATCTTGTTGATCATCCTTTTTGAAGTGCCAAGAATTAATATTTTTGAAGGATTGATTTCTTTTATTTTATCCTTTACTTCTTGTGCATGTTGGTCATCGGTAAAAAATGCCGTTTTCATTGCTCCTATTTTTGTAGGTTGCCGTTTAGAAGAAATTCCGGCAATAATGTGATTGTCTTTAATGAGCAATCCATCATCAATTATCACGGAAATGGATTTTTCATTGGAAACCAGCAGAGCCCTGTGGCTTTTTCCGCTTCCCGGCGGGCCAACCAAAGCGATGGTTTGCATTTTCCTACCTCCAAAAGTATTCAGCTTTTAAATATTATAATCCAATTGAAGGGTTCCTTTAAAAAATCTTTAAAAGTAATTTGTCAGCTTGTTGACAAAAATTATCTGCTGCGGTTTTCTCACTCCAGAAACTCACGCCGATTAAAACCGGGCCGCCCCAATTCGGCGCCCATGCGAGAGAATGGCTGGTGCAAGCGTCCATGCTCGCGCCTCCCGACTTTAATCGACGTTCGTTAAGTCGTTTTGCAAACCGCGTCAGATACCCAATGAGATTTACTAAGATTATTTGTCTACAGCCTATTAAATGTAATTTATTTTTTATTCTTTGGAAAATACTGCAGGAAAAAATTCAAAAATTGTCCAAATGTGTAAGTAAAGCTAATTAAAACTGTGAAGGGAGCTAGGTAAAATGCAGCCAAGCAAAAGTAGTTTTTCAACATTATTTGCAATGGAATTAATAAATGAGGGTGGTATTTGGCTCCCTAAAATTTTAATACAAAATTACATAAAAATGGGTCTTACGGATAGGGAAATGCTGCTGGTTATTCATCTTTTAATATTAAAGTCAGAAAATAATGATTTGATAAGGCCGGAAGATATTTCCTGTTGCATGGAAATTGACGAGCAAGAAGTGGAGCTTTTAATTAATTCCCTTGCCCAAAAGGGGATAGTAGATGTTGAATGCGGAGTAGACATACATACGGGGAAAAAAGTTATGCAGCTGTCAATGGAAGGTTTATACGATAAGCTCCTTGAGATATGGGGCTGTAATAAAGCTGTGGAGTATGAAAAAAAGAAAAATGTAAAAGATACGGATTTGGAAAAAGATGCTGATTTAAATTTAAATAAAAGTTACGAAGTTACAAGAATAGCTTCAAAGATATATCGCTGTTTTGAGAAAGAATTTGGTCGGCCCCTTTCCCCCATTGAAAGCAACCAAATACTAGAATGGCTGCAAGGTGAAGGATATTCAGAAGAGCTGATTCTTGAGGCTTTAAAGAGAGCGGTGCTCAGGGGAGTTATAAATTTTAAGTATATTGACTCCATCTTAAGGGGCTGGGCAAAAAACAATCTTAGAACTGCAAAGGAAATTTCTGCATACGAAGAGAGCTTTTCCCAAAGGCATCAAGAAAAGAAGCTAAAGAAAAATATGTCTAAACTGAAGAGTAAATATGAGGATATATACATAACTTAATATTCCGGGGGGCGCTTTTGTTATGATAAAGTGTAAAAAATGTGACGGTAATGGCATAGTTATAAAGGGAAATGTTGCATACCAATGCGGCTGTATTAAAAAGAGAATTATGGAGCTAAAGTATCAAGAATCCCGCCTGCCTTTAAAACTTCAACGTTATACCTTTGAAAAATTTGATCTTAAATATTATCCCCAGGATGAATATCCTGCGGACAGTAAAAATGCCACCTATAGAGAAATTGCCCTGAATGCCCTTGAGGCTGCCAAAAAATTTGCTAAAAAAAATTCTGTGAGCGCTAGCGGGAAGGGATTGTTTTTTTGTGGAAATGTAGGCAGTGGTAAGACTTTTTTATCCAGTGCCATTGCCAACTATCTATTGAGTAAAGGTCAGAGGGTTCTTTTTTTGGTGGTCCCGGATCTATTGGATGAAATTAGAGCCACGTACAATAAGGAACCGGAAACTTCGGAATTAGAATTACTGCAGCATGCCAGAAATATTCCCGTACTAATCCTTGATGATTTGGGAGCGCACAATTACACCGACTGGACGCGGAATAAAATTTATTCCATTCTAAACAGCCGCCTCAATAATGAGCTGCCCACTGTGATTAACAGCAATTTGACCCTTGAAGAAATTGAGGAATACTTAGGTGAGAGAATAACATCGAGAATTGTTGAACTATGCGACATATATAGACTTTTTGTTCCCGTAGACATCAGACACATAAAAAATCTGGAGCGGAGAATGTAGAAGATTAATGATTTTGCTTTTAAGAGCTTCGCAGGTAATTTAGAGGATTGTTGTTGAAGCTCTTTTTTTATCCCTTTTAAAAAATTACAACTATTTTACATTGTAATTATTTGTAATATGATAAAAAAAGAGGGGGGGTTATATGGGGGAAGGAAAAGAACCTACTTCTACTATTATAAGAATTAAAAGATTTAATAGGGAATTAAACAATGCCTTATACACTATAGTTGCGGCTTTTTTGTGGGTTTTGTTTTTGCTTATTTTCCATGAAGTTGAATGGCCCATTAGGGTTACAACCGCTACCACAGTAGCAGCAGTTTTCCTCTGGATATTTTCAAAGTTTTCCCTGGCTCTGGTATCTTTTATGGCAGTTACTGTTTTAATTATTACAAAAGCCATATCATTAAATCTGGGATTAAGTGGCTTTGCTACGGGTTCCCTTTTTTTGATTTTAGCAGGGTTGATGATGGCTCAGGCCATTAACCATACTCAGTTCGCCCAGAGGACTGCCTATTTTGTATTGGGAAGATTTGGAGGAACCCCAAGGGGTGCTCTGGCAGGAATTTTTTTGATTTTACTTATTTTATCCTTTTTTGTTCCTTCCGCTGCCGTGCGGATAACTTTACTTTTGCCAACGGTTAAGGTAATGATAGAAAAGGCCGGGGAAAACTGCAATAAAAGAAACTTAACCTGTCTATTAATAATAGGTCTTGCCTTTGGTGCCACGGTATCGGGTTCAGGGGTTCTCCCCGCAGCCTTGGCCAATGTAATGACGGCTGATCTTATTTACGATATAACCGGTGAGCGTATTACATATATTAAATGGTTTTTGTACTCTTTTCCCGTTAGTTTGGTTTTGCTTCCCATACTGTGGTTTATAATGGTTCATGTTTTTCCCACTGGAATGAAAGAATTTCCCGGTGGGGCGGAGGAATTCAGAAAAAGGTTGGCTATGATGGAGCCCTTTACGATAAAGGAAAAGAAATGCCTTGCCATTTTGGGGTTAGCAATGCTTTTATGGGTCACGGAGGGAATTCATGGACTGCACAGTGCGGTACCTGCCATGCTGGCCGTAATATTGTTTTGCATGCCGGGAATAGGTTTTATGGATTTTAAAAAAATGCTTTCCATTGATTGGAGTACCATTTTTCTGGTTGGCTTTACCCTTTCCTTAGGTGCTGCCTTAAATAATACAGGTACGGCAAACTTTCTGGCAGGACAGATTTTTAACAAATATTCCTTAGAAATACTGACTGTATCTCCAGCTCTAACGGTGTTTTTAGTAGCAACCTTTACTCAGATTGTACACATTTTTCTTGGCAATGTTACTACCCTTGTGGTCACCCTAATCCCCTTAATTTCGCAAATAGCTTTTAAGCTCAACATTGATCCTGTTATGCTGGGATTGGTAACGGGGATAACGGGGTTACATGGTTTTTTGCTGCCTGTGGAAACCATTTCCAATATGGTGGTTTATGGCACAGGTTACCTACAGCCCTATGATATGATTAAACCCGGTATTTTCATTACCCTGTTCAGTATAATTGCCCTTTCCCTGGCTGCATATCTCTGGTGGCCTATGGTAGGTTTAATATAATTTGATTTAAAAAAATATTTATTGAGCCCCATTTTTATGTAGACCTTGAAGTTTGATATTAATATAATTGTATTTACACAAAAGGTTATTTTGTTTAAAAAACTTCAAGGAGAGTTTAGCTTTAATGAAAATTTTAAGAACTACCCATTATGGTTGGTGTAGTTGGTGCAAGATGAACATATTTATGACATGCTTTTTAACTGACAGCGGAAGAAAACAAAACATTCAGGAAGAACCCATACACTGTCCAAAATGCAGGGAGTTTTTGGGACGATTAAACGTTAATGAAGGGTTTGAGGTTTTGTGTGTATTTTATGATTATTTAGGAAAACAGGCGCAATAACTAATAAAGGAACAAAAGCAGTATTAAAGCAAGAAAGCAGCGATGGCTTTATCGCTGCTTCCCTTTTTAATGGATTCTTTTTGGCGCGCCCGGCAGGATTCGAACCTGCGGCCTCCGGACTCGGACTCCGTTACTCTATCCACCTGAGCTACGGGCGCATACTGAATTTCAATGTTATTATACAGTAATAGGATATTCGCGTCAAACAAATGATTAAAGGTGATATCTATTAAAAAGTTTAGCTTTTTGATAAAAGGGATATGCTGCAGTTTTCTCACTCCTGAAACTCACGCCGATTAAAACCGGGCCGCCCCAATTCGGCGTCCATGCGAGAAAATGGCTGGTGCTTATCTTCTGCTTGCGCCTTCCGGTTTTAATCGATGTTCGTTAAGTCGTTTCGCAAACTGTATCAGAAACCTCATAAGATTTACTAAAGTAGTTTGTCGACAGTTTGACATTTAAAAATAAATACACTGATTCATTTGTTTTTTTAGTTAATATGTGTTATACTGAAGATGACAAAAAATACTGTATACAAAAAACAAACAGGAGGTTCTTTGATTGGATTACCTGGTGACGTGGATTGAGGGGGAAGAGGTAGCTTATCTGCTCGTGGACGAGAAGGATTTATGTCACCTGGGAGGTACCACAGAAAAAAACTGCATTATTACCCAGTTGAACTAAAAAGGACTCATTGATTAATTATCCCTATTTGTCTGCTGTATAATTTTTCTACTGCATTCATACTTAATTTTAAAGCACCGGTTCTGCCGGTGCTTTTTTGTTTATTTTTCTTGCACCCATGGGAAAAATTAGATATGATCAGCTAGAATCAAAGAAAAATAAAAGATGGATGGTGTTTTTAACCCTATGAAAGTATCAGACATTGGGGAGTTTGGTTTAATTGATTTAATAAAAGATGATACCATATATAATCCCGACGATGTAGTTGTTGGTATTGGTGATGATACTGCAGTCTTAAAGCACCCTCCTGGGAAATTATTATTGGCAACTACGGACATGATGATTGAGACTGTTCATTTTATTGTAGAGCCCGATAACGGAGAGAAGATAGGTTACCGTGCAATGGCTGCCAATGTCAGCGATATTGCTTCCATGGGAGGCATCCCCACCCATGCCATGATTTCCATGGGTGTTAGACCTGAAATGGAGGCTTCTTACATTGAACAGGTATACAATGGTTTAAAAAAATGTTCAAAATTATATGAATTTAATATAGTTGGCGGCGATACCGTTTCTTCTCCCCAAAACTTGGTTATAAATGTGGCTCTGATGGGTTGGGTTGAGCCGGATAAGTATTTACTGCGTTCGAGAGCCAGGCCTGGGGATTTGATTTTGGTGACCGGAAATCTTGGGGATTCAAGGGCGGGTTTGGAGCTGATTACCAATAAAATTAAGGTTTCAGAAAAAGCTGAAGAATACCTGCTGGAAAGGCATTATTATCCCACCCCCAGAGTTAAAGAAATAAGAGCGGCATTAGAAGCAGGGACTATAACCTCTGCCGATGATATCAGTGACGGTTTGGGAAATGAAATTCATGAGATTGCTTCTGCCAGTGAGGTGGGAGCAGTAATTTGGTTTGATGAACTGCCAATTTCCAATGCTGTAAAAGAAGTGGCAGAGATAACAAAAAAAGATTTGTTAGATTTCTGTTTATTTGGAGGCGAGGATTTTGAAGTTGTTATGACCGCACCTCCTCGGGAAGCCGAACTCATTGCCAGAGCCATTAAAAATGAAACAGGAACCGAAGCGACTATTATAGGAAAAATAGTGGATAAATCCCAGGGTATTATGTTGTTCAGAAATAACCAATATAAGAAGCTTTCTAAAAAAGGATATGTGCATTTTAATTAGGAAGGCTGGGAGGTTTTTAAGTTGTCCTTTTCTTATCGAATAAAGGATTTGGCTTTAGCCCCCGAAGGAGAGAGAAAAATAGAATGGGTAAGTGCTCATATGCCCGTTTTAAACAGACTTAAAGAGATATATGAAGATACAAAACCCCTAAAGGGTCATACCGTAGCCATGTGTCTTCATCTTGAAGCAAAAACAGCTTTTCTGGCGCGGGTTATACATTCCTGGGGTGCCAAAGTTGCCATGTGCGCCAGCAACCCCCTTTCTACCCAGGATGATGTGGTGGCAGCCCTTGTAAAGGGAGGAATAGGCGTTTTTGCCGTTCATGGGAGCAGCGAGGAGGATTACATAAATTACTTAAACATGGTGCTGGATGAGGAACCTGATCTATTAATAGATGACGGAGGGGATTTGGTGGCACTGCTCCATGGGGAAAGGGTTGAACAAGCCGACCGGATTATTGGGGGATGTGAGGAAACCACCACAGGGATTAGAAGGCTCTGTGCGCTGGAAAAGGAAGGTTTGCTAAAATTCCCCATGATTGCCGTTAACAATGCCCAGTGCAAATATTTATTTGATAATAGGTACGGGACAGGACAGTCTGTCTGGGATGCCATTAACAGCATAACGAATTTAGTTGTGGCCGGTAAAATTGTTGTGGTAATTGGTTACGGCTGGTGCGGTAAAGGGGTTGCTTTAAGGGCAAAGGGTCTTGGGGCTAGGGTGATTGTCTGTGAAGTTGATCCCATCAGGGCCAATGAAGCTCTAATGGATGGTTGTGAAGTAATGAAGCTTATAGATGCAGCGCCAAGGGGAGATATTTTTATTACGGTAACTGGTAACATAGGGGTAATCGGTGATGAGCATTTCAACAAAATGAAAAATGGTGCTATTTTGGCCAATGCAGGTCATTTTGATGTGGAGATTAGTAAACCTGACCTTGCCCGGATATCCACTTCCAAAAAAACCGTTAAGGATGGTATTGAAGAATATACCCTTATGAACGGGAATAAAATTTATCTTTTGGGTGAGGGTAGGCTTGTTAATCTGGCATGCGGTATGGGGCATCCGGCGGAAATAATGGACATGAGTTTTGCATTGCAGGCTATGTGTGTTAAATTCCTTGCGGAAAATGGAAAGATTAAACCGGGGGTTCACCCGGTTCCCTACGAAATAGATAGGGAAGTGGCGGAGATCAGGCTTCAGGCTTTGGGTGTTGAAATTGACACCTTGGACAAAAAACAGAAGGATTATCTGGAAAGCTGGTAACTTAAGCAACCCTAGGAGGGAGATTTTCCGGTGTCTGTGGACGAAAAAATAACAGAATTAATGAATAAATTAGATGAAGCAAAACGTGGCGGAGGAGAAAAACGTATTGCCAAACAGCATGATTCCGGAAAATATACTGCAAGAGAACGTATAGAGATGCTCCTTGATCCCGGAAGCTTTACAGAACTTGGCACTTTCGTGGAGCACCGCTGTCAAGATTTTGGAATGGAAAAAAATAAATTTCCGGGAGATGGGGTTGTTACTGGATACGGGACCATTAATGGACGCAGGGTGTGTATTTTTGCCCAGGATTTTACCGTTTTTGGTGGAAGTTTGGGGGAAATGCATGCAAAAAAAATATGCAGCATTATGGATCTAGCTTTAAAGACCGGCGTTCCCATCATTGGTATTAACGATTCCGGAGGGGCTCGAATACAGGAAGGAATAGATTCGTTAAACGGATATGGGGAAATATTCAGAAGAAACACAATGGCTTCAGGGGTAATACCCCAGATTTCGGTTATTATGGGCCCCTGTGCCGGGGGAGCGGTTTATTCTCCGGGGCTAACGGACTTTATCTTTATGGTTGAGGAAACCAGTCAAATGTTTATAACCGGCCCTCAGGTTATAAAAGCGGCTACGGGAGAAGAGATCAGCTATGAAGAATTGGGAGGTGCCGCGGTACACAGCCGGGAAAGCGGGGTTGCCCATTTTAGGGCTGAAAATGAACAGAAATGTTTTGAACTCCTAAAAACCCTTTTGACTTATCTGCCGGATAACAATTCCGCTCTTCCGGAGCCGGTGGATTGTATCGATTTTAAGGAATCAGCACTGGAAAAATTAGACACAATTATTCCTACGGATTCCAATAAGAGTTATGATGTTAAGGAAATAATAAAAGCCGTTGTTGATACCAAAACTTTTTTTGAAATCCAAAATGAATTTGCCACTAATTTAGTCATAGGATTTGCCCGCATTAACGGCAGAGTGGTGGGTATAGTTGCCAATCAACCTAAAAAACTGGCAGGATGTTTGGACATTGACAGTTCCGATAAAGGGGCAAGGTTTGTAAGATTCTGTGATGCCTTTAATATTCCCCTTTTAACCTTTGTTGATACTCCTGGCTTTCTACCGGGAACAAGACAGGAGCATGGCGGTATAATTAGGCATGGTGCAAAGCTTCTTTATGCCTACTGTGAAGCCACCGTGCCTAAAATAACGGTTATATTAAGGAAGGCTTACGGCGGAGCGTATCTGGCCATGTGTTCCAAATCCGTAGGGGCAGATCAGGTATTTGCCTGGCCCACTGCGGAAGTGGCGGTTATGGGACCCGAAGGGGCTGCAAACATTATTTTCAGAAAGGAAATTTCCCAGTCCAAGGACCCCGAAGGCACCAGAAAGGATAAAATTAAGCAGTATCGGGAAATCTTTGCCAATCCTTACATAGCCGCTGCCAGGGGCTATGTTGACCATATAATTGAGCCCCGGGATACAAGAACGGTTATCATAAGGGCCCTTGAATCTCTGGCAACGAAAAAGGAATCAAGACTTTCAAAAAAACATGGGAATATCCCGTTATAATTGGAGGATCAATATGCGTGAAGTGCATTGGGAAGAGATTTCCACGGCAGTTTCCGAACTTTGCAAAAATATTAATTATTATATAAATCAAGATGTTTTAGAAGCCTTTAAAAAGGGTATGGGTGTAGAAGAATCCCCCCTGGGGAAAAAAGTGTTCTGTCAGCTTATTGAAAATGCAGAAGCCGCAGCGGAGGAAGGGATTCCCCTGTGTCAGGATACAGGCCTTGCTGTGGTTTTTATCAGCCTGGGACAGGAAGTTGTGATAAAAGGAAAAAGCCTTACCGATGCCGTCAATATAGGGGTTGCCAAAGGCTATGGTGAGGGATACTTACGAAAATCGGTGGTAAAAGATCCCCTGAACAGGGTGAACACAGGGGATAATACTCCGGCAATAATCCATACGGAAATTGTCCCGGGGGATAAAATAAAAATAACCGTGTCCGCAAAAGGAGGGGGCAGTGAAAACATGAGTGCCCTGTCTATGCTGCCCCCTTCAGCGGGGTCTGAAGGTATAATCGATTTTGTTGTGGATACGGTAAAGAAAGCGGGGCCGAATCCCTGTCCCCCGCTTCTTATTGGTGTTGGGGTTGGGGGTAATTTTGAACTGGCTCCTTTGCTTGCCAAAAGAGCACTGCTGAGACCCTTGAGTGAAAAAAATAAAGATGAATTTTGGAGTAAAATGGAAGAAGCCATATTACAAAAAATCAACAATTTGGGAATAGGACCCCAGGGTTTTGGAGGACGTATTACCGCATTAAAAGTATCCATAGAAACCTTCCCCTGCCACATAGCTAGCCTTCCCGTTGCAGTAAATATTGACTGTCACTGCCACCGCCATAGTACCGTTGAAATATAAATTCAAGGTGGTGTTTTATAAATGGGGTGAAAATTTTGGCTGCACCGGTGGATGAAAAACAGCTTTTGGACCTAAAGGCCGGTGATGAAGTAATTATCAACGGCACCATTTACACAGCCCGGGATGCGGCACACAAAAGAATATGCGAAGTTATTAATAAGGGAGAAAAGATGCCCTTTGATCCGGAGGGGCAGATAATTTATTACGTTGGTCCCACTCCCCCTCCTCCAGGTAGAGTTATAGGTTCTGCAGGTCCAACCACCAGCTACAGAATGGATAAGCACACACCTTTTCTTCTGGCAAAGGGAATAAAAGCAGTTGTGGGCAAAGGAAAAAGGTCGGAAGAAGTAAAAAAGTCTTTTATGGAACATAGAGCGGTTTATTTAGTGACAGTGGGTGGTGCCGGCGCCCTTATCAGCAAATATATAAGAAAAGCAGAAATTGTTGCCTTTGAAGATTTAGGACCGGAAGCTGTGTACAGGTTAGAAGTGGAGGGTTTTCCGGCTTTTGTATGCTACGATCTACACGGCAATGATCTATATGAGGAGGGGCAAAAAAAGTATAGAAAGGATGAAAGCAGTGTCACTTAAGGAAAGGGCTTTAAAACTACATAGGGACAATAAGGGTAAAATAGCTGTAAAAAGCAAGGTAGAATTAAAAACCATGGATGACCTTACCCTGGCATATACCCCGGGGGTGGCCGAACCCTGCAGGGAAATATTCAGAACCCCCGAGAAAGTTTATGAATATACGGGAAAAGGAAATGCAGTGGCTGTGGTTTCCAATGGAAGTGCGGTTTTGGGGCTGGGTGATATTGGGCCAAAGGCTTCCCTTCCCGTTATGGAAGGGAAATGTGTTCTCTTTAAAACCCTTGCGGATATAGATGCCTATCCTATAATCCTTGATACAAAGGATGCAGAGGAGATTATTAAAACAGTAAAAATAATTTCTCCGGGTTTTGGCGGTATCAACCTGGAAGATATTAAGGCACCCTTATGTTTTGAAGTGGAAGAAAAATTAAAAACCCTCCTGGATATTCCCGTTTTTCATGATGATCAGCATGGAACGGCCATTGTGGTCCTTGCTGGCCTGATAAACGGCTTAAAAATTGTGGGCAAGGAGCTGCAAGACTGTAAAATAGTTATAAACGGAGCCGGAGCTGCGGGTTTGGCCGTTGCAAGACTGCTTTTAAACCTCAAAGTTAAAGAAATTAGAATATGCGATTTAGATGGAGTGCTGTACCCCGGCTGTTCCCAATGTACCCACCCTGTCAGGGCAGAAATAGCGAAAAGAACCAATCCTGGAAGGGAAAAAGGGAATTTAAAGGAAGTTTTACCGGGAGCTGATGTTTTCATAGGCCTTTCGGGACCCAATGTCCTTGATGCAAAAATGGTTTCCTCCATGGCTAAAGATCCCATTGTAATGGCATTGGCCAACCCCGAACCGGAAATAATGCCCGATGAAGCCCTAAGGGGCGGTGCAAAGGTCGTTTTTACAGGCCGTTCGGATTTCCCCAATCAAGTAAACAATGTATCTGCCTTTCCTGGGGTCTTTAGGGGTGCCCTGGATGTAAGGGCAAGGGAAATAAACGAAGATATGAAAATTGCTGCGGCCTATGCGCTAGCGAATCTTGTTTCTCCTGAGGAATTAAGGGAGGATTTTGCTGTGGTAAATGTACTGGACCCCAGGGTTGTTCCGGCGGTAGCCAGGGCAGTGGCTAAGGCGGCACTGGAAACAAAGGTGGCGCGAGTAAACATAGATCCGGATAGTCTATATAAAAACAGCGGTTTTTAAATCAAAATATTACCAAAATTCATGTGGGGCAATAAATTCACCCCATCTAAAAATTTTAATAGAATAGTATGTAGCATTTATTATTTTAAGGGGTGAAGGTATGCGGATATATTTTATTAAATTACCCGGGGTTATAAAGAACTTCCTTCGTAAAATATTGAGACAGTGATAAGAGGGAGTAAAAACTCTCTCTTTTTTATTGCATTTTGACATAAATAGAAGTTTATGAACCTAAAATTAGGTAAGGGGGTATTGGCGGCAGGGGGGCTATAGGTTGAAAGGAAGAAAGTACTATTTTTATAGTATAATAATTATTTTTGCCGGAGTATTTGCTTTAATGTTATCCCATATGTTTTTAAATAATAACAATTACAGGGATGTACAGTCCGATAACATAAAAGGCGATAGCTCCATTATTGAAGTTAAAATTGACACTCCCTTTGATACCGTTTTTCACTTTTTTAAAGCAGTGGAAAGCAATAATTGGGAACTTGCAAGGGTTCTGGTAACTCCTTCTTTATGGGAGTACTTACAGAAAAATGGATTTGATAAAAAATGGGAAAGAATAAAGCGGGAAGATCCCAGTTTAAAATTTATACTATTTGTGGTGGGAAATCATTTTTTTGATGAAAAAAAGGGTGAAGGTTGGGTGATGGGGAAAGCGGACTGGAGCTCAGGAATTGGAAAGGATTATGATTTTAACAGTACCATTTATTTAAAAAAAGTTGGGGACACCTGGAAGATAACCAGAATGCAAGGCATTTCATCCGTTAAAACCGTAGATGATTTTTACAAAGCCATAAACAACGGTGACTTTATGCGGGTACAGCAGCTGCTTACACGCAGATACTGGAGGAATTTAAAAGCTAGGGGTGTAATAGATGCACTGCAAAGGGAACAGTTTTCCTTTAGAAAAGGGGTTTATGTTGTGTTCCATGCCCATGACTTTGTGGAGAAAGAAAATGAAGCATGGGTGAAGGGAGACGTAAATTGGAGGCCGTTAACAAAACAAGAAAAAGAAGTAAACGTCAATGTACATCTTCTTAAAGAAAATAACGCAAGGAAAATTGATAATATAATCGGGCATTGGGGTGAAGAAAAATAAATAGTATTTTTTAGCCTGTTGCCCAAGGTATCTGCTGCGGTTTTCTTGACTTGCGAACTCACGCCGGACATCTCTAAGTAAAGATAAAAGGAAAAGCCGGGCCGCCCCAATTCGGCTTCCATGCCTCAGACTGGGGCCGGAGCAAGAGACTATGCCCGCGCTTCCCGATTTTTAATCGGCGTTAGTTAAGTTGTTTCGCAAACCGCGGCAGATACCCAGTGAGATATACCAAGTTGTTTGTTTACAGTATGAGTTATTTAAAGTTTCTATTTTAATGATATCCCAATTATTCCTCCTAGACCTCCTGAGGTTATGCAGGCTACAAATTTTTTGATTGCACTGCCCAAGGTTAAAGGTTCAGGATGAAGGAAAGAAAGTAGAGTAATTAGCACAAAAAAAGACAATCCCACTACTATACCGTTAACAAGCCCTCTGGATCCCGCAAAACTTGCCCCTACAAATCCTCCCACAAAAGTACTAAAAACCACTGCCACAAGACTGGCGATGGATAAGTACAGTTCTGAAATTGGAGTGAAATGGAATATTAATGATATAATGAAGGAGAGAATTAATGCAGTTATAATGGACGCAAACAAACCTGATATTAACGGATTTCTTAAAATTCTGTTCATTTAAAAAACCCTTCCATAATAAAAAGTCTAATAAAATTTATGCTGATGGTTGTGAATTATTACTGTTCAAAGCTGTTTAAAAAGGTGCAGGAAGGTTGTAATTTCAAACTTTTTTAGAATTTTTCTTGAACTTTGCAAGGTTGCTGTCTTCGAAATAAAAAAATAAAATGGTAATGATAGTAAAGTTATTATTTTTTAAAAAATAGGGGAGGTGTTGATTTGCCTCCAAAAATCGGGTTTCCCATGACCTTAACCTATTTCACACAATTTCCCCTTTGGAAGACTTTTTTTACTGAGCTGGGATTTGAATTTGTTACTTCTCAGCCTACAAATAAGTTGATATTAAATAACGGTATTAAAGAAACCGTTACCGATGCATGCATTCCCATAAAATTATTCCATGGACATGTTATAGCTTTGAAAAACAAAGTGGACTACATTTTTATTCCTCGGATGGTAAATATTGATAAAGAAAAGCATATAACCTTTTGTCCGAAGTTTTTAGGCCTACCAGATATGATCAGAGCCTCCATTTCTAATCTACCTCCCATATTGGAAGTAAGTTTGGACAAAAAAAATCAAGGTAAGCTGTTTTTATACAAGGCATGCAGACTTTTGGGCAGACAGCTTGGAAAACCTTATAACAAGGTTTTCCAAGCTTATTTAAAAGCGGTAAGGTTTCAAAAAAAGTTTGAAGATTTTTTAGTTTCAAAAAAAATTACCCCCGTTGAAGCCATTGATTATTTTTTTAGAAACAAAGGTAATGGTATAAAAAAAGTAATTAATAGGGGCAACAGTTTAAAAAATGATGAAAATGATTTAAATATTGCAGTGGTGGGTTATCCATACCAAATATATGATTCCTATGTTAGTGCTGATATTATTAATTTTCTTAGAAAGAGAAATGTTCGTGTCTGGACATTGGAGATGATTCCATCTTCATTGCTGAAAAGATATGCTAGACGTCTTCCCAAAAAGCTTTTTTGGCATTTCAGCAACAAGGTGGTTTGGGCCAGTTACCACTTCATAGAACAGCCCTTTATCGATGGCATAATTCATGTCTCAGCTTTTGGCTGTGGACCCGATGCCATGGTGGGCAAATTGGTTGAACTGGAGTGCAAGGAAAGGAAATTTCCTTTTTTAAACATTACCATCGATGAACATACGGGCGAAGCAGGTATAGTTACCCGTATAGAAGCCTTTATTGATATGTTAAGGTATCGGAGGACAGCTTAATGAAGATTTCTTTTCCTCATATGGGTATTTCTTATATTGCTTTTAAGCATTTGTTAGAAGAATTGGGCTATGAGGTAATAGTGCCTCCCAATCCCACCAAAAGGACTCTAACATATGGAGTAAAGTATGCACCGGAATTTGCATGCATGCCCTTTAAGATACTCTTAGGCAATTACATAGAGGTGCTGGAAAAGGGAGCTGAAATTCTTATTACCTCTGGAGGCGTAGGCCCCTGTAGAGCAGGCCTTTATGGTGTGGTCCATGAAAAAATTTTAAAAGATATTGGATATGAATTTTCAATGATCGTGTTAGAACCGCCGCTGGAAAATTTTAGGGATTTTTCCAAGAGAGTACTGGTTTTAAAACAAAAAGGTATTCGCTGGACAAGTTTTTTGCATGAAGTAAAAAATGCATGGATGAAGTTAAAGCTTTTGGATAAAGTGGAACAAACCGTAAATAAGGTTAGGGCAAGGGAATTAAACAAAGGTCAAACCACAAAGGTATTTAATGAAGTTCTTAAGATGATTGATGAAGCAAGGAGCCGTGAAGAAATTTTTAAGGTACAGAAAGAGGCAATTGATTTACTTAACTCAGTTCCCCAGGATTTTTCAAGGGAACCCCTAAAGGTGGGTATAATCGGAGAAATTTATGTGGTCCTGGAACCCCATGTTAATTTTGATATTGAACGATTTTTAGGGGAAAGGGACGTATATGTAGATCGCTCCATTTATATAACCGATTATGTCCGCTTTGCGGTATGGGATAAAAAAGGTGAAGATCATATCAAAAAAGCTGCCCAGCCATATCTAAAACAAATGATTGGAGGGCACGGAATTCAGAGTGTGGGAGAGACGGTGCTTTATGCCCTTAATGGATATGATGGAGTAATTCAACTGGCGCCTTTTACATGCATACCGGAAATCGTTTCTAAGAGCATTCTAGCAAAAGTAAGCAGGGATTTAGATATTCCTGTTTTAACCATTAACATAGATGAACAAACAGGAGAGGCAGGAGTTCAAACCCGTCTGGAGGCATTTATTGATTTGATAAAACAAAAAAAATACGCAAAGGAGCATGCTAAGGAAAAGGAGAAAGGAAGGTTATATGAAAGCGTATATGGGTATTGATGTGGGTTCCGTTAGTACTGTTTTGGTTTTAATAGATGAGGACAATAATGTTTTGTCCAAGGTTTATATAAGGACAAGCGGGGAGCCCATAAAAGCTGTACAGAGAGGATTAAAGCTTCTTGCAGAGGGAGTTGATATTGATAATATAGAAGTGGCCGGTGTAGGAACCACGGGCAGCGCCCGTTATTTAAGTGCCGTTATTGTCGGGGCGGATGTGGTGAAAAATGAAATTACGGCCCATGCCGTTGCGGCTTCCAATTTAGTTCCCGATGTTCAAACAATCATTGAAATAGGAGGGCAGGATTCAAAACTAATTATTTTGAGGAATGGAATTGTTGTGGATTTTGCTATGAATACCGTCTGTGCTGCAGGAACAGGTTCCTTTCTTGACCAGCAGGCTGCCCGGCTTAACATACCTATTGAGGAATTTGGTGCCTATGCACTGCGTTCAAAAAACCCCGTTCGAATCGCAGGCAGGTGTTCGGTATTTGCTGAAACAGATATGATACATAAACAGCAGATGGGGCATAAAATTGAAGATTTGATAGCAGGATTGTGCAGTGCCTTGGTAAGAAATTATATTAATAATGTGGGTAAGGGTAAGGAAATTCTGCCTCCTGTGGTTTTTCAAGGTGGCGTTGCCGCAAATATTGGAATTAAAAAGGCCTTTGAAGAGGAATTGGGTACGGAGGTTATTGTGCCTGAACACTATGCTTTAATGGGTGCCATTGGTGCGGCTATTATTGCAAAAAATGAATGCCGTTCGGGAAAAACTAATTTTAGAGGTTTTGCTGTAAGCGATATGAATTTTTCCGTTTCCAGCTTTGAATGTACAGAGTGTCCCAACTTGTGTGAGGTCATTAATATAATGAAAGAAGACAGCATTTTATGCCGTTGGGGCGGAAAATGTGGAAAATGGGAGAACATTGAACATGATCTACAGGAGGTTCTCTTATAGTAGTATGGAGAACAACCGAAAGGTGTTGTTGTATATTGGTAGACAATTTTGATGCCATCTGCAGCAAATTAAAAGAGGAAAAATATAAAATTACACCCCAAAGGGAAATAATTATTAATATTTTGCTTGACAACTTAAATAAACACTTAAGCGCCGAAGAAATATATGATATTGCCAAAGGGATAAATCCCGATTTGGGCATGACCACCATCTACCGCACTTTGGATTTACTGGTAGAACTGGGGGTTTTGCAAAAATTGGAGTTTGGGGATGGAAGAACACGTTATGAGCTCCAAGATGAAGATATGCACCATCATCACCATCTAATATGTCTTAAATGTGGAAAGGTTGAGGAATTTGAAATGGATTTACTTGAAGCACTGGAGCAAAAAATACTTGAAAAAAAAGGTTTTGAAGTAATGGATCATAAACTTAAATTTTACGGTACATGCAGTGAGTGCAGATAGATTTTTCTCTATTTTAACCCGTATTTTGCAAAATACGGGTTTTTTTGTTGATCTTTGCTGGAAAAAATTTGAAGGATTTCCCTGTTGGGCAAAAGAATAATATTGCAAAAAAATTTGAGGTGATCTAAGGTGAAGAGCCCGCAGGTTTTTTTCCCCATAAATATTTCTGAGCCTGGCAGTTTTATAAATAACGTTAAAAAAAATATAAAAAACTATTTTAAAATTTTTTTGGTTAAATATTTTTTTAGAAAGGGACTGGTGCTTAAGGATAAGGGGAACCTTTCGGGAGCCTTGTATTTTTTCAAGGAGGTTATTAAAATTGATGCCCGAAATGTTAATGCCTTAAATAATCTTGGGGTATGCTGCGCGGAAATGGGTATGCATAAAGAAGCTCTAAATTATTTTGGAAAGGCATGTGCAATAAGAAATGATGTAGATATAATAATTAATATGATAGTTAGTGCTGTCAAGGCAGGTAAAAAATCAATTACTAATTATTACTGCAATAAACTAGAAAATTACATTGAGGTATTGGATGTAGATACTTTATTTCATTTAGCCGGAGTAATGGTCCAGGGAAAAAATTATGAAAGAGCTATATATTATTATGAGCTTTGCCAAAGTCGGGATGATTTCTTTAAAATAATAGCAATACAACGGAAAGGAATATGTTATGCCAAGCTAGGCAGATACGAGGAAGCAAAGGCTTGTGCTGAATTGTTGTTTAGTGAAGAAAAGGGTAAAAAAATGGCGTGGGAGCTTATGGGATTTATCCTAGATCAGCTGAGCTGTTATGCAGAAGCAGTTGATTGTTATAACAAAGCCTATGGATTTGAATAAAAGGGAAACCGATACTTTTAGCGAAGGATAAACTATCAAAATTTTTATTTGGGGGTACAGGGAAGTTGGATATAAAAAAAATAGAAAACGGGGTTAAATTGATTTTGCAGGGCTTGAGCACAGATGTGGAACTAGGGCAGGAGGTAATGGAAAATACCCCTAAAAGAGTGGCACGAATGTATGCAGAAATCTTCGGGGGGCTGAAGGAACAACCTGAAGAACTTTTGGAGGTCTTTAAAGAGGAACACGAAGAAATGGTTTTAATAAAAGACATCCCCCTTTATTCCATGTGCGAACACCATCTTCTACCTTTTTATGGGTTAGCCCACGTGGCTTATATCCCTTCAGAACAAAAGGTTACGGGTCTCAGTAAATTGGCACGAGTTGTGGACAGCTACTGTAAAAGGCCGCAGATTCAGGAGAGATTAACCAGACAGATAGCTGATACCATTATGAAAGTTTTGACTCCTCAGGGGGTACTGGTTGTTATCGAAGCTGAACATATGTGTATGACCATGAGGGGGATAAAAAAGCCGGGTTCCAAAACCGTTACCTCAGCAGTTAGGGGGATTTTTAGAACCAATCCTGCTACTAGGGCAGAGGCTTTTTCATTGATCAAGAATTCTTCCAATTATTAATATTGTCTTAAATCAGTTCTTTCTTTTTTGCAAAAATAATAATATATTTTACATTTTGAATGGGGAGAGTTTTTTATGGGTCAATTTGGCAGAGCGGTTAAGGAAATTGTTACCACAGTACTTTTAGCTTTTATATTGGCATTATTAATTAGAAATTATATTGTTGATGCAAGGGTGATTCCCTCAGGTTCCATGCTACCCACCATACAACAAAGTGACAGGATTCTGGTAAATAAGCTGGCATATAATTTCAAAGAGCCCAAGAGAGGTGATATCATCGTTTTTGAATCACCGGTCAGTGTGGGGGACAGCCAAGATTTTATTAAGAGGGTTATAGCACTGCCTGGTGAAAGGGTAGAAATAAGGAATGGCAAAGTTTACATTAATGGTAAACCCCTTGAGGAAGATTATATTTTAGAAGCTCCCAATTATAATTTTGGACCTGTTATGGTTCCTGAAGACTGTTTGTTCGTTTTAGGAGATAACCGCAACTCCAGCTATGATAGTCACCTTTGGAATGTGTGGCTTCGAATTGATAAGGTTAAGGGAAAGGCCTTTCTGCGCTATTGGCCCCCAAATAGGATAGGACTTATTGATTAAATTAGTTTGGAGGAAGTATATGAAAATTTTGATCACCAATGATGATGGAATTCAAGCCTTGGGATTAATTACTTTGTATAAGCACCTTGTTGAATTGGGCACCGTCAATGTTGTTGCCCCTGAGAGGGAAAGAAGTGCCACAGGCCATGGTATTACCATGCATAAGCCTTTGAGGGTTTATGAATATCCCGTAGGAGACACAGAAAAAACGGGATATGCTGTATCAGGAACGCCGGCAGATTGTGTAAAACTTGCTTTAGAAGCTCTTCTTCCTGAACCTCCAGACATAATAATTTCAGGTATTAATTGGGGAGCTAATTTGGGGACCGATGTGCTATACTCAGGAACTGTTTCCGCTGCCATTGAAGGAACCATTAACGGTATAAAATCCATTGCCGTATCCCTGGATGACAGGAGAAAGGTGCCCGATTTTTCTATTGCGGCAAAATTTGTTGCAGAGTTTTTAAAAATTTATTCCAAACATGATGTGCCCAACGATACATTACTCAATATCAATATCCCGGATCTTCCTTGGAATGAAATAAAAGGAGTTAAAATCACCAAGCTTGGACGAAGAAGGTACATAGACACTGTGGAACGCAGAAAAGATCCCCGGGGACGGGAATATTTCTGGCTTGCAGGCCGTGTTAATGATCAGGACATGGATCCCAATACTGATACCTATGCCGTTAGAGAAAATTATATAAGCATATGTCCTGTTCATTTTGACCTAACTAATTATGAAGCAATTGAAAAAATCAAAGCCTGGAACATTATAAAATGAGTAGGCCATTAAAAAAGGAGCCTATTCCGGGGAATTTTGCCATATCTTCCTTGGTAATCATTCCCGAGATGAACAGGTAGATAACATAAATGCTTAATCCCAGTGTAATGGAACCCATTACCGCAAAAATATAATTACTGCTCAAATACCAAAATAAAGTATAAGCAGTGTAGGTGGCAGCTCCCATCACTGAGATCCCAAAGGCCGGTACGATAAATAGTTTAAAAAAGTTAAAGGAAATACCCAAATAGCTGAAAATTGAAACCATATTCAATAATGCCATTGTTATCCAGCCAATATTCATTGACATGGCTGTCCCCATTATTCCCAATGTTGGCTGGGAAGTTAAATAATATATACCAATTAAATTTAATACAGCTCCCAATAGACTATTTTGCAGATAGGTTCTAACCTTTCCCAGCCCTTGAAGTATGCCACTGGATGTCTGCGCTATGTATAGAAAAATGCTTCCCAAGGCCATAACCTGCAGAAGTTTACCGGCTTGGGGCGTGTCGAATGTTATGCTGCAGAGCTGTACAGGGAACAGGAAAAAAAGAAGGGTTGCCGGAAGACCGGTGATCAAAGTAGTTTGTATCGCTTTATAACATCTGTCCTGCATTAAACGGTAGTCCTTTCTAGCCCCTGCTTCAGATATTGCAGGCACAAGGGTTGTACCCAAGGAAAAGGTAATAATTGACGGAATACCCAGGAGCACCAGTGCTATTCCTGAAAATTGACCATAGAGTTCCGTTGCCTGTCTGAAAGTATAGCCCGCAGCTTGCAGCCTTTGGGGTATTAAGATTGCTTGTAAGGCTGCTAAAATACTGTTTGCCAGTCTCGTAAGGGTAACGGGGATGGAAAAGGAGAAAATTTTTTTCAATATAACAAAAGTATTAATTTTAGCGCCCTTGCCTTTAATGTCGTTACCTTGTTTTAACAAGGGTTTTTTTACGCAGGAATACATGAACATTAAAAAAATTAAGCCTATAAGTTCTCCCAAGACATTTCCTGCTGCAAGACCAGCCACTCCAAATTCAATACCGTAAAAAAGAAACTTCTTTGCTAAATAAATTCCGCTGAAAACCCGAACAGTTTGCTCAATAATTTGACCTAAAGCAGGGGGCAGCATCTGCTGTAAACCTAAAAAATAACCCCTGAATGCAGAGGATATGGAAATAATGGAAACTGCAGGAATTAAGGTGATTAAACACCAATAAACCCGGGGATCCGGAAAAGCCGTTCTCACTAAAAGGGGAGCCAGTAAAAATAGTAATATGGTAAAAACGAATCCGGCAATTATAAGGAATGACAGGGCTACATAGAAAATTTTTTTAGCCTGCCTATAATTACCCAATGAAATTTGTTCCGAAACCAATTTGGAAATTGCCGGAGGTACACCGGCAGTGGTAATTACCAATACCAGGGTATAAAAGGGAAAAATCATTTCAAACAAACCAACCCCTTCCGGACCAACGGTTCTTACGAAAAATATACGGTATATAAATCCCAGAATTCTGTTTAAAAACCCAGCAAAAATTAATATAATTGCTCCTCTGACAAGGGATGTTTTTTTGTACAATGTAATAAACCCCCATATCATGTCCTCAAGAAATTTTATGCACCTTTACCATGATTTATAGCTATGGGTTTTTTCGGACTTTATTAAAAGGGTTAGAGTATATTCATGGATTTTATGGGTATTACTAACAAGGAATAATTTACAAGTTGGGTTTAATGAAAAATTTTTTAACGAGGAGATAGAAATAAATCTTTTAACTTAAAAGGATTTTATTGTTACAGCAACTAAATAGTATATTGGATATGAAAAAAACTTGATGTAAGATATTTATAGCTATTGTTTTAGGGAGTTTAATGAACAAAATGCAATATTTATAGTTAAAGGAGGAGACTTATGAAAATTTATGACACTGAGCAGATAAGAAATATAGCCTTTGTTTCCCACGGAGGAGCCGGAAAAACAACCCTTACCGAGGCTATGCTTTTTAATACGGGAGCAATTAACCGCATGGGTAAAGTGGAAGATGGAAACACAGTGTCCGATTATGATCCAGAAGAAATTAAGAGGCAGATATCCATTAATTTAGCTATGATTCCTGTGGAGTGGAAGAATTGTAAAATAAATGTTATTGATACCCCAGGCTTTGCTGATTTTTCTTCTGAAGTGAGAAGCGCCGTAAGAGTAGCTGACGGTGTTGCAGTGCTTATATCAGCACCCGATGGAGTAGAGGTTTTAACGGAAGTTTATTGGAAATTGGCTGATAAGAGAAACCTTCCCAGGGTGCTTTTTGTCAATAAAATGGATAGGGAAAATGCAAATTTTGATGCGGCCTTTGCCGGTTTGAGAGAAACCTTTGGGAATAAAGTGGTGGCACTTCAAATTCCCATAGGCAAGGAAAAGGATTTTAAAGGTATTATCGATATCCTAAAGATGAAAGCATATTACGGAACGGAAGATGGAAAAATGAAGGAAGAAGAAATTCCCGAAGAGTTCATGGATATTGTTAATGAGCAAAGGGAAGTGTTAATTGAAGCAGTTGCAGAAGCAGATGATGAGCTTTTAATGAAATATCTTGAGGGCGAAGAGCTAACGGAAGAAGAAATTGAAAAGGGGTTAACAATCGGTATAAAGAATGCTTCCATTTTCCCTGTTTTGTGTGGATCTGCCGTGAATAATATAGGGATTCAAAATCTAATGGACTTCTTTGTAACATACATGCCCAATCCGGCGGAAGCAGTACAAGAAAACGATCTTGCTGATAAGCCCTTTGCCGGAATAGTTTTCAAAACCTTAGCGGATCCCTATACGGGAAAAGTCAGTTATTTAAGACTTTTTCAGGGAGAATTAACCAATGAAAAGCCCCTTTATAATCCCAATAAGGGCGTGGAAGAAAAAGCAGGTCAGCTTCTGATAATGAGGGGGAAAAATCAAGAGCCTGTTACCACTTTGAAAGCGGGAGATATCTGCGCTATTCCCAAGCTTCAACAAACCAGCACCGGAGATACATTGTGTGAAAAGGGATCGGATACAGTTCTGGAAGGTATCGAGTTTCCGGAACCAAACTTCTCAGTTGCCATTGCTCCTAAGAATAAAGGCGATGAAGATAAACTGGGAAGCGGTATGAGCAGAATTTTAAACGAAGATCCTGTTCTAATTATGGAGAAAAATGTAGAAACCAATGAAACCATTCTTACAGGAATGGGAGAACTTCATCTCGATGTGGTAGTTTCTAAACTCAAGGAAAGATATGGCGTACAGGTAGAGATGAGCACTCCTAAAGTACCCTATAGGGAAACTATTCGCAAGTCAGTAAGCGGGGTCGAGGCTAAATACAAAAAGCAGACAGGTGGCCGAGGGCAATATGGTCATGTGTTTTTGGATGTAGCACCCCTGCCTGATAAGGAGTTTGAATTCCACGAAACGATTTTTGGTGGGGTAGTTCCAAAGCAGTACATCCCCGCTGTGGAAAAAGGCGTGGTTGAAGCAATGAAAGAAGGGGTTTTAGCAAAATATCCTGTAACCAATATTAAAGTCACTTTAGTGGACGGTTCTTATCACAGTGTGGATTCCTCAGAACACGCCTTTAAACTTGCAGGTTCAATGGCTCTAAAGAAGGCTTTAGAGCAGGCGGATCCGGTTCTTCTCGAACCCATTATGGAAGTTGAAGTAAGGGTTCCTGAAAAGTTTATGGGCGATATAATGGGTGACCTGAACAGCAAGAGGGGAAGAATTTTGGGAATGGATTCAGAAGGGGAAGAACAAGTGGTGCGCGCTATGGTTCCCCTTGCAGAAATGTATAGATATGCAATTGACCTAAAATCCATTACCCAGGGTAGGGGCAATTTCAAAATGAAGTTTTCTCATTATGAAGAAGTACCTCCCAATATTGCCGAAAAAGTTATTCAAGAAGCTGCTTCGGAGGAAGAAGAAGAATAAAGAAGAAATGCAAAGCGCCACCTAAGGGTGGCGCTTCCATTTAATGTATATTAAACTATAACCAAAATTTTTTTTAATTTTTAATAAGATCAGTACAAATGAATTAATTGACATTAACTGTGCCCTCAAATATGATTGCCTGGGCGGTTATTTTATCAAACAAGGTAATTATGGGGATGTAAGACTTTGTTTGTTAGAAAAAAATCATAATTAATAAATTTTAGAAGGTAATGGGGATATCCCCATGCTTTTTTGTGAGTCAAGGTTAAAAAGTAAAAAATAAAATTTGGAGTGTTTAGAGATTGAAAAAAAAACATTTAGTCAGCTATTACAGCGATGTTACTTCTCTTCCCAACAGAAGAAACCTTTACCTTTATTTAAGGAATAAAAAGGAATTTTCCATTCTCCTTATTGATTTGGGCAGATTGAAAGGAGTAAATGAAACATATGGTTTTATTTACGGCGATATGCTCTTAAATTTTGCCGCAAAGGAAATAGTACGCATTGTTGGGGTAGAGGGTAAGGTGTTCCATCTTCAGGGGGAAGAATTTGCAATTTTTATCCGGGAAAGGGATCCTGAAAAAATTGTTGCATGGGTTGAAGATTTATGTGAGGAGTTTAAAAAGGCAACCATTTGGATAAATGGTAAAAAAAAGCGGATGCCCTTTAATTTAAAAATTGGAATATACATATCTTCAACGGATGTTCCTGAATCGCCGGATGATATTTTAAGAAAGGCTTATCTTGCGGTGATGAAAGCGAAGGAGCAGAAAAGCACAAATTATGCCTTTTATGATACCGAGCAGGATAAAAATATGAAGAAAAAAATGTTGCTAATTGAAAATTTGGAAAAGGGCATAAAGGGTAAAGAGTTTTATTTGTGCTATCAGCCTGTTCTGAATCTGCGAAGTGAAAAGATTGTGGGAGCTGAATCCCTCTTAAGATGGAATTGTTTTTCCATAGGTGAAATCCCTCCTTCGGATTTTATTCCCATTGTTGAGGAGGAAAATTATATTAATGATCTAGGTAATTTTGTTTTTAAGCAATCTTGTAGATTTTTAAAGGAAGTTAAGAAGGTTATTCCCTCATTTAAAATTAATATAAATATTTCTCCCATTCAGCTGGAAAATCAATGTTTTCTGGATCAAGTGCAGGAAATTGTAGAAAAGGAAGGGGTAAATTTTAGTGACATTAAGTTTGAAATTACGGAAAACCAAATACTTAGGGACGAGGACTATAATAAGAAAACATTGAAAAAATTATTAAATTTAGGGGCTTCTGTGGTACTGGATGATTTCGGGAGTGGATATTCTTCCATTAAAAATTTAGTTCTCTTTCCAGTGTCGGAAATAAAAATTGATTCCTTTCTGGCTAAGGAAATGATGACCGATAAGAAAGCTGAAATTTTGGTTAGTTCCATTATTTTTGCGGCAAAGGAATCAGGATATCTTTTGACCCTGGAGGGGGTTGAAACTGAAGAGCAGTATTGTAAAGCAAAAGAGATGGGATTTCACATGGTACAGGGATATTATGTAAGCAAGCCGGTTTTGGAGGAAAATTTTATAGAGAAGTTCGTTGCCGATTAAAAGGGAGAATTGCTTTTTTTAAGGATAAATGTTAAAATGTTCTATATAATTAGGATAAGTTCTCAATAATAATTTTTGATACGTGGGGAGGGTTTTTTATTGATAAGTTGGAGAGAAGAATTTGCTTTAGGCATTCCCCAATTAGATGAGCAGCATAAAAAGCTTTTTGACATTGCCGGAAGAATTTATGAACTTTTGAAGGATGAGTATGCCATTGATAAATACGACGGAATTGTTGAATTAATAGAGGAATTGAAGGATTATACAATATATCATTTTAAAACAGAGGAAGAGTATATGGAAAGCATAGGATATAAAAAGTTTTTTACCCACAAGATGGAGCATGAAAAATTTGTGGATAGAATCACCAATGTTGATTTAAACCAAGTGGATGAGAATCATGATGCTTATTTATTAGAGACCCTTGATTTTGTTGTTAAATGGATTGAGAAACATATTCTAGAAAAGGATAAAATGATAGTTGCCGGTTAGCTTAACATTAGTAGAAAAGCCCCGAACTCGTGCGGGGCTTATTTCTTTGGCAGGGGAGACAGGATTCGAACCTGCGACCAACGGATTTGGAGTCCGCTACTCTACCAATTGAGCTACTCCCCTACAATATCTTGCAAAACCCATTATAAATTAATTAATTTAAACAGTCAATACCTTGCGCCCATTTGATTTATGGAACGGCTAAAGTTTCGTATATAGGGTGATAGAATATTTTAATGCAACAAGTTTAAGCTGTATAATAATTCTACGGTATAATGAACCGAAGTTTAAACGGGCTTTAAAATAGAAATAATTGGAACTAAGAATAGGGCCAAAGGCTCTTCTATTTTTATAATTATTATCAGCATAATAATTTTAAACAGGAATTTGGAGGGAGAGAAATAAAAAAATGCAAAATAAAGAGCAGTTTAGAGAAAAATTATATTATATCAACGGACGCGGCTATAAAGCATATAAAGACCTGGCGGGAGAATATGATTTTGGAGAATTCATACTTTTTTTAGATCATGTACAGGGGGATCCCTTTGCAGCTCCTTCAAGAATTAGATTAAGGGTTGAACAAAGCAAATCACTTTTTCCTGAAAAGTTGTTTAGCAGCAAAACAAGGAAAATTGCCTTAGAGGACTACATAACCAGAAAAATAAGCTCAGCCATAAAAAAATATGTGCAGGGCAATAGGGGCACCGGAAAAAGCGGCTTAATAGAGATCGATATGTGCGGACAGCAGATATTGGAAAAAACCTCTGTTGTAATAAATGATAAATTTGTTGAAGCAAGGCTATCGGTGGGACTTCCTGCAAGGGGAAGGCAGATTATAAGCAAGCAGGCTGAAATAATGTTTTTTGATGAAATTTCCAAAATTGTGAGGGACAGCCTTTATGCCGGAAATATAGATCTTGCAGCAGCAGAAAAGCATGTGCTTTTAGCTGAGGATCAGGAATTTATTAGGGCCCATCTTAGGGAAAAGGGTTTAGTGGCATTCATTGGCGAGGGCTCAATTCTTCCCAGAAGAAGCGGGGTAAGCGATCTCCCCTTAACGGGGGGGAGGGTTATACCTTTTAAAATTCCTTCCAGCCTGCAGGTAAGCTTTGAGACGCCCAATAACGGTGTGGTTAAGGGAATGGGGATTCCCGAGGGAGTAACGCTTATTGTTGGGGGAGGATATCATGGAAAGTCAACTCTTTTAAGGGCAATAGAAAAGGGTATTTATAATCACATACAGGGGGACGGAAGGGAGTGGGTTATTACCGTTCATGACGCTGTGAAAATCAGGGCTGAGGACGGCCGAAGGGTAGAAAAAGTTAATATTAGTCCTTTTATTAATAATTTACCCTACGGAGAGGATACCAAGTTTTTCAGTACTGACAATGCCAGTGGAAGCACTTCTCAGGCTGCAAACATTATTGAGGCTATGGAAATGGAGGCAAAACTTCTTTTATTGGATGAGGATACCAGTGCCACCAACTTTATGATTAGGGATGTGAGAATGCAAAATTTAGTTGCCAAAGAAAAGGAACCTATCACTCCTTTTATAGATAAGGTCCGGCAGCTGTACGAAAATTACGGAATTTCAACAATACTTGTGGTGGGAGGTTCAGGTGATTATTTTGACGTTGCGGATACGGTAATTATGATGGAAGAATATATACCAAAGGATGTTACTGAGAAAGCTAAAGAAATAGCTTCAACATTTAAAAACCTTAGAAAAAAAGAAGGTGGAGAAGAATTTGGTAGAATAACGAAAAGAATTCCCTTAAGAAAATCCTTTAATCCGCAAAAGGGCAAAAAGGTAAAAATTGACGCTAAAGGGCTTCATAACATTATGTTTGGCCGTTCCATAATTGATCTATCGGCGGTGGAGCAGCTGGTTCATTCAAGCCAAACCAGTGCGGTGGGATATGCTATATATTATGCCCTTAGAAAACAGTACATTGATGATAATTCATCAATCTATGAGATTGTTAGAAAGGTTGAAAGGGATATAGATGAAAAGGGTTTGGATATTATTTCTCCTTTTTACGGGCAGCATCCGGGTAATTTCGCAAGACCCAGAAGATTTGAGATTGCCTCGGCCATTAACCGATTACGGACTTTAGAAACATTGGTGAGGGAATAGATCTTTTTCCGTTAAAACCTTTATCCCATTTTGTTCAAGAAGGGCTGTGGTAACACCGTCTCCCTTTTTTAACTTTCCTTTAAAGGAACCATCGTAGATAAGACCCTTCCCGCACGAGGGGCTGTTAGCCTTTAATATTGCCTCTTTGGCTTTACAAACTTGAGCAATTTTCAACACTTGTTCTGCTCCGAAAATGAAGTTTTCTGTAACGTCATCGCCCTTTATAGTTATAACCTTTGCATTGCCTTCTAAAACATCTTTTCCGTCTCCTAAAATAATTTCCGCCGGTGGCCTGGGGGTCGGCAGGCCGCCCAATTGTTCAGGACAAATGGGCACGATGTTCTTTGGTATTTTGTCCAAAGAGGGCAAGGCATTGTTTTGGCCGTTGTAATTACAGTTTACACCAATAAGACAGGCACTGATTAGAATCATTCACCATCACCTTTGGACTTATTTTTCTATACTCTTAAAGAAGTATTTACATTTTAATTTTAATTCTTTTTATTATAAACTTAAAAGAGGGTGAAAAATTTTGTGTCGTTTTGGTCCGGCAGGTAATTCTCCGGTTTTTTATAAAAGTGGGGGTAAATCATCCGTAGAAATACCTCAATGGCTACATCATCTTGATTTAACTGCCTATGAATATCAGTGCGGAAGAGGAATAAAAATCGGTGAGGAAACTGCAAAATTAATCGGTAAAAATGCGAAAAAATACGGTATTGCCTTAAGTATTCATGCTCCCTATTATATAAACTTTTGTACCGAAGATAGGGATAAACTTGAAAAATCAAAAAATCACCTGCTGAAAACAATGCTGCTGGCAAAATGGATGGAAGCGGATATGGTGGTTTTTCACCCCGGCAGTATTGGTAATATGAGCCGGCAGCAAGCTTTCAAAAATGCAGCGGATGCGCTGGAAAAATTTTTATCAAACGAAGTTTCTCGGTGGGGGGTAGAGGGTATTAAAATATCCCCTGAGACCATGGGGAAGAAAAGAAATTTGGGTACGCTGGATGAAGTTATTGAGTTGTGCAGTATTTTCAACCTTGAGCCAACTATCGATTTTGCTCATATCCATGCTGTGGGTCATGGGGCACTTAAGACCAAAGGTGATTTTGAGAGAGTACTTGAGAAGATTGAAAATAATCTCGGTTTTGATGTTTTGAAGAATTTGCATATACATTTTAGCCAAATAGAATTTACTGAAGCCGGCGAAAAAAGACATTGGTCAATCCGGGAAGAAGGATTTGGTCCGGATTTTTCATTACTGGCTAAGTTATTGATTGAAAAGAATATGAAGGCTACCGTCATTTGTGAATCGGCGGATAGGCAGGTGGAAGATGCCCTGGTTTACAAGTCCATTTACGAGCATCTGCAGATGTAGCAGATGTAAAAGTATTCTAAATATGATGCTACTATAATAAATGGTGCTTTAGCCTTTGAAAGGAAGTGTAGAAATGTCTGCTAAATTGTCCATAATACCATTGGGTGGCTTAGGTGAAATAGGTAAAAATATGACCGTAATAAAATATGGAAATAATATCATCGTTGTTGATGCGGGCTTAAGTTTTCCCGAGGATGAAATGCTGGGTGTAGATGTAGTAATACCTGACATAACCTATCTTCTGGAGAACAAACAGCTGGTAAGGGCAATAATCTTAACCCATGGGCACGAAGATCATATAGGAGCTTTACCATATATATTAAAGGATTTAAACGTGCCGGTTTATGGTACCAGGCTGACCCTGAGCTTACTGGAACAGAAGTTAATGGAGGCATATATCTTAGATCAAGCCAAATTAGTGGAGATAAAAGCTGGGGATACCGTAAATATAGGTCCCTTTGAAATTGAATTTATTAGGGTTAGCCACAGCATTCCCGATGTTGTTGCCCTTGGGATTAAAACTCCGGCGGGTACCATTGTTCATACGGCTGATTTTAAAATTGACCATACACCCATAGATGGTGAGGTTACGGATTTTCACAAATTTGCCCAGCTGGGGAAAGAAGGTGTCTTGGTTCTTCTTTCAGATAGTACCAATGCGGAAAGAGAAGGTTACACAATGTCGGAAAAAAATGTGGGAGAAAACTTTGATGATATATTTAGTAATGCCAAGGGAAGAATAATTGTGGCCAGTTTTGCTTCCAATATACATCGTCTGCAGCAGATTTTCCTGACCGCCTACAAACACGGACGTAAAGTTGCTGTTTGTGGCAGAAGTATGCAGAATACCGTGGAAGTTGCTTCTGAACTGGGATATTTGGATATTCCCCCAAATACATTGATAGATTTGGATTCCATATCCCAGCTTCCCAATAAACAAATAGTGGTAATAAGTACGGGCAGCCAAGGTGAGCCCATGTCCGCTCTTTCTAGAATTGCAAAGGGTGAACACAAGAAAGTACAAATTGAACCCGGCGATACCATTGTCATATCCGCCAATCCTATTCCGGGCAATGAAAAAATGATTGCTAAAACAATAGATCAGCTTTTCCAGCAGGGAGCGGAAGTAATTTATGAAGAAGTGTTTGGGGTGCATGTTTCGGGACATGCCAGTCAAGAAGAATTGAAGCTAATGATTAATTTAATAAGACCGAAATATTTTATGCCCATCCACGGTGAGTACCGCATGCTGGTAAAACATGCTCAGATTGCTGAGGAGCTGGGAATTCCTTCGAAAAATATTATTGTGGCTGAAAATGGACAGGTTATAGAGTTTGGAAAAAATGGTGCATGCATAAGCGGTAGGGTAACTACCGGGCAGGTTATGGTGGATGGGTTAGGAGTTGGGGATGTTGGAAATATTGTTTTAAGGGACAGACAGCAGCTGTCTCAATATGGTATATTGATTGTGGTTTTGACCCTAGAGGGAGAAACGGGAGAGGTATTGGCAGGTCCTGATATTATATCGCGCGGCTTTGTTTACGTAAGAGAATCCGAAGAACTTTTGGAGGAAGCGCGACAAAAGGTGGAAAAGGTTTTGGAAAAATGCAAGGAAGCAAATATCAAGGAATGGTCCGTTATTAAGGGTAATATTAAGGATGTGCTAAGTAAATTCCTTTTTGAAAGAACGCACAGAAAGCCCATGATACTGCCCATTATAATGGAAGTATAGTAGTCAAAAAATGCCTTTAAAAGGCAAGGATGCGCGCATGTGCAACAAAAGCCTGATCGGGATCGGTCAGGCTTTTCTTTAATTACACTAGGTAATTCAAGATGCTGACTTGTAAAATTTATCATCAGTATGTAAAATGTTAATGTCATAAGGTTATAAAGGGATTGGAGGTTTTTGGTATGATTTCTACCAATGATTTTAGAACAGGATTAACCATTGAACTCGACGGACAGGTTTACTCGGTTGTTGAATTTATGCATGTTAAACCGGGCAAAGGATCAGCTTTTGTAAGGTCCAAACTAAAAAATATTGAAACGGGAGCTACCATTGAAAAAACCTTTAGAGCAGGAGAAAAAGTTCCCCGGGCTCATTTGGATAAGAGAAAAATGCAGTACCTATATTCCGATGGGGAAGCATTATATTTTATGGATGAGGAGACCTTTGACCAGATGTCCCTTAGTGTAGAACAGTTGGGGGATGCAGTTAATTTCTTAAAGGAAAACATGGTTATAGATGTTTTGATGTACAAAGGAAGAACTATAGGGGTGGATCTGCCCAATTTTGTTGAACTTAAAGTAGTGGAAACGGAACCGGGGATTAAGGGAGATACGGCCACAGGGGCAACAAAAGGGGCAACCCTTGAGACTGGTGCCAAAGTGCAGGTACCTCTATTTATTGAAGCGGGGGACGTTATTCGGGTTGATACCCGTACCGGCGAATATATGGAAAGGGTTAGCAATTAACTGTTTAATTTTTCAGGTAGGCGGGAATAATATTTAAGCAGACACAAGCTTTAACGGAGGGACTTTTGGTGGAAACTCTTAGGGAAAATGTTGCCTACCTGCAGGGTTTAATGGAAGGAATTGAATTTGAGAATGATTCCAAGGAAGGTAAAATAATTAAAGATATTGTTAATGTGCTTGGGAATGTTGCCGATGCCGTTAAGCAGTTGGATAGCAGGCAGTCGGAGCTGGAAGGGTACCTTAACACCATTGATGAAGAGCTGTTGGAGTTAGAAGATATAGTTTATGGAAATAATCATTTTGTTGAAGTGGAATGTCCCGAGTGCCATGAATTGGTATGCTTTGATGCTGATATTTTAGAAGGTGAAGATTTGATTGAAGTAACATGTCCAAATTGTGATTCCGTTGTCTATGAAAGTGACGGAGAATTTGATTTTGATGAGGAAGAATTTGAATTTGGAGGCCATTACGACACTAACCACGGTAATAATAATTAAAAATGATTATTAAGTATTTTGAGAAGTATGAGGGGGTATATCCCCCTCAATTGCTTTTTAACCAAGGATATCTGTTGCAGTTTTCTTGGCTTGCGAACTCACGCCGGTTAAAACCGGGCTGCCCCAATTCGGCGTCCAAACGAGAGAATAGCTGGCGCTCATCTTCAGCTTGCGCTTCCCGGTTTTGCCTTACGCTTTGCCAAGGGCTGTTAGCCGACGTTCGTTAAGTCGTTTCGCAAGCCGCAGCAAATACCCATGGAATTTAATAGGAAATTTTTTCTACGGTCTAATGAGAGGGAATATCCCCCTCATTTTATTTTGGAGGCAAAGGAAAACAACTTTGCCTCTTTTTTTTCATAATCTTACCAGCAGCGTAATATCTATTAATAAGGCAGGTGGGACAAGAGTGGAACTGATATCAGCCCAAAAGGCAGGTGGGAATTTTAATAAAGGGATGCTGGACAGAAGAATATTAGAAATTTGCTCAACACCGCTTCGGAGGATATTAGAGCGACTTCCAGCTTCCATAATTAATAATTTTCAGGAATTAAGGCTGAGGCAGGAAAGGCCTTTATGTTTAAGGTGTGTACAGGATGAATTTTTTGTGACCATTGATGGTCGTGTGACCCGAAACCCAAGGGAAGCTTATTTTATCACTAAAAGTGATATTGAGAAAATTTTTCTTAATTTAACCAGAAGCTCCGTATACACCCTGGATGAAGAGCTGCGCAGCGGGTTTATAACCATTTCCGGAGGACACCGTGTGGGTTTTACGGGTGAAGCTGTTCTTCAAAATGGCAGGGTAAAAAGTTTAAAAAATGTTACCTCCATAAACATAAGAATTTCCCGTGAAGTAGAGGGCTGCGCGGATCCGGTTATGCCTTTGATTATTGATCCCGTTTTAAATACCGTCTACCATACCCTGATTATTTCTCCTCCCGGTTGTGGAAAGACAACATTGCTAAGGGACATAGTTCGGCAGATCAGTAATGGAATACCGTCAATGGGATTTAAGGGAGTTAATGTAGGCCTAGTTGATGAGCGATCAGAAATTGCAGCATGTTATAATGGCGTGCCTCAACATGATGTTGGTTTGCGCACCGATGTGTTGGATAGATGTCCCAAGGCTGAGGGGATGTATATGCTGGTTAGATCAATGGCTCCCCATGTAATAGCCACGGATGAACTTGGCCGGGCAGAGGATATTGCGGCTGTGGAAGAGGTTTTGAATGCGGGAATAAAACTGATAACCACTGTGCATGGAGCTGATTTGGAAGATATTAAGAAACGCCCGGTTATTGAACAGCTGCTTAAAAAAACATTGTTTCACAGAATTATTATCCTAAGCGGTACTAAAGCTGTGGGAACGGTGGAGGATGTTGTGGATGGGTTAAAGGGCAGAAGCTTGCTTAAGAAAGTAAAAAGGGGTGGTGAAGATTGTAAAAGTTTTGGGAGGAATTATAACCGTTCTGGTCTGTAGTTTTATGGGCCTAATGGTTTCATATAGGTATGCAGTCAGACCTATGCAAATAAAGTGTTTGCGATCGGCTTTGCAGATGTTGGAGACGGAAATATATTATTCCCTAACTCCCCTACCCGAAGCCCTGTATGGAGTGGGAAAAAGGTTTGAAAATGAAATTGGCCGGTTTTTTTTGTATACATCCCGGCTGATGACAGGAAAGGAGATGCTAACCGCCCAAGAAGCGTGGGAAAAGTCCCTAAACTGGCTTTGGGAGAACTCTTTTCTTACGAAGAGCGATATTGACATTCTTAAAAATTTCGGTTTCAACCTAGGTTGTTCTGACAGAGAAGAACAGATAAAGCATTTTAAATTAGTACAGCAGCAGCTTTTACACCAGGAAGGTAATGCGGAAAAAGAAAGGGAGAAAAACGAACGAATGTGGCGTCATATGGGTTTTTGGAGTGGGCTTTTGATTGTGATTATTCTCAGTTAGGAAGGTGGTTTCATGGGGGTTGACCTGGTATTTAAAATAGCAGGTATCGGCATTATAACAGCGGTGCTGCACAGCATTTTAAAACAGTTTGGAAAAGAGGAGCTGGCTCACTTGACAACATTGGCAGGGGTTGCGGTCTGTCTTCTTATGGTAATCCAGCTTTTAGCTGATCTCTTTGAAATGGTTAGAACGGTATTTCATCTGCACTGAGGTGTGATGGATGGAAATACTGCAGATCGTTGGATTGGGTTTAATAGCAGCTATTCTTATTGTAGTTGTTAAGCAGCAAAGGCCGGAAGTGGTGATCCAGCTGAGCATAGCTGCAGGAGTTATTATATTTATCCTTATTCTGGAAAAAATATCCGGCGTTTTTTCCGTAATTGAAGAGCTTTCCAATAGAGCTGATATTGATCGTCTATATTTGAGCACTATTTTAAAAATTATCGGCACGGCTTATATCGGTGAGTTTGGAGCACAGATATGTAGAGATGCCGGTGAGAGCGCTGTTGCTGCGAAGATTGAGCTTGCAGCAAAGATACTAGTTATTATTTTAGCCATGCCTATTATTGTGGCTCTTTTGGAATCCATCATCAGACTGATCCCTTAAGGTGGGGAGAGCTTTGAGAAAGTTAGCCATTTTGGTATTGGTTGTGGCGCTGTATCTTTTAATCTGTCCTGTGGGTGCAAGGGCCCAGGAGCAGACAGAGATCGATCCCAACAAAATTTTAGATGCCCAGATGGAGAAAATAGAGTTATCGGATTTACAGGAATTTATTGATCAAATAGATAGGGATGTTGGGCAGTATGTACCGGAGATAAGTATAAGAAAATTTATTGATAGTCTTAGAGAAGGGAAAATTGATTTCAGCTTTGGCTCCCTTTTAAGGGGTTTAGGCGAATTTCTGTTTCATGAATTAATAAAGCACTCGGCATTAATGGGCAAGCTGGTAATACTGGCTGTTATTTGTGCCGTTTTATACAATCTTTTGGATGCCTTTGAAGGCACTACGGGTCAGGTAGCCTATACTATTGTTTATCTTGTATTAATTGCCATAGCCATTGGTTCATTTACCGAAGCCATTAAAATAGGTCGGGAGAGCATCGACAAAATGGTAAGTTTCGTTCAGACTCTTCTTCCGCTGTTATTGACCCTTCTTGCCTCCATAGGCGGGGTGAGCTCAGCGGCATTAATGCATCCATTTATAATGGCTGCATTGGGACTGCTGGGTACGCTGATCAAAAATTTTGTATTTCCTTTAATATACTTTTCCGGCATTTTAGGCATTATAAGCCACATTAACAAAAAGATTAAAATTTCAAACTTTGCTGCTTTATTAAAGGATATAGGGGTTGCTTCCCTAGGGATTTTTTTAACGCTTTTTGTGGGCTTCTTGGGGCTGCAGGGCATTGCCGGAGTTGTGGTGGACAGCGTTACTTTAAAAACGGCAAAGTTTATGACGGGAACCTTTGTTCCTGTAGTGGGGAAAATGATGGCCGATGCCCTTGAAGTGATTGTAGGTACTTCACTCCTTTTAAAAAATGCCGTGGGGCTAATTGGAGTAATAATCCTAATAGTGCTTTGTGCTTTTCCGGTAATTAAGATTATTTCTCTGGTAATAATTTATAGGCTTGCGGCAGCGCTGGTTCAGCCCATAGGAGAAAGTGGAGTGTCCGATGCCCTTCAAACCATGGGTAATGCCCTTACCCTTGTTTTTGCAGCGGTTGCAGGGGTTGGTTTGATGTTTTTTATAGCCATTGGTGTGGTGGTGGGAGTGGGGAACTTCAATGTAATGCTGAGATAGAGGGTTAGTCGGGGGGAGAGCTTTAATGGAAAAGTTAGGCCAATTGGTGCAGAGTTTAGCTATTATCATAATTATTACAACTTTTTTAGAGCTGCTGGTTCCAAACAGCAAAATGAGACGATACATACAGCTGGTATTGGGACTTTTCATCATTGTTATGATCCTGAATCCGGTGCTGGATTTTTTGGACGGGTCAAAGAATTTAGATTATTTTTCATGGGCCGATTCCGGGGGAAGGGTTCAGCTGGAAACAATTTTAGCACAGGGAAAAAAAATCTCAGAAGAAAACCGGAAAGAAGCAGTGGAGATTTATGGTAAGAACCTTGAAAAACAAATGGCTGCTCTTATTGGGCTTATACCGGGAATTGAGAAAGCAGAGGTGAAGGTTAAATTAAAGTCCGGGGATCCTTTTTATTCAGCGGATAGTATAGAGGAAGTAATTGTTGAGGCACAGGCAACAGGTGAGGGGAAAAGGGAGGTGGTTTCCCCTGTAAAGCCCGTAGAAATAAAGGAAAAAAAGAGTGCTGATGACGGAGAATTTGAGAATTTAAAGTCAAGAATTTTGACCAGCTTAAGTGATTTCTTCGGAATAGATAGGGAGCTCATTAAGGTTAATATTAAAAATCCATAACCGGGAGGTGGTTTATATGTCCCCTTTTAATTTAGAGAAAATAATGAATTTGGGTAGAAAAAAATTTATCTTGCTGGTAATACTGCTGCTGCTGGGGATTGTTCTTTTAAGCATTGGAAATGTGCTTGCCAAAAGGGAAGAGATCGTAAAAAACGCAAAAGAAGCATCTACAACAGAAGAAATTGTAAATGCAGGATTTTCCTATGAACAGTCAGGGATTACAAGGGCCGAAGCTGCCCTTGAGGAAAAGCTGAAAACCACTCTCCAACGCATTGAGGGAGTAGGAGAAGTATCAGTATCCCTTATATTAAAAACCAGTCCTGAATATGAGTATGCAATAAATGAGGATAGCAACCAAAGGGAAATCAAAGAAAAAAACACCGGCGGTGGTGAACGGGTAACCATAGAAACCAACAGTAATAATCAGCTAGTGGTGCTGCAAAATGCCGGTATGGGGGGCCAGGAGCCCGTTGTTATCAAGGAGTTGATGCCCGAAATTGAAGGGGTTCTGGTTGTTGCCGAAGGAGCGGATGATCCGTACATAATGGCGGGTTTGAGCAGGGCGGTTCAGACAATTTTAGGAATTCCTGCTCATCAGGTAAGCGTTTGGCCCATGAAAAAGGAAAGGTAGGTGAATTGTAAATGACTATTTTAACCAATACCAGGACTATAAATGTCCTATTAATAGCTTTCTTAATTATATTTTGTGTTGCGGTTGGTATTCAGCACATTGATAATATAAAGGGTTTTTTTGTCCATGATGTTAAGGTTGAGGGGAAGGGGAGTAAAACAGAGGTAAGCAATAAAAGCGAATCTTTAAACAAAAATAAAGAGGGGAATGCTTCCGTTAATCAATCCGTACCTGCTTCGGTGGAACTGGCTGAAAATATACAGAATAAAGATATTGAGGAGTTTTTTATAAATTACAGAATGGAAAGGGATAGGGTTAGGGGACAGCAGGTAGAGCTTTTGCAGAAAATTATCAGTGATCCCAGTTCCGATACTCAAATGAAAAAAGATGCTCAGAAAAAACTCATTGAGCTTACGGAAAATATGGAAAAAGAAATGCAGCTGGAAAGTTTAATCAAGGCAAAGGGATACAGGGAAACTGCATTATTTATTCAGCCGGGCTCTGCCACCGTTATAATCAAAAAAGACGGTGATTTGACCGAAGAGGATGCTGCAAAAGTAGCGGATATTGTGTCTAAGGTGACCGGTTTTGATTTAAGCGATATTGTTGTTGTGCCCAAATAATAGAGTAATAAACAAAAATTATAAACAGTTATAAAATTTTTCCCAAAGCCTTTGGTATCAAAGGACGGGCTTTGGGGTTTTTTATGGAGTTTTCCTGCATAAAAAGCAAAATATTATGTATACACTTCCATATTCCCTTGCGCAAAAAAAAATTGATTAATATAATATCCGTAGTGCCTTTTTATTTATTGAATTGTTAGTACTCAAAAAATCATGTTATTTATCCCGTAAATGGGTTTAATATAGGCCTTATTCGGCATAGTATATTTTTTCACTGTTTTTCTCCTAATTGGTGGTATAAGGGAAGGGGGTAATACATTTGAAAAAAATTAAAATAACCGATACCACATTGAGAGATGCTCATCAAAGCCTTTGGGCAACCAGAATGTCAACATCCGATATGCTTCCAATAGTTGAAAGGTTGGATTCCCTGGGCTATTATTCTTTGGAAACTTGGGGCGGTGCAACCTTTGATGTCTGCATGAGATATCTTAATGAGGATCCATGGGAAAGACTGCGTTTATTGAAAAAATATGCTAAAAAGACGCCCCTTCAGATGCTTCTTAGGGGGCAGTCATTGGTGGGATATCAGCACTATCCCGATGATGTAGTTGAGAGTTTTGTTGCCAAATCCGTTGAAAATGGAATAGACATTATTAGAATTTTTGATGCTTTAAACGACCTGCGCAATATGGAAAAATCCATTGAAGTGGCCAAAAGAGAGGGTGCCCACGTTCAGGGGGCAGTGGTTTATACCGTAAGTCCCGTTCACAGTATGGAACATTACCTCGAAGTAGCAACGCAGCTGCAGGAGATGGGGGTAGATTCCATCTGCATAAAGGATATGGCCGGGCTTTTAACTCCTTATAAGGCTGAGGAGTTGGTTAAGCTCTTTAAAGAAAAACTGGATGTACCCATACACCTACATAGCCATTATGTGGGAGGGCTTGCCTTTGGTGCTTACTTAAAGGGCATTGAGGCAGGGGCTGATGGTATTGATACTGCTTCGGTGCCGTTAGCCTTTGGTTCATCACAGCCTCCTGTGGAAACCTTGGTAAGGGCCCTTGCTGAAAGTAATGTTGAAACGGGTTTGGATTTGCATGAATTATTTGAAGTGGCAAACTATTTTGAAGAGATCAGGAAAATGCATGGTTTTCAGCGGGGCGTTACAAGAATTACGGATATGTGGGTGTTTGAACATCAGGTTCCCGGGGGAATGATATCAAACCTAGTAAACCAGCTTAAGGAGCAGAATGCCACGGATAAGATTGAAGAAGTGCTGAAGGAAATACCCAAAGTTAGGGAAGATTTAGGTTACCCACCTCTGGTAACTCCCACAAGTCAGATTGTAGGTACCCAGGCAGTATTAAATGTCCTTATTGGGGAAAGATACAAACTCATTCCCGGGGAAGTTAAAGCATATGTAAGGGGTGCATACGGTAAACCCCCAGGTGAAATAAATGAAGAAATCAGAAAGAAAATAATTGGCGATGAGGAAATATATGAAGGAAGGCCTGCGGACCTTCTGGAGCCGGGTATGGAAAAGGCGAGGGAAGAGATAAAGGACCTGGCCCAAAGTGAGGAAGATGTTATCTCCTATGCTTTATTCCCTCAGGTAGCAAGAAAATTCTTTGAGGAAAGAAAAAATAAGAAAATAACCTATACCCAAGAGAAGAGCATAGCTGCTACCAGGGAGCATGTTGCGGAAGATGAGGCTGCCGATTTAGAACAGGAGGTGGACAATGTGAAAATAAGCGATATTAAGGAGCTCTTAAAAGTTCTTAATGAAACGGGCACAACGGAATTTAACTATGAGGGCGATGGAATGCGCCTTGTGGTAAGAAGGGGCAAAATGATTGTTGCTGAAGAACAGGGTGAAGCTTTGAAAATCGATCAAAATCCACAAACTGTTCTTGAAGTTGATGAAGATGAAAAGATCGAAAAAGAAGTGGTGGCAGAGGACGAGGATATTGTTGTAGTGGAGGCTCCCATGGTAGGAACTTTTTACAGAGCTCCTGCTCCCGATGCTGATCCCTTTGTGGAAGTAGGAAGTAAAGTTAAAAAAGGCCAGACCCTTTGCATAATTGAAGCCATGAAGCTGTTTAATGAAATCGAGACTGAAGTTGATGGTGAAGTGGTTGAAATTTTAGTGGAAAACGAAGCACCTGTGGAATATGGTCAGCCGTTATTTAAGATAAAAAAGGGGTAGTGGTTGATGTTTAAAAAGGTATTGATAGCCAATAGAGGAGAAATTGCATTAAGAATTATTCGCGCTTGCCGGGAGCTGGATATTGCCACCGTAGCGGTTTATTCTGAAGCTGATAAAGATGCACTGCACGTACAATTAGCTGACCAATCCATATGCATCGGGCCCCATCAGTCCATAAAAAGTTACTTAAACATACCCAATATAATAATGGCGGCCAAGGCCAGCGGAGCCGAGGCCATTCATCCTGGATATGGTTTTCTGGCGGAGAATCCAAAATTTGCAGAGGCATGCGCTGATAATGATATCATATTTATAGGCCCTTCCCCCAAAGCCATTGCGCTTATGGGGGAAAAGGCCAAAGCCAGGGAGACGGTGCAGAAGGCGGGGGTTCCGGTGGTTCCCGGCTCAGAGGGAATAGTTGCCAATTCCCAGGAGGCCGCTTCAGTTGCAGAAAAGCTGGGTTATCCCGTAATGATAAAGGCTGCCGCCGGCGGTGGAGGACGTGGAATGAGGGTGGCCTACGGTAGAAATGAGCTTATAAAGAATTTCCAAACGGCTCAAAGGGAAGCTGAGTCAGCCTTTGGCAACCCTCAGCTGTATTTAGAAAAATATATTGAAGAACCCCGACATGTGGAAGTTCAGATTATTGGGGATACCCATGGAAACATTGTGCATTTAGGTGAACGGGATTGTTCCCTTCAGAGGAGAAATCAGAAGCTTTTAGAGGAAGCGCCGTCTCCAGCGGTGAATGAAGAGCTTCGTGCCCGTATGGGAGAAGCAGCCATCAAGGCTGCCAAGGCCGTAAATTATCACAGTGCCGGAACAGTGGAATTCCTTTTAGATAAAGAAGGCAACTTCTACTTTATGGAGATGAACACAAGGATTCAGGTGGAACATCCCGTTACTGAAATGGTTACCGGCATTGATCTGGTTAAGGAGCAAATAAGGGTAGCCGGCGGGGAGAAATTGTCCTTTACTCAGGAGGAAGTTAACATAAGAGGCTGGTCCATTGAGTGCAGAATAAATGCCGAAGACCCAAAAGAGGATTTTAAACCTTCTCCTGGGAAGATTGAAAAATATTATGCCCCTGGAGGCAACGGCGTTCGTGTGGATACTGCCGTTTTTGCGGGCTATGAAATACCGCCTTACTATGATTCTTTAATTAGCAAGTTAATTGTTTGGGCCCCTACTAGGGAGGAAGCCATTCAGAGAATGAAAAGAGCTTTAAATGAGTATATAATTGAGGGTATAAAAACCACAATTCCCTTTCACTTAAAAGTCCTTGACAATGTTTATTTCAAACGGGGTGAAGTTTACACCAACTTTATTCAAAGGCGATTAACGGAAGATGAGTAATTAATACACTAAAATTAAAACATAAGCTGCAGAACTTTTGGGGGTTTTAATATTGAACGAAGTTTTATATAATGAAAAAGGTGTAATAAAAATTTCTCCGGAAGTTGTGGCTGTGGTGGCAGGTCTAGCGGCCACCGGGGTAGATGGTGTCGCGGGTATGAGCGGCGGTGTTGTCGGGGGCATTGCGGAGTTGCTGGGTTTTAAAAATCTTTCCAAGGGTGTAAAGGTTGATCTCAACGATACCACGGCATATCTAAATATTCATTTAATTGTATATTTTGGGGTTAAAATACCGGAAGTGGCTTTTAAGGTTCAGAAGAAAGTTAAAAATGATGTTGAACATATAACGGGATTGAAGGTTAGAGAAGTAAATGTTCATGTTGAAGGAGTGCTCCCCAAAAAGGAGCAAAGTGAAGAAACAGCGGGTAAGGAAGAAGATAATGAAAATGATTAACGAAATAGAGTGAAATTATCTTTAGCCCTGGATTGATTTTGCTTAAAATATAAGCTGTCTCCAGGGCTTGTATTTATTTTAATGATGTTATGGTATTATTAAAGGACTTAAGAAGAATAAATAAAAAATAAATTGGGATTCTGAAAAAACTGGAAGGAGCATAGGGTGTGAAAAGAAGGAAGTCCAGGGAAAAGGCGCTTCAAAGTTTATATCAAGCGGATATAGCGGAAATACAAATTGAAAAAGCCCTTAAAAATGTCTTTTCCGATGAAAGTCTGGACGCCGGCATCAGGGAATTTGCCCAAAGACTGGCACTTTGTACCTGGAAAAATAAAAATGAAATTGATGCTTACATTTCTAAATATTCCATAGGATGGAAAATGGAAAGGCTAGCCAATGTGGACAGAAATATACTAAGAATGGCGGTATGCGAAATGCTTTATGAGCCGGACATACCCTACAAAGTATCCATTGACGAGGCTGTGGAGCTGGCAAAAAAATACAGTACAGAAAAAGCGGCGGCTTTTGTAAACGGAATTCTAGACAGTGTTAAAAGGGAACTTGAGGAGAGGGGAGAGAAGGAGCAGCTTTAATGGACCGGGAATTTTTTATTGGTATTGATACAAGCTGTTATACAACATCGGTAGCGGTGTCTGACAGTAAGGGGAAGATAATATTTGATGAAAGAGTTCCTTTGAAAGTTCCTAAGGGTTCCAAGGGGCTTAAGCAGAGCGATTGTGTGCTCCAGCATGTGGAGAATCTTCCAAAGTTAATATTAAAATTAAAAGAATTAATTGATTTCGAAAAGGTCGGGGGAATTGCGGCCAGTGTAAAACCGCGGCCTTTGAAGGGGTCCCATATGCCTGTGTTTATGGTTTCCCAAGGGATGGGTATGTCTTTGGCATCTGTATTACAGGTGCCTTTTTTGCCTTTAACCCACCAGGAAGGTCACCTCATGGCAGGTATTTACTCTTCATGCTTTTTACCCAAAAGTGATTTTTTGGCGGTTCATTTTTCCGGAGGCACCTCTGAACTGTTAAAGGTAAAGGTTCGTGAAAAGGGGGATTTTTTAATTGAAATTCTCGGCCAAACCCAGGACCTTTATGCCGGCCAGTTTATTGACAGGGTGGGTATAAGCATGGGTTTGGACTTTCCGGCGGGCCCGGATCTGGAAAAAACGGCTAAACTTTGCAATAACGATATAGAGCTTAGGATTCCTTCCTCGGTAAAGAAGTACAATTTCAGTTTTTCCGGACCCGAGACCCTTGCTCAGCGCTTGATAGAGCAGGGAGAGGATTTTCCTACCATCGCCCGGGCCATTGAAATCTGCATTGCTAAAACCATTGAAAAAATAGTAAGGCGTGCAGTTGAGGAGCATGAAATTAAAGATGTTCTTTTTATTGGTGGGGTTATGGCAAACCAATTTATACAAAATTTGCTGAAAAAAAGGCTTGGGCACCCCGCTGTTGGGGCAATGCTGCATTTCTGCGAACCCCGTTACAGCACTGACAATGCTGTGGGAACGGCATTAATGGCTGTAAGGATGCTTGCAGGATAAAATCATTAGAGCTAGAATAAATTAAACTATTTAATATTTGGCCTTTTGGGGAGGGGGGTTAGATGGTAGATGGCTTCAAGGGCTTATTTTTTAATAAATGTTTCAGAAAACCTTGATAGGGACGGTTTTATAGAAGCAGCTTTGGAACTGGAAAGAAAATTGGAAGTGGATTTCGTGGACCCCGTTGTGGGTAATTACGACCTTGTGGTAATGGTTGAAACCAACGGCAGCCTAGAAGACATGGCAGACAGCATAGCAAAACTGTCTTGGGTGAAAAAAATAGAAGTTTTAAAAACTGTGCCGTTACAGCGTAAAAGGAGTTTAACACCGTTGGAAATAGAATCCTTTTTAGGTGGTGCTTAAATATGGGAGAAAAAAGAACTGCCCTGGAAGGTATAGAGGATGTTATAGATGCAATTATAAAAAGGCATGCTGATAAGCGGGGTGCTGCTATCCCAATCCTTCAGGACATTCAGAAGGAGTTGGGTTATATACCTAAAGCCGCTCTTTACAAAATCTCTCAATTGCCCGGTATGAATGCAAGCGATCTTTATGGAATAGTGACCTTTTATTCCCAGTTTCGTTTACAACCCATGGGCGAAGTGATGATTCATGTTTGCCATGGGACTGCATGTCACTTGGCGGGAGCTGAAGAGATTACCTGTGTCATTTGTGAGACTGCCGGTATTACCGACGGGGAAACCAGTCCGGACGGAAAAATTACCGTGGAAAAAGTTGCCTGCCTAGGCTGCTGCAGTCTGGCGCCCGTCATAACCGTTAATGGTGAAACCTATGGAAGGTTGACGCCGGAAAAAGCAAGGGAGCTTATTAAAAATATAAAGAAAGAAACAGAGAATTGAGAAAATACCTAAGCTTTATATTTCTGCCTTGGATTTAAGGGGAGAGTGAGAAATGCACAATAAAAAAGCGGTTAAAGTCGGCTTAGCAAGCTGTGGAATTGCTGCGGGGGCCAATAAAGTTTTCGATTATTTAGAATCCCATCTTCCTAAGGAAAAGGCTGAGCTTAAGAAAACCGGATGTATCGGTATGTGCTTTAAAGAACCTCTTGTGGAGATAAATGATGAAAAGGGCACTTTTATATACGGCAGTGTTGATGAAAAGAGAGCAGAAAGAATCATAAGGGAGCATTTGATACAGGGTAACCCCATAGAAGAATGGATTGTTTATTCCAATACCTTTGAAACGGAAGAAAGGGATTATCTTAAAAAACAACACAGAATTCTTCTTAAAAACAGTGGAAAAATTGATCCCGAGGATATAGACAGCTATCTTCAGGTGGGAGGATATGAAGGTTTAAAAAGAGCGGTTACGGCTATGTCCCCGGATGAGGTTATATTGGAGATCGAAAAAGCCGTGCTTAGGGGACGGGGCGGTGCCGGTTTTCCCACCCATCTGAAATGGAAGTTTACCCGTGAAGCCAAGGGTAAACCTAAATATGTAATATGCAATGCCGATGAAGGTGATCCTGGGGCTTTTATGGACAGGAGCGTGCTGGAAAGCGATCCCCACAGTGTTTTAGAAGGGATGGCTATAGCCGCCTATGCCATTGGGGCTGAAAAGGGATACATTTATGTTCGGGCTGAATATCCCCTTGCCATAAGAAGGCTCAAAATAGCCATTGAGCAGGCCAGAAGCCAGGGATTTCTTGGTAGGGATATATTTAATAAAAACTTTAATTTTGATATTGAGATTCGGGAAGGAGCCGGAGCCTTTGTCTGTGGTGAAGAAACCGCCCTTATGGCCAGTATTGAAGGACAGAGGGGAATGCCCCGCTTCAAGCCTCCCTTTCCTGCCCAAAAAGGATTATGGGGAAAGCCCACCTGCATCAATAATGTGGAAACCTTAGCTGCCGCTGCTAGAATCCTTTCCCAGGGTGCTGAAGTTTTCAGCTCCTGCGGCACGGAAAAGAGCAAGGGAACAAAAATATTTGCCCTTGCAGGAAAGATAAAACGGGGCGGCTTAATTGAAATTCCCATGGGTACAACCATCAGGGAAATAGTGTTTGACATAGGCGGAGGGATTTCTTCCCAAAAAGCTTTTAAAGCCGTACAAACCGGAGGACCTTCCGGCGGCTGTATCCCCGCCCATATGGCGGATTTAACCGTTGATTATGAGGCTTTAAAGGAAGCCGGCGCCATAATGGGTTCCGGGGGCCTTATAGTAATGGACGAAGATACCTGCATGGTTGATGTTGCCCGCTTCTTTTTAAAATTTACCACCGGCGAATCCTGTGGAAAGTGCACCTTCTGCAGAATAGGAACATATCAGATGCTCCATATTCTGGACAGAATTTGCAGCGGGCATGGGGAACCGGAGGATCTAGAACTGCTTGAGGATTTGGGAGAGAAAATAATCAAAGGTTCCCTCTGCGGATTGGGGCAGACGGCCCCCAATCCGGTGCTGACAACCATAAAATATTTCCGGGAGGAATATGAAGCTCATATTTATGAAAAAAGATGTCCTGCGGGTAAGTGCAGAGATCTTGTGGAGTACAGAATTATTCCTGAAAAATGTATCGGCTGCGGACTGTGTTCTAAAATATGCCCCGTTAATGCAGTGGAAGGAGTTAGAAAACAGCCTCACACAATAAATGTCCGGAAATGCATTAAGTGCGGAAGTTGTGCGGAAGCCTGCAGATTTGATGCCATTGAAATAGCATCCGGGCTTTCGGAGGGGAGGTAAATTCATGGGTTTGGTAAAATTAACCATTGACGGAATAGAAGTTGAAGTGGAAAGGGGAACCACAATTATTGAAGCTGCAAGGAGAGCAGGCATTGACATTCCCAGCCTCTGTTATGACCCAAGAATTGAACCCTTTGGTGCCTGTCGCCTGTGTTTTGTAGAAATAGAGAATTGTCCTAGACCAGTAACTGCTTGTTCCACGGAAGTATCCGATGGGATGGCTGTGAGAACAAATAGCAGTACACTCTTTGAAATTAGGAAAACGGCCCTTGAACTTATCCTTTCCAATCACTACGGCGATTGTACGGCACCCTGCCGGAATGCATGCCCTGCGGGAATAGATATTCAGGGATTCATAGCCCATATTGCCAACGGTGCTTATAATGAAGCTGCCAAACTAATAAAAGAGGAACTTCCCTTTCCTGCATCGGTGGGAAGAATCTGTCCAAGATTTTGTGAAGGAGAATGCCGCAGACAGATTGTAGATGAACCCATTTCCATATGCCTCCTTAAGCGATTTGCCGGAGATGAAGGGGACAATTCTTATCCAACAAATTCTCTGTCCGATACAGGGAAATGTGTTGCGGTGGTAGGAGGAGGACCTGCGGGATTAACGGCGGCCTATTATCTTCGTCAGCGCGGGCACAGGGTTACTATTTTTGAGGCTGAACAGGAACTTGGGGGAATGATGCGATATGGCATTCCCCGGTACAGGCTTCCCAGAGAAGTGTTGGATAGAGAAATAGAGCAGATTTTACAACTTGGAATAGAAGTAAAATGCGGAATGAAAATGGGAAGGGATTTTAACCTTCAGGATTTAAAGGAGCAGGGTTTTGATGCCGTGTTTATATCCATTGGCTGTCAGGCGGATCAAAGGCTTTGTTTGGAAGGAACGGATAAACAGAGGGTTTATTCCGGGATTGAGTTTTTGAAAAATGTTGCCTACGGGAACAGCATATCTATGGGGAAAAAGGTTGTGGTCGTGGGCGGTGGAAATACGGCAATGGATGCGGCAAGAACAGCTTTAAGACTGGGGGCTGAGGAGGTTTTAGTTGTATACAGAAGAACTGAAAGGGAAATGCCTGCGGAAAAAAGGGAAGTAGAAGAGGCCAAGGAAGAAGGAGTAAAGTTTGTTTTTCTCGCCAATCCGATAAGAATCCACTGTTGTGGCTCGGGAGTGGAAGCAGTGGAGTGCGTACGCATGGAACTGGGAGAACCTGATGCCAGCGGAAGGAGAAGGCCTATTCCCATTGAAAATTCCGAATTTCTGATTCAGGCCGATACGGTTATTATGGCATTGGGCCAGGGTATGGAAGAAGAAAGCCTTATGGGAAGCTCCGAAATAAAAACCGATAAAAAGGGTTTTATTGAAGTGGAGGCAGGAACATATAAAACTTCCGTGGAGGGGGTTTTTGCAGCCGGGGACTGCGTAACAGGTCCAAGTACCGTTGTGGAAGCAGTAGGATGTGGGAAAAAGGCTGCTTTGGCAGTGGATAAGTACTTAAGGGGCGAAGCCGTAATCCCGGAGCCGGAGCCTTACAACCTCAGTAAAGGCAGCCTTGAAGAGATTGACCCTGAAGAATTTAAAGATATTCCCCGAAAGCCAAGACAAAAAGAATCTCTTATATCCATTGAGAGAAGAAAAAACAGTTTTGACGAGGTAGTGGAGGGCTTTTCTGAAAAACAGGCAAGGGAAGAAGCAATGCGCTGCCTTTCCTGTGGATGCAGTGAGGTTTATGAATGCAGGCTTAGAGAACTTGCAACACAATACAAAGTGGAGGATAATAGATTTTTCAAAATTGCTGATTACAATCCATTGCTCAATGAAAATGAATTTATAGTAAGGGAACCCAGCAAATGTATACTGTGCGGCAACTGTATAAGGATTTGCCAGGAGGTTCAAGGGGTAAGTGCTTGGGGATATGTTAATAGGGGTCTTCAGACAGAGATTAAACCATCCCTTGAATTGCCCCTTTCAAAAACCCAGTGCGAATTCTGCGGACAGTGCGTATCCACATGTCCCACGGCAGCTCTTTCGGTAAAAGTTCCACTGCCCAAACCGGCACCCTGGAAAACCAGAAAAACTGCTACGGTATGCCCCCACTGCAGTATAGGCTGCGAAATTGTGCTTAACACCACGGAATACGGGCTGGTAAAAGTAACATCATCCCTGGAAAATGAAATCAATGGGGGTAATCTATGCTTTAAAGGTGCCTTTGGGTACACCCTTTACAACAACTCTGATAAACGCATTTTGGCCCCCATGGTACAGGAAAAGGGCGGTTTGGTAAAAACATCTTGGGAAAAGGCGTATGACAGTGCAGCCAAGGGCCTTTCTAAAGCCATTAAAGAAGGAGAAGCCCAGAGCATTGCCTGCCTTATTTCACCAAAAATAACCAATGAAGATGCCTTTGCGGCTTTTAAATTGTGCAGGACGGTGTTGGGAACGGATAAAATTGCGGTTCTAAACCCTGAACCGGAAAATCCTGTACCCTTTATGGAAAACAGCAGATTATCCATTTTTAAAGGTATGGAGGAGAGGGATTTTATCCTTTTATTGAATATAGATCCGACCCTGGACTATCCCGTTTTAGGAAATATACTGAGAAAAGCGGTTAAAAAAGGAACAGCCCAAATAGGAATTGTCAACAATAAACCCACTGCATTGGATGAAATAGCGGCATATACCCTTCATATAAGCCCGAAAAAAATTGTAGATTTCCTGGAATCAATAAACCTGGCTTATGAAATTATTAAAGGGGAAAAGGAAGATCAGTTAAAAGTTCTGGAAACAGCTTTGAATAAAATTTTAACTAAACCGGAAAAACTTCTGTCAATTATTGCTAAATTAATAAAGGCAGAAAATCTCCTCATTCTCTATGATGGCAAAAGGACTAACGATGCTGAAATGGAGGCTGTTGAAGCCATTGCCAATGCCGTGGGTGGTGATTTTGATGTGTTGTATCCCGCGGGTAATTACATGGGATTAATGAAATTAGGAATTATTAATAAGGAATCCAGTAGCAGGAAAATTTATGAAGATATAAAAAAGGGTAAAATTAAGGCTTTGTTTATCATTGCCGATGAAGATGGGGTGCCTGCAGAATACGTGGAATACATTGGGAATCCAGATATATTTTCCATTGTAATTACTCCAAAATATCAGGAGGCCCTTAAAAATGCAGGGGTTGTCTTCCCCGGAACAGCCTATCCCGAAACAAGGGGTAGCTTTGTAAATTCCGAAGGAAGGATAAGGCAGCTTAATAGAGCTTTTTTTCCCGTAAGCGGTAGGGAAGTGTGGGAAATTGTTTCGGCAGTTGCAGAAAAAATATCAGACAGCTGGGATTTAAACCGTTACGACGTTGTTTTAGAGCAGGTGAGAGGCTTGTTGAAATAAAAAAGGGATAGAGCCGGGGATATAGTTGGGAACTTAATTTTTAGGAGGTAGGTTTTGTGTCAGCAGGTATAATAGACGGAAAAGAAATTGCCGGGGAACTGAGGAATGAGATTAAAGAGAGGGTAAGGGTTCTTAAGGAGAAAAATATAATACCGGGTTTATCGGTAATATTGGTGGGAGACGATCCCGCTTCCCAGGTTTATGTTCGAAATAAAGAAAAGGCCTGTGAAGAATTGGGGATTAGATCAAAGACCTTTAGACTTCCCCAGGAAACCCGCCAGGCTGAAGTTATAGAACTAATAAAAAAATTAAATGATGATCCGGAAATTCACGGCATTCTTGTACAGCTTCCCGTTCCCAAACAAATCAACCCCGATGCTATCATAGAAGCCATTTATCCTGCAAAGGATGTGGACGGGCTGCATCCAGTGAATATGGGGAGGCTTATTCGGGGGCAGGAGTGCTTAAAGCCCTGTACTCCCCATGGCTGTATGGTTATGATCAAAAGAACGGGAATTGACATAAAAGGTAAAAAAGCCGTAGTGGTGGGCAGAAGCAATATTGTGGGAAAACCGGTGTCCATAATGCTCCTTCAGGAAAATGCCACGGTAACCGTGTGCCACTCCAAAACCGTCAATTTGGACAAGGAAACCAGGGAAGCGGATATACTGGTGGTGGCCGTTGGCCGGCCGGAATTTATAAAAGGAGACATGGTCAAGCCCGGTGCCGTGGTGATAGATGTGGGAATCAATCGACTGGATAATGGGAAGCTGGTTGGAGATGTGGATTTTGAGAGCGTCTCAAAAATAGCCGGGTGGATTACCCCTGTTCCCGGCGGGGTCGGTCCCATGACAATTACAATGCTAATGCACAATACGGTGGAGGCTGCGGAAAGAACGTGCTAGAACAAAAAATTTATTCCGTGGGAGAAGTTACAAAATATATTAAAAAGTTGCTGGAAAGGGATATAAATCTGGCAAATATCTGGATTAAGGGAGAAATATCCAATTTCAAATATCACCCTTCGGGGCACATGTATTTTACCTTGAAGGATAGCACCGCATGCTTAAAGTGTGTTATGTTTAGATCCCGGGCGAAAAATCTCTTGTTCCAGCCGGAAAACGGTATGGAAGTTATAGCAGGGGGATATGTGTCGGTATATGAACCGGCCGGTCAGTACCAGCTTTACGTGGAGGTCTTGGAGCCCTCCGGTGTGGGCAGCCTGCACATAGCCTTTGAGCAGCTGAAAGAAAAGTTAAAAGCAGAAGGTCTCTTTGACGAGAAGAGAAAAAAACCCCTGCCCAAAGTTCCCCAAACCATAGGGGTAATAACCTCGCCATCGGGAGCGGCGATTCGGGATGTTTTAAATATAGTAAATAGAAGATTTCCCGGGATTAAGGTTGGTATAGTGCCCACCCTTGTACAGGGAGAGGAGGCCCCAATATCCATAGTAAAGGCTCTGGAAATCGCAAACAGATATGAAGATTTGGAGGTTATTCTTCTGGTTAGGGGGGGTGGTTCCCTGGAAGAGCTCTGGGCCTTTAACACTGAAATGGTTGCCAGGGCTATAGCAGCATCTAGAATTCCCATTGTCACCGGTATTGGGCATGAAACGGATTTTACCATAGCGGATTTTGTAGCTGACGTGCGTGCTCCTACCCCATCTGCTGCAGCGGAACTGGTGGTCCCGGTGAAAGAGGAAATTCTTGAACATATTAAAAGGCTTAAAAGAGCCCTTTATTTGGCAATGGAAAAACAGCATGAAACAAAAAGGGCCAAATTGGAACTTCTAAAAAGCTCCAAGATATTTTCAAAGCCCGAAACGGTGCTGGGGGATTACTGGCAGGGACTGGATGTTTTATACCGGAGACTCAAGGACAGCACCCATAAAGTATTAGTGAAATCCAAACAGGATTTTTTAGCCGTTTCTGCCAAATTGGATACCTTAAGTCCCGTAAGGATTCTTGCCAGGGGTTTTTCCATCTGCATGAAAGAAGATGAAATTATAAAAGATTACCGGGAAGTAGAGATTGGGGATAGGGTTGAAATCATACTGCGCAAAGGAAGCTTGAACTGTGAAGTTGTGGATAAAAGGGGAGGCTTATCATGGAAGAAGAAATGATCAAAGGGACTGAAAGCAGTGAACTTACCTTTGAAGGGGCTCTCAAAAGATTGGAAGAAGTGGTTTCTTGTTTGGAGGAAGGGGAACTACCCTTGGAAGAAGCCCTTGACCATTTTAGAGAAGGAATAAAATTAGTAAAAATATGCAATGAGAAACTTAAAAATGCTGAAACTGTCATAAACCGGCTCATTGAAGGGGAAGAGGATAATATTATTCTAGAACCGATGAATTTTAATTTGGAAGGAGACTAGGCGTTGGACGTTAAGGAATATTTAAAAGCAAAAAAGGAAATAGTGGAGAAAGCTTTGGATCTTTATCTTCCGGGGGAAGATGCGGAGCCGAAAATCATCCACGAAGCCATGCGTTACAGCGTCTTTGCAGGGGGTAAAAGGATAAGACCTATACTTGTTATAGCTTCCGCTGAAGCCGTAGGGGGAAATGAGGAAACTGTTCTGCCTGCTGCCTGTGCCCTGGAAATGATACATACATATTCCCTCATCCATGACGACCTTCCTGCCATGGATAACGATGATTACCGCAGAGGCAAGCCCACCAATCATAAGGTATTTGGTGAAGCTATGGCTATTCTTGCCGGAGATGCCCTCCTAACCCATGCTTTTGGGGTTATTACCAGATGTTCAGGTAAAGTGGACGACAGTAGTATTATGATGGTCCTCAGGGAACTGTCAGAGGCTGCAGGAAGCATGGGTATGGTTGGAGGACAGGTTATGGATATTTTATCAGAGGGAAAAGAGATAAATGGTGAAGAATTGCAGTTTATACACAGGCATAAAACGGGCTGTTTATTTAGAGCCTCTATTCGTACCGGGGCTATACTGTCCGGAGCCAACCATGAGAAGCTGGCAGCTCTGACGGCTTATGCTGAACATCTTGGTCTGGCCTTTCAGATAATTGATGATATATTGGATGTAACAGGTAATGAAAAAAAACTGGGCAAGAAAACCGGAAGTGACATTAAAAAGCAGAAAGCAACCTATCCTGCATTGTATGGGCTGGAGAAATCAAGGGAACTGGCCAAAAAAGAGATTGAAAGCGCCGTTGAGAGTTTAAAAGGCTTGGGTGCTGCGGCTGATCCCCTTCGAGGGATAGCGCTTTATTTGGGCAAACGCGATAGCTAACAGGTTATTACGGAGTTTGAAAAAATTAATAGTTATGTTATAATTGTTCTTAACTGCTGCGGGTGGCGCAGTATTCTAGTCAGGCTTGCCACTCTGAAGACGGGCCTAAAAATCCGTCAAAGGGCACATCGATGAAGTTCCTGGTGATGGCTTCTGACGCCCAGTTGGGGGTCGTTGCTGGGAGTTAAGGGGATGGGGCGATCTACAAAGGCATGTAGGCGTTGACCCTATCCCCGCGGAGACCCAAGTGCGTGGTTTTCCTGTAAAAGGAAAGCTATGGCTTGGGTTTAAACCTGCATTCGGTGTGGGGAGCGCTGGGTGCAGTGTAGCCTGCCTTGAGTGGCGGTGGCGGAGACGTCAAAAACGCAGCTTAATGAAAGGGGCCCTATCATTAAGCTGCGTTGTTGAAACCATCGCTGCAAAAGAGGCTAGGAGTGGAACAAGTCTGTTGAAGAAAATTCCTAGACTGTTTACCGGAGGGTAAGGCCTGCTGGGGATTAAAGTGTGTGCTAAGTGGTAATCCAGTCCTGCAGTTTGCGAAACTGCAGATCGGCCCTTAAAGGGAAACCGCTGGTTCGGCGACGGCCAGTGGGCCGATGGGAAATCCTACTGGACCTAAGCCGCAAAGTTTACCCAGCCGGGCTGCCACCCGCGGGACGGCAGCATTAAAGTGTAAGACGAGGGTTTTCCCTCGTCTTTACTTTATAATGCAACTGAAAATTATAAAAATTAGGAAGAGGTAAAATGAAACAAGATCTTACAGTATATTCCCTAAAAAAGGGAATCATCATAGGCATTGGAACTTTTTTATTAGCTTTAATAGTATCCGTAAGCTCCCAAGGAATCTTGAATTTTTTGGGCCCGGTGTGGCTTAAATTATGTTTATTAGTGCTAATTATAGCCATTGGTGTGTTTTTTGATATTATAGGGGTAGCAGTGGCAGCAGCCAGTGAAAGTTCCTTCCATGCCAAAGCTGCAAGGAGCATTTTAGGGGCAGAACAGGCTGTGAGGTTGGTAAGAAATGCGGACCGGGTGGCCAGCTTCTGCAATGATATTATAGGAGATGTTTGTGCTTCTTTGAGTGGTGCTTTGGGAACGGCTATAGTTTTTGAATTAACTCCTAGTATCTTAAGCGGGCATACTGCTATCCTTGGGGTTTTAATGACGGCGGCTATTGCCGGGTTAACTGTGGGAGGCAAAGCCTTTGGGAAAAGCTTCGCCATTGAATTTGCTGACAATGTAATTTTTAGGGTAGGAGAAGTTTTGGCAGTTGTAGAAAATACATTGGGGGTAGGGATAATTAAAAATAGGAGTACAGGTAAGAATGCAGGAAAAAAGGGGAGAAGATAATGGATTTATTAAAAAAAATCGAAAGCCCCCATCAAATAAGAAGCATGTCGGTGCAAGAATTGGAAAAGCTAGCAACGGAAGTGCGGGAAATCATAATCAATACTGTATCCAAAACAGGAGGTCATTTGGCCTCAAATCTTGGTGCTGTTGAACTTACCCTCGCACTGCATTCGGTTTTTAATACTCCAGAAGATAAGATTGTTTGGGATGTGGGGCATCAATGTTATACCCATAAACTGATAACCGGGAGAAGAGATAGATTTGATACTTTGAGAAGTTATGGAGGTATAAGCGGCTTTCCCAAAAGGGAAGAGAGCATTTATGATGTTTTCAACACAGGTCATGCCAGTACTTCCATATCTGCAGCTTTGGGTATAGCCTCTGCCAGGGATAAAAAAGGTGAAAAATACAAGGTAATTGCCGTAATCGGTGACGGAGCTTTAACAGGGGGAATGGCTTTTGAAGCCCTTAATTACGCCGGTCATTTGGGTAAAGATCTTATTGTGGTTCTTAACGACAACAAAATGTCCATTGACAAGAATGTGGGGGCATTGTCCTCATATTTAAGCCGCATTAGGACGGATCCCAAATATTTTAGGGGAAAAGAAGAAATAGAAAATTTGCTAAAGAAACTTCCCCATGGGGCAACGGTTCTAAAGCTTGCTGATAAAATAAAGGATAGCATAAAGTACCTTGTTGTTCCGGGAATGCTTTTTGAAGAATTGGGATATACATATCTGGGTCCCATTGACGGGCACAGCATAAGTGCCATGAAAGCTGTTTTCACCAATGCTAAATCTTTAAAGGGTCCGGTGCTGGTGCATGTGGTGACCCAAAAGGGAAAGGGATACGAGCCTGCTGAAGATAAACCGGATACCTTTCACGGCATTGGCCCCTTTAATATTAGCACGGGAACCTCTCCTAAAAAGAAAGACCCTCCCTCCTATACCTCCGTATTTGGTCATGCTTTATCCAAGCTTGCTGAAGATAGGCCTGAGCTTGTTGCCATCACGGCTGCCATGCCCGGAGGAACGGGCTTGGACATTTTCCAGAAACATTTTCCTGACAGATATTTTGATGTGGGGATAGCCGAACAGAATGCCGTTACCATGGCGGCGGGCATGGCTGCAGCAGGACTTAAGCCGGTGGTGGCAATTTATTCAACCTTTCTACAGAGAGCCTATGATCAGATAATTCATGACGTGGCCATGCAGAATCTGCCCGTGGTTTTTGCCATGGACAGGGGCGGTATAGTGGGAGAAGATGGGGAAACCCATCAGGGCGTGTTTGATCATTCTTATTTGAGGCACAATCCCAACATGGTGGTTATGGCACCAAAGGATGAAGAAGAACTCCGGCACATGTTGTTTACGGCGGTGGAATATAACAAGGGCCCCATTTCCCTACGCTATCCCAGGGGACGTGGAGTGGGAGTGCCCTTAAGTGATACCTTTGTGCAGCTTCCCATTGGAAAAGCTGAAGTGCTGGCAGAGGGCAGTGACATAGTATTTTTAGCCGTGGGCAGCCAGGTTTATACCGCCCACAGGGCTGCAGAGGCATTGAAAAATGACGGAATTGGGGCAACCGTAATTAACTGTCGTTTTATTAAACCAATGGATGAGGAGCTTATCTGTGAAACGGCTTTAAAAATAAAGCGGATTGTTACCATTGAGGAAAATGTATTAATGGGGGGCTTTGGTTCAGCGGTTCTTGAAACCTTAAATAACAGGGGAATCAATAATGTTAGGCTTATTCGCATAGGACTTCCCGATAAGTTTATAGAACACGGAAAAGCTGATTTATTAAGGGAAAAATACGGACTTTCCGCCGAAAAAGTTATAGAAAAAATAAGACAGAGCTTTCCGGAGCTTTTTAGTTAGTTTGTTAGTTAGTAAGTTAGTTAGTTAGTTAGTTAGTTAAACAAAGCGGGGTTGAGTTGTTTGAGGAAAGAAAGTAAAGACAAAAAAAGGCTGGATCTGCTTTTAGTGGAAAGGGGATTTTTTGAAAGCAGAAGCCGGGCCCAGTCAGTCATCATGGCAGGTAAAGTAATGGTTAATGATAAAATTGTAGACAAACCCGGCACACGTTTTCCCGTTGATGCGGACATAAGGCTCCTGGAAAAGGATATACCCTATGTGAGCAGAGGAGGCCTAAAACTGGAGAAGGCGGCCGAAGTTTTTGGCATTTCCTTTTCTTCAAAAACGGTACTGGATATAGGTGCTTCCACCGGAGGCTTTACTGACTGTGCCTTGAAGCACGGTGCAAAAAAAGTTTATGCCGTTGATGTGGGGTACGGGCAACTGGATTGGAAACTACGGAAAGATTCAAGGGTAGTGAATATGGAGAGAACCAATGCAAGGTATTTAACCCTTCAGGATATAGGGGAAAGGGTTGACATTGCTACCATTGATGTATCCTTCATATCAATATTAAAAATCCTTCCTGCAGTATATGATATCCTTGAGGATAAAGGAGAAGTTGTGGCCCTTATAAAACCGCAGTTTGAGGCCGGCAGGGAAAATGTGGGTAAGAAGGGGGTTGTAAGGGATCCCCGGGTGCATAAAACGGTAATTTTAAAAATCTTAGATGGAATAGAAAAAATCGGTTTTTCCGTTAGGGGATTATGGTATTCCCCCATAAAGGGGCCGGAAGGCAATATAGAGTATCTTTTGTATTTAATAAAGGATAAGGGCAAAGGCATCGCCATTGATGTGGATGCCATTGTAGAAAAAGCCTGGAGAGAACTATAGCCGGAATTATGTTCCGGTTTTTATATTATTTGAAATTCTTTGGGAGCTGTTTTTATAATCAAAGGAAAAAGGAATTATGAATTGAATTTATTATCAATAATAAGCTTTTTTAAAAGATAAAATAGTTTTTTGGAAGTGGAAAGGGCAGATAAATTCATGAAACGCATGGGTGTTGTTTTAAATATTGAAAAGCCGAAAACCATTGAAACGGCACGGGAGCTGTACAGCTGGTTGAAAAGAAAGGGAATAGACATATTCTTTTTAAAAGAACATGCCGAAGCATTAGGGTTTCCCGAACTGGGTCTCAACCAGGATGAATTGGCGGAGCACTGCGACTGTATTATCACCCTGGGCGGAGACGGTACTCTTCTTTATGCAGCCAGGATTACGGCCCCCAGGGAAAAGCCCATTTTAGGCATTAATCTTGGGGATTTTGGATTCCTTGTGGCTGTGGATCCCAAGGATATGTATGAAAGTTTGGAAAATGTGTTGGCGGGAAATTTTTCCCTGGATAAAAGAATGATGCTAGAAGCAGCGGTTTACAGAAACGGTAGATGTTTGAAAACCTGTTATGCTTTAAATGACGTAGTAATAGCAAAACCCGGACTTTCAAGATTAATCAAGCTGGAAACCTATGTTGCCGGTGAGTTTGCCAGCAACTATCCTGCCGACGGTTTGATTATTTCTTCCCCTACGGGCTCCACTGCTTACAATCTTTCTGCCGGAGGTCCCATAGTTTCTCCTAAAGTTGATGTGATAATATTAAATCCTATTTGCCCCCACACCCTGGTTTCAAGACCCTTGGTGATTTCACCGGAGGAAGAGATAAGGATAATCTTAAAATCCGGTGAAGGGGAAGCATTAATGACCGTGGATGGGCAGGTGGGTTTTCCCATCACCAAGGGTGACGAAATATATGTCAGTAAAGCGCCTTTTCGTACAAACTTAATCAGCCTTCCCGGAAGGAGTTTTTATGAGATTCTGCGGAATAAACTGGGGAAGGTAGATAGGAATGGATAGGCTCTTTAAAAATGCCGTGGAACTTTCCCATAAAATTATTGCCAGTACGGTGGGGGAAGGGGATATTGCGGTGGATGCTACGGCTGGCAATGGTTGGGATACGGTTTTTTTGGCTGAACTGGTCTCCGATAGAGGTAAGGTCTATGCCTTTGATATTCAGGAGCAGGCATTGAAAAATACTGAACAAAAGCTTAAAGAGAGAAATCTTTCGCACCGTGTTCGATTAATAAAAGACGGTCATGAGAACATGAAAAATTATATTTCCGAAGAGGTTAAGGCGGTAATGTTCAATTTGGGTTACTTGCCGGGTTATGACCGTACTTGCATTACCCGTCCTTCTACCACTATTAAGGCATTGGGTTCCGCTTTAAGCCTCCTAAAAAAAGGAGGGCTCATTACCATTGTGGTTTATACAGGGCACGAAGGAGGCATGGAAGAAAGCGATTCCGTTATGAAGTTTATCTCCCAACTACACCAGTCTGAATGGGACGTTGCTGTCATTGATTTTCCCAATAGAAAAAATTTTTCCCCATATTTAGCAGCTATTCAAAAGAGGTGAAATGGGCAGGTGAAAGCAGAGCGCCATAAAGCCATCCTTAAGCTTGTTTCTGAACAGGAAATAACCACTCAATGGGAATTAGTGGAAAAGTTAAGGGAAATGGGATTTAATTCCACCCAGGCAACAATTTCAAGGGATATAAAAGAGCTGGGTCTGGTCAAGGTCCCTGTGGGGGAGCATAGATACCGTTATGCTGCACCTCCTAGACATCAGGTGGACAATGTATATGGTCGCTTAGTACGACTTTTTCATGACTCCGTGGTTTCCTATGATTACAGTGAAAATATTATCCTTGTAAAAACTTTACCGGGCACAGCTCATGCTGTGGCTTCATGTATTGATAATATCGGCTGGAAGGAAGTGCTGGGAACCGTTGCGGGAGATGACACCATTTTATTGGTGATTAAACCCAAGGAAGCGGTGCAGGCGGTAATGAAAAGATTTGAAGCACTGTCAATGTAAGGGGGAGTCTTATGCTTAGACAGTTGAGCATAGAAAATTTTGCCCTAATAGATAAACTTCTTTTGGAATTCGGTCCCGGTTTAAACGTGCTGACGGGGGAAACAGGGGCGGGAAAATCAATAATCATCGATGCATTGGGACTATTGCTTGGCGCCAGGGCTTCCCAGGAATTTCTTAGAAGCGGCAGTGAAAAAGCCGTTATATCCGGGGTGTTTGAGCTGAGCAATGATATCAAGGAGAAAATCGTTTCATTGGGGTTGGAGGATATTGAAGAAGAAGACATGATTTTTCTTTCAAGGGAACTTACTTTAAGCGGAAAAAATGTCTGCAGGGTGAATGGAAAAATAGTTCCCCTTTCCATGCTTAAAAAAATAAGCGCCCAGCTCATTGATATCTGCGGACAGCATGAGTATCAAAAAATTTCAAGTCCAGCTCAGCAGCTAGCAATTCTGGATGAATACGGCGGTGAAAAGTTAATTAAGCTGAAAAATGAGGTGGCTGAAGATTATAGAAAGCTAAAAAAGATAGAAAAAAAGATTTACGATTTACGGAGTAAAAGGGAAGAATATCTCCAAAAACAGGATTTTCTACAGTTTCAGCTGGATGAAATAAATTCTGCGCGCCTTAAAGAGGGAGAAGAGGAAGAAATAGAAAAGGAGCTTAAATTTTTATCCGGGGCAGAGTTTTTAGCCGGTGAAAGTGCAAAGGTATACGGCCTGCTCTTTGGGGGGCAGAATGAGTTTCCTTCTGCATACGATCTCATGGGGAATGCCGCTGAAAGTCTCAGGGCAATGAGTGTCTATGATGCTTCCTTGGAGGAAAAGATAAAGGCCTTGGAAGATGTCATGTATGCAGTGCAGGATATTGCCCATTTTATGAGGGATTACTGCGAGGGCAAGGAATACGATCCCGAGCGTTTAAGGCACCTGGAAGAAAGGTTGGCCGTTATTAACCGCTTAAAGCTGAAATACAGTAAATCCGTTGAAGAGATTTTGAAATATAGGGATGAGATTTCGGCATCTTTGGAAGAACTTTATTTCAGCGAAGATACATTAAAAAATCTTGAAGAAAAAAGGGAAAAACTTTTTAAGGAATTAATTGCAAAGGCCCGTGAACTGGAAGAGTTAAGGAAATTTTCCGGTAGAAAACTTTCCCTAGAGCTGGAAAAAACTTTAAAGGAACTGGAAATGAAAAATTCAAAATTTGAAGTTAAAGTGGAGACCGCCAAAGACCTTGGTGAGCAGGGGATGAATAATGTGGAATTTTTATTTTCCGCCAATCCCGGTGAGCCTTTAAAGAATCTGGCCAAAGTTGCTTCCGGAGGGGAATTGTCAAGGCTTACGCTGGCCCTCAAAAGTGTTCAGGCGAAAAAAGATTCCGTTCCCGTACTTGTATTTGATGAGGTTGATTCCGGTATTGGGGGCAATACTGCTTTTAAAATTGGAAAGAAAATTGCCTTTCTTGCTAAATTTCATCAGGTAATTTGCGTTACTCATTCTCCCCAGGTAGCTGCCTTTTCACAACGGCATTTTGAAATTGTCAAAGAAGTGAAAAATAATAGAACCACCACCAATGTTATTCCCCTATCTCCTGAAGAAAGCATAGGTGAAATTGCCAGAATGCTTGGGGGTAAGGAAAAGGATACAGCGGTGGAACATGCAAGGAGATTGGTTAATGAAGCCCGGGAATACACAAATTGACCCGGGATTTTTTTCTTTAAATAACATAAATATTAATTTTTAAGGAAAAACGTTGATATATCTTACTCGACATTCATCTGCCATGCTTATCCTAATGATTGTTGGTATTAAACCTCTTTTTTAAGGTTAACTTAAGATTAAAGGCCAGGCCTTAATTAACTGAAGCAGCCCCAACTTGAAAAAAGTGGGGATTTTTTTTCGAAAATATGTCTCAGCATTAAGATGTGCGAAAACAATTTATTATATGTGGGAGTGAGAAAGTATTGGACGCGGCACAAAGAAATGGGATTATCCGTACCATTTTTTTCGCAGTGATCCTATCATTTTTCTTAATGTTTACTATTCATGCTGTTCTTGAAATCCCTACACAGCATAGAATCGCAGTGGGACAGGAACTTCGCATCCCTTTAAACTATCCTAAGGAGCTTTTAGACAGCATCAAGGTTCACATTAATTCCCAAAATGCAAATGTTATCAAATACAAAGGGATAAATACTAAAAATATTGCCTTTAATCCCAATGATAGCTGGCCTGTGGCGGCAAATCCCGGAACCGTAAAACTTCAGGTTAAACTTTTTGGATTAATTCCTCTAAAAAATATGATTGTGGATGTCCTTCCCCAATACGAAGTTATTCCCGGAGGACAATCCATAGGAGTAATTCTTAAATCCCATGGTATTATTGTTGTTGGATATTCTTCTATTAAGGTTTCGGGAGAATCCCTGGTACCTGCAAAAAGTGCCGGCATCAGGGTGGGAGATGTAATCTTATCCATTAACGGTAGAAAAGCAGATTCCGAGGAAGCGGTGGCAGAGATAGTTGACAGTGCCGGCAGGGAGAGGAAAAATGTAGTCATGAGGGTAAAAAGGGGAAAACATGTAATGAATTTAAATGTAAAGCCTGTATACTGCAGTGAAACCGGAAGGTATAGAATTGGACTATACGTTAGGGATAATGCAGCGGGCGTGGGCACCCTCACTTTTTATGAGCCTAAAAGTAATATTTTTGGAGCCCTTGGACATGCTGTAAGCAGCGGAAACAGCGATCAAGAAGTGGCTTTTAAAAGCGGAAAAATTATTGAAGCAACAGTTCAGGGTATTCATCAGGGTAAAAGGGGACAGCCCGGTGAAAAAATCGGAATATTTTTAAACGATGGGAGAGTTAAAGGTAATATAATAAACAATTCTAAATACGGAATTTTTGGCAAGATGACTCAATTTTCTGATGAAAATTCCTTTTACCGAAAGCCCATACCCGTTGCTTTTTCAGGTCAAATTAAGGAAGGGCCTGCCAAAATGCTTACGGTGGTTCAAGGAGATAATGTGGAAGCCTTTGATATTAAAATTTTGAAGGTTATGCCCAACCAGCACAACAGCGGTAGGGGCCTTGTTATAAAGGTTACGGACAAAAAACTTATTAATCTTACCGGTGGAATAATTCAAGGAATGAGCGGAAGTCCCATTATACAGAACGGGCGATTGGTAGGTGCCGTAACCCATGTATTTATCAACGATCCCACCCAGGGGTACGGGGTAATGGCAGAATGGATGCTCCTTGAATCCGGCATTCTTGATGGTGAAGAAATATCCAGGAAAGTCGGTGTCGAATTTCCTGGATATTTTTCTTTTTTTATCGATTTTTCCAAAAATTTTTGTTATTTTTGCCTTTAGAAGGATAGCAGGCTCCATATGTCGAACTGAACCAAAACCGAATATAAACAAAAATATGGAAAAGGGGAGGAGGATTTAATGAAAGGTATAAAAATTGCCGTTGTGGATGATAATAAAGAATTTTGCGAAATTCTGGAAGAATATTTAACAAAACAGGAAGATTTTGAGCTGGTTGGAAAGGCATATAACGGAAACGAAGCCATAGTTTTGATAAAGGAAAAAGAGCCCGATGTTGTTATTCTTGATATTATAATGCCCCATTTGGATGGAATTGGAGTGCTGGAAAGCTTAAACTGCATTGAGCTTGAAAAAAGACCGAAGATCGTTGTCCTTACAACTTTGGGGCAAGAGACCATGACCCAGAGAACCATCGAACTGGGTGCTGACTATTATATTCTCAAACCCTTTGATCTGGAAGTTTTAGGAACCAGAATCAGGCAGCTGATAGAGGGTGCCAGCGGGAAAAAGCAGAGCAACGGTATTTCCCCGAGATCCTCAAAAAATAACATGGAAGTGGAGGTTACCAATATCATTCATCAAATGGGTGTACCTGCACATATAAAAGGCTATCAATATTTAAGGGATGCAATTCTTCTGGTTATTGATGAAGTTAACCTTTTGGGAGCGGTTACTAAGGAACTGTATCCAATGATTGCTGAAAAATATAATACTACGTCCAGTAGAGTGGAGCGGGCGATCCGTCATGCCATTGAACTGGCATGGGATCGGGGGAATGTTGATTTGATGAATAAGTTTTTTGGTTATACAATTAATGTGGAACGGGGTAAGCCCACAAATAGTGAGTTCATAGCCATGATTGCCGATAAGCTTAGAATGAAAGCAAAAGCCGGATAACCTGACACTCTGCTGTCAGGTCTTTTATTATTCATTTATTGGATTTGTTTTTTGCCCGGTTTTGGTTCCTTTTAAATTTTAATATTTTCCTTTATTTTTGATAGAATAAGTATAATGGATTGTCGTGAGTTTTTTATGGAGAGTGTTGATTAATCATGATAATTAATGGCATTGCCAGGGTGGATAAAAGAACTAAAAATTTGGTTAAAAGACTTCAGCCCAACGAAATAGCCATCATCGATCACCAGGATATTGACGAAATTGCAGCGGATAGCTTGATTGCCTCTAAGGTTAAGGCCGTTGTAAACGCCAGCGAATCCATTTCCGGAAGATATCCCAATCCTGGTCCCCTTAAAATAATAGAAGCGGGTATTCTGCTTGTGGACAGTGTCGGTAAGGGAATTATGGAGAAAATTGAAGAAGGACAGGAAATTACAATAATTTCCGGAGATATCTATGTGGGCGACAAGCTAATTGCTTCCGGTAGAATTTTAACCCTTGAAGAAGTAAAAGAATTAATGGAAGAAAGCGAAGAAAATTTTAATAAAGAATTGGAAAAATTTATTGATAATACCTTAGAGTATGCAAAAAAAGAAATGAAGTTCATCCTTAATGGGATTGAAGCACCGGACTTAAAAACAAAATTTAAGGGAAAGCACGCATTGATTGTTGTTAGGGGCCATGATTATAAAAAAGATTTAAAAACAATCAGATCCTATATTAAGGAAGTAAAGCCGGTACTGGTGGGGGTAGACGGTGGAGCCGACGCTTTATTAGAAGCCGGATATAAACCGGATATAATAGTTGGGGATATGGATAGTGTAAGTGATAGGGCATTAAAATGCGGAGCAGAATTAGTGGTCCATGCTTATCCCGACGGTAGGGCACCGGGCTTGGATAGGGTTCGTAAGCTGGGTATTGATGCAGTGGTGGTCCGTGCTCCGGGAACCAGCGAGGATCTTGCCATGCTTCTTGCTTACCAAAAGGGGGCTCAGCTTATTGTGGCAGTGGGTACCCACTCCAATGTCTTTGATTTCCTTGAAAAGGGACGGAAAGGCATGGCAAGCACCTTTCTGGTGAGAGTAAAAGTGGGTTCCATTCTTGTGGATGCAAAGGGTGTAAATAAACTGTATAAAAGCTCCATTAAATTCAGGTATTTAGCGGGTATAATTGCAGCGGCACTTATACCGTTTTTAGTGATCTTCATTGTTTCCCCTGTAACCCATCAGCTGGCAAGATTGATAGTTTTACAGATAAAGCTCATGCTCAATATTTGATGGAGACAAATATATGGAGGAATAGTGGAATATATGAAAGTATCGGTTATAGTTCCGGCTTATAATGAAGAAGAGAAAATAATGGATACGGTCAACGCGTTACATAAAATATCAGGAATAAATGAAATTGTTGTTGTGGACGATGGTTCAGAGGACAGCACAGCTTTAAAGGCAAAGGAGGCAGGAGCTAAAGTAATTATTCTGCCCAAAAATCAAGGCAAGGGAAACGCTTTAAACGAAGGGGCTAAACACGTAACGGGGGATATAGTAGTTTTAGCCGATGCCGATTTAGGTGATACGGCGGTGGAAATTGAAAAACTGATTGAACCCGTCGCCCATGGAAGGGCGGATATGAGCATAGCAAAGATTACCGCCACAAAGGGTTCAGGGGGCTTTGGCCTTGTAAAGGGTTTATCCCGTTTTTGTGTACGTTTTTTTACCGGCAAGGAATTAAGTACGGTTCTTTCCGGCCAGCGGGCAATGAAAAGGGAAGTTCTAAAGGAGCTTCTGCCCTTTGCATCCGGTTTTGGCGTTGAAGTGGGAATGACTATAAAAGCTTTAAAACAGGGTTATAAAATTACTGAGGTACCTGTAAACATAAAGCACAGTGAAACCGGCAAAGATTTAAAGGGATTTATTCATCGAGGGAGGCAGTTTAGCCATATTTTTAAGGTATTTTTCTCCCTTTTATTAAGGGGTGAGCGCCAATGATGGTGTTTTTGATTATGCTTTTACTGCCCTTTATATTGACCAAAATTATAACTCCCAAAATAGCGGATCTTTTAATTTCCGGCGGGGCAGTGAGAAAAAACTACCTCGGCTTGCAGATACCGACGGCGGCGGGTTTAGCCATTGTCATTGCTGGTTCCCTAAGCTTGGTTTTGGCCGCCGCAATATATGATCCCATTAAACTGCATGCCCTGCTGGTATTATCCGCCCTGCTGGGAATGTGTCTCCTTGGTCTTCTGGATGATTTGATCGGCACCAGGGATGTAACGGGGTTGAAGGGACATCTGCGCCTTTTATTAGAAGGAAAACTCAGCACCGGTGGGCTAAAGGCATTGGGTGGCGGAATAATTGCATTGGCCTTCAGTTTTTTTATTTCCCCGGGTAATTTAGGGGAAATTGTTATAAACACATTGGTAATTGCTCTTTTCACCAACGCCGTTAATTTAACGGATTTAAGACCGGGAAGGGCAGGAAAGGTTTTTTTGATATTATCTATTCTGCTGGTGGGTTACTCCTATACCCGTGAGGTAGCAAATCCCGATGTTTGGTTGATTTTACCCTTTATAAGCTCGGTTTTAGCCTTTCTTAGTTATGATTTATCCGGGCAAGTTATGATGGGAGATACAGGTTCTAATTCTTTAGGGGCTGTACTGGGCACAATGTCCGTTCTTCTGCTACCCTTTGGAATAAGGGCTAGCGTTGCTGTACTTCTTATTCTTCTGCACATATATACTGAAAAATATTCCCTAACGGAAACCATAGAAAAAATAAGGTTCCTCAGGTATCTTGACGAATGGGGGCGGACCTAGTGATACATAGAAAAATTGGTAAAGTTAAAGCAGTGGCTTCTTCGCAAGGGGACCTGACGGAAATTTCCGTGGATATAGCGGGGAAAATTTACCCCGCTATAAATTTTGATTCCCTTACGGGAAGGGTTAAAGAAGGGGACGACGTGTTATTGAACACCACAGCCGTGGATTTAAATTTAGGAAGCGGCGGCTACCATTTCGTAATGGCTAATTTAACGGAACCGGCGGGAGTAGAGGAAAATGATAATCCCGGACACATTATGAAGCTTAGATATACTCCTTTTCAGGTGAAAGTTCTGGCTGCCGAGGAGCAGGACAGTCCCCACCACGGTTCTCTAAAAAAAGAGGATTCATTAGCCGGTACCCCTGTAGTTTGCTGCACCCTGCACAGCATGCTTCCTCCGGCGGCGGCTGCGGTAAAAACCCTTGCACCAAATTTAAGAATTGTTTATGTAATGACTGACGGCGCAGCTCTTCCCATTCAATTCAGCAGGCTGGTGCAAATTTTAAAGGAAAGGGGCCTGATTCAGGGGACCGTTACCACCGGCCACTCCTTTGGGGGAGATCTTGAAGCGGTAAACGTATATTCAGGTCTTTTAGCCGCAAAGAAAGTGCTTCATGCTGATATTATAATCGTTTCCATGGGTCCCGGTATTGTGGGAACGGGAACAACTTTTGGATTTACAGGAATGGAGCAAGCAGATATTATAAATGCAACTGCGGTGCTGGAAGGGATACCTGTGGCGGTGCCCCGTATCAGTTTTGCAGATAATAGGGAACGACACTATGGTCTAAGTCACCATAGCAGAACCGTTCTTGGGAAAGCTTCCTTTGCTGAAGCTATCGTTGCTCTACCCATAATGGATGAGAAAAAAACAAAAAAAATCATTTCTCAAATGAAGGAGGGCGGCATTACGGAAAAACACAACATTGCCGTCGAAGACGGAAATCCGGGGTTGGAACTTCTTAAGGAACTTGATATTAAAGTTACAACCATGGGCAGAACCATAGCCGAAGACAAAGAATTTTTTTTGGCACCGTCTGCTGCGGGCAGTATTGCAGCTAAAATTTTATTGGATGAAAAAATAAAATTCTTGGACCAATGGGAGAAGGGGGAAATATGGAAGAAAAAAGAATAGATACCAGAACAATTTATAATGGAAGAATAGTAAATCTCCGTGTTGATACGGTTATGCTTCCCAACGGGAGAAATACCCAAAGGGAAATTGTTGAACATCCGGGGGCAGTGGCTATAGTCCCTGTGTTATCCAACGGGAATATTGTTTTGGTGAAGCAATACAGGGCAGCTGTGGGAAAGGTTCTCCTGGAACTCCCCGCTGGCACCCTTGAAAAGGGAGAAGATCCCCATGAGTGCGCTTTAAGGGAGCTGGAGGAGGAAACGGGTTTATCCGCCGGGAAAATGAAGCAGCTGGTAACTTTTTATCCGTCTCCCGGCTTCTGCAGTGAAACAATACATGTATTTGTGGCTTCCGAACTTACAAAAACCCAAAGCTCTCCCGATCCCGACGAATTTTTAAGAGTGGTTAAATTAGAAATTTCCGAAATTTTGGATAGGATAAATACTGGTGAGATTGAAGACGGAAAAACCCTTGTGGGCATACTTTGCTATCTGCAAAGGGGTGGAGGAATTTAATGTTATTTTATCCCTCGGTTATCATGGCTTCCAATGCCAGCGGTGCCTACAACGCAGCCAAAAAAGGCTTCATTGTTGCCGTGGTGGACGTCATTGATATGTCCACCTCTGCCGAAGCTGTACTGGAAAGGGGAGCCATTGGCATATATGGTGCTTCCCCCGCCGGTCTTAAGGTACCGGTGCCCGTTAATCCTGAAGGCATAGGGTATGCCGCGGGAAAACATGCCCTTGAAAAAGGGACGGGTATCATTATTATTTCTGAACCCAGGGTCGGAACCGAGGAAGAAAGAATAAAGAGATGTGGTTCTGTTATGGAAGGGATTAATAGAGCCGGAGCTGAGGTTTTAAAAATTGTTCCCAATTTAGGGGCTGAAACTGCAAAATTGGCAGATTTTGATGGCAGGGTAGTGGTTGCGGTAACCGACAGTGGGGGAGCGGCTTTTGATGCAGCATATAATGCGGGGGCGCAGGTGCTTACGGCAACTGTGGCCAGGACCATTGGAAAGAAAGGAAAGGAAGTGGCTGCTGCCGGGGTAAGAAGAATTTGTGAGGAAGCTAAAAGGCGGAGGAAAAATATAGCCGTGGTTGCAGCAAGTAGCAATGCTCTGGAAGATTTGTTAGCTGCTCAATATATTTACAATCTTATTGTAGAAGAAGGTTTTTTAAGAAAAATATAGCCGTTTATGACAGTGCTGGGCAGGGCAATGACTTGTTCTATCTGTTTAAATAGGTATATGCTGCAGTTTTCTCACTCCGGAACTCACCCCGGACATCTCTATGCAAAGCTTAAGGGTAAAACCGGACCGCCCCAAATTCGGCATCCGTGCCTCAGTTGGGGCTGGCGCCGACATCCTATCGGCGCCTTCCGGTTTTGCCCTACGCTTTGCCAAGAACTATTAGCCGGCGTTCGTTAAGTCGTTTCGCAAACTGCAGCAGATACCCTTGGTTAACAAACCAGGCAGGTTGCTGACCTGCTTTTTTTATTAATTTTGTTCTATATTTACCCTGCAAAAACATAGAATTATGTAAGGTAGTCCCCTAGGAAGAGGAGAGCACCTTGATAAGAAACTTTAGAAATCACCTGCTCAACCATATACATGGAAACAAATATTTATATATTTTAATAGTTTTTTTCTTTATCCTTGGAGTTGCAGCAGGTTCCTATATGGTTAAAATGCTAAATTCCCAACAGGTAAAAGACTTAATCAGCTACCTGGACAAGTTTCTTTCAGATATTGCCCAGTGGGACGTTGAACCAACGGTTTTGGCTCAGCATACGGTGATCAACCATCTGAAAATCATTCTCTTTTTTTGGTTCTTGGGGCTTACCGTAATTGGGGTTCCTTTAATACTTCTCATAGTCCTCTTTCGTGGTTTTGTTATGGGGTTTACCATTGGCTTCTTGTATCAGCAGAAATCATTGTATGGATTAATAATGGCGCTTTTAGCCATTGTGCCGCCCAGCACAATTTATTTACCCGCAACAATTATAGGTGCCGCTGCAGCAATTACATTTTCTTACTGGCTCATAAGGGGCCGCAGCAGAGGTTTGGACGGCTCTATATTACAGCAGTTTATGGCCTATAACTTTATTATGCTGGTGATATCCCTTTTTGCCGTGTTAGCGGGATTTATGGAGGCTTATCTATCGCCAACATTCATTAAAATCTTTTCAAACTTTGTTTCCCTTTAATATTTCTAAAAAGTCTAAATTTAAAGCGTTGGACATAAAATTTTTAAAAAGAAATGTTATGGGGTGAAATATATGATTATCGTTACGTTAAAAAACTGGCGTAGAAAACTGAAAATTTTGATTACTGTTCTCATTCTTCTATTAATTGTTGCCCTTGTTGGTTCCTACTTTTTTCAATTAAGTGAAAAAACAGTTACCACCATTGAATTGGATTCTAAGGACAGAAGCCCCAACGGTTCATTAAAGGTTGACACTAAAATTGAGACAGAAATGCAGAATGAGGAAGTTTGGTGGAACAAGTTTATACAGACCCTTAAAACTTTATCCCAGGAATAAAAAGTTATAAAAGGAATAAACCTCAAATTGTTGAAATATTAAGCATTACTATTTACAACATAAAATGGTGATATTGTAATGAAACAGGAAATAGAATGGTTTATACACTATCTTTCTGTGGAGAGGGGTTTATCGGAAAACACCCAAAACTCATACCGACTGGATCTAATATCCTTTGCTTCCTTCCTTGTGGACAAAAACAAGCATTCCTTTGCTGAGGTGGAAAAATCCGACATACTTAAGTATATGGTTCATCTTCAGCAAAGGGGAAAAGCTCCTGCCACCATAGCACGTCAGCTGGCAGCCATTAAAGCTTTCTATCGTTTTAGATTAATAGAGGGGCTTCAGGAAAATGAACCTACACAGGATCTGGAATCCCCCAAACTGGGTCGCCGCCTTCCTAAAATATTAACTCAATGGGAAATGGAAAAGCTTCTTGAACAGCCAGATACTACCAAACCCGCAGGCCTTAGGGACAGGACTATGTTAGAAGTATTATACGCCACCGGGCTTAGGGTATCTGAGCTGGTTTCATTGGACGTGGGGCATGTAAACTGCGATACCGGCTATATAAGATGCACGGGTAAAGGAGACAAGGAAAGAATTGTACCTTTGGGTTCTATAGCCGTGTTCTATTTAAAAAATTATTTAAGCGAAGGAAGAACAAGATTAATAAAAAAATCCGTAGAAGCCCTTTTTTTAAACAGCAGGGGGCAGCGATTAACCAGGCAGGGCTGTTGGAAAATAATAAAAAAATATGTTCGTCAGGCGGGAATAAAAAAAGATGTTACTCCCCATACCATCAGGCATACCTTTGCAACCCACATGCTGCAGAACGGGGCTGATTTAAGATCCGTGCAGGAAATGCTGGGTCATTCGGACATTTCAACTACCCAAATCTATACCCACCTAACCACAAAACGCATAAGGGAAGTTTATGATCGAACCCATCCCAGGGCATAGTACAATTAAGAAAAAATTTTTTGGGAGGAAAAGGCAGTGAAAGTGGAACGAGTGGTGATATTACTTCTGGATGGTGTAGGGGTTGGAGCCTTGCCTGACGCGGAAAAGTATGGGGATGTGGGAAGCAATACTTTGGCCAATACGGCCAGGGCTGTGGGAGGGCTGCAGCTTCCTAATCTTGAAAAGCTGGGACTAGGGAATATAGAAGAAATAGACGGGCTACAGCCGATAAGCAATCCTAAAGCGGCTTATGGAAAAATGAAACAGAAATCAGCGGGGAAGGATACAATTACCGGACATTGGGAAATAGCCGGGATTATTTTGGATAAGCCCTTTCCCACTTATCCTAATGGTTTTCCTTCAGAAATAATTGATAGATTTGAAAAATTAATCAGTAGAAAGGTCCTGGGCAACGTAGCTGCATCCGGTACCAAAATAATAGAAGAATATGGAAGGGAGCATATGGAAACAGGTTTTCCCATTGTGTATACTTCCGCTGACAGTGTTTTTCAAATAGCTGCCCATGAAGATGTGATTCCTGTAGCTGAGCTGTATGAAATATGTAAAAAAGCAAGAAAGTTGTTGGTGGGAAAGCACGCAGTGGGAAGGGTAATTGCAAGACCCTTTGTGGGTGAACCCGGACAATTTGTAAGAACGCCTAACAGAAAGGATTTTACATTGGAACCTCCCGGGGAACATCTTCTGGATTGCATATATAAAGCAGGAATGGAAGTGATTGGGATAGGGAAAGTGGGCGATATTTTTGCTGGGCGGGGTCTGACAAAGATCATAAAAACTAAGGATAATACGGAAAGTATAGAAAGGACTAAGGATTCTTTAAGCAGCGGCTTCAAAAGGGGGTTGATTTTTACAAATCTGGGGGATTATGATAGCCGATACGGGCACAGAAATAATCCCCAAGGGTTTGCTGCTGCTTTAGAGGAGTTTGACAGAAGGCTTCCCGAGATTATTTCCCTTTTAAAGGATAAAGATATTCTTGTGATTACTTCCGATCACGGATGCGATCCCACAACCCCCAGCACCGATCATTCCAGGGAGTATGTTTTCCTTTTAATTTACGGAAAGGGAATTAAAGCTGTAAATTTGGGTATAAGAAATACCTTTGCTGATTTAGGGGCTTCTATAGCCGATCTTCTTGGTACACCTCCGCCCCCTGAAGGTGAAAGCTTTGCCCATCTGCTCAGTGCATTATAGTACATAGGGTGATTAAAAATGAGAGCATACGACTTAATCCTGAAAAAAAGAAACGGAGAAAGTCTTTCTGCCGAAGAGATAAAATTTTTAATAAGAGGCTTTTTAAAGGGCGAAATTCCTGATTACCAGATGGCAGCTTTTTTGATGGCTGTATATTTTCGCGGCATGGACGTTGACGAAACCGTTGCGTTGACCGAAGCCCTGGTAGATTCCGGGAAAAGAGTGGACCTTTCCAATATTCCGGGGGTAAAAGTAGATAAGCACAGCACCGGAGGCGTTGGGGACAAAGCTACCATTGTATTGGTACCCTTGGCAGCCAGTGCAGGAGTTACCGTAGCAAAAATGTCCGGCAGGTCTTTGGGACACACCGGTGGTACCGCGGACAAGCTTGAAAGCATACCGGGATTTAAAATAGAAATGTCCTTGGAAGAGTTAGTGGAAATAGTTTCTAAGGTTGGGGCAGCAATGATTGGGCAATCAAAGGAGCTGGTTCCGGGAGACAAAAAACTTTATGCCCTAAGGGACGTAACGGCAGTTGTGGACAGTATTCCCCTTATTGCCAGTAGCGTAATGTCCAAAAAAATTGCTGCCGGTTGTGATGCCGTTGTCCTCGATGTGAAAGTAGGCAGCGGAGCCTTTATGAAAAATATTGAAGAAGCAAAGAAGCTCGCTTCTCTAATGGTTGATATAGGCTCTCGTTTTGGCATACCTACCACTGCAGTGCTTACCAGGATGGATCAACCCCTTGGTTACGCAGTGGGCAATTCCCTTGAGTTGATAGAAGCCGTTAATACTTTAAAGGGAGAGGGGCCGGAAGACCTTGAATATCTTTGTATTGAATTGGGTTCCCATATGCTTAAGCTTTGCGGTGATAGAAGAGATCCTTCAGCTATTAAAGAAGATCTGGAAAAAAACTATTTAAAAAGTGGTAGAGCATTGAAAAAATTCAGGGAAATAATTGCCGCCCAGGGAGGAGATCCGTCATTTTTAGATAATTTGGATAAGCTGCCCAAAGCGGAACATATCCGTTATGTTTATACCGATGAAGAGGGATATATCATTGAGATCGATGCAGAAAAAATAGGTCGGGCTGCTGCCATCTTAGGCGCAGGTAGAGAAGTTAAGGAACAGCGGATAGATCTTTCAGCGGGGCTCATAATTAAGAAAAAGCTGGGGGAGACTGTTAAAAAAGGAGACATATTAACTGAAATGCACTCCAATAATGTGGGTACCTTTGAAAAGGCAGAAGAATTAATTAGAAATGCCTTTAAAATTGGAAGTAATAAGCCCAAAGTGCCTCCCCTTGTGATCCAAACCATAGGATAGAAGTATACTATAAAGGATTTACCGGCTGCCATGCCAGATCCCGGAAGATATGAAATCAGGAAAGAATCGGCGAAGGCTCTGGCTGAAACATTGCCCGGGTATTTTACCCGGGTTCTTTATTTCCTGGGGGTAGTTTTCCGAAAGCTAAAAAAATAATTGTAGATAGAAAAGTGAATCACCCAAGATAAAAAAGGGATATTTTGTTTAAAGAGTGGCAGGGCAATAAACCTGACCATAATTATCTTTTATTAGCGTTTATTTGTAGCTTTTTCATAAAAAGTGTAATCAATTGATTGCAATTTGAGTAAAAATGGATAAAATATTGATAGAGATACGAGAAACCGGAGGTGTTAACACCGGTTGCTCGCTCTCAAATTCTCCTTTTTCTTTATGAAGCAAAAAGGCTGATTAGTAAAGGCAACTGTCAGTTAGTACCCAGAAAGAAAAATTTAGATGCTTTGTCCAATCTCGGTTGGGAAGTTAATTTTTTATTTGAACATATTTGTTCTGAAATAACACCGGAACACTATGTAGACGGGCCGAAAACAGATTACAATTTTCCAGGAGAAGATGTCTGGATTTTTGGCACAAATATTGAAGAAAATGAGTATTACATCAAGCTCAAAATACGCAGATTTAAAGATGATGCTAACGATGCTTTGTTTCTTTGTATTTCTTTTCACCCGGTAGAGCATCCGTTGAAGTATCCTTTTAGAGGAGGTGATTGTACGTAATGAAAGAAGGGTACTGCCCCTATTGTGATGCCAAAAGGCAATTACTTGTGAAATACGTTAACGAAACATATTCGGTTCGTGGAGAGCCAATCACGATTAAGGCTGAGGTAGCTTTTTGCGAAAAATGCGGGGAAGATGTTTTTGATCGAGAATTGGATTCCGCCAATTTAGAGCGAGCATATGCCGAATATAGAAAAAGGAAAGGGTTGCCATCACCTGGAGAGATCGTAGCTTTGCGGGAAAAATACGGGCTGGGCCAACGTACTCTGGCAAAGCTGTTGGGATGGAGCCCTGCAACCGTTTATCGTTATGAAAAAGGAGCTATCCCTATTCCATCGCATGGAGAAATGCTGAAAAGGATAGCTAATCCTGCACAAATGGCTGAACTTATAAAAATGCATGGAGGAAAGCTTTCTCCAAGGGAATACGCGAGGGTTAAAGAAAAACTTAACATTTTGCAAGAGAAGGAACGAAAGTATGCTGCTCTATCTGCATTAAAAAAGAAAGCTGATTCTAAACCTAGTATTGAGAACGGCTTTCGGAGATTTAATTTTGAAAAATTGCTGAACATGATTATATATTTTGCTCGTCAAAAAGGGATATATAAGGTTGCTTTGATGAAGCTTCTTTGGTACGCTGACTTTCTGCATTTTAAAAGACACGCTGTATCAATAAGCGGTGCAAAGTATGCTGCACTTCCAAATGGGCCTGCACTTGATAACTGGATGCTTTGTCTCCAAGCAGCCGTTGAAACCGGTGGTGTGGCAATAGAACCTGTGGTGCTTCCTGAATATGAGGGTGAATTGGTTGTTGCTAAAGCGGAAATTGAAGAAGATATTTTTTCCCAAGACGAACTGAAAACATTAGAAGAAGTTGCTGAACGCATTGGAGGCATGTCTTCCCGCGCACTTGCGGATCTCTCCCATAAGGAAGAAGGATGGGTAAAGACACCTCCTAACGATATTATTTCCTATGAATACGCTTTAAAACTAAAGTGGGAATAATCCAATGTGATGTTAAAAAAATCTAAAAAGCCACGCTTCTTTTTTTTAAAAGCGCCGGCTTTTTTACTATACGCTTATTAGGTTTTTAAAACGAGCAGAAAGATATAATCATTATGGCTTCCTTTGCTTGCACTGATTTTTCCCCTTTAACCGTTGTATTTGCGAACAAATATTACAACAAAGAAATGGTAAAGAAGCTGGTATTTGATCGGCTATAAAGATGGGAGGGGGGTATCAGGTAAAGATTAGCTGTCATATATTTCCCCCAATTATAATAAAGTTAGGGTAAGGGTTCGGAAAAACCTTTCTGGGGGGAAAATCATGGGGCAGCTTAGGAAAAAATCCTATGTTTTTGCAGCAGTGGTGCTGGCATTTTTTTTATTTAATTTATCCAATGCACTCCCTGTATATGCTGTAGCGGATTTGAATTTAAAATGTAAAGGAGCTGTTCTTGTTGAAGCCCAATCTGGAAGGGTGCTTTATGAAAAGAATCCTCACTCGAAATGGTATCCTGCCAGCATGACGAAAATAATGACCCTAATACTGGCCCTGGAAGCGGTTCGAGATGGCACGGCTTCCATGGATGAAAAAGTTGTGGCCAGCGAAAATGCTTCCAGTTACGGAGGTACCCAGGTATGGTTGGAACCGGGGGAAGAATTTACTTTAAAAGAAATGCTTATTGCCATTGCAGTGGGTTCTGCCAATGACTGCAGTGTTGCCGTTGCCGAGCATTTAGCGGGTTCCGAAGAAGCCTTTGTGGAGATGATGAACAAAAAAGCAAGGGAACTAGGGGCAAAAAATACCCATTTTGTTAATTCCCATGGCCTCCATGACGACGATCACTATACAACACCCCATGATCTGGCACTTATTTCCCGCTATGCCATAACCCTTCCTCACATGCTGGAGCTGACCTCCATCAAAGAATATACCTTCAGAGAGGAACCTAAATTGGTATTATATAATACCAACAAACTCCTATGGTGGTTTGAGGGGACCAAGGGCTTAAAAACAGGAACTACGGATAAAGCTTTGCGGAACCTCACTGCAGTTGCCCAAAAAGACGGTTTGACCCTAATAAGCGTTGTTATGGGCTGTGAAGAAGAACGTGGGCATTTCACTGAAAGCATGAATCTACTAAGATACGGCTTCGCCCGCTACACTTATAAACATTTTTACAGCAAAGACAGCCAAATTGCTCAGGTAAAGGTGGGCAAAGGGGTTGTTGATAAGGTAGGGGTGGTTCCCAAAGAAGATATAGGCATAGCTGTTCCTAAAGGGGAAAATGTACCTGTAAAAATGCGCTATGAACTTCCTAAATTGGTTAATGCGCCGGTGAAAAAAGGTGAGGTAATTGGGAAAGCAGTTATTTTAGAAGGGGGAAAAGAAGCTTTTTCCGTTCCCCTTTGTGCAGCGGAGGAAGTAAAAAGGGCTTCCATGCTGACTACTTTAAAAAAGGCTGTTCTGAGAATATTTTTAATATAATTTATATTTTAAACGATAATTTAACAAAAATATTGCGTATTAAAGCAGACATTTAATGCCACTTTTATAGTCAAAATAAGGCAGTTTGTTGACCAAGGGTCTCTGATGCAATTTACTCACTCCGGAACTCACGCTGGACATCTCTAAGCAAGGAGTTATGGGCAAAACTGGTACGCCCCAATTCGGCATCCATGCTCGCACTTCCCGGTTTTAATCGGCGTTCGTTAAGTCGTTTTGCAAACTGCATCAGAGATTTAAAAATAATTTATTAAACAGGTTTGTCGGCAGCCTGGGAATTGGGATAAACCCGTTCCTTTTTTATTTTCAATGATTCCACAAAGGTTCTGTTAAAACGACATTGTTTTTGCCAGTATTTAGAAGGGATTTAAATTTTTACTGTAGAATATCGCCTGAGGCTGGAAACTAAGGAGTTGGAGGGTAAATATCAGTGAAAGTAAAGGTTGAAAAAGTAAAAGACACTTTAATTCTCAGACTTAAAGGTGAATTTGACATGCTGACAGCTGATGAATTCCGCAGTGCAGTGGATAATTACTTTGATGGGGAAAAAGTTAAAAAATTAGTTCTTGATATCCGTAAGGTGTCATTTATGGATAGCTCCGGCCTGGGAGCTGTTCTGGCCAGGTACAAAAAAATTAGTCAGCTTAACGGTAGTATGGTTATCGTCGGTGCCAACCCTCAGGTAAAAAAGGTCTTGGACTTATCCGGTATTACAAAGATAATAGGAATTTATGAGGATGAGAAGTCTGCAATGACGGGGCTGTCCTAAAAGGAGGAAATGCAAGATGACGGTAAAGGACCGGGGCAAGGTAATCAACTATGTCCAAATGGAATTTTTAAGTGTACCGGAAAATGTAAGCCTTTCAAGGGTGGCAGTGGCATCCTTCGCAGCTCAATTGGATTTAACTTTGAATGATTTGGAAGAGCTAAAGGTTGCAGTTTCAGAAGCTGTATCAAATTCCATAATTCATGGGTACAATAACAAACCTGTAGGAAAAGTTTGGGTATCGGTGATGCGTTATGAGAAGGAATTGGTAATAATAGTAAAAGATGAGGGCGTTGGAATCGAAGATGTAGAAAAAGCAATGGAGGCAGCTTACTCAAAGGACCCCGATAGAATGGGGCTTGGCTTTGTATTTATGAGGTCTTTTATGGATGAGGTAAATGTTGAATCAGAACCGGGTAAGGGAACAACTGTGGAGCTGGTTAAAAAACTGGAGCTACCAAAGCAGTCCTCAGGTAAGCAGACACCAAAGGGATGAGCTGCCATGAAGCTGTCAGAAATGAATCTTCCCCGTTTTCCCCTTCTTTCTGATTCGGAAACCAAAGAACTTTTGAAGAAAGCAAAGGAAGGGGACGAAAAGGCCAGGGAAAAATTAATAAATTGCAACCTTAAGCTGGTTTTTAATCTGGTTAAAAGATTTGAAAACCGCGGCTGCGAGCTGGAAGACTTATTCCAAATAGGAACCATTGGGTTAATGAAAGCCATTGATAAGTTTGCTCTATCCTATGATGTGAAATTTTCTACATACGCCGTTCCCATGATTATAGGGGAAATTAGAAGGTTTTTAAGGGATGATAATCCTATTAAAATCAGCCGCTCCGTCAAAAAAACAGCTTATGAAGTTAATCGAAAAAGGGAAGAATTGGCCAAGGAGCTTGGAAGGGAACCTTCCATCGGTGAAGTTTCAGAGGCCTTGGGGCTGTCTGCTGAAGAAGTGGTTATTGCCATGGAAGCCGTACAGCAACCCAGCTCAATACATGATACTCTGTACCAGGATGACGGGGATCCAATTTATGTTCTTGATCAATTGAAAAGCGATGTGGATGATGAAGCGGCATGGTTTGATAGAATAGCATTGAAGGAGGTTCTTTTAAAGCTTCCGGAAAAGCACCGAAAAGTTCTCATACTTAGATTTTTACATGATAAAACCCAAACGGAAGTTGCTGAAATTGTGGGTCTTTCCCAGGTTCAAGTTTCCCGAATTGAACGCCAGGCAATAGCTGCTTTAAGACAGATGATTTCTGAGGAAGAAACCCAGGATAAATCCCAAAATATAAAATAAGTATGATTTTCCTGCTATTTAAAAGGAAATTACTTCCCTTTTAAGACTGTCAAAAAGTCATCTTAAAATATCATGAGGTATCTGCTGCGGTTTGCGAAACGACTTAACGAAGGCCGATTAAAACCGGGAGGCGCGAGCAGAAGATGAGCGCCACCCATTCTCTCGCATGGACGCCGAATTGGGGCGGCCCGGTTTTGCCCATAACCCTGCGCTTAGAAATGTCCGGCGTGAGTTCGCAAGTAAAGTAAACCGCAGCAGATATTCATTGATAACAAGCTCAAAGGGGGAAATGCCCCCACTTTTTTATGCCTAAAAACATTTGGAATAATTGCAGATACCGGTGAAAGAATATTTAGAGGAGGTGGAAACGCCAATGGCTACATTTACGGATCCGGAAAAAACCAGCAGATTAAAAGAGCAGATGGATCAATCCAGGAAGCAGTATGAGCAGGAGAAATATAAAAAAATTACCCAAAAACACGTTCCCAAAGTTTCAATATTGAAAAATGCAGTTAACGCTTTTTGGGTCGGAGGGTTAATTTGTGCCGTTGCCCAGACTTTATTTAATATATTTTCCAATGCTGGTTTTACGGTAAAGGAAGCCAATGCCATTGTGGCAATGATTATGATTTTTTTGGGTGCTTTTTTAACGGGAATTGGGGTATATGACAGCATTGCCAAGGTTGGGGGTGCCGGGGCAATGGTTCCCGTTACGGGTTTTGCTAATTCCATTGTAGCCCCTGCCATGGAATTTAAGAAAGAAGGTTATGTCTTTGGCATAGGAGCCAAAATGTTTTCCATTGCCGGTCCCGTTCTTGTCTATGGAATAGTTACCTCTATTATTGTGGGTTTAATTGCATTTACCATAATGTAGGAGGCACAGGAAGGTTGGAAACAAAGAAGGTTGGTAAACAGACCATTAAATTTGCCAATCCTCCGATTATTTTAGAAACTTCCTCCATTGTGGGCCCAAAGGAAGGCGAAGGGCCTTTAAAGGATACCTTTGATCATATTGTTGATGATATGTATTTCGGCGAAAAAAGCTGGGAAAGGGCAGAAAGAAAGTTTTTAGAAGAAGCCATTAAAACCGTTTTGAATAAAAAGAAGCTTACTTCAGAGGATATTGATTTTTTATTGGCGGGAGATCTCTTAAATCAAATAATATCTTCAAACTTTGCTGCCAGCACGCTGGGAATACCTTTTTTAGGACTTTACGGGGCCTGTTCCACTATGTACGAGGCTATAGCTTTAGCTGCGGTTTTAATAGATGGGGGTTTTGCCCATAAAATAATTGCGGCCACCTCCAGCCATTATGCCACTTCCGAAAGACAGTTCAGATATCCCACGGAACAGGCTGTTCAGAAACCTCCCACCGCCCAATGGACCGTAACGGGAGCCGGGGCCATGCTCCTTGGGACCCGGGACCAGGGAGAAGGACCCGTTGTAACCTTTGCCACTGTGGGCAAAGCAGTGGATGCCGGTGCAAAAGATCCTATGAATATGGGAGCGGCAATGGCTCCAGCAGCGGTAGATACCATAATTACCCATTTACAGGATACGGGAAGAAAAGTAGAGGACTATGATCTGATTATAACGGGGGATTTGGGTTCGGTGGGACGATCCATAGCCATAGAGCTGGCAAATAAGAATGGATATGATCTTTCCAATAACTTCGAGGACTGCGGAATCCTTATTTTTGATCCTTCCCAGGATACCCACGCCGGGGGAAGCGGTTGTGCTTGCTCAGCCGTTGTTACTTGCGGTTACTTAATGAAGGCCCTTCGGGAGAAAAAGTATAAACGAATTTTGGGCATTGGTACCGGTGCTCTCATGAGCGTTACCAGCATCCAGCAGCAGGAGTCCATACCGGCCATAGGACATGCAGTAGCCATAGAGAATGTTTAAGCTTCACAAAGAGGTGAAAAAAATGTCTTTGTTGTGGGCCTTTTTAATTGGAGGTGCCATTTGCCTTGTAGGGCAAATAATAATGGATCTCACCCCTTACGAGATATCCACGGGCCATGTCCTTGTGGGTTATGTTACCTTGGGAGCTGTAGCCAGTGCCCTTGGATTGTATCAACCATTGGTTGACATTGGTGGTGCTGGTGCAACCATTCCCCTATCGGGATTTGGGCATGGACTGGTTCAAGGGGTGCTTAGTGGTATAAAATCCCAGGGCATATTGGGAGTATTCATGGGGGGTATTTCCGCCAATGCTGCGGGTATAGCAGCAGCGGTTATCTTTGGTTACATCATGGCAGTGTTATTCAATCCGAAGGGATAGATGAAAAATGAAAAAGCGCAAAGTAATTATTATAACCGACGGAGATGAAACAGCCCGGGCTTCAGCAGAAGTGGTGGCAAGAAAAGTCGGTGGAAGATGCATATCCCTTTCCGGCACAGCTTCAAGACCCCTTACGGGAAAGGAAATAGTGGAGCTTATTATAAAGGCTCCCAAGGAACCCATTTTTGTTATGGTTGATGACAAAGGTTTAAGCACCCAGGGAATGGGGGAAAGGATTTTAACTTACATTGCCAGGCACCCCGCCATAGAGGTTCTAGGAGTTGTAGCAGTGGCATCCAATACAAAACAAGCGGAAGGAACTCCGGTGGATGTTTCCATTACAAAAACCGGAGAAAAAACCCAATTTCCCGTTGACAAATATGGAAATGCCCTTCCCAATGAGGGGTTATTAAAGGGAGATACTGTGGATGTTTTAAAGGAGCTTAACATCCCCATTGTAGTGGGAACAGGGGATACGGGAAAACAGGACGGAGCAGATGATTTAAGAAAAGATGCTCCTGTAACCTTAGAAGCCGTGGAAGAAATTCTCCGTAGGAGTGGTTTTTTAAATGACAATAACTGATGGAAAAGTGAAAGCCTCAAAAAGTCTTGAACGAAATTCTGACTGGTTAAGCCAGGAACTGGGAATAGATAGAAGCTTTGATGTTATAAGGCGCGATTTAGAAATTGCCCATAGAAAAGCAGCTCTGTTCTTTATTGACGGCTTTGCTAAAGATGATGTTATGGAGAGGGTTTTGAGCATCCTAAATACCATTGAACCCCAGTTGCTCAGACCTTCTGTTTTTAAAAAAATTTTTCAAAAGTATCTTACCTACATAGAGGTAGAAACAACCGATGATCTTCATGAAGTTGTGGACAAAGTACTGGCAGGCCCCACAGCCCTTTTAATTGATGGAATAGATGAAGTCATAATCATTGATGCCAGGGAGTACCCGGTAAGAAGCCCCGATGAGCCCAATCTAGAAAGAGTTATTAGGGGTTCAAGGGACGGTTTTGTTGAAACCATTGTTTTTAATACCGCCCTGATACGCAGGCGGGTCAGGGACCCAAAATTAAGAATGGAAATGCTACAGGTGGGAAGCCGTTCTAAAACGGATGTCTGCGTGTGCTATATAGAAGATATTGCCAGCCCAAAATTGGTTGAAATGGTTAAAGAAAAAATCAGCGACATTAAAATTGACGGCATACCCATGGCGGAAAAGTCCATTGAAGAGCTAATAGCACCGGGAAGCTACTGGAATTTTTTCCCCAAGGTAAGATATACTGAGCGCCCCGATGTGGCAGCCAATCATCTTTTAGAAGGCCATGTTTTAATTATTGTGGACACTTCACCCAGCATAATGATACTTCCGGCAACGCTGTGGCATCATCTTCAGCATGCCGAGGAATTTCGCCAGTCACCTACGCTGGGAGTGTGCATAAGATGGCTGAGGTACGGCGCCGTGTTTTTATCCGTTTTTTTAATGCCCACATGGCTGCTTTTGGCTAAAAACCCTCAGTACCTCCCTGAAACGCTTAAATTTATAGGTCCATCTAAAATAGGTAAAATCGATCTGGCCATTCAATTTTTCATGGCGGAAATTGGTATAAACCTTATGCGTATGGCAGCCATTCATACTCCCGATGCATTGACCACTTCCCTTGGCATCATCGCTGCGGTGTTAATAGGTGATATTGCAATTTCCGTGGGGTTATTTTCACCGGAAGTGGTTCTGTATACTGCCATTGCGGCGGTTTCCATTTTTGCAACCCCAAGCTTTGAACTGGGTGCAGCCAATACCTTGGTAAGGGTAATGCTTTTAGTGGGCACAGGGCTTTTTGGACTGGCAGGTTATGCAGGAGCCTTAGTTATTGTAATTTTAATTCTCCTTACCACCAAGTCTTTCGGCGTTCCCTATCTTTGGCCCCTAATTCCTTTAAATGTTAGAGCTTTGAGGGATATTTTTGTAAGACCCCCTGTACCCACAATAAGTCTTCGTATGTTTGCTCCCGATTATCGGGATGCCACAAGACAGGCAACCCCCGTAGGTGCTGTTGCAAAGCCCCTTCCGGAAAAACTGCCTGACAATAAAACATCCAGAAGAAAAAACAGGAAAAAAAGAAACACCATAAAGCTATAAACTAATTTGAAATAATAAATGAGCGGCCGAATAAGAATGCCAAAATTAGTAAATACTAGTGTTTGTGAAGTTTTAATGGAAAGGGGTTGCTTGTGTCTGTTAAGGTTGGAATTCCCAGGGCACTTTTTTATTATTACCTTTTTCCCCTGTGGAAAGCTTTTTTCGAATATTTGGGAGCCCAGGTAGTTGTCTCTCCCCCAACCAATAAAGAAATTTTAAATATGGGGGTAAGGGAATCCGTTGACGAAGCATGTCTTCCGGTAAAAATTTATTACGGTCATGTCATGTATATAAAAGATAAAGTGGATTTGTTATTTCTACCCCGTCTGGTCAGCATAGAAAAAAAAGCATACATTTGTCCTAAATTTATGGGACTTCCTGATATGATTCGTTCCAACCTTACCGGGCTTCCCCCTGTGATAAATGTGGATGTAAATGCTGTTAAAGGGCAAAGGGCTTATAAAAAAGCATTTTTTGAAATGGGAAGCCATTTCAGCTCAAGCTTTCGGAAAATAAACCGAGCATGGAATGAAGCCTTTAAGCTTCAAAGCCGGTTTGAAGAACTGCTGGTTAGCGGTTATTTCCCATTGGAAGCCATTGGAATATTAGAAAGCGGGCACAAAGGGGAAAAGGACAAACATGATGCTGCCCATGAAATTGCCGTTCTGGGACATGGGTATACCATATATGATAATTTTCTAAGTCTGAATACTATCAAACATTTGAAGGAAATGGGAGCAAAGATTAATACCGTAGAAAACCTGCCCCTTAATATTATTGAAAGGACAGCAGCTAAGCTTCCCAAAAGAATGTTTTGGACCATGGGAAAACGGATCCTGGGGGCAGCCCTTTATTATCTTGAACGTTCCCAAATTGATGGTATTGTATATGTTACCGTGTTTGGCTGCGGTCCCGATTCAATGATCGCTGATTTGACGGAACGCTATGCCCGAAGGCGGGGAATGCCCTTTATCCTTATTACTTTAGACGAACATTCCGGTGAAGCCGGTGTAATTACCAGACTTGAAGCCTTTATGGATATGCTTGCATGGAGTGGAAAAAATGAAAATCACTTTTCCTCACATGGGAAACTTGTGGATATCTGCTAAAGCACTCCTTGAAGGATTGAATCTGGAAGTTGTGGTTCCACCTCCCTGTACTAAAAAGACCCTCAGTTTAGGTGTTCTCCATGCCCCTGAGTTTATATGCCTGCCTTTGAAAATTAATTTGGGTAATTATATAGAGGCTGCAGAAAAGGGTGCGGATACAATTATTATAGCCGGGGGAAGGGGGCCGTGCCGTTTTGGATATTACTGCAGACTGGAAAAGGAAATTATGGATGATCTGGGTTACAATTACGAAATGATAGTTTTGGAACCCCCGGAAAAGAGCTTTTTTGAAGTAATTCAGGATATCAGGGCTATAGCCAAATGTAGCATGCTGCAGATAATGAATGCAGTGAGGACCGCCTGGCTTAAGTGCTGTGTCGTGGATGAAATAGAAAGGAAAGTTCAGATGATAAGGGCGCGGGAAAGCTGTCCAGGCTTGGCTGATGGGATTTACAAGGAAGCTTTAAAGGATATAGATAGTGCCCAAAGGGGTAAAGAAATTATTTCTATAAAACGGCGTGCCTTTGAAGCCCTCAATGAGGTGCCTGTGGATCCTAAGCGTGAAATTGTTCGCATAGCCCTGGTGGGAGAAATATATACAATTCTGGAACCCTTTGCCAACCAAAACATTGAGAAGCATTTGGGCAAGTTGGGAGCTGAGGTAAAAAGATCCCTTTATTTGAGTAGTTGGGTTAATGATCACCTCCTTGGGGGTGTGCTGCCCCTGGAAAGTACTAAGGAGGCGTGCAGATTGGCTGCTCCTTACTTAAATTATTTTGTAGGGGGACATGGAAGGGAAACGGTGGGAAGTGCCGTCAAGTTCTCCAGGGAGGGTTTTGACGGAATAATTCAAATAGCGCCCCTGACATGCGGCCCCGAAATAGTTGCCGAAGCCATACTGCCTGAGATTTACCTTAGCGAAGGAGTTCCCGTTATGACCATTTATATGGACGAGCAGACCGGGGAAGCGGGGCTCATAACCCGGCTGGAAGCTTTTGTGGATATGACCCGGAGGATAAAATTTTCTGAAAAGGACAGTGACCTATTAATTTTAAGGGGGTAGTATCCCATGAAATCTTACATGGGAATAGATGTTGGTTCAGTAAGCACCAATATTGTACTTATTGACGAAAAGGGAAAATTAATTGAGAAGCTTTATATAAGAACCAATGGACAGCCTATAGACGCCGTAAAAAAGGGGCTCAAACTAATTGAAGAAAAGATTAAAGCAAATGGTAAGTCTGTGGAAATTGCCGGCGTGGGCACTACGGGAAGCGGAAGAAAGCTTGCTGCGGTCATAGTGGGGGCTGACGTAGTTAAAAACGAAATAACAGCCCATGCCGTGGCGGCTATGAACCATGTGCCGGGGGTCCAAACGGTAATTGAAATTGGGGGGCAGGATTCCAAACTCATTATAATCCGCAATGGGGTTGTATCCGATTTTGCGATGAATACAGTCTGTGCAGCGGGAACAGGTTCTTTTCTTGACCAGCAGGCAGCAAGGCTCAACCTCCCCATAGAAAAGTTCAGCAAACTGGCCTTAAATGCCCAGGCCCCCGTGAGAATAGCGGGTAGATGTTCCGTTTTTGCGGAATCCGATATGATACATAAGCAGCAGATGGGTCATAATCTGTCGGACATTATTGCCGGACTTTGCGATGCTTTGGTGCGCAACTATTTAAATAACGTGGGAAAAGGGAAAGAGATTCTAGTTCCCATAGTGTTCCAAGGTGGTGTTGCTGCCAACGAGGGGATGAGGGAAGCTTTCAGAAAAGCCCTGAACACTGAAATTATAGTCCCGGAAAATTTTGATGTAATGGGTGCTTTGGGAGCTGCGTTTTTAGCCCGGGAAGCAGTGGTGCAAAATAATCAAAAAACGGTTTTTAAAGGTTTTGATACAGTGGATCATGATTTTAAAGTTAAGGGGTTTGAATGTAGCGGGTGCCCTAATTTATGTGAAGTTGTAGAAATTTATGAAAATTTTCAGGTTTTGGCCCGCTGGGGTGATCGCTGCGGCAAGTGGACTGAAACACATCAAGAATTAAAACAAGTTAGTTTTAATTGATTTGCCGCTAATGTTCCCCTTTACAAGGAAGTTTCTTTTTTGTAGAATTACATTAACTTATTTAGAATAGCTGAGAGGAGAGGAGATAGTTGAGAAGAGAAGAAGAGCTTACTAAAATTACATTGAATGAGGAGGAAATCCCTACAAAATGGTACAACATTCAGGCGGATATGCCTAATCTACCCGAACCACCTCTAAACCCAGCAACCCGCGAACCCCTTAAGCCGGAAGACCTGTCTCACCTTTTTCCCATGGAGTTAATAAAGCAGGAAGCAAGCACGGAAAGATATATTGAAATACCCGAGGAAGTGCAGAACCTTTATCGTTTGTGGAGGCCAACTCCCCTCATTAGGGCCCGGAGACTTGAAAAGGCCCTGGATACCCCGGCCAGGATTTTTTATAAAAATGAGGGTGTAAGTCCCGCAGGTAGCCATAAACTCAATACTTCTATTCCTCAGGCTTATTACAACAAACGGGAAGGTATTAAGAGGATTACCACCGAGACAGGAGCAGGGCAGTGGGGCAGTGCCCTGAGCATGTCGTGTAATTTCTTCGGAATGGAATGCGTGGTTTATATGGTGCGGGTCAGCTTTGAACAAAAGCCGTACCGAAGAACCTTCATGCAGGTATTTGGGGCTCAGGTGATACCCAGCCCAAGCACTCTTACAGAGGCAGGAAGAGAGGCCCTGGAGCTAGACCCGGATACTCCGGGAAGCCTAGGCTTAGCCATAAGCGAAGCGGTGGAAGATGCTGCTTCAAGGGATGACACCGCTTATTCCCTTGGCAGTGTACTGAATCATGTTGTGCTTCATCAAACCGTTATTGGGCAAGAAGTGAAAGCCCAGTTGGAAAAGATTGATGCATATCCTGATGTTATAATCGGTTGCTGTGGTGGAGGAAGCAATTTTGCAGGTTTGGCCTTTCCTTTTATAAAGGATAAATTCGAGGGTAAGAAAATAAAAATTATTGCTGTAGAGCCTGCTGCTTGTCCTACATTAACCAAAGGTAGTTTTCAGTATGACTACGGTGATATGGCGAAAATGACCCCCCTAATGAAAATGTATACCCTGGGATATGATTTTGTTCCTTCCAGTATACATGCGGGGGGATTGAGATACCATGGCGAGTCTCCATTGGTAAGCCAGCTTTATCACGACGGATATATTGAAGCCGTTTCATATAAACAGAGCGAGATATTTGAAGCAGCTGTAACCTTTGCCAGAAATGAAGGTATAATTCCGGCACCGGAAAGCGCCCATGCCGTTAAAGCAGCAATAGATGAAGCATTGAAATGTCGTGAGGCAGGAGAAGCTAAAAATATTGTGTTTGGCTTAAGCGGCCACGGTTATTTTGATATGACAGCATATGATGCGTATATTAGTGGTTCTCTTATAGATGTATAATGTATAGGAATTGGGCTTGTTTATTTAAAGTTGCTTAAAGCTTTTTAAATAAACCGGCGGCAGCAGTGTTAACTGATGCCGCCTTTTCAAGTTTTTTCCAGCCAAAAAGTTTGTAAATGGGAGTGGGATTGGTGAAGCTGCATGGTACCATGCGCATAAACGAAAAAGGTCACCTGGAAATAGGGGGCTGCGACACCGTTGAACTGGTTCATGAATTTGGCACTCCCCTAATCGTATATGATGAGGATTATATCCGCCATATATGCCGCCGCTTTAGGGAAGCCTTCATTGAAGGATTCAGCGGCAGAGGGGATGTTGCTTATGCTTCCAAAGCATTTTTAACCGTTGCCATAGCAGCCATAATTATGGAGGAAGGACTTTCACTGGATGTGGTTTCCGGGGGTGAATTATTCACTGCCCTTAAGGCTGGATTTTCCCCAAAAAGAATTTATTTCCACGGCAATAACAAAAGCAAAGAAGAACTGGAGTTTGCGGTTAAATCCGGAGTGGGAAGGATTGTAGTTGACAACCATTATGAGCTGGATATGCTGGAAGAAATCACAAAGCATGAAAAAGAGCCCATATCCGTTATGCTGAGAATTACTCCGGGCATTGAAGCTCATACCCATGAATATATTAAAACCGGCCAGGAGGATTCAAAGTTTGGGTTTACTCTGTCAGAGGATGTAGCTTTTAATGCCGTAAAAAGAGCCCTTAATATTCCCAATGTTTTCCTCAAGGGTTTCCACTGTCATATTGGTTCCCAGATATTTGAAACGGAACCCTTTAAAATAGCTGCTGAGATACTAATGGGATTGAGCAGCAGGGTTAAAAAGGAGCTTAATTATGAAATAGAAGAAATAAACCTAGGTGGGGGTTTTGGAATATACTACAGTGAAGGCGACAGACCGCTGGAAATTGAAAGTTATGCTGATACCATAAAAGAAGCGGTTTATAAAAAAGCTGAGGAGTACGGCTTAATCATACCCAAAATTATTGTTGAGCCGGGAAGATCCATTGTGGGACCTGCAGGTACCACCCTGTACACCATTGGATCCGTTAAAGAAATACCCGGAATAAGAAAATATGTATCCGTGGACGGAGGCATGGCTGATAACATCAGGCCTGCCCTTTATAAAGCGGAATATGAGGCCCTTGTGGCAAATAAAGGAAACAAGGAGCCGGAGCAGGTGGTGTCCATAGCGGGTAAATGCTGTGAGTCCGGAGATATGCTTATTTGGGATATCAAATTGCCCAGGGTGGAACCCGGAGACATTTTAGCCGTATCCTGTACCGGAGCCTACGGATATTCCATGGCGAATAATTATAACAAATTGGGAAGGCCTGCAGTAATACTTGTCAAGGACGGCATGGCGGATTTAATTGTAAAACGGGAAACCTATGAAGATATAATAAAAAATGAAGTAATGCCAGGAAGGCTTTCAAAAAAGAAGTTGGCGGACGCTTTTAATCTTTGAGACAGACCTTATATTTGCCGGCTTTTGTAAGGGTAAGGCATAGGATTATTATTAAGGTGGTGTTGTGATTGCCCTTTTCCAATTTTGCCGGAATGATTGCTGCAATACCGGCGGTTTTAATTGCAATAACCTTTCATGAATATGCCCACGGAAAAATGGCTTCTATCTTTGGGGATCCTACCCCTGAAAGTCAGGGACGCCTTACGTTAAATCCCATGGCCCATCTGGACCCCATCGGCACACTGCTGCTTTTTTTAGCCGGTTTCGGCTGGGCAAAGCCCGTTCAGGTAAACCCTTTTTATTTTAGAGGAGACAGAAAAAAGATTATGATGTTGGTAAGCCTTGCAGGGCCTATGATGAACCTTGTTCTTGCTTGTTTGTCCGCTGTGGGCTTGCGGCTTTTGGGGTTATTTTCTCCTGGGATGGGCACGTTTACAATATATTTACACATATTTTTAAAACTGCTATTATTTTATAATGTAGTGCTTGCAATATTTAACCTAATTCCCGTACCTCCCCTGGACGGTTCTAAAATATTAGGGGGCCTTCTTCCGGAAAAATATTCAGAGGTTTTATATAGTTTAGAACAGTACGGACCTTTAATTTTGCTGTTATTGATATTTACCGGAGTAATAGATCTTTTTTTGGGTAGTGCTGTTCAGAAGGTAATTAATTTTTTAACCTTTATCAGCGGCGTAGGTTTTATATAAAGAAAGAAGGGAGAAAGCAATGAAAGGCAGAATTCTAAGCGGAATGCGTCCAACGGGCAGACTGCATATTGGGCATTTAAGCGTTCTTGAAAATTGGGTTAAACTTCAGGAAGAATATGAGACTTATTTCATGGTTGCAGATTGGCATGCCCTGACCACTGCTTTTGATGAGACCGAGGAAATTAAGGGTAAAATATGGGACATGCTTTTGGACTGGCTTAGCGTGGGTATCGATCCTGAAAAGAGCGTTATTTTTGTTCAGTCCCATGTTAAGGAGCATGCGGAGCTTCATCTGCTGTTTTCCATGATTACGCCCCTTTCATGGCTGGAAAGATGCCCCACTTACAAAGACCAGGTACAGCAGTTTGGGGAGAAAGGAAAGGATATAAGTACCTATGGTTTTTTGGGATATCCCCTTCTTCAGGCAGCAGATATATTGATATACAGGGCAGACACTGTTCCCGTAGGAGAAGATCAGCTCCCCCATCTTGAATTGAGCCGCGAAGTAGCAAGAAGATTTAACCATTTATATAATGCTAGGGTTTTTCCGGAACCCAAGGCAAAGCTGTCAAAACTGGCCCTCCTACCTGGCACCGACGGAAGAAAAATGAGCAAAAGCTATAATAATTACATTTCCATTACTGCAGATTTTGAGGTAATCAGCGATAAAGTAAGACAGATGGTTACCGATCCTCAACGTATACGCAAAACAGATCCCGGAAATCCGGAAGTCTGCACCGTTTATCTTTATCATAAGATATATAATCCCGTTGAACTTGAGCAATATGAAGCAGACTGCAGAGGTGGAAAGATCGGATGCGTCGCATGCAAGAAAAAACTTGCGGCTAAAATGGACGAAGCATTAAAACCCATCCGAGAAAAAAGAAATGAGCTGGAGAAGAACCCCGACTTAATTCAAGACATTATTACGGCCGGTGCTGAGAAAGCCAGGAAAGAAGCATCAATAACCATGGAAAAAGTAAGAGAGGTTATGAAAATTTAGGCTGGAGTAAAAGCCATGAACATGAAAGATTTGCTAAAGGAAGTTGAAAAGGGGAAAAAAGCCGATCTAAAAGACCTTAATATCTCCCAGATTACCGGGCAGTATCTTGAAAAAATAAAAAAGGGAAAAGATTTGGATTTAGACGAAGCATCTTCCTTCCTTGTTTCAGCTGCGGAACTTCTGCGGAAAAAAACTCTTCAAATGTTAAAGGATAATGTTGAAAGCTTTTCTGAGGAAGAAAATACCGATGAAGAAGAAAATGCGGAACAAGAAACATCCTTTGCGGAAAAGGCGGAAAAACAACTAGCAGAATACAGAACTTTTAAGGAAGCTGCCAATTTTCTAAAGTCGCGCTTGATGTCAGAGGAAAAATATTATCCCCGCCCGGAACCGGAACTTTCTGCCTATATGGATTCCGTTAACACAAAGGGTTATCTTGAGGGATTAAAGCTGGAGGACCTTCTTTCTGCCTTTGAAAAACTTTTAATAAGGCATAAAGGAGAAGATGAAGAGGACGACGGTGAATTTTTAGAAATCGAAGGGCATGAATATAAAATAACTGAAAAGATAGACGAGATATTGAAATTTTTAAAAGGTTCCCCTGCGGGGATAGAATTTAATTCCCTTTTTGCTAAAAGGGCTTCAAAGGGAGAAATTATTGTAACATTTTTAGCTTTACTGGAATTGGTGCGGCTTCAAAAAGTTAGGGTGAAACAGGAAGAGCATTTTGGGAAAATTATTATATATCCCATCTTAGCAGAAGAAAAGATAAGGTGGGAACATAATGTTTAAAAAAAATCCGTGGGCAGTGGTGGAATGCATACTGTTCATGAACAGTGAACCCGTTACTTTGGAAACCCTAACCAAAATTTCAGGGCTGAGTGAAGAAAAAGTCATTGCGGCTATTGAAGAGCTCCGGGCCATTTACTGCGAAAGGGAACACAGCATTGATGTTGTAAAGGTAGGTAACGGCTGGAAGATCTGTATACGGCCGGAATTTTCTTCCTATGTAGAAAAGCTGTGTTCCCCAAAACATAAAGGTCTGTCCCGCGCAGCTCTGGAAACCCTTTCCATAATTGCATACAAACAGCCCGTTACCCGCGCAGAAATTGAAAAGATCCGTGGGGTTAAAACCGATGGGGTTATTCAGACTCTTCTTGAAAGGGGATTAATTGCTGAAGTTGGGAAAAAAAAGAGCCCCGGCCGGCCCCTTTTGTATGGTACCACTCCAAAGTTTCTCCTTGAGTTTAATCTTAAGGACTTGAGCGAACTCCCTCCCCCTGAAACCTTCGCTAAAAAAACGGAATAATTCCCCCAAAGGAATTTCCCTGTCTTAACAGAGGGCCCATCCATATCATTGCTTCATAAAGTTTTCCTCCGCATTGCTTTTAACTGCTGTATCATATCTATCCTCTCGATATCAGAGGAGCTAACAGATTGAGCGAAGGCTTAAGATTTGTGTATTTTTTTCATTTTACGGTAATAATTCATAACACATATTCCTTTAAATGGACATGCGGTGATTTTGGTGCGTCTGGCATATCTTTTATTTGTAACTCTGCTAATTCTGCCGGCAATTATTCTTTTTATTATTAAAGCAGATGTTGTTATAGAATACATCGTTGATGACGAAAAAAGTTTTGCTGCCTTTGAGCTTAGGTTATTTGAAAAAATTACTGTATTTAAAATAAAACTGCCCTTAAACAAGCTGGAAAAGATAATCAAACAATTAGATGTTGATTTAAAGGTCAGGGTTTCAGCATTGACGGTGCATCTTTTAATGATAAGAATTTTAAAATTAAATTTTTGGCTGCTCAAACATGCTCAAGTAAAAAAATTTTCCTGGAAAACTACCCTGGGATTGAGCAATCCGGCTGCAACCGGTATTTTTTCGGGGTTTTTAAGTATTACAATGTATATGATTTTAAGAGCCTTTATTGAAAAGTCAAAGGGTGTCATAAACCCTCCTGAAATTAAGGTTTTCCCAAATTTTTGGGACAACTGCTTATACACTCACTTGTACTGCATACTAACAATTCCAATGGGCTATATTATTACTGCAGCTGTTAAAATGGTATTTCTTGTTATTTTTTGCTTGGTTTTTAAAAAGAATGAAGGAGTGGATCTGCATGGAAGGTCATCCCATTGAATCCATGATGAAAACGGCCATGGAGAGCATAAAAGAAATGGTGGATGTAAATACCGTTGTGGGGGATCCTGTGGAAACCCCGGATGGAACGGTTATTATTCCTGTTTCCAGGGTAACGGCGGGATTTGTTGCCGGGGGCGGGGAATATGAAGGATCCGGTTCAGATAATGGCATGGGAGCTAAGGGGCAGCAGCCCATGTCCTATCCCTTTGGAGGAGGCAGCGGTGCAGGGGTATCGGTGCAGCCCGTTGCCTTTCTCGTGAGCAGCGGTACGGAAGTTAAGCTCCTGCCCATAAATGACAATATTATTTTTGACCATATGATTGACATGGCTCCAAAACTGCTCAATCAAATAAAAGAACTATTTAAGGATGGAAACCAAAACATAGAGGTTCAGTGCTGAAAGATGAAAAATATTTCCCACCCAAAATTGTAAAAAGGAAACTTTTAGTTGAAGGAAATCCAGTCCTATGGGAAAAATTATTATTTTAATAAAAATTTATCCCCGCAGAACTTTTTGCGGGGATGAATTTTGGGTGGGGGATGATTGCCTTGGGGGCGCGCATATATAAAGTTTTAATTTCTGCAGTTTTAATTTCCTTTATATGGACTATACCCGTTTTGGGGCAAGATATTAATAATATAGGCATATATGCTGAGGGCGCAGTGCTGATGGATGCGGAATCCGGGAGGGTCCTATGGGCAAAAAATCCGCATAAAAGGTTGTTCCCTGCCAGTACCACTAAAATACTGACCGCGGTTCTGGCTTTGGAAGAGGGAGAGCTTGACAGTACTGTGGTGGTAAGCAAAGAAGCATCGGAAACAGGGGGTTCTTCCATTTGGCTGGAAGAAGGAGAAAGAATGACTCTGGAAGATCTCCTATATGCTGTTCTTTTAAGCTCTGCAAACGATGCAGCAGCAGCTGTGGCTGAACATATAGGGGGAACCCAGGAGAATTTTGTAAGGATGATGAACGAAAAGGCCAAAGCCATTGGTGCAAAGGAAACCCATTTTGCAAACCCCCATGGACTTCATGATGAACAACATTACACCACAGCATATGATCTAGCCCTCATTGCAAGGTATGCCATGACAAACAGTGAGTTTGAGAGAATAGTAGCTACGAAAAAAAAGGTCATACCCTGGGCCGGTCACGAATGGTCACGCTTATGTATAAATAAAAATAATCTCATTAGAAACCCAGAACTTTTTCCGGGAGCTGATGGAATAAAAACCGGCTATACCACCCCTGCAGGTCACTGCCTTGTGGCTTCCGCAACTAGAAATGGAATGAGGCTTATTGCTGTGGTTTTAGATGCTCCCAGCGCCACTGCCGAGGCAGTGAGCCTTCTGGATTACGGTTTTAAAAATTATTCCAAGAAAACATTGGTAACAAAAGGGGAAATCTTAGGAAGCTTTAAAATTAAAGGATATGGACGGGTAAATCTCGTGGCTTCCCAATCCATGGGAGCAGCCCTTAGGGAAGGGGAAAAAGACAAAGTTGAAGCTGTGGTGTATGCCCCTGAAAAGGTCAATCATCCCGTAAAAAAGGGAGATGTGATGGGTAAAATTAAATTTACAGTGGATGGTGAAACCATAACAACGGTTGACTTAGTGGCCGCAGAAACTGTTAAAAATCCCTGGCTCAGCGGTCTGTTAAAGGCATTTATGATGTTCTTTCCCTTTGGGTTTAAAGGGCAGCTTGTAACTTTCCTCAAACTGTAGAAAAATTCTCTTACTAAATCTAAAAAAGTCTCTGTTGCAGGGCAGCTTCAAGCTGCCCTGTTCTATTTTCGGACTGTTCTTCATAGGCTTGAATTGTAAACAAGCCTTTGGAGGTGCCTCCTAAATGGTAAATTTAATCTGGTTTTTTCTCCTTATTACCGGTATTTTTTTTGCGGCTGTTAATGGAAGAATTGAAGTTGTAACCTATGCAGCTTTAAAAGCCGCTGAAAATGCCGTTCAAATTTCCTTTGAATTAATTGGGATAATGGCGCTGTGGCTTGGTATCATAAAATTGGCGGAAGAAGCCGGCATTGTGGACCTTATTGCATTGATTGTGCGACCCATTACGGGATATCTTTTCCCATCTGTTCCCCGGGACCACCCTGCCATGGGTGCCATAGTTCTCAATCTCAGTGCCAATATGCTTGGCCTTGGGAACGCCGCAACTCCCTTCGGGCTTAAGGCCATGGCGGAACTGCAGAAACTTAATCCCCAAAAGGACGAAGCCAGCGAAGCCATGTGCACCTTCCTTGCCCTCAACACCTCCTGCATAACCCTCATCCCCGCAACCATTATAGGGGTTAGAGCCGCAAACGGTTCAGCAGATCCCACTTCCATTGTGGGAACCACTATATTTGCAACCTGCTGCGCCACTGTGGCTGCGGTTACCGCTGACCGGTTATTTAGATCTTACTGGAAACGAAAAAAAAGGGGATGAGAATATGGTTGAGGTAATTATTCAGGAAATTTCAAAATGGGCCATCCCCACATTATTTTTTCTTATACCCAGCTTCGCTTTTTTAAAAGGGGTAAAAGTGTACGAAGCCTTTGTGGAAGGAGCCCAGGAGGGGTTTAATACAGCCATTAAAATTATACCCTTTTTAGTGGGTATGCTGGTGGCTATAGGAGTTTTCAGGTCTTCAGGCGCCCTTGATGCTTTTACGAAGCTGCTGCGTCCCATAACTGATATTCTTTATATTCCCGGAGAAGTTATTCCTTTAGCCATTATGCGCCCGCTGTCCGGGGGTGCGGCCCTTGGGGCGGCGGCAGAATTAATCAAAACCCACGGTCCCGATTCTTTTATTGGAGTTCTTGCTTCAACCATGCAGGGCAGCACGGATACCACCTTTTATGTCCTTACCGTTTATTTTGGTTCCGTGGGAATTGTAAAGTACAGATATTCCGCTGCTGTGGGGTTAATAGCCGATATTGTGGGTTTTCTTGCATCAGTTTTTATCTGCAATATAGTTTTTAATAATTAATAAGTGGCAGCTCGTAAGCAAATGGGTCTCTGCTGCGGTTTTCTTGCTGAGTTAATTATGAGGATTTGTTATATCTAAAGAGGCTTCTTTTTTCTATTAAATTCCGATTTCTTGTGGTAAATTAGTAATAATTACAGAGGACCTTCCTAATATTTAAGAAAAATTTCTGCGGGGGATTTTAATGGAACGTCTTCAGAAGGTTCTGGCCCAGTGCGGAATTGCATCCCGGCGTAAATGTGAAGAAATCATTCTTGAAGGGAGAGTAAAGGTAAACGGCAGAGTTGTTACTCAGCTGGGAACAAAGGTTCATGAGCATGACAAAATAGAAGTGGACGGAAAACCCGTTGTTCGGAGAAAGGAAATGATTTATGTTCTTTTTAACAAACCCAAGGGTTGTATTACCACTGTTTCAGATCCCTTTGGCAGAAAAACGGTATTGGACTACCTTAAAGAATTTAAAAAATACAGGATTTTTCCCGTGGGCAGGCTGGATCAGGATACCGAGGGGCTGCTTCTTTTGACCAATGATGGCTCGTTAAGTTTTGCTCTCACCCATCCTTCCCATCAGGTTTCTAAAACATACTTGGTGGAAATCAGTGGAACCCCTTCCGGGGAGCAGCTGGAGAAACTCCGCCGGGGCATTTTTCTTGAGGATGGGAAAACCCTACCTGCCAAAGTTGAATTAATCCGCGGTGGCAAAAGGGCGCTGGTTAAAATAACCATTAGGGAAGGTAAAAAACGCCAGATACGCCGCATGTTTAAAGCTTTGGGTTTTTCCGTAGTAAATCTCAAAAGGATTAAATTTGGCCCCCTGGTCCTTAAAGATCTGAAACCCGGAGAATACAGACTGCTTAATGACAAAGAGATCAAGAAGCTAAAAGAACTGGAAAAACGGGTTTTTCAATCCAAAGAAGAAAAAAGCGGTCAACGGGGTGATGGCGCTGGACAGTGATAAACAACCGGGGCTGGTTCAAGTTTATACCGGGAAAGGAAAGGGAAAGACCACCGCTGCCTTTGGACAGGCCTTAAGAGCTTACGGACATGGCTTTAAAGTTGGTATATTTCTTTTCCTAAAGGACAGTGCTTCGGGGGAAGTGAAGGCGGTTAAAGATTTTCTGCCTGGTATAGATGTGAGGTGCTTTGGAAGAACCGTTGATTGGAGAAAGGGTTTTACTTTTGAAGACAAAAAGCTTGTTTTAAAGGGCGTACAAATCACCAAATCAGTGGTTGAAAAAGGCGAGCTGGACATGCTTATCCTTGATGAAATATGTGTAGCTGTGGAATTGGGATTTGTTGAAGAAAAAGAACTCCTTGATATCATAAAAGCAAAACCTGCTCACATGGAAATAATTATTACGGGAAGGAATGCCCCAAAGGCTGTTGTAGAAAATGCTCATCTGGTGACGGAAATGAGAGAAGTAAAACATCCTTTCAAATCCTTATGCATAAAGGCCCGTAAAGGTATCGAATATTAGATTATTTTGACCATAAGCGCAGGATTTTTTTTAAATCTTGCCGAAAGAAGGAAAATGTATGCGGTAATAATCGGAGGGATAAGGATGTCAGGCATTGAAATGGAAAAAAAGATAAAGGAAGATAAGGGCACAGGCACGACTAACATTAGACTTCGCATTAGATTTGATTATAAAGCTGAAAGGGTAGCAAAGCTTCTTTTCGGTGGTAAAAGCCCCGACAAACTGGCGGAAGAAATAAGGGAACAAAAAGCAGCCCTTTTAAGAAATGTGCCCATTAAGGGTATCGTAATTGAAGATATTGATACGGGAATAGAGGTGTATAAGGTTTATGATGAAAATACGGGAAGAGAGGTAGCTTATGCACCCCTTGAGCTTGTTATAACTGCGGATACCATTGAAGATGTGGTGCATTTTGTAATGTGTCAGGAATTTAGGAAAATAGAAATGTTGGAACCAAAACAGCTGGTTTTAAACAAAAAGGACATCGAACGTATTCTATATAAAATGAATGAAGAGCTTCACCACTTCAGTGAGGTTTTGGAGAGAAAACTTAACAGCAGGTAAATAATTTTTTTTAAAATCACTGCCATAAAAGGGAGGTTAAGTTTATGGTTAAGGCTTTATATGATTCCGATGCAAATTTGGAGCTTCTTAAAGGGAAAACCATAGCTGTTATAGGCTATGGCAGTCAGGGACATGCCCAGGCTCAAAATTTGCGCGACAGCGGTTGTGAAGTAATTGTGGGTTTAAGGGAAGGAAGTAAATCCTGGGAAGCTGCTGAAAAAGACGGATTTAAGGTGTTTCCAACCCAGGAAGCAGCGCGCAGGGCGGATATTATTCAGGTTTTAATTCCCGATGAAGTACAGGGTGAAGTTTATAAAAGGGATATTGCGCCCAATCTGTCTGAAGGCAATGCCATAAGCTTTTCCCATGGATTTAATATCCATTACGGACAGATTATCCCTCCCAAGAACATAGATGTTTTCATGGTGGCACCCAAAAGCCCAGGCCATCTGTTGAGAAGAATGTATAAAGAGGGAGTGGGGGTACCGGCTCTTTTGGCAGTGTATCAGGATTTTACGGGCAAAGCCAGGGACCTGGGATTGGCCTATGCCAAGGGCATCGGATGCACCAGGGCCGGCGTTATCGAAACCACCTTTAAAGAAGAAACGGAAAGCGACCTTTTTGGGGAGCAGGCCGTTCTTTGCGGCGGCATCACCCAGCTCATTAAAATGGGATTTGAAACTTTGGTTGAAGCCGGTTACAGTCCGGAAATCGCTTATTTTGAATGCCTCCATGAGCTCAAGCTCATTGTTGACCTGATATATGAAGGCGGATTGGGAAGGATGCGTTATTCCGTCAGTGACACCGCTACATATGGGGATTTAACCCGCGGGCCCCGTGTTATCAACGAACAGACCCGGGAAGAAATGAGAAAAATATTAAAGGAGGTTCAATCCGGAGAGTTTGCCAAGGAATGGATTTTAGAAAACCGTGCCAACAGACCAGTCTTCCGGGCTTTGGAAGCAAAGGAGAAGGAACATCCCATTGAAAAAGTGGGGGCAGAATTGAGGGCCATGATGCCCTGGCTGAACAAATAGACTAAATAAACAATTGATCTTTTGTCTTTCAATGCAGCCAAGAGGATAAACTTTTCCACCTCCGCATATCTTATAAATACAGGGCGGAGGTGGAATAATGGATCTTTTTAATTTTTTTAAATGGATTGAAAGGTTTTTAATAGCCTGTGCAGTGCTGTGCTTTGCCTTTCTTGTCTTAGGTCAAGCTTTGCTGGCTTTAAATCCGGTGGATTTTTATATGGATTTTGCTGAAAAGATTGAAGGAGAAGCGGTTAATTTTTATGAAGAATTCCCGGAAATGCGGGTTACAACCCAGGATTTTCAGTCAGTATTTGCCACCGTAACAGTACAGGTAGAAAATTTTTCTTCCCTGGAAAAAGCTGTTCTTCTAATAAACGGAAAGGAAGTTTCGGATTTCAGGAACAAGCAGGTTACTGTTAAGGTTAACCAGGGTGATGTGTTGGCCATTGACGGTACTTACTATGTTCATGAGCTGATTTTTAAAGTGGTCTCCGTTTCCGAAAACGTTGAACAGCCCAAAAAAGGCCAGGTTGTCAAGGTTAATGGCAATGTTTCCATGATTGGTACGGTGGAGCTAAAGTAAAACCCGGGGGTGGGAAAATGAATTACGGCAGCAAAAGGGTTGCTGCCACAGCAATCCAAATGGCCCTGACGGAAAGCAGAGAGGAAGAGGTAAACCTTAAGAAAAAATTTGCTGAAATCGGTATCTCAGCAGCAGCAGTGGACTATGGTGGGGAATTTATCAATTCCGTTAAAAAAATTGTTGAAAGGGCTGTTGTAGCGGCCAAAAGGGAAGGTGTGATAAAGGAATCCCATTCTGAAGAAGGTGCCGTTGCCGGTGCCACAAGGGAGGCCTTAACCCAGATAGTTCCAAAGGCTCTGGGTTTAAATGTGGGTGGAAAAATCGGCATAGCCAGACATCAGGATCATATATCAGTGGCCATTTTTTTCGGAATAGGTCTTCTGCACCTGGATGAGGTAGCCATAGGCCTGGGACACAGAGCCATTGGCTAGATTTATTTTAATGGTAGGTGGCAATAAATGATCACCGTTGGTATCCGGGGAGCTATACCCGTTGAGGATAATACAAAGGAATGCATTTTTGCTGCCACAAAGGAGCTCATTTCAGCCATTATGGAGCAAAACAGCATTAAAGAGGAGGATATTGCCAGCATTATTTTCACTGCAACTCCAGATCTCGATGCTGCCTTTCCCGCCACCGCCGTCCGTGAAATGGGGTTTAAAGAAACTGCCCTTTTGGATGCAGTGGAGATGAACGTTAAGGGCAGTATGTCCAGGGTCATAAGGGTGCTAATGCATGTAAATGCGGAAAAGGGATTTAAGCCCAGGCACATTTACTTAAAAGAGGCAATAAAATTAAGGCCTGACTTGAATACTTGAAAATAATCAGCATTAATCGGCTAAAAAGGTTAAATTTGTTATTTTTCAAAATTGCCAGGGACAAAGGTTGTGTGATAGCATAACTGAAAGCTGAATAGGGAGAAGAGATGAGCTGAGATGAGTTGAGGGGAGAGGAGCTGAGATGAGACTGGTGGTTTTGGAGATGAACCAGTGCTCATTTTAGCACTGGTTTTTTTATTTTCAAATTTGCGGGAGGTCGAGTCCCTTGAAACCTAACTTCAATGAATATCTGTCCCTGGCCCAAAAAGAGAGCATTATTCCGGTATGGGATGAAATAGAAGTAAATGAAGAAACCCCCATTTCAATTTTTGTTAAGCTGGCAGATGAAAGGGAGGTTTCATATCTTCTGGAAACTGCTGAAAAAGGAAAGCAGGGGGCACGCTATTCCTTAATGGGCATTAAGCCCATTGCCAGGTTCAGCGCTAAGGGCTCGCTGATCCGAATAGAGGAAGAACAATATGTAATAAAAAATTTTGGAAATCCCACGGCTCAGCTTAAGAGTTTTATAGATAAGTATCGCATCCATACTGCTGCGGATGATATGCCGCATTTTTGCGGAGGAGCTGTGGGGTACCTCTCCTATGATTGGGTTCGCTACCTTGAAAAGCTGCCCATTAAAAGTATGGATGATTTAGGGCTACCCGACGGAATGTTCATTATTTTTAAAATAAACCTTTTGTTTGACCATTTAAAAAATTCCTTAAAAATCATAATCCTCACCAGGCCGAGAGGGGAGCCAAAGGCTGAATATGACAGGGCAGAGTCTTTAATTTCCAGTATTAAGGAAAAAATATTTTACCGTCATTCCTTTATGGGTAACTTTGAATTTACGGAATTCGCCCCCGGTGTTCCCTTTGCTATAACCTTAAACCGGTCTGACTATATAAAGGGTGCAATAAGGATCCTTGATCACATTAAAGCAGGAAACATTCTTCAAGCAGTTCTTTCCACCCGCCTGGAAACAAAGGCTGCCGTGAGCCCGTTGGAAATATACAGGTGTTTGAGAATTATTAACCCCTCTCCCTATATGTTCTATCTCAATTATCCGGAATTTCAGCTCATCGGAGCTTCTCCCGAAATGCTTGTGAAAGTAGAAAAGGGAAAAGTATACAACAGGCCCATTGCTGGCACCCGCCCCCGGGGAGGCAGCCCGGAAGAAGATGATACCCTGGTGATGGAGCTCCAAAGGGACCCCAAAGAAAGGGCGGAACATATCATGCTTGTGGATCTTGCCCGCAATGAAGTGGGCAAGGTTGCCCGGTCTGGTACGGTTAAGGTCCCTGAATTTATGGTTGTGGAAAAATATTCCCATGTAATGCATTTAGTCTCCCTAGTTGAGGGCAGGCTTTTGGAAAATTGCAGTGCCGTTGAAGCACTGATGGCATGTTTTCCTGCGGGGACCGTATCCGGAACTCCTAAAGTCAAGGCCATGGAAATTATAGAGGAGCTTGAGCCCACCCGAAGGGGCCCCTATGCCGGAGCAGTGGGGTATTTTGGTTTAAACGGAAATATGGATACCTGCATAACCATTAGGACAATACTGGTTAAAGATAATAGGGCGTATGTTCAGGTGGGAGCGGGCATTGTTGCGGATTCTAAACCCCTTAGGGAATTTGAAGAGTGCATAAATAAAGGAAAAGCGTTAATTGCCGCCCTGCATGCCGCTGAAAGGAGGGCCATTTCTTGATACCGGTCTTGCCTTGTCCGGAGGCGACTGCGGAGACAAAGGATGAGGTGATTATGGGGGTGAGAGACAGGGAACTTAAAGTTGAGGGGCTATAAAAATGTGCATTGAAGCTAAGCTTTGATGAGATGAGATTAGCTGAGAGGAGGTTTTAGTGTGAAGGAATTCATTGCAAAAATTTCCCATGGGATTGACCTGACGTCCTCTGAGGCCGAGCGGGCAATGGAGTTGATTATGGACGGAAGCGCCACCCATGCCCAGATAGGTGCACTGCTCATGGGCCTCAAATTAAAGGGAGAAACTCCCCAGGAAATTACCGGTTTCGCAAGGGCTATGAGGCGTAGTGCTGTGAACTTTAAAGTTTCCATGGAGGTTGTGGATACCTGTGGAACCGGAGGGGACTATGGGGGAACCTTTAATATTTCCACCGCTGCGGCCTTTGTGGCCGCGGGAGCAGGGGTTCCGGTGGCAAAACACGGCAACAGATCGGTATCCAGCCGGTGCGGTAGTGCCGATGTCCTGGAAAGGTTGGGGGTAAAAATTGATTTGGAGCCGGAGCAGGCGGAAAAGTGCCTGCACAGTGTGGGAATTGCCTTTTTATTTGCTCCCAAATACCACCGGGCAACGAAGAATGCAATGGGACCAAGAAAGGAGCTGGGGATAAAGACCATATTCAATATTTTAGGTCCCCTCACCAATCCGGCGGGCGCCGAAGCCCAGCTTTTGGGAGTATTTGATCCAGATTTAACCCAACCCATAGCAGAGGTGCTGGCTGCGCTGGGTACAAAAAGGGCATTTGTTGTGTGCGGCAGCGACGGTTTGGATGAAGTTACGGTAGCGGGAACCACAAGGATAACGGAATTGAATGCGGGGTTTATTCAGACCTATGAATTTGATCCCAGAGAGCTGGGCTTTGAAATTAGAAACATTGAAGAAATAAAGGGCGGAGACCCTGAAAAGAATGCAGAGATCCTTTTAGGGGTGCTGGAAGGGGAAAAAGGAGCTCCAAGGGAAGCAGTGGTACTCAATGCTGCCTTTGCCATTCTGGCGGGAAATAAAGCCTTTTCCCTGAAGGAGGCTGTGGAAAAAGCCGAGCACAGCCTTGACAGCGGAGCAGCGTTAAGAAAGCTTAAAGAGCTAATTAAATTTTCGGAAAGCTGTGCTGCATAATGCTAGAACAGATTATAACCTACAAGAAAAGTAAGCTTCATAATATTAGTACCACTGATTATCTTAAGGAATTAAATAAAAAAATTTTAAAGGCACCCCCTCCCAGGGACCTCAAAAGAGCCTTAAAGAGGGAAAAGGATCAAAGGATAAACATTATCGCGGAAATAAAACGCGCTTCCCCTTCCAAAGGCATAATTGCAGCGGATTTTAATCCCACAAAAACCGCCCTTGCATATGAAAGGGCAGGGGCGACTGCGATTTCCGTGCTTACGGAGGAAAAATATTTTCTGGGAAGTTTAATGCACCTCCATGAAGTGAGCTCCCTCTGCCATTTGCCGCTTTTGAGAAAGGATTTTATCATTGACCCTGTGGAGATTTACGAGGCCCGAGCCTATGGTGCAGATGCGGTCCTATTGATAGTAAGGGTGCTGGATAAAGAAACCTTAAAGAAACTCCTTAATCTTACAAGAGATCTCGGAATGCAGGCTCTGGTGGAGATACATTGGGAAAGGGAGCTGGAATTGGCCCTTGCAGCGGGGGCGGAAATAATAGGCATTAATAACCGCAATCTTGAGGATTTTACCATTGATTTTGGGGTTACGGAAAGACTGATGCCACTAATTCCCAAAGATGTGGTCTCCGTTAGTGAAAGCGGCATTAAAAATGCTCAAGATGTTCGTTTCTTAGAGTCCCTGGGAATAAACGCAGTGCTCATTGGCGAGACCCTTATGAGAAGTCCCCATCCGTATAAGACCTTAAAAAACTTAATGGAGGGTTAAGGATTATGGTAAGGGTGAAAATATGCGGTATAAAAACCTTTGAAGAAGCCCGTTATGCAGTAAATTACGGCGCCCATGCCCTGGGGTTTGTATTCTGCGAGAGCAGAAGGAGAGTGGATCCCCTACTGGCCAGGGAGATTATCCGAACTCTGCCCCCCTTCGTGATGAAAGTTGGTGTTTTTATGGATCAGGATTTTGATTATGTTCTAAGTGTTGTGGATTTTTGCGGTTTAGATGCCGTTCAGCTCCATGGTACAGAAAGCCCGCAGTACTGCTGAGGTTTTGATAATCTGTCCTGCCAGGTGATCAAGGCTTTCAGGGTAAGGGATGATGAGGTAATTGAGGAAATGAAGAAATATAGAGTGAATGCATACTTGCTTGACAGCTGGGTTCACGGTGTGCCCGGGGGAACCGGTAAAACCTTTGATTGGTCCATAGCCAGGAAGGCTGTAAAAAGAAGCAAAAAGCCCGTTATTCTCGCAGGGGGATTAAATGATGCCAATGTGGCGCAGGCGGTGATGGAAGTTTCCCCCTATGCCGTGGATGTGAGCAGCGGTGTTGAAACCTTCGGAAAGAAAGATAAAAACAAAATAATTCGCTTCATGAATGAAGTGAGGAGGATTAACCTTGCAATTGCATAGGTCAGCTTATTTTGGAGACTACGGAGGGCAGTTCGTGCCCGAAACCGTTATGCCCGCCTTAAAGGAACTGGAAAAGGAATACCTCATGGCCGTTAAAGATGAAAATTTTATAATGGAGCTCAATTATTATCTAAAAGAATACGCCGGCAGGCCCACTCCCCTGTATTATGCCCAACGCCTGTCAAAGGAGCTTGGGGGAGCGAAGATATACCTTAAGCGGGAAGATCTTAACCATACGGGTGCCCATAAAATTAACAATACTTTAGGTCAGGCCCTTCTGGCTTTAAGGATGGGGAAAAAAAGGGTTATTGCGGAAACGGGTGCCGGGCAGCATGGGGTTGCTGCGGCCACTGCGGCAGCTCTCTTTGGGCTCCAGTGCCAGATATTTATGGGAGAAGAGGATATGAAACGTCAGGAGCTCAACGTTTTTCGCATGGAGCTTTTGGGAGCGGAAGTAATACCCGTAAAGAGCGGAACCCGCACCCTAAAGGATGCCACCAATGAAGCTATTCGGGATTGGGTGACCAATGTCAGAAACACCCACTACATAATTGGCTCCGTGGTGGGTCCCCATCCCTATCCCATGATTGTGAGGGACTTCCAGAAAATCATAGGGGAAGAAATAAAGGAGCAGTTTAAAAAGACCGTAGGCGGTTTCCCGGATATCATCATCGCCTGTGTGGGCGGCGGGAGCAATGCCATAGGCACCTTTTATCCCTTTATTGATCAAGAGGAAGTGCAGCTCATAGGAGTTGAAGCTGCCGGCTGTGGCATATCCACAGGGAAGCACGCCGCCTCCTTAAGTGCCGGCAGCCGAGGGGTTCTTCACGGTACCCTTACTTACATTCTTCAGGATGAAGACGGGCAGATTGTACCCGCCCATTCCATATCCGCAGGCCTTGATTATCCGGGGGTAGGGCCGGAACATGCTTTTTTAAAAGATAAAGGGAGAGTAAAATACACTTCAGTACCTGATTCCGAAGCCCTTGAAGCTTTTCATCTCCTTACCAAGACCGAAGGGATACTGCCCGCTTTGGAAAGTGCCCATGCCCTGGCATATGCGGTAAAAATTGCTCCCCAACTCAGTGAAGAAAAAGCGGTGATTGTTACCCTGTCCGGCAGAGGGGACAAAGATGTTCAGAGCGTTCTGGAACAGCAAAGGGGGAATGAAAATTGAAGGTTTTAAAAAAGGAACCGGAAGCCCCGGTAACTGTAACTAAGGAAATAGAGATTTCTCCGGGGGAAAGGATGGAGCAGATGTTTTATAAAAAGAGAAAGCTCAATGAGAAAGCATTGATCATCTATCTCTGTGCAGGCTATCCTGATCTGGAATTCAGCAGAGACCTTATTTTGACAGCAGTGAAGGCCGGAGCTGATGTGGTGGAGGTGGGAATTCCCTTTTCCGATCCCCTGGCAGACGGGCCTGTGATACAGCATGCTTCACAGCAGGCCCTCTCCAAAGGTATGAACAATACCAAGGCATTGGAACTGGCAGCAGAAATAAAAAAATGCGTAGACATACCCATTATAATAATGTCTTATTATAACCCCCTGTATCGATATGGTCTGGAAAATTTTTGTAGGGATGCCCATGAAGCTAAATTAAATGGGATTATTGTTCCCGATCTTCCTTTGGAAGAATCTGCAATGATGGTTTCCTTAACCCGCAAATTTGGGCTGGGCTTTGTACCCCTGGTTTCCCCCACCAGCCCTGGGGAAAGGCTTAAAAAAATTTCTTCAACTGCATTGGGCTTCATATACTGCGTTTCCATAACGGGGACAACGGGTAGCGCCCTTCAATCTTTTAGGGATGCAGAGTATATGGCAGAAGAGCTCCGCAGAATTACCTCAAAACCCCTGTCCCTAGGCTTTGGCATTGAATCCCCGGAACAAGTATTAAGGGTTTCTCCCCTGTATGATGGGGTCATTGTGGGCAGTGCCCTTATCCGCATTATAGAACGCTTTAAAGATAACAGGGAACTGTGTCTAGAAAAAGTGGGGGCTTTTATTACTTCCCTTAAAAAAGCCTGTATTTAAGAAAATTTTGTATTGTAACCGGCTGAAACCTGTGCTATTATACCCTTTAAAATAAACTTAGGCAGGACGGCTAAGCTTTTATAGGGTGTTTTTGGTAGATTGGTAGGACGGTAGGGGCAGATGGGATTTTAATTTTAGAGCCGTTTTGCCGCAGATCACTCCTACCTTCCTTTGGGAGTGATTTTTGATTTCCCGTCTGCTTCTTAAAGGGGGGTGTAGGAAAAGTAAAGGACAGAAGTTTTTCTTTTAGGGAAGCAATATTACGGGAGAACGGAGGTTGATTAACATTGATTATCGTAATGAGCCGTGAGGCCACCAGTGAACAGATTGAAAACGTTAAGGACCGTTTAGTTAAAGAGGGATTCAATATTCACCTTTCCAAGGGTGTAGTGCGCACAATTATAGGAGCCATAGGTGATAAAAAGAGAATACCTTCTTTGGCACTGGAGGCTATGCCCGGGGTTGAAAGGGTAGTACCCATTCTTCAGCCCTATAAACTAGCCAGTCGTGAATTTAAGGATGAGCCTTCCATTATTAAAGTAAGGAATGTGGAAATTGGAGGGGAAAATATCCATGTTATAGCGGGTCCCTGTGCCGTGGAAAGCAGGGAGCAGCTGCTGGAAGCTGCACACAAGGTAAAAGAAGCAGGAGCCACACTGCTGCGGGGAGGAGCCTTTAAACCCCGCACCTCGCCGTACACATTCCAGGGGCTAGGAGAAGAAGGATTAAAGCTTCTTGCCCTGGCCGGAGAGGAAACAGGACTTCCCATTGTTACCGAGGTAATGGATATTCAGAGTCTCCCTGTGGTTTATGAATATACAGACGTTTTTCAAATTGGAGCTAGAAATATGCAAAACTTTAACCTGCTTAAAAAAGTTGGAGAAACGGATAAACCGGTGCTTTTAAAACGGGGTCCCAGCGCCACCATTGAAGAATGGCTGCTGGCTGCCGAGTACATAATGTCATCGGGAAATCACCAGGTTATTTTGTGCGAGAGGGGCATCCGTACCTTTGAGCAGTTCACTCGCAATACGCTGGACTTAAGTGCGGTATGTGCAGCAAAAATGCTGTCCCACCTTCCGGTGGTCGTGGATCCCAGCCATGGAACGGGTAAATGGCAGCTGGTGCCTCCTATGTCCAGGGCTGCTATTGCCGCAGGAGCGGACGGACTGTTAGTGGAAGTTCATCCCAATCCCAGCGAAGCCCTTTCCGACGGGCCCCAATCCCTGACGCCGGAAAACTTCAGCATCCTTATGAACGAACTGAGCCGCATTGCCCCTGTACTGGGCAGAAAAATGGCGGTGGCCCATGAATGAGGGTTGCTTATTTAGGACCCCGGGGAACCTTTTCAGAGGAAGCGGCCTGCCAATGGATGAAGGGGATGAAGCTTTCGGGGGAGTTGATTCCTTGCACCCTCATTCCGGAAGTTTTTCTAATGGTTGAGGAAAATGAAGCGGATGTGGGAGTAGTCCCGGTGGAAAATTCCATTGAAGGAACGGTGGGGCTGTCCCTGGACTATTTAAACAAAACACCTGATCTTTACATTGTCGGCGAGGTTGTTCTGCCCATCCGCCACTGCATTGCCGTGAATCATAGGATAAAAGATAAAAATTTTACGGAAATAAAATATATATATTCCCACTCCCAGGCCCTGGGGCAGTGCAGGGAATACTTAAAAATAAACTTTCCGGGCTGTGAATTGAGGCAGGCATCAAGCACCGCTGAGGCAGCCTCCATCGTAGCTTCTGGAATGGAAAAAGCTGCGGCCATCTGCTCTCCCTTTGCAGCGGAAAAATACAGCCTCGAGGTTATTGCTTCGGATATACAGGACTACCCCAATAACAAAACCAGATTTTTTGTGCTGGAAAATGAGCCTCTGAAGTTTTTAACAGTTGAAGAACCCGGAAAGACCTCTATGGTCTTCTCCCTTCCTGAGGACAGCCCCGGATCCCTTTACATGGTGCTGAAGTACTTTGCTGAAGAAAAAATTAACCTGATGAAAATAGAATCCAGACCGGCAAAAAAGGAGCTGGGGCACTACTTTTTCTATCTTGATTGCGAGGGTTATGTATGGGAAGAACCCCTTGCTTCCGTTATAGAGAGATTAGAAGGAAAAACCGTATTTCTAAAAATTTTGGGCTCCTATCCCCGAGCCTCTTAGGGTGAATAATATGGCTGTACGTACTGAGGGCTTATTCAAAAAGGTGTGCATCATTGGTGTGGGTCTCATAGGCGGCTCCCTAGGGATGGCCCTAAAATACCGCAGGGCGGCTGACCATATTGCAGGATATGATACAAATGAAGGGGTGCTTAAAAAGGCCGAAGAGCTGGAGGCAGTGGACAGGGGATATTCCAATTTAGCTGAAGCGGTAAAAGAAGCTGAGCTGATTATTTTAAGCACCCCCCTGGATTTTTTTCAGGATACTGCCAGGAATATACTTCCTTTTATTAGAGAAGATGCAGTGGTTACCGATACAGGCAGTACTAAGGCTTGTATTGTGGAAAGGCTGGAAAAAGTTTTTTCCAGTAGGGGTTCCTTTGTGGGAGGCCACCCCATGACCGGTTCGGAAAAGGGCGGTATTGAAGCAGCAGACAGATACCTTTTTGAAAATGCCGTTTATGCCATTACCCCTACGGAAAACACCGGCAAAAGGGCAGTGACAAAGGTTACCCTGCTGGCAGAAATTATCGGTTCCCGTCCCATATTTTTAAGTCCCCAGGAGCATGATGCTGTGGTTGCAGCGGTAAGCCACGTTCCCCATATTGCGGCATCGGGGCTGGTTCTAACCCTTGGTGAGCTGGAAAAGAGGCACCCCTGTGCCCCCGTCCTTGCCGCAGGGGGTTTTAGGGATACCACCCGAATAGCTGAGGCCGACCCGAAATTATGGGAACAGATATGCTTTTCCAACAAGATTAAAGTCATTGAAGTTCTTGAAAATTATATCAATAACCTTAATCGTATTAAGAAACACTTGAAGGAAAATAATAGAAATGATTTTAGGGAAGCCCTGGCTCAAGCGAAGGAACAGAGAATGAAAATTCCTTCAAAAATGAAGGGTATCCTTCCTTCTTTATTCGAAATTGTGGTGGTGGTTCCCGATCGGCCCGGGGTTATAGGTTTTTTGGGAACTCGTTTGGGAAGCAAAGGTATCAATATAATAGATATTGAAATACTGCGGGTACGGGAGGGAGAAGGGGGAACCATACGCTTGGGTTTTCAAAGTGAAGAAGCCAGGGAAAAAGCTGTGGAAGCCTTAAAGGAAGAAAATATTTTTGTGAGAAAACTGTAACCGGATAATATGGGGGTGCAGCCCTTGGAAATAAAGATTAGCCGGGCCGATTCTTTAAAGGGAGAAATAGAAGTGCCCGGGGATAAATCCATCTCTCACCGAGCAGTAATGCTTGGTGCCTTAGCTGAGGGAATTACGGAAATTAAAGGGTTCCTTTTTGGAGAAGATTGCCTTTCTACCATCAGATGTTTCCGCCGACTGGGCGTTAAAATCGAGGTAATCAATGAAAACCATGTGAAAATATATGGTGAGGGACTCCATGGGCTTTCGGAACCGGAGGACGTTCTGGATGCCGGAAACTCCGGAACCACCATGAGACTCCTTTTGGGGATACTTTCGGGGCAGAAGTTTTATTCCGTTTTGACCGGAGATGCTTCCCTGAGGAAGCGCCCAATGGACCGGGTGATAAAGCCCCTCCAAAGGATGGGAGCAAAGATAAGGGCCAGGAATAAGGATTCTTTAGCCCCTATATCGGTGCTGGGAAATGATTCTTCTGTGCTTAAACCCATAGAATACGAGACGCCAGTTGCCAGTGCCCAGGTTAAGTCCGCGCTGCTTTTGGCCGGGCTTTTTTGTGAAGGAACCACGATGGTTTCGGAAAAAGTAAGAACCAGGGATCATACGGAACGGATGCTTAAAGCCTTTGGGGCAGATATTTCGATGGAGGACGGAGGAAAGCGTATCCTTCTTAAAGGTCTGTCAAAATTAAAGGGCGCTGAAGTTCAGATACCGGGGGATATTTCTTCGGCATCTTTTTTTATTGCTGCAGGATGTTTGGTCCCGGATTCAGAAGTAATAATATCCAATGTAGGGATAAACTTTACCCGTACCGGAGTTCTGGACGTCCTGTCTTCCATGGGGGCAGATATTGAATTAATAAATAAAAGAATGCTCTGCGGTGAACCCGCAGCTGACATAGTTGTAAAATACAGCCCCTTAAGGGCAGTGGAAATTTCCGGTGAAATCATTCCCAGAGTCATCGACGAAATACCAATTTTGGCCGTTGCCGCGTGCAGGGCACATGGTACGACGTTAATAAGGGATGCAGCTGAGCTGAGGATTAAGGAAACTGACCGTATTGGAATCATGGCTGCTGAACTAAGAAAGATGGGCGCAAAGATTAAAGAAATGGATGACGGCATGATAATTGAAGGGCCGGTTGATTTAAAAGGTGCCAGGGTAAACAGCCACGGCGATCATAGAATAGCTATGGCTCTGGCTGTAGCCGGCCTTGTTGCAAAGGGTGAAACCATCATTGAAGATGCCCAGTGCGCTGCTGTATCCTTTCCGAACTTTTATGAAATTCTTAGAGAGTTAACGGGAACAGCCGGGGGGAAGTAAATGAAGCCGAATATTGCCATTGACGGACCCGCAGGTGCGGGCAAAAGCACCATTGCCAAAAAACTGGCTGAAAAACTCGGCTACTTATACATTGATACTGGGGCTATGTACAGGGCCCTCACTTACTGCGCCCTTAAAAAAGGCGTAAATATTAATGATCAGGAAAAACTTACGGATTTAGCTAAGAGGGTAGACATCTTTCTTTCCGCTAATGAGGATGGACAGCTTAAGGTTTACTGCGACGGGGAAGATGTAACTCCGCACCTTAGGGATCCTAAGGTTTCCCAGTGTGTTTCCAGGGTTGCCGAGGTGCCGGGAGTGCGTCATAGAATGGTTGAGCTTCAGAGAAAAATGGCTTCCGCCGGTGGAGTTATAATGGATGGCCGGGATATTGGAACATACGTGCTCCCCGAAGCCCAGCTAAAGTTCTTCATTACCGCTGACCTTGGGGAAAGGGCCCGCCGAAGGCTGAAGGATCTGGAAAAACAAGGATATGAAGGGGATTTGGAAGAAGTAAAGAAAGAAATAGCCATGCGGGACGATAAGGACAGCACTAGGGCTTTTGCGCCTCTCAAAAAAGCCGAAGATGCCGTACTTATAGATACAACGGATTTAACCGTAGACCAGGTACTGCAGCTTATTTTTAAAGTCATCCGGGAGAGGGTAAAAAATGATGTATAAACTGGGAAAAGTCCTTTTTGCTTCCCTTTTTACATATTTATGCCGCTGGAAAGTGAGGGGAGCTAATAATGTTCCCAAGGAGGGACCCGTAGTTATTGTTTCCAATCATTTAAGCCTTTGGGACCCCATGGCTGTGGGAGCTGCCATTGAACGAAGGATTTATTTCATGGCTAAAGCTGAGCTTTTTAAATATCCCATTGTGGGACTTATTGTCAAATCATGGGGGGCTTTTCCGGTAAGAAGGGGGCATCTGGACAGGGAAGCTTTGAAAAATGCCATGAAGGTGCTCAAAAGAGGAGATGTTTTGGGAATTTTCCCCGAAGGAAAGAGAAGTCCTTCGGGAAAACTCCAGAAGTTTAAACCAGGAGCCGTTTCCTTGGCTGCAAAATACGGTGCTCCCATTGTTCCCGTTGGTTTGATAGGAACAAAAAAAATTTTTTCCCGGGGTTGGTTCAGAACCTTTGAAGTTAACATTGGGGAGCCCATACCTACGGAAGAATTTAAAGATAAAGGTTCAGATATTGAAAAGCTAAATAAAATAGTTTGGGAGAAGGTTGCTGAATTAAGCGGCCAGTTATAAATATACATTTTTCTTCCTTTTCTGAATCCGGTGTTATAAAAAGCCCAAATATTTGCAGGAGTTTCTCACTTTTTGAAGAAAGCTTATAATGTTTTACAAAAAACCGTAAACTATCAATGAACGATTTACGGTGAAAAATATGTCGGATCGGTGTTACTGAATGGAAATTATCATAGCTGATTATGCTGGGTTCTGTTTCGGGGTTAAAAGGGCAATCGAACTGGCTGAAAAGACCATAAAAAGCAGTGATAAGCCGGTATACTCATTGGGACCTTTAATACACAATCCCCAAGTTGTGGAAAAGTTTGAAAAGCTGGGACTAAAAAACACAGCGGGAATTGAAGATATAACCGAAGGAACCCTTATTATTAGATCCCACGGGGTAGCTCCGGAAATTTTTGCTAAAGCGGAAGAAAAAAACCTAAAACTGGTTGACGCTACCTGCCCCTTTGTTAGAAGGGCCCAGAAACTGGTACAGAATTTAAAGGAAAATGGATACCAGGTTGTGGTGGTGGGTGACAAAAATCACCCTGAGGTTATTGCCCTTGTGGGATGGGCCGATAATGAGGCAATAGTAGTAAAAAATGAAGAGGAAGCATTAAAGGTTTCACAGTATCCCAAAATCGGTGTTGTGGCTCAGACAACCCAGAGGGAAGATAATTTTAACAGGGTTGTTTCGGTTTTAAGAAATAAGGCAGAGGATTTATTGGTTTATAATACCATTTGTCATGCCACCCGGGACCGTCAGGAGGCAGCCCGGGATTTAGCCCGGCGCGGTGATGTGGTAGTGGTGATTGGTGGCCATAACAGTTCCAATACCCGCAAATTAGCGGAGGTTTGTGCAGGAACGGGCACCGTTACCTATCACATCGAAACAGCCGACGAGTTACAGTCCCTGTGGTTTAAAAATAAAAGGCGGGTTGGGGTAACCGCTGGAGCTTCAACCCCAGATTGGATTATTGAGGAGGTAGTTGGAAGAATGATGGAGTTTAATGAAAATTTAGAAGAGAAAATTGAAGAAGAGAATCAAAAAGATCTGGAAGATCAAACTAAAAGCGAGGGGGCCGCTATGGAACCCGAGCAGACCGGGGTTGAGGTTCCTGAGGCCGGTAATGAAGATGAAGGGGGAGAGGAAAAACTTTCTCTAGAATCTGAGGAAAAGGAAAGCGTTGTAGAAGATACTAACATGCAGGTGGAGGCCCACCTTGCTGAAAACCTAATAAATATTCACCGAGGTGACATTGTTAAGGGAACCGTTGTTCAGATCAAAGAAAATGAGGTATTGGTGGATATTGGTGGAAAGTCCGAGGGAATCATTCCCCTGCATGAACTATCCTTAAAAAAGGTGAATGACCCCAATGAAGTGGTAAATGTTGGGGATGAAATAGAGGTCCAGGTTCTCCGGCTAGAAAATGAAGAAGGAAACCCCGTTTTGTCAAAAAAACGGGCGGATAGAATAAGGGCATGGGAAATGCTGGAAGAAGCTTATAAAGAAGGAAATGAAGTGGAAGCCAAGGTCACAGAAGTGGTAAAGGGAGGTCTGCTGGTTGATCTAGGAATTCGAGGCTTTGTGCCAGCATCCCTTGTGGAAAGGGGTTACGTTGATGATTTAACCCAGTATGTGGGCCAAGATCTAAGGCTTAAGGTTATTGAATTGGACAGAAGCAGAAACAAGGTTGTTCTGTCCCGGAAGGCTGTTCTTGATGAAGAGTTTGAAAGATTGCGTGAGGAAACCTGGAATTCCCTTGAGGAAGGCCAGGTAAGGAAGGGCGTCGTCAGAAGGATTACAGATTTTGGTGCCTTTGTTAATTTAGGTGGAGTGGACGGACTACTTCACGTTTCGGAAATTTCATGGGGGCGTGTGGACCACCCCTCAGACGTTCTTAAAGAAGGTCAGGAAATTGAGGTAAAGGTGCTCAATGTTAACAGGGAAGAGGGAAAAATGTCCTTAGGGCTCAAGCAGCTTCAGCCCAATCCCTGGAATACCGCTGAAGAAAAATATCCCGTGGGCAGTATTGTGGAAGGGAAAGTGCTTCGCATTGCACCCTTTGGAGCCTTTGTGGAAGTGGAGCCCGGCATTGAAGGATTGGTGCACATTTCTCAGCTTGCCGAGGAACACGTTGAAAAAACCGAAGACGTTGTTTCCATAGGAGATAAAATCCCTGTAAAGGTGCTCAGTGTAGATTCTGAAGCCCAGAGAATGAGCTTAAGTCTGCGGCAGGCTTTAAGGGAAAAAGAAAGAGCTGCTAAAAGGGAAAACGACAAAAAGAAAGAAGCTGCTAAAAAAGAGGAAGCCACGGCTGAAAATAAGGAAAATAAAATTACCGCTGAACCTGAACCATTGGAAACAGGTGAGGGGATAAGCAAAATAGGAGACATTGTGGGGGATATATTAAAAAAAGAGGATTTTGAATAGATCTGAACTGGCTTAAAAAACTTCAAGGTAAATACGGACCCTGCGCATTTAGCGCAGGGTTTTTTTATGCCCTTTTCCTCTGAATAAATGCATTTTGTCAGGGGCAACATAAACTTTGAAAAAAAGACAACAAGGAGGAACAAAAGTTGCAGGGTTATCCCATAGGAACCATTGCTCTGGTAATAGTTGCAGCAGTTATATATTTAGGGCTTGCTCACAGAACACTGGACCGGCTTTATTTAACCGATAAAGCGGCGCTGTTGGTTATAGCTGCAATGATTTTAGGCAGTTTTATAGATATACCCATACCCTTCGGGGGTATTGGGGCCTCCGTCAATGTGGGAGGCGCCATTATACCCCTCATACTGGTACTGTATGTATTATCAAAGGCCGGGACTTCCGGTGAAAGGATTAGAGCCGTCCTTGCGGCAGTTATAACCACCGCTGTGGTATTGAGCATTAATACCGTAATTTTAGGCGATGATCCCTGGCATGGGGGAAAGGATATTATTGACCCCCTTTACGTTTATCCTTTAGTTGCCGGGGGAACGGCATATATAGCAGGCAGATCCAGAAGAGCAGCCTTTATAGCCGCATTTCTTGGGGTGCTTTTGCTGGATATCATTGATTACCTGATAATCGTGTTTTCCGGTGTTCCGGGCTCCGTAAGCATCGGCGGAGCAGGTATATTTGACGCTCTGGTGCTTTCGGGAATTGTGGCGGTGGGATTGGCTGAAATTGTAGGTGAGACCCGTGAAAGGATACAGGGAGGTCCCGCGGTGGAAGGAAGAAATAAAGAACTTCTTGAGGGGTTGAAAAACAAAAACTATTTTGGCAATGGGGGTGATGAAGATGAAAAATAATCGCACTTATAAAATCCTTGCGGTAATTGTTTTTATTTTTCTTTTGGGATTTATGGCTATTTGGGGAAAGGAAGAGCTTAAGACAGCTTTTAACATAAATCTAACCGGGGAAATAAACTGGGGTGTTGAGTGCGAACCCGGAACCTATTACACCATCTATGATCAAAGGGGCAATATAATTGAAAAAACCTCCAGAGTAGTAAACGTGGGAGATGAGTTCATCAACAAAGAAAATAACCACTATCGCGTCATAAAGGTAAAGGGATACAGGGCTGAAGCAGAATTATTGGGTAGGGAAAATATTGTTTGGGAAGTTAACGGTTCAAAAGAAACAGACGTTTTTGGCAGTGATTTTGAAATTCCCGCCCAGACAGGGGGAGTAAATAACCTCATTGCCGTTTATCATACCCACAGCGATGAATCCTATGTTCCCACCGACGGAACCGAGAGCATTCCCGGCTCAGGGGGTATTTTTAAAGTGGGTGGGATATTTTCCGAAAAACTTCGACGCCTGGGAGTAGAGGTTATTCATGACAGGAGAAGCCATGAACCCCATGACGCCAATGCATACAGGCGTTCCCGAAGAACTTCCACCAGACTGCTTCAGAAAAACCCCGCGGCAATCATTGATATACACCGGGACGGCGTTCCGGACCCGGACTTTTATAAGGAAAACGTAGCAGGCCAGGAAGTATCCAATATCCGATTGGTAGTCGGCCGCCAAAATCCCAATATGCAGGCAAATCTTGATTTTGCCAAAAGGCTTAAAGGGTATCTGGATGAAAAATATCCCGGTCTGGTAAAAGGGATCTATATGGCCAAGGGAAATTATAATCAAGACTTGTCTCCCCGATCCATTCTTGTAGAAGCGGGAACCCATACTATTTCCCGGGAACGGGCCCAGCGGGGAATTGCTTTATTTGCCGAAGCCCTTCCCCCTGTACTGGGGATAACACCCGCCCCCACTCCCTATAAACAGGAAGCTGCGGGGACCGGGGGAGACCTGGCCGCTGCTCTTTTCGTTATTCTATCCCTGATAATGGGAGCTGCCATTTATCTCGTTATAAGCACCGGCAGTATAGAGGGGGCAGTAAGGAAGCTGAAACAGTTTGTAACCGTTGAATGGACCAATTTCCTCGGAAAGAGGCTGAGGAGAAAATAAAAGGCAGGCTGTATGGAGGAACTTAAATGGAACAATATGGACTTACCCTTGCAGTGGGAATTGTTGTGGGTGTGCTGGCAAGGATTTGCATGCTGAGGTCCGATTATAGGCATTTCCCCGGTTATCCCCATGGTTATGTCACGCACATATCCCTGGGGTTTATTGCTGCCTCACTGGGGGCCGTGGCAGTTCCTGCCTTGGTGGAAAAGGAATTCACCGCAGTAACTTTTTTGGCCCTTGCAGCCCAGCAGTTTAGAGAGATTAGAAATATGGAGAGGGAAACCCTTACCCAGCTGGAAGAAAACGAACTGGTACCCAGGGGAAAGGATCTCATTGAGGGAATAGCCCGGGTTTTTGAATCCCGCAACTATTTGGTTATAGCCGCTTCCCTCCAGGCAAGCTTCATAACGTATTTTTTTGATGTAAAATGGGCGATTATTTCCTCGGCTATCTTGATTTGGATCTTTATGCGGTATCTGGCTACGGGACGTGTGGTGGGGGATATTGCAGAGGTTGTACCGTCAAAACCCTATTTCGGATATGCGGGCTATAAAACCCTTTTGATGATTGATGAAGTGGTAATTATGGAAGTGGGCTTGAAAGAAGCCAGGGAAAAAATTTTAAAGGAAAGCCTGGGAGTAATTATCAAACCCAAAGATGACAATGCCCGGGCAACACTGCATAATGTGGGGCAGAGGCAGGCAATACTCCATACAGTGGCTTCTCTGGTGGGCACAAAACGCGAAATAGGGGAGCTGGAATGGAGCCCCATTGCCCGCAAAAATATTGATACGGGGGAGATAGCTTTATTCATAGTTCCCAATGAGCCCGATATAAAAGCCCTTATTCAGGCTGTAAAACTGACACCGGTGTTGGAAAGTGCGAGAACAACACCGCTGGAAAGCAGGCCCGGGAAAATGGCAGCGGATTAAAGGATTGAGTTAATTTGGTTTTTGGAGGTGGGAAGTTGTCTAACGTTACAACCATTGGAGATATACTGGCGGTTATTGTCCTTGAGGAAGCCAAAAACAAAGTGGCAGGGGGCGCTCCCATTTTTATTGTCTGGGACAGGGAAGAACAGGAAAAACTTGCCCTTCTTTTAAGCAAAATTCTCAAAGCCATGGCCCATGATCTAGAAAACGGCGTGTTTATTCTAACCAGGCATTAGGAAAAAGGCAAAAATAACGGAAAACTTGACTAGTTTTGATGTTTGTCGGATAATTTTATTTACAACGGATAAATAAGGTTTAATCTGGGAAAGCGGTGAATGGTGATTGGGAGGGGGAGAACTGCTTACCGTAAAAGATGTGGAACCCCAGAGCATTGCGGAAGAAGTGGGCATTGAACCGGGAGATATTTTAATTAGCATAAACGGCTCCCATGTGAAAGACATAATTGATTATTATTATCTATCTTCCGATGAATTTTTGGATGTAGAAATAAAGAAGCCCTCAGGCAGCATCTGGGTATTGGATATAGAGAAGGATCCCGATGAAGATCTGGGCATAGAGTTTAAAAGCCATTTTCCCGGAGGCATACGAAGTTGCAACAACAACTGTGTCTTTTGTTTTATAAACCAGCTGCCGCCGGGTATGAGAAAAAGCCTGTATGTCAAAGATGATGATTACCGCCATTCCTTCTTATACGGAAACTACATTTCCCTTACCAACCTTAAGCCTGAGGACTGGGAACGCATTGCCAGGTTCAAGCTCAGCCCCCTATACGTGTCCGTTCACACCACCAGTCCGCGGCTGAGAGCTAAAATGATGCGCAATCCCCAGGCTTCTAATATAATAGGGCAGTTGGGTTTTCTCAGGGAAGCAGGAATTACGGTTCACGCCCAGGTTGTTGTCTGCCCGGGTATCAATGACGGGGTACAGCTGGAAAGGACCTTGCGAGACCTCTTCTCCTTTTGGCCCACGGTACTTTCCGCTGCAGTGGTTCCCGTAGGCGTAACCAAATATCAGAAGTATGAAAGCCCCTTTTTCCCTGTGGATAAAGAGAAAGCACAGGAGACAATAGAGCTTGTGGAGCAGCTGCAGAGGGAGTTTAAAAAGACGGCGGGGACCAATTTTGCTTTTTTAGCCGATGAGTTTTACCTAAAGGCGGAAAAACCGGTACCCCCCGCGAACCATTACGAAGACTTTCCCCAAACTGAAAACGGCGTTGGGCTGGTGCGCATATTCTTGGACGACTTCAAAGAGCTGCTTTCTATGGTTCCTTCCCAAATTAAGGAACGCAGCACCGCAGTAATTACAGGTAAAGCCATGGAAAAAATAATGAAGGAACTCTGTAAAGAGCTGGAGAATAAAGTGCAGGGGCTTAAAGTGGATGTAATACCCGTTAATAACAAGTTTTTCGGCAATACCGTGGATGTGGTGGGGCTGCTGACGGGAAAAGACGTATTTTATGCCGTTGAAGAGTATTTAAATAATAAAGGAAGAAAGGATATCCTAATACTTATCCCTTCAGTACTGCTTAAAGAGGGGAAAAGTTTATTTTTAGATGGAATGTCCGTGCAGGATTTACAAAGGAAAACAAGAGCCGTTATAAAAGTGGTTGAAAATTCTGCCCAGGGCCTGATATCAGGAGCTCTGGGTCAGGGGGTAGAATGACAGTGGCAAAACCGGTGGTGGCCATAGTGGGCAGAGCCAACGTAGGCAAATCAACGTTATTTAACAGAATAACCGGAGGAAGAATTTCCATTGTGGAAAACACCCCCGGGGTTACCCGGGATAGAGTATACAGGGATGTGGAGTGGACAGGGGTTAAATTTACCATTGTGGACACCGGAGGTATTGAGATTCGCCACCAGGATGATATTATCGGCAATCAGGTCCGGCGGCATGCCCAAATAGCTGCGGAAGAAGCAGACGTTTTAATTTTTTTGGTAGATGCAAAGACCGGCATTACCAGGGAAGATGAAATTGTTGCCAAAACCTTGCTTAAAAGCTCTAAACCCATTATCCTTGCCGTAAATAAGGTTGATGATTTTTCAAAGAAGAACGAAATTTATGAATTTTATAAACTGGGTGTGGGGGATCCCATAGCCGTTTCCGCTGAGCATGGAATTAATGTAGGAGACCTTTTGGATAAAGTAGTTTCCTTTATTAAAGACAAAAAAACGGAGGAAGAATACGAAGGTGACGCAGTAAAGGTTGCCGTTGTGGGAAGGCCCAATGTGGGTAAATCTTCATTGGTCAACAAGCTCCTGGGTACCGAAAGGGTTATTGTCAGCGATATACCGGGAACCACCCGGGATGCCGTGGATACCTTCTTTAAGCGGGGCGACAAGTCTTATGTGCTCATAGAC
>JAAYIF010000033.1 GCA_012523575.1 Clostridia bacterium
AAAAGCAACAGGCTTTCCTTATCCATTGATAGGGGTTCCCTGTTTAACATAAGCATGACAAAGATTTTATCAAAGATTGAGGATGTGGACATTGCCGCCGCCAGCATGGAGTTTTCCATGGCGGAAACCGTGTACAGGGCTGCTCTGCAGACGGGGACCCATGTACTTGTGCCCACACTTCTCGATTACCTGAGGTGATGAAACTTGAAATTGGAAACCACCCGCTTCGGCTCCATCGAAGTGCCCGAAGATAAAATTATAGAATTTCCGTGGGGAATTCCCGGCTTTGAAAACCTGAAGAAATTTTTCCTGGTTCCCGTAGAAGAAGCCCCTTTCTTTACCTGGCTTCAGTCATTTGAAGATCCCAACGTTGCCTTTTTGCTGGTTGATCCCTTTTTGTTTTTTGAAGGGTATGAAGTGGAACTTACGGAAGATATTAGGAAGGAACTTGAGATAGAGGATCGAAAAGATATAATAATCCAGGCAGTTACCAATATCCCTAAATCAGGAGTGGAAAATGCCACAGCGAATTTAGTAGGGCCCATTATTATAAATGTTAGGAAACGTCTGGGCAGACAGGTTATTCTTCAGGATGTTCCCTACGGCGTAAAACACCTTCTTTTTCCCAAGAAAAGAGAAAGAGACCGCAGAATTGCTGCCGGATAAAATCCTGAGCGAAATGGGGCGAGTGTAAAGGATGCTTGTGCTGACGAGAAAAAAAGACGAAACCATAGTTATCGGCAGCGACATTTTTGTTACTGTGGTAGATGTTGACGGCGATAAGGTTAAACTTGGTATTAATGCGCCTAAAGATATTTCCATATACCGTAAAGAAGTTTTCGATGCCATTGTTAAGGAAAATATTTCCGCTTCAATGGCGCAACCTGAAGATGTAGAAAGTATTATAAAACTCTCCAGGATTCAGCAAAAAAAGTAAAATTCCGAATTAATGTTTCGGAAAGGGGTATTGGAATTCCTATGAGGAGAAAGTGAAGCCGGCTAAAAACACTGGGTTTTTTTATTTTTTAACTGTAGTTTCCCTGTTTTGTCTATTAAATATTGGCTTTTTTTGCCTATAAAGATGAAACTATCAAACCTATAATATTGATTCCCAAACAGCCGTAATTAGGAGTGGGACTTCTTACTCTCCCAAGTAGATAAAAGCAGGGGACAGCGCAAAGGTACAAACAGAAGGATTTGCGGACGGAATACAGGGACATGCCGCCGGGCTATCACTGATAATCAAGAGTTAAAGAGCTCCGAGGTTTTTTCCCCGGGGCTCTTTTTTTGGAGAAAAACCCCTCCTTGACATCGAACATATGTTCCCCATATAATGTTTTTGAAAAGCTCATAATATCAAAAGGAGGAAGTCACAGTGAAAGACAATGCCCTTTGGGAAGGGCACAGGGTTGTGGTTCCCGAACTCAGGCAGGACATACTCCGAACCAAAAGAAAAGCCGAGGCAGAGGACCCTCCCCTTCTTCCCGATGAGAGGATTGCGGAGATCGAGGTAGTCCTAAGGGAGGCCGCTTCTGCTTCAAGACCTGTGGTGGTGACCTACTTCAATGGGGAAAAGCGGGTTAAAACTTTGGCAGAGAAGGTTTCTTTTCCGGGAAGGGGCATGGTCCAGCTGGACGGCATAAGGGTCCACTACACCATGATCACCGATGCCCGGTTTCGGTGATCCACGGTAGCAGGAATCTCTGCAAGGGACATAGAAAACTAAAGGGTATTTTTGACTATATTTTAGGAGGGGACCCTTTTGAATCTTCTTGAGGTTAAGGATCTGACCCTTACCAAGGGAAAAAACGATATATTAAAAAAGGTAAATCTAGTCCTTGAGCCCGGCGAGATTCACGCACTCATCGGCCCCAACGGTGCGGGAAAGAGCAGCCTTGCCTACACCATCATGGGCCTTGATGGATACAGCCCCAGGGAGGGTAGGATTTTCCTTGAAAGGGAAGACATAACGGACCTGCCCATCAACGAAAGGGCAGAAAAGGGCATCACCCTTGCGTGGCAGGAGCCGGCGCGCTTTGAGGGCATAACCGTGGAGCAGTACCTGAATATCAGTACCAACGGTACCAGGCGATGCAGCCCCGGCGGCGTTGAAATTCCCCGGCTTACGCCCCAGGAAGCCCTTGAGAAGGTTGCCCTGAGTCCCGAAAAGTATCTTAAGAGAAAGGTGGACAGGGGCTTAAGCGGTGGCGAAAGAAAGCGCATAGAGCTTGCCTCCATCCTGCTCATGCGTCCCAAGGCGGTGATTTTGGACGAGCCTGATTCAGGCATCGACACCGTTGCCATTGAGAAGATTTTTGAGATAATCGGGGAGTTTAAAAGACTGGGCGTTGGGGTCCTTCTCATCACCCACTCCCACAAAATGCTGGAAGTGGCTGATCGTGCCACCCTTCTGTGCTCGGGAGTTGTGGTGAAGACCGGACACCCCGAGGAAACAGCGGATTACTACAACACCCAGTGCCTCACCTGCCCCGACGAGGCTTTTCCCCGGGAGGAGGCGTCGATATGAGGGATTTTGAAAGAATGGCGGAAATTTACCGAAGCGCCGGAGGCCAGCCTGAAGTATTTAAAGACAGTGAAGTGGCCCACCTGGTGATTGCCGAAAACAGGGTCCTTGGGGCTCACCTTGTCCCGGGCCTTGAGCTGGAAGCCCAGGAAACCCCTGAGGGAGTAAGGGTGCACCTTGTGGTGGTGGAGGGCGCAAAGATAGAAAAGCCCGTCCACCTGTGCTTTGGGGTTTTACCCGAGGAAGGGCTCCAGAGGATAGAGATGAAAGCTGAAATAAAGGACGGAGCGGCAGTCTCCGTAACGGCCCACTGTGTATTTCCTAACGCCGTCAAAGTGAAACACTTTATGGATGCAGTGATGATACTGGGTAACGGCGCCGCATACGAGTACCGGGAGACTCACTTCCACGGTGAGTATGGAGGAGTTGAAGTGATCCCCAAAGCAAAAATTGTTCTGGGTGAAAGCAGCCGTTTCAGGTCCCTTTTCAACCTGCCCAAAGGCAGGGCAGGGGTTTTGGACATGGATTACGATGCGGAAATCGGCGCAGGTTCCGTACTGGAGCTTTCAGCCAGGATAAACGGATATGGAAATGACAGGATAAAGATCAGGGAAGCGGGCCTGCTTAAAGGCGACGGATCCAGGGGACTCCTTGAGACCAAAATTGCCCTAAAGGATGAAGCCCATGCAGAGGTGTTAAACGAGCTTACAGCCCTTGGCGCAAAATCCCGAGGTCACGTGGACTGTACGGAGATCGTAAGGGATAAAGCCTTTGCCCGGGCGGTTCCCGTGGTGGACGTGCGACATCCTGATGCCCGGGTTACCCATGAAGCTGCCATAGGCGGTGTCAACAGGAACCAGCTGGAAACCCTCATGGCCAGAGGGCTTTCCGAGGAGGACGCCACGGATATGATAGTCCAGGGCTTACTTCAAGGTTGATTTTTTCTTTCTAACCAAAAAGAGAGGGACTTTGGGTATTTACTCAGAGTCCCTTTACCTTTCTATTCTGAAGTCCCCAAATTCCCCTGTGGCCTTTTTCCGGTGGGTTTCTATTCCTGTGATGTGTCCAACTTCGCCGTTTTTTATGGTTTCAAGAAGTTTTTCAAGGGTTTCTGGTTCCCCTTCGGCGATAATCTTTACCCTTCCGTCATCAAGGTTTTTAACGTATCCCGTAAGTTCCAGGCTTTTAGCGGTACTGCGCACGAAATACCTCATTCCCACACCCTGGACCCTGCCTTCAAGATACGCTTCAAGCCTTTCCTTCTTTTCCACGAAAACTATCCCTCCTTTAAAAGGATTATATCACACTTGCCGGAAAAATTTTGAAAAGCTGCTTCTGCCGTCTTCTGCAAAGTATCTAAAGAGTCTGTCTGGCGGATTTAACGTATGCAAATTCCGCCAAAAATTTTCCTTCTACCCGCTAAAGAAAAGAACCCTTTTGTCCGATATTGAGTATAGGAAGGTTTCCTTAAAATCCCTTCCTGGCGGCCGCAGGAAGAAAAAGGGCACGGATGCCCGAAAAAAAATTCAAGGAGGAATGAAAAGTGAGAATCAACCACAACATTTCTGCGCTAAACACTTACAGGCAGCTTTCCATCAACAACTCATCATCTGCAAAGTCTCTTGAAAAGTTGTCTTCAGGCCTCAGGATCAATCGTGCAGGAGACGACGCAGCAGGTCTTGCCATTTCCGAAAAAATGCGTGGGCAGATCAGGGGCCTTGAGATGGCTTCTAAAAACGCCCAAGACGGCATTTCTTTAATTCAAACTGCTGAAGGTGCTTTAAACGAAGTGCACAGTATTTTACAGCGTATGCGCGAACTGGCTGTTCAAGCGGCTAACGATACGAATACGGATAGTGATCGTGGAGCACTGCAAAGTGAAATTGCTCAACTGATCGAGGAAATTGACAGAATCGCAAACGACACCGAGTTTAATACCACTAAACTTTTGGATGGAGACTTTTCCGATAAGGTAATACACATCGGTGCAAATCAAAGTCAATCAATTAAATTGTCAATTAACGGTATGAGCTCTAGTGGATTGAGCGTTGAATCTGTAGATATTTCTACACAAAGTGGTGCAGATTCAGCTATTGCTACTATTGACACTGCAATCGAAAAGGTATCTGAAGAACGCGCAAATCTCGGGGCTATTCAAAACCGTCTCGAGCACACCATCAACAACCTCGGCACTGCCGCTGAAAACCTCACCGCTGCCGAGTCCCGCATCCGCGATGTGGACATGGCCAAGGAAATGATGGAGTTCACCAAGCTCAACATCCTCCAGCAGGCAGCAACGGCAATGCTCGCCCAGGCAAACTTGCAGCCCCAGTTGGTACTGCAGCTCCTGCAGTAGTAAAGTCAATGAAAAGCTTAAGGGCAGGGTCCTTTCACCCTGCCCTTGTACTTTTTTATTTAAGGGATTTTGAATATTCGCTACTGGTGTTATATATCATGGCGGTACCGCTACTTTTTATAGGGTTTATAAAGAATATGTCCAATTTGTTAATTGCCAAAGGGCTGTCTTTTTTTGTAGATAAAGCAGGAATATTTTGTGCAATGTGGAAAAATTAGAGAGAAATGCTATGTGAAAGTGTGAAAGGTAAGACGTATGCTTAAGGAGTTTTTAATTGAATTTTTTGATAATTTTCATGATTTAGGTCACGGTTCTTCTGCAGTAAATGCAATGATGGATGCGGTATCGGGTCGGGGACATAGGATAGTTTGGGGACATGATTTGGAAGGCGCGATTAATGCTTTCAATCTAGACGGCATTCAAGGCGTTGGAGAATGGTTCGAACATATGGCTAAAGATTTTACAACTACCGATGGTATTCCGCTGCCCTTTGCAAATGTTTTAAAGAGCCTGGGTATGATGGATACAAAAACAGCCATTGATTGGTTGTGTATTAATGCAGCAGATGTGGTGGAAGTTGGCGGTTTGCCAGCAGCACTTCGTGTTTTCAGAGATAATCCAAAAGCTTATAAGCTGTCGTTGATTGTTGGCACAATGTTGGGTTTTGTTGATGACAACCCTTTGCTTTTAGCATACACTACAGTGGTTTATTTGAAAAATTTGAAGAGACGCGGAAGGCTTCCCTTAGTATTCGAAAGAGCCGGGAATTTTTTGGGTAGGTGCGGAAGAGCAGTTTCAAAGGCTTGTATTTTTACGGCAGCTTTGGGTGTAGGATTAGGGCTATTTGGACTAGATCTTGCGGGTGAGGTGGGGGAACTTATAGGTTCCGCAGGAGATGCTCTGCATGGGGCTGATTTACTTGATGTAGATCCTGATATAATGCATGCCAATGAATTTATTGATGTAGACCCTGATATTGTGGATGCTGCTGATTTAACGGATATAGGAGCAGCCGCTGCAGATATAGTGGATGGTTTAGCCACACTGGGCTTAGGCACCCTTATTTCAAAGGGTATTAAAAAGTTTTTTAATTCGGTCAATAAGAAAGAAGAAGCCAGATATAACAGTAATCTAGCCAAACTGTATGCCTGCACTTCTTTGGAGAAAATGGTAAAGAACAGGGGAAATCCGGTTTTGATTGCCAACCTCCTCGATATTGTAAAAAACGAGACTAATTATAAAGGATATCTGTAGAGAGGGGTGTTATTTTGCCTTTTTTTGGGCCAATAATTAATTTTCTTAGAGGTATGAGCCAGGGGGCCAAAATAACGGCGGAAAACCTTAGGTTGGAGGAGATTATTTTCAGTTATAATTCACCGGAAAGCTTTTTAAAGGGTTTAGATACTTGTGAACGTTTGGTTTCCGAAGTTAATCTGATTTTTGCCGAATACATATTGGAAAAGTCAAAAATCCCTTCCGATGATGTTAAAAAAGTTAAGGATTTATGGGAGAGGGTGAAAAATATAATGAACGAAAAGTTGAGAATTGCAGAGGAAAATTTGGATAAGGTTTACGCCACAAAGCTTGATATTGCAAAGCTTATTGTGTCAGTTACTCAGCTTGCAGGAGAAGCGGATAAAGAGATGCTAGTGTTAAAGGAAAATATAGAACAGGATTTGAACCTTATCCATAAAAAAATATAAAAAAATGGAGGATCTTGATATTAATGTTTCCGAAATAAGTGAAGAGATTAGTGGGTTTAATCAGGAATTTGAAAATAAAGTTAAAAATCTGGTTCAAATGCAGATTGAAAGAGAAATTCAAATATTAAGGGGCAAGTTGGAAAAAATTAGTTTTGAAAATGAGCAGAATAAAACTAACACTAATTTGGCAATACTTGAGAATAATATAAGAAATAAAGTAGAAAAAGAAATTGGCGTGATTAAAATAAAAAAATGCTGATGTATACTGTTCCTCTTTATGTAATAGCCGCCATTTCATTGTTAATTATTTTTTAAGTTGCTAGAGACAAAAAAGGGGGCAGTTTACGTGTTTGACGAAAACCGCCCCTTGTTTCATCGGTGTTTTTTAAGGCGAGCTTTTATTTTCTACTAGCCCCGGTCCGTAAGCTCTGCGGAGGAGGTCTTCCAGTTCGTGTATTAGGGGCATTCTGGGGTTGGTTACTGTTGTCTGGTCTTCAAGGGCTTTTTCTGCCATCATTGGTATTTTCTTTTCGTATTCCCGGGCATCAACGCCCCACTGGGCTATGGTTTCAGGGACGTCAAGCTCCCGGGTGAGCTTGCGCACGGCTTCAATGAGGCTTGAAACCCCTTCCTTCGGGCTTGATGCGGGAAGCCCCAGGTGCCGGGCGATTTCCTGGTAGCGTTCCGGGGCTTTATAGTGCTCATACTTGGGCCATGCCGTCACCTTAGAAGGCACGGAAGCATTGTACTCTATGACATGGGGGAGGAGAATGGCATTTGCCTTCCCGCGGGGTATGTTGAACTCCCCACTGATTACATTGGCAAGGGCGTGGTTTATCCCCAAGAAAGCGTTGGTGAAGGCCATTCCCGCTATGGCCGAGGCGTTGTGCATTTTTTCCCGGGCTTTTTTGTCATCGGGGTTGTGGTACGCCTTTGGCAGATAGTTGAACACTATTTCAATTGCTTTTAGCGCCAGCCCGTCGGTAAAGTCGGAAGCCATTACCGAAACGTATGCTTCTATTGCATTGGCGAAGACGTAAAGTCCCGAATCAGCTGTGATGTCTTTGGGCATTCCCGCTGTTAGCTCCGGGTCAATTATGGCCACGTCGGGGGTAAGCTCATAATCTGCTATGGGATACTTTATGTTTCTTCCTTTATCGGTTATAACGGCGAAGGCGGACACTTCGGAACCGCTTCCGCTTGTGGTGGGTATTGCCACAAGCTTTGTTTTTCTGGCTGACCGGGGATATTTGTATGTTCTTTTGCGTATATCGAGGAATTTAAGCTTCATGAAATCAACTTTAACTTCGGGGTGTTCGTAGAACAGCCACATGCTTTTTGCGGTATCGATGGACGAAACCCCGCCTATGGCTATTATGGTGTCCGGGGAAAACTTTTTCATTATTTCCACACCCCTTTGCACGGTGGCAAGGGACGGGGGTGACTCCACGTCGTCGAAAATTTCAAGGCTTATGTGGTTGTTTCTTTTATTCAGGTAGTGTTCTACCCTGTAAACGTATCCCAACTCTCTCAAATTCCGGTCCGTCACAAGGAATACCCTTTCCACGCCGGGCATTTTTGACAGGTACTGCAGGGCACCCCGTTCGAAGTATATTTTGGGCGGGACCTTAAACCACTGCATATTCACCCTGCGCTTGGCCACCCTTTTTATATTTACCAGATCCACAGCGGATACGTTGTCCGTGGTCGCGTTGCGGCCGGCGTATCCACACCCCAAGGTCAGCGAAGGCGTCAGTATGTTGTAAATATCCCCTATGGCTCCCTGGGATGCCGGTGAGTTGACCACTACTCTTCCCACCCGCACCCGATGGGAAAAATATTCTATGGCTTCACTGTTTTCGGAGTGGATAACTGCCGAGTGGCCCATTCCGCCGAATTCCACCATTTCCCTTGAGCGTTCCGTACCTTCTCTGTAATCTTCAACTTCGTAATATGCCAGTATAGGGCTCAGCTTTTCCCTGGAAAGGGGATATTCTTTACCCACCCCTTCCTGACGAGCGATGAGTATTTTCGTGCCTTCCGGCACGTTTATACCTGCCATTTCTGCTATTTGAACGGCGCTTCTTCCCACAATGTCCGGGTTTAAGCTGCATTTGCCCTCAAGGATGGAAATGCTTTCGAGCTTTTTGGTTTCCTCCGGGTTTAAAAAATAACAATTCAAAGATATGAGCATTTCCACTACCTGCGAAGATACTTCTCGGTCAACGATAAGGGCCTGTTCAGAGGCACAGATCATCCCGTTGTCAAAGGTCTTGCTTATCACCAGGTCATTTACGGCTCTTTTGAGATTGGCTGTTTTTTCAATGTAGCAGGGAACGTTTCCCGGGCCCACACCTAGAGCAGGGCGTCCTGAACTGTAGGCTGCTTTTACCATTCCCTCCCCGCCCGTGGCCAGGATGAGGGCAACTCCGGGATGTTTTAGAAGCGCCTGGGCCGCCTCAAGGGATGGTTGTTCTATCCACTGGATGCAGAATTCCGGTGCTCCTGCCTGAACCGCTGCATTTTTAAGAATTTCTGCCGCCCTGGCGCTGCATTTCTGAGCGCCGGGATGGAAGCTGAAAATTATTGGGTTTCTGGTCTTTAGGGCAATGAGACCCTTAAAAAGGGTTGTTGAGGTGGGATTGGTAACGGGCGTCAGCGCGGCTATCACTCCGGCGGGTTCGGCTATTTCCACGTAACCCTCTTCTTCGATTTCCTTAATTACACCAACGGTTTTAAGGTACTTAATATTGTGATAGATGGATTCTGTGGCGAAAATGTTTTTTATAATTTTGTCCTCGTAGACACCCCTTCCTGTGTCTTCCACGGCCAGCTTTGCCAGTTCCATGTGGTGGTCAAGTCCGGCCAAAGCGGCACTGCGTACTATTTCGTCCACTTTTTCCTGGGTGAAGTCCTTGCTTAAATATTCCTCAAGGGCTTTTTGGGCGTTTGTTACCAGCCTGTCTATCATATTTAAGGTTTCGCCGTTGCGTTGGGCAAGATCAGATGCAGGCTGTGACTGCCTGTAGTCTGTCATTGTTAGGGTTTCACCTTTGCCTGGATTTCCGTTTCCTGACAAGTTTCGCACCTCCAGTGTCATGCATTTTTGGGCTTTTTCCCTTTGGTTTTTCGGCCGGCGGCTTTTCTTATTATTTGCAAGGTTCTGCAGGTAAAATGCACTGATAAAGGGATAGTGAAAATTTTTCTAAAGCTTTGGCTGTTTTTTGCCGATTTAACTGTAAAGGGGATTTTGTTTTAAGGGGTGGAAGGAGAATGTCTGTTCAGGGAATACATAGAGCTACTGCGATCCCGCAGGTTAATACTGTGACAGAGACTTCCAGGGAAAGGGTTCAGCTGGAAAAATCGGCGACACCTATCAATGAAGCCGTTAAAAAATCTGCTGGGTCAACGACTGAGGAGGAACAGCTGTTAAAGGGTGCTTTATCCGAAGCTGATGTTATTAAGGCAATTGAGCAGGCAAACGAAGCTTTCAGAATTGTTAACACCCGCTTTGAGTTTTCCATTCATGAAGGTACTAAGGAAATAATGGTGAAGATCATTGATGAGGAGACGGAGGAGGTAATAAGGGAGATACCGCCGGAAAAGATCCTCGATCTTATAGCCATGATCTGGGAGCTGGCGGGGATACTGGTTGACGAGCGGGCATGAGTTGTTAGGGAAATTTTGAGGAGGCGGCGATAGGATGAGCGTTTACAGAGTGCCCGGCCTTGCTTCGGGTATGGATATAGACAGCATCGTGTCGGACCTTATGAAGGTGCACAGGATTCCCCTGGACAAAATGTTTCAGGAGAAGCAGCGCCTTGAATGGAAAAAGGAAGCATATCGGGAGATAAACAGCAAGCTTTCAAATCTCAGGGAGCTTGCCTTCGAATTGAAGCTTCAGAGGACATTCAATGCTAAGAAGGCTGAAACTACCAATGCTGCTGTTGTGGAGGTTTCAGCCGGGACAGGTGCCGCTGACGGCGTATACAGCATAACAGTTGAAAAGCTGGCAAAGGGAGCGTATTTGGCCAGTAAGTCTTCCATCGGTCTGGAAAGTGAAAGCAGCACCCTCGCTTCCTTAGGTTTGTCCAAAGAAAAAGAATATGCTTTCACAATAAATGGTGAGAAGATATCCGTGAATGCCGATGAAACCATAAGTGACCTGGTAAGGAAGATAAATTCTGCGGGAGTAGGGGTTATAGCTTCCTATGATAAAAATTTTGACAGGCTTTTTCTCAGTACTACTTCTACGGGGTCTAGTGCGAAAATAGAAATTAAAGATGCTAACGGAAACGCCAAAGCTCTTTTTGCCGCACTTAAAATAGAGTTAGATACAGATGGAACACTTAAAGTTACGGGACGGGATGCAGTGTTTACCATCAACGGTGTTAAGGATATGACCAGCTCTTCAAACACCTTTACCTTAAACGGGGTTACCTTTACTTTAAAGGGCATAAGCCAGACTGATGCGGAAACTGTGGTAACTGTGGGCACCGATGTGGATGCGGTTTACAAGTCCATAATGGATTTCGTGAACGCATACAACGAGGTCATATCCTATATAAATGACAAGATTTCGGAACCTTTCTACAGGGACTATCCTCCCCTTACCGATGAAATGCGGAAGGAGTTGGATGAGGATCAGATTGAAAAGTGGACCGAGCGGGCCAGGAGCGGTCTTTTGAGAAATGATTCCCTTCTTATGAATCTTACCAGCGCCATGAGAACGGCCCTTTCCAGCTATATAAGTGAAGGCAACTTTAAGTCCCTTTCTGAAATAGGCATAACCACAGGTCCGTACCAGGAAAGGGGCAAGCTCTATGTGAACGAAGCGAAACTGAAGCAGGCGATTTCCGAGAATCTCCAAGGGGTAATGGATCTGTTTACCAATACCGCAAACGGCATTGGATCTAAGGTGTACGATGAAATTGTTAGGGGAATGACCCTCATAACGGATAAAGCGGGAACAGCCAGCATTGTGGACAACAGCGAGCTGGGAAGAAGAATACGGGCCCTTGATGAAAGGATGGATGAATACGAGAAGAGGCTGGAAATGATAGAGAACAGGTACTGGTATCAGTTCACCGTTATGGAAAAAATGATAAATGAGATGAATATCCAGAGTCTCTGGCTTATGCAGCAGTTCAGCATGTGGTCTTCCGGATGATGTTGGGAATTCTATATAAGCCCGGCGGTGTAGAGCGGAGGTATGGCAGGTGAAGGAATCCAGGGATCAAACCATTGAGAAACTTCTGTCCCTTATGCGGAAAAAAAAGGAGTACATGGAGAACCTGAAAATCCTTGCCTTGAAACAAAAAGCGGCCCTTAATAACTATGAGGATATGGATGCCGAGGCGGTTTTGGGAATCCTTGAAGAGAGAAGGAGCATTATTGATAAGGTTGACATGCTGGATGCTGAGGTGTACGGAAAGGAAGGGCCGGGGGCAGCAAGGGTTGATTTTCCTTCCGAAGCCCGGGAGCTGGAAAGGGAAATTGCCCGCATTGCCCGGGAAATACATGATGTGGACAAAGAAAGTACTGCTGCTGCGGAAGAAATGATGAATAAACTTAAGGAGAAAATAAAAGAGGTAACCCTCCATCGCAAGAGCAAGGATTTTTATAAAGGGAAGGGAAAGGGTTTTTCCGGGGTTTTCCTCAATGAAGAGAGGTAGGCTGAGAAGGTCTGGGGTTTTGGGTTAATTTTTTGAGGGGTGATGGCGTTGAAGATTAACGGCGTAGATCCCAGGGTTATAGATCAGATAAGGGAACAGTACATTCAGCCTGTGGTAAGGGACAGCAGGCAGATCAAAAGGGT
>JAAYIF010000034.1 GCA_012523575.1 Clostridia bacterium
ACGTCAGTGGCCCCTAAATCGGCCTGGTTCACCACATCGATGTCGGTGCGGTTTTCAATGAGCTATTCTAAGATATGGACTAAAATAACTTGCTCGGTAAACTTTTTACCCCCAATGGTAATGCTGTTTTCATCGGTGGTTTGTCCACAGCCTGCCAGCACTGACAGCAAAAGCACAGGGATTAAGACCAGAAGAATGGCTTTTTTTAAAAATGATTTTTTCATCGGTATTCTCCTTTTCCCAAAAATTTCATTTTCTCACCCCGATTGGGGTTACCCACATTTCAAACTTTTTTAGTATGTAGTCGGTAACGATGGCTAAAAGGGCTGCGGGGATGGCTCCCGCTAAAATCAGCTGGGTATTTTGCATAGCTATTCCCCGGTAGATTAAGTCCCCCAAACCGCCGGCCCCCACAAAGGTGGCCAGGGTGGCCACCCCAATGGTGATAACCGTGGAAGTCCTGATGCCGGCCATGATGATGGGCATGGCCAAGGGCAGTTCCACCATGTATAAAATCTGCCAGCGGGTCATCCCCATGCCGCGGGCAGCTTCGATGGTGGGAGGGTCAACCTCTAAGATACCTGTGTAAGTATTCCGCAAAATGGGCAGAAGGGCATAGATAGTTAATGCAATAATGGCGTTGGTTTTGCCAATACCCACCAAAGGCAGCATGAAACCTAAAAGAGCCAAACTGGGAATGGTTTGGGCAATGGCGGTGACACCGATAACGGGTTCCGCAACTTTGCGAAAACCGGTGAGGATAATGCCCAAGGGCACGGAAATCAATACGGCAAAAAACATGGCAATAAAGACGAGAAAGATATGTTCTTCCAAACCAACTTTAATTAAATCCCACCGGTCCACAAAGGTTTGAATGAGGGTCATCCAAAAACCCTTATCTTGCACCGTCATTCACCTCCTTATTTTGCTTCCATTCTGCTATACCCTGAATGATACTGGATTTTGTGATAAGCCCTTTAATTTTTCCTTCGCCGATGACCGGAATGGCATTGACATCTCCTCGGGCAAAGAATTCGGCAATTTCCCCAATGGTTTGGTCGGTATGTATTTTGAGCACATCGGTTTTCATAATATCGGCAATGGTTTTGCTTTCATCTTGATAGTGTTTCATCAAGTCTTCCAGGGTAACGACTCCCAGCAGCTCACGGTTTTTGCCAGCCACAAATAATTTATCCACTTTTTCCCTTCTAACCACTTGAAAAGCCTCTGCCAGCCCTCGATGGGGTTCGATGGTCACTATCCTTTTTTGCATTAAATCTACGGCAATGGGTTCTTGAAGTTTGCTGTTTAACCTCTTTTCGCCGATAAATTCCCGCACGAATTGATCCTTAGGATGGCGGAGAATTCTGTCCGGGGTATCAATTTGGATCACACGTCCTTCCCGCATAATGGCGACGCGGGAAGAGAGCTTCAGTGCTTCATCCATGTCGTGGGTAACAAAGACAATGGTTTTTTTGATTTCTTCCTGGAGTTTCAAAAGTTCGTCTTGCAGCTGCTCCCGGGTTATAGGGTCTAAAGCACTGAAAGGCTCGTCCATGAGGATGATGGGAGGATCGCTGGCCAAAGCCCTGATTACCCCAATCCGCTGCTGCTGGCCCCCCGACAATTCGTTAGGATAACGGTTTTTAAAAACTGCTGGATCCATTCCTACCAAATCTAAAAGCTCGTCAACTCTTTTTAAATATTTACTTTTGGGCCATTTCTTTAGTTTCGGTACCAAGGCAATGTTTTCGGCGATGGTTAAATGGGGCATCAATCCTATTTGTTGAATCACATAACCGATATTGCGTCTCAAAAGGACTGGGTTTTTCTTTTTGATATCTTCCCCGTCAATAAAAATTTGTCCCGAGGTGGGTTCGATGAGCCGGTTAATCATTTTCATGGTGGTGGTTTTACCGCAACCAGAGGGGCCAATTAGAGAGAATAACTCGCCGGCTTTAATCTCAAAGCTGATGCCCTTTAGAGCTTCAAAGCCGTCATCGTATTTTTTGGTCACCTCTTTAAATTCTATCACAAGCCGACCTCCTTTCGTCAAATAGTGACAAAAAACAAACCTGAATGCCTAACCTTATCTCTAAGGTTAGGGTACCAGGTTTTGCCTTTCGACTCACCTTATTAAGCTTTTTCCCTCAAAATATAACATAGAACACTTTTCAATTCAAATATTCCAGAACCAAGTTGAACCTTTTTAAAGGAAAAACAGGTTATACCAAAATATACCGACTTTTTTGCCCCTTTTTAGGGAAGAAAGGAGGCATCACTTAAAGGCATGGGGCAGCCCAATTTTGCTCTAAAGTTTTGCTTAGAGATTTTCGGCGCGGGTTCGCAAGTAGAAAAAACTGCAGCAGATAACCTTTCCCAAACCGCTGCAGAGACCTACTAAAATTCATAAGGTTTGTCATCCATTAAGGGAGATTGTCTACAGTTTGTAATAATTTTCCTAAATTATTTATGATTTTTTTTAATAAAAAGGTTTTCTTCGGGGAACCATATTGACTGACAGGGCTCGCAGTGGTCGGGCCCAGATCGCTGCCAGGTCCACTGGTGGGCTTGGCAGTGGTCGGCCGAAGGTTGATACCGGGTCATTTAGGCTCGGTATCAGCCGGAGGGCAGATCCCATTCTGTTCCGAAAAGGCTTGGCAGCACTCCAAGGATTGCTGCCGGGTCTTTAGGGATAGAATGGGGTCGAGCTAAGATCGGCATGGGTGCCGCAGGTTATTTCCTTAGCTTTTTCGAGGTTGTAACTGTAGGTGGGTAAAGGTCGAGAGACTTTTATCTGCTTACCAGGCATCCATGCCGGTCGAGCAAAGGTTATTGTGGGTTCCGTAATGGTCTGCTGTAGTCGAAAGATTGCAGTGGGCTATGTAGGGATCCGCAGTAGCCAGAGCGAAGATCACTGTGGGTTCTTTCAAATAAAAAGCCGTCTCAATTTTAGAGGCGGCTTTTTATTCCTATTTTATAGGAGCAAAGGCACTGCCTGTTTTTTTAAGAACGGCATTCCCCGCCGTAAGATCTGCTATACTTTTTTCAAAATCTCCGGAAAGACTGCTTAAAACAAAGACCTTGGCTTCCACATTTTGGGTATAGTTCACTTCTTTTATTTTCCCCCACTTTTCCATTTCCCGGCTCAGCTGACTCCACAGAGGATAATCAACAGAAACCCGGTAAATGTCATGGAGGGTCTTTTCGGTAATCTCCGCCTTATCCAGGCCGGCCCTAGCGGCCTGACTGTATGCCCTGATCAGCCCTCCGGCTCCTAATTTTATTCCTCCGAAATATCGGGTAACAACTATCAAAACATTGGTCAATTCCCTCTGCTTAATCACTTCTAAAATGGGCCTTCCTGCGGTACCGCTGGGCTCTCCGTCATCCCCACATCTTTGAAGAATTTTTTCAACCCCCACCTGCCAGGCAAAAACGTTATGGGTGGCGTCCTTATATTCCTCTTTAATCTCCGTAAGATAGTTCTTAGCCTCTTCCTCACTGTCAGCGGGAAATACATGGGCAATAAAACGGGACTTTTTAATGATTATTTCAGCCTGAACCCTGTCTTTAACGGACTTAAAGGTTTTCAAAAAGCTCACCTTCCCAAAAACCCACTGCGGTTATAAATAATGATAGCATTTAAAAACCTCCTTCGCAAAAAAAAACCTTAAACCCCTATGTAGGTAAACCTACCTACCTAAAAAAATTTCAGCTTGTTGATAAATCATTGTATCAAATTCAATGAGGGATACGCTGCGATTTTCGAAAGGGCCTCTACTGTAGTTTTCTCACTCCTGAAACTCACGCCGGACAACTCGAAGCGCAGTGTTATGGGCAAAACCGGACCGCCCCAAATTCGGCATCCGTGCGAGAGACTGGCTGGCGCGAGCGTCCATGCGCGCGCCTTCCGGTTTTGCCCTACGCTTTGCCAAGAGCTGTTAGCCGGCGTTCGTTAAGTCGTTTCGCAAACTACAGCAGAGACCTATTAAAAATTTATTAAGAAAGTCTGTCTACGGTCTGAAAAATTTTTTTGTAAAACATATCCCTTACTTCTAAAAGCCAAAATAAAAAAAACTGCAAAGGGAGGCTATGAAATGCCCGTTTTTCATTTTTCCCCCAGGGAAAACAGAGCACACGAAATAAATTGGTTTGAATGGGGAAATAAGGCCTTTGATGAAGCCCAAAGGCATGATAAACCCATTCTACTGGCCATAAGCGGCACCTGGTGCCACTGGTGCCACGTAATGGACGAAACCAGCTACTCCGATCCCCAGGTAATAAAATTAATCAACGAACATTTTATACCCATCAGGGTTGATACAGATCAGAGGCCGGATATCAATGAGCGGTACAACATGGGGGGTTGGCCCACCACTGCCTTTTTAACCCCCCAAGGGGAACCCATTACCGGGGGAACCTATATCCCCCCACAGCAGCTAAAATCCCTCCTAAAGCAGATAAACCGCCTTTATCATGAACAAAAGGAACAGATTAAGGAAAAGGCCCGTTATCTAAATCTGATCAACACCGTCGTCATAAGGGAGCCGGGAAAACTGAAAAAGGAAATTTACACCCATATCGTAAGCAGCTTAAAAAATGCCTTTGACGGGGAATACGCAGGCTTTGGGATCGAGCTCAAGTTTCCCATGGCCGATGCCCTGGAGCTTGCCGCCCACCAGTGGCTGAATCACTATGACGAGAAGTGCGGAAAAATATTTTTGAGAACCCTGGATGCTATGCTTTCAGGAGGAATATATGATCACGTTGAAGGGGGGTTCTTCCGCTACTCCACAACCAGGGACTGGAGTATTCCCCACTACGAAAAGATGCTGGAGGATAACAGCAGGCTGCTGAAGATTTTGGCTCTGGCCAATTACCTTACCCAGAACGAAACTTATTTAAAAGCTGCCAGGGAAATCCTAAACTGGCTTGAAAACACCATGTTTATTCCAAAGCTAGGCTGCTGGGCCGGCTCCCAGGATGCAGACGAAAAATATTATTCCCTTAGCCTTGAAGAACGGAAAAAAACCACACCCCCAAGGACGGATAAAAATATCTATACCAACTGGAACGCAATGCTGGTGGTGTCACTCTTTTATTTTTCAAGGGTAGCAGAGGATGAAAAATGGGAAAAAAAAGCCCTTGAGACCCTTGTATTCCTGGAAAAACTAAATTATGATCCCCAAAAGGGCTGCGCTCACTATTTTGACGGGCATACTGCCCGGGTGCACGGCCTATTAATGGATCAGATAATGATGGGACGGGGGTTTACCACAGCTTACCAGCATCTGGGAAATAAAGAGTTTCTTCACAAAGCCGAAATCCTGGCTCAATTCTGTATCCAAAATCTCCAATCCCCCGAAGGGGGTTTTTATGACCGCATGCCCAATCCTGAAGAACCGGGGATGCTGTCCAAACCCCTCATGGATATAGGGCAGAATGCATTGGCCGCCAGGTGGCTGTTGGAGCTGGAAGCCCTAACGGGAAAGGAACTCTACGGAAAAACCGCAGTGGCTGCCTTAGAAGCCTTCGGCGGTTTCTACCGGGAATATGGAATTGCCGCATCAGAATATGCCCTGGCCGTATATACTGCCCTAAACCCATGGATTAAAATTGAAATTACAGGAAGTATCCATGATAATGCTTACCAAAAACTCTGGGCTTCTGCCCTGAAATCCTATGTTCCCAACAAAGTGGTTAATCCTCTGGGGTCAAAAGACAGAGCAGAAGGAAACAAAGAAGCTAGGGCTTACGTGTGCCGGGGAGCACAGTGCCACCGGCCTGCCACCAGCGCCTCTGACTTAAATATGCTTATCAAACGTTTAGCTACGGAAAAATAAAGGCTATATAGGAAAGGAGGTGATCTCACTGAGAGTTTATGTTGATCCCGATCTCTGCATTGCCTGCGGTTTATGCGTCGATTTATGTCCGGAAGTTTTTGACTGGAATGAAGAAGGGGTTGCCGAAGCCCGCGTGGATGAAGTACCTGAGGAACTGGAAGAGCTGGCAATGGAAGCGTTGGAATCCTGCCCCACGGACGCTATTATTGGGGAAGATATGTCCGATGTAGAGGAAGAAGATGAAGTGCTTTCTATGGAAGAAGATATTGAGGAAGAATAGAAAAGCTCCTATTAAATAAAACAATCTGAAATCCTCCCCCTTTTCCGGGGAGGATTCTCATGTAGACAAACCTTCTTAAGCAATCTTTAGCAGGTCTCTGCTGCAGTTTGCGAAAGGACTTAACAAACGCAGGCTAACAGCTCTTGGCTAGGAGTTTTTTTCTTTTCTTATAAAAAAACTTTGCAAAAAGCTCTGCAGGATTTATGGACAAGGATCAATAATTTCTAAATCAAATCAAAGAAATTTATAAAAAATCGGTGGTGATTCTTCATGCTTTCCAAAGGAGAACCTATCAAAATATCTGATATAGCTGAAACCATAAGCCCCTTTATCGTAATGGATGTCCTTGAAAAGGCAAAGGAACTGGAAAGAAAGGGTGAACGGATAATACATTTGGAAATTGGAGAACCGGATTTCGACACGCCGGAGCCCATTAAAAAAGCAGCTGCAGAAGCCTTAGAAAAAGGCCTAACCCATTACACCCACAGTCAAGGCCTTCTGGAACTTAGGGAGGAAATATCCCATTACTACCATAAAACCTACAGCGTTCAAGTGGACCCTGACAGAATCATCGTCACATCCGGGACCTCCCCCGCAATGCTTCTGGTATTATCCGCGGTGATCAATCCCGGCGATGAGGTTCTTATAACGGATCCCTACTATTCATGCTACCCCAATTTCATTAAATACGTGGGGGGAAAACCCGTTACCATAAAGGTTTTCGAGGAAAAGGGTTTCCGCCTTTCCGTAAAGGAAGTTAAAAGGCATATGACTCCCAAAACCCGCGCGCTGATCATAAATTCTCCCTCCAACCCCACAGGGGTCATTATGCCCCCCGAAGATTTGGAAGCCTTGGCAGAGCTCCCCGTGGCCATTGTTTCCGACGAAATTTACCATGGGCTGACCTATGGGGAAAAGGCAAGGTCAATGCTGGAATTTTCTTCAAAGGCCATTGTGATAAACGGATTTTCCAAACTTTTTGCCATGACCGGGTGGAGGCTGGGATATGCCATAGTACCCCCGGAGTTGGTAAGACCCATACGCAGCATGCAGCAGAATCTCTTTATCTGCGCAACTTCCTTTGTCCAAAAAGCGGGGATTGCAGCCCTAAAATACTGCGATGAACATGTGGAAAAAATGCGGCAGGAATATGACAGGCGTAGAAAATTCACCCTGGAAAAAATAAAAGAAACAGGGCTGAAAGTAGCTTCCAGCCCTACGGGAGCCTTTTACATACTGGCCAATGCCAAGGAATATTCAATGGATTCCTATAATCTGGCCTTCGACATTCTCCAAAAGGTAGGAGTTGCTGTAACCCCAGGCATTGATTTTGGTCCCAATGCCGAAGGGTATTTGCGCATTTCTTACGCTAATTCCATTGAAAACATCGCCGAAGGCATGGAAAGATTAAAAAGATATTTTCAAGGCGCTTAAGCCACCATCTCCTTGTGGAAGGCCCTTAGTTTAGCAATGGGTTCGGAAACAAGTTCTATAAGCTGAGCAGTGGGTTCAATTCCTGCTCTCTTCAGCGCTTCATAAAGGAGAATGCCTATGAGTTCGGGATATTTTATACCCACTGCCTCAGCCATGGCAACCACAGAGGACGTAGATGACAAAGAAGGGGTTCCGTTAAAATCAATAACGTGGCACTTTCCGGAAGAGTCCTCTTTGATATCAATTCTTACCAGGTCCCGCGCTCCAATGGTTTTAAAGGAGCGGTATGCAATATCCACCAGCTCGCTGCACTTGGAGTTCCTAACATCCAGTATATCCATTTTTCGGGCAGCATAGGGAGAAATTTTACTCTGCGCTGACCTGACAACGGTGTCAGTGGGGAAACCCACAATGGGAAGAACATAACAGTCTCCATTTCCCATCACACCCACAGTGTATTCCCTGCCTGGAAGAAAGGTTTCCACCAAAACAGGATAGTCTCCTAAAACCGCCCTTAAAATCTCAATGCGGTCATAAAGATCCTCCCTGTTTTCCACAATGGACTGCTTGTCGATGCAAATGCTGTTCCCTCCCCCAACGGGCTTAACAAAAAGGGGATAAGACAACACCTCTTCCAGCTTTTCCACCTGCTCTTCCACAGAACGACCGCTTTCGAACTCTATCACAAAAAAGTCCGGAACGGGGATCCCTGCATTCCTAAGCACGTGATAGGTAAGATTTTTATTCCTGCAGACTTTCATAACCTCCGGACAGGAATGGGTAGAAGGTATCCCCAGCCCCATCAGGGCTTCACGCACCGCCATTGCCCCAAAACCGTTATAAAGGGTTTCGGGAATTTCCAAAAACCCCTCAGCAATCACAAAGGCAAGGGTGATGGGACCTTGTTCCGACACTGTTTCCTCCAGCTGTTTTGGGCTCAATAGATTAACGGGAATAATTTCGCTGCCCGTCTGTTGAAGAGCTTCGTATATGGCAGCCACCGTTAAAGGACTTACACACTCCCATAGAATGGTGTTGTCCTTTTTAATTTCCGTGGGAACGCTGTTGTACAATAATAAAATCCTCTGTGACATGCCTACCACCTTTTTTATGTTTTTACAACCTTAAATATTTTACATCCCCCACTGAGAGATAGCAAAAACCCTAAAAGTTTAGTTTTACTGAACTTTCTTCACCATGCTTCTTCAATCTATACAGCACTGTTTCTAGCGTATACAAGCCGTAAATTACTATTAGCTTAAATTATGCTGTCTATTTTTTTCTTTTTCTACCCATATCTAAATTATCTTATCTTTTTTCTTTCATTTTGTTTATCTAAACGACAAAATTCTACAAACCCAAAAAACATGGAAAGTAATTTTTTTAACATGCCTTGATAATTTCCAATAAGCCCCTTGAAAAAATAACAACTATATATTAACTTCTAAATAGGAATGGTTATAATTTAAGAATAATTATAAAAGGAGAAAGTATCTTTGAATTTTCAAAATCTCATTAAAGAATTCAAAAAAAAGGGATACAAGCTCACCCCCCAGAGAAGGATTATCCTGGAAATTTTAAGCGAAGAAAAACACATCAGCGCGGAAGAAATTTATGAAAGGATAAGGTCCAGTCAGCCCAACGTTTCCTTCGGCACCGTTTACAGAAACTTAAACATCCTTCTGGAGTTGGGGCTAATCAAACAGCTGGATTTTAAAGACGGCAGAACCCGCTTTGAATTAAATGAAGGCCACCACCATCACCTAATCTGCTTAAACTGCGGCTCTGCCGTTGAAATTCAGTCATGTCCCTTCAGCAGTGAAGTGCAAAAAGCTGCCATTTCCCAGAACTTTTCCATCAAAAGTCACAGCTTTAAAGTTTACGGGTACTGTCGAAACTGCAATTACAAGAAGGAGAAAAAAGGGGATAGAAAGGGGGAACAACGGAATTGAAGCTAAAAAAGGCCGCCGTTCTTATGCTTTTGGGAGTTTTGATTTTTTCCGCCTTCGGGTGTGCTGGTAACCAGGAAGTGTCCTCCCCCAAAGGGAAAATTCAGGTATGCACCAGCATTTATCCCATATACTACTTCACCTCAAGGATAGCAGGAAATGAGACAGAGGTAAAGGAGATTATGCCTGTAGCATCGGATCCCCACAGCTGGGAGCCCAGCCCCAAGGATATGGCAGAGATTCAGAAAGCCCGGGTTTTTATATATGCCGGAGCCGGTCTTGAGCCCTGGGCCCAGGACGTGGCAGAAACTTTAGGGGAAAATGGTACCAAGGTTTTAGAAATATCAAAGGCCCTTTTCATAGGAAACAACAGTCATGAGGATCCCCATTTTTGGCTGGATCCCCTGCTGGCCCAAAAAGCCGCTGAAGCCATAAAGGATCTGCTGGTGGATGCCGACCCAAACAACAAAAACACTTATGAAAACAATTACCAAAAGCTTGCCTCGGATCTGGAAGCACTCCACGGGGAATATAAACAAGCCCTTTCCCAATGCAGTAAAAAGGAATTTGTGGTAACCCACAGCGCCTTTGGGTATCTGGCTGAAAGATACGGTTTAAAACAAATATCCATTATGGGAGTTTCTCCCGAAAGCGAGCCCAGCCCCGCACGCTTGGCTGAACTAGCGGATCAGCTTAAAGATAAAAATATAAAGTATATCTTCACGGAACCCTTTATCAGCCCCAAGGCGGCGGAAATCCTTGGGGAGGAAACGGGTGCGGAGCTTTTGGTTTTAAACCCCATTGGAAGTTTAACTAAAGAACAGCAAAGGGAAGGAAAGGACTACATGGTGCTCATGAGGGAAAATCTTGAACAGCTCAAGGTGGCGTTGGAATGCAGAGAGAAAAAGTAATTGAAATCCAGGACATAACCTTTTCCTACGACAGAAAAATAATTTTAGAAAACGCAAGCCTCACAGTTTACCGGGGAGATTTTCTGGCCATAGTGGGCCCCAACGGTTCGGGAAAAAGCACCCTGGTAAAGCTGATGTTGGGATTATTAAGGCCCCAAAGGGGGAAAATTTTTATTCTCGGTAAGCCCGTAGAATATTTTAATCAATGGGAAAAGGTGGGTTATCTGTCACAGAGAGCCGCTTACTTTAATCCCCACTTTCCGGCAACAGTCAGGGAAGTGGTAGGGGCTCAGGCCAGCGCCCATCTGGGATTTCTTAAGCCCATGAGGCCTAAGGATTGGGAAAAAGTAGAAAAGGCCCTGGATACAGTGGGACTTTCGGAACTCAGCAATTGTATGGTGGGCAGGCTCTCAGGGGGCCAGCAGCAGAAAGTAATGCTGGCAAGGATGCTGGTGGCAGAGCCTGAACTCCTTTTTCTCGACGAGCCCTTGGTTGGGCTAGATCCTGAATCCCAGGAGTCCCTGTATACACTTCTTAAAAGGCTGCATCAGGAATGCGTATTAACCATTATTATGGTAACCCACGACATATCCGGAATCATAAAAAGGGTTAACAGAATGGTGTGTATCCATCAAAATAAAATTCTGGAACACGATCCCCGGCTGTACAGGGATAAAAAAATTACCCCCGGCTATATTGCCCAGCTTTATCACCTGCATTAAAACTAATATCGGAGGGGGCATGCTTTGGTGGAAATACTTGAATATCAGTTCATGCAGAGAGCCCTTGTAGCGGGAATTATTGTGGGAATCATCTGCCCTTTGATCGGTATTTTTTTGATTTTAAGGAGGCTGTCCCTAATAGGAGACACCCTATCCCACATTTCCCTGGCAGGGGTGGCTGCCGGTCTGGCAGCAGGAATCAATGCAACCCTCACCGCAGTGGTCTTTGCCCTGGGAGGGAGCTTGATAATAGAATATCTTAGAAGGCACTATTCCAGATATGCCGAGCTAGCCACAGCCATTACCATGTCCGGAGGAATGGGTCTTGCGGTAATACTGATAAGCCTGGGCCGGGGCAACACCGCGTCCGTTCTTAGCTACCTTTTCGGCAGTGTGGCTTCCGTTAGCACAACGGACCTTTCCATAATGGCTGTTTTAGGTTTAATGGTCATGGTCTCCATTATTATCCTTTACAGGCCCCTCTTTTTTATTGCCTTTGACGAGGAAGGGGCAAGAATAGCCGGCATCCCCGTAAATAAAATAAACCTCTACTTTACCCTGCTTACAGCCATAACCGTTGCCGTATCCATGCGCATTGTAGGTATCCTCCTGGTCTCTTCCCTGATGATCATTCCCGCCGCAGCCAGCATGCAGGTTGCAAAGAGCTTTAAAACCTCTGTCTGTATCTCAGTGGCCACAGCCCTCATAAGCGTTATCTCCGGGCTAGTGCTGTCCTTTTATTTTTCACTGGCCCCGGGAGGCACCATAATTATGTGCTCTCTATTTATACTGCTTCTTTTCATTTCATTTAAAAAGCTGTCCGCCATGCGGAAAGCAAATTTAGCTTCAAGATAAATAACTTTTAGGATATATTTTGCTCCCCCTTTCCGTAATTATTTAATAGTAAGTAAAGGACGGAAGCGAAAAAAGGGGGATTTTTTAATGGAATTCACCGCTTACGGTATTTCAATGATTCCCATAATAGTGGGCATTGTCCAGCTGGCAAAAAAATTCGGCTTCCCCACCCGGTTTGCACCCCTTCTGTCCCTTGCCCTGGGATTTGCCGCTGCCTTTATCTATATTGCCCCGGGGCAGCTTAAAGAAGCCATACTCATAGGCCTGGTTATGGGCCTTTCGGCGGTGGGCTTATACAGTGGCAGCAAAAACACCTTAAGGGGCTTAAGAAAATAGCTTTAAATATCTGCTAATGACTTCCCAAAGATGTCCGGCGTGAGTTTCAGGAGTGAGAAAACTACAGCATATATCCTTTGTCTGCAATTTGAGGGGCTGAATTTCAGACCCAAAACCCTTCACGAAGCTTTTATTACATCAGCCTGGCCGCCCACATTTTCCACTTTTTTCAACTTAGGACGGACCACAATGGAAAACTCTATGAAAAAGGTTGTTCCAACCCCCGGTTCACTTTTAACCCATATCTTACCTCCAAGCTCGTCCACAATGGTTTTAACTACATACAACCCCAGGCCTGTGCCCTTTTTTTCATCTTTAGTGCTGAAAAAGGGCTCAAATATCCTTTCCTGTAAATGATAGGGAATACCCCTGCCGGTATCGGAAATTTCCAGTATTATTTTATTGCCGCAGGGCAGGGGAGAGCACTTGATGCTTAAAATCCTCTTGGTACAGCTGTCCATGGCTTCAAAGGCGTTGCTGGTTAGGTTTAAAATCACCTGCTTTATCTGCTGGGGATTGATATGAACAGGCATGGGAGCTTTGGAAATTGACACTTTAAGTTCCACTTCCCTAAGAAGGCTGTGGTTTTTTATAATGGGAAGAACATCCAAGACAACACTTCCCAAATTGCAGGTTTTTAAACCCGTCTGGGAATGGGGTTTGGAAATAAAGAGAAGTTCATTTAAAAGGGCATTGGTACGGTCTACTTCGCTAAGCATCAGGGAAGCATACATTTTAAGATCAGATTCCTTTAAATCCTGCCCCATTTCAATCTTTTTCTTAATAATCTGGAGAAAACCACTAACGGATGTAAGAGAATTGCGAATTTCATGAACCGTACCTGCAGCTATATAACCCAGGGAAGAAAGGTTGTCAACATGTTTCAGGAATTGTTTTGATCTGGTGTTACCAATAAAATAATTTTGCAGGTTTGAGACCCAAAGAATACCCATAAAATGAAAAATTAGGGCCGCAGTTGTAAGAACGTGGATAATTAAAAAATATATTTCCGCCGGCAGTTTAATCAAGAAAGAAAAGGCGTAGGACAGAGCATATATTATGCTCCCCTGTAAGAACAGCTCAGCCTTATTTTGACCTTCTTTTAAAGAAACGTCGGCCACTAAAAAATAAGCAGCAGCCAGCATTAAAACCAAGGCTACTGCTTCCAAAACAATCCTATAAAGATCCATTTCCACCTTAAATCCAGAAAAAACATGGGGGAGGTTTTTAGGCTTCAGTAAAACAAATAATAAAACCGCAGCTTCAAGTAAAAAACACAGGATCATTACTCCATAGGTGTGAGGAATACCCTTAATCCCCAGGAAACGGCCCGCGGCATAGACCAAAAAGGCTGCCCCCAGGAAAATTTTGGACAACACATAAAACCAATATCCTTTATTCATGGAATTGGGAGTAATAAAATCAGGCATACCGGGATAGGAAAAGATATGAAAAGTATGGGCCAATGCGGCTCCCACCAATAACACCAAAACCAACCCTAAGCGTAGGGTTTTGTCGCACCAAAAAGCGTACATCGCCATCAAAGCCAAAAGCCCGATTAGGACCGCAGTGAGAAATTCTATCAAATTGTGTGCGCTAAGAAACCTGTTAAAGTGGTGAGGAGTCAGTGGGAAAATGACAAAAGAAAGGGAAAGCAATATTGAAGAAACTGCAACGGCGGGGAAAATAGGAAATTTTGCTTTGAGCATATAAATTTCTTCCCCCTTCATTCAGAAAAATTCCAGCATTTTTTAGGGACAAGCATCTTTTCATAAGTATACAAAATCCTTTCTTAATTTTCTGTCGAAATATGTCTTTGGAAAAAATATTTAAAAAAAATTAAAAATATTAAAAATTGATTATTTTTCTACTTTCTTTAAATCCCTGTACGAACCTATGGCCACAAGAATATCACCCTGGTCAATTACATATTCTCCGCCGGGGACAACCACAACGGTATCACCCTTTTTAGCCGCCAGAATACTAACATTGTGCCTGGCCCTGAGGTCCAATTCCTTTAAACTTTTCCCCACAAATTCCTCCGGGGCGGATATTTCCACAATGGTATGCTCTGGTGAAATCTCCACATAATCCAAAATATTGTGGGACAAAGTCAGGGCCCTGGCCACCCTCTCCCCCATATCCCATTCAGGATAAATTATCTTATCCACTCCGATTTTTTCCAAAACCTTGCCGTGAAGGGTGCTTTGGGCTTTGGCAACAATATATTTCACTCCCAATTCTTTAAGCAGCATATTGACCAGAATATTGGCCTCAACGCTCTGGGCCATGGCCACCACAACGGCATCATAGCTGGCAATATCCACACTGCGCAGGACCTCTTCGTTTTGTGCATCCCCTTTTATGGCCGTGGTAACAAAATCGGCAATCTTCTGCACTTTCTCCTCAGACTTATCTATGGCCAGAACCTCATGCCCCAAAGATTCCAATGTTCTGGCCACGCTTTCCCCAAATCTTCCCAACCCAATAACCACGTACTGTCCCATCACTTTTCCTCCTAACCCAGATTGATAAATCCCTTGGGATATTCATAAAGGTTTTTACCCCTTTTTCTCAAAGCAAAGGCAAGGGACAGGGGGCCCAACCTTCCCACGAACATGGAAAATATTATAACAATCTTGCCCAAAAGGCTAAGCTTAGGAGTCAATCCCGTGGAAAGTCCGGTGGTTCCAAAAGCTGAAACCACCTCAAATAAAATTTCTAAAAAAGAAGCCCGTTCCGTCATACAGAGAATAATGGTACAAAAAAGGATCAAAAAAAGGGTTACAAAGACTATAACCATTGCCCGGGCCACCTTCTCAGGGGGAATGCTCCTTTTGAAAATAACCGCGTCTTTCTGCCCCTTAATATCGGACCAAACGGCCGCAAGCAGAACCGCAGCGGTAGTTGTTTTAACACCGCCCCCGGTGGAACCCGGAGAAGCTCCTATGAACATCAAAATTATCAAAAAAAACAAAAAAGCATCGGAGAAAGACCCTACATTCAAAGTGGAAAAACCCGCCGTTCTTGAGGTCACGGAAAAAAACATTGCATTTATTATTTTATCCCCCCATGAAAGGGAACCTAAAGTGGCCTCATTAAAACCTTCCAGCAGAAGTGCCGCAACGGTTCCCATCAACAAAAGAATGGTTGTAACAGCCACCACTACCTTGCTGTGAAGGAGAAGCTTCCTGTTTTTAAAATAAAGCAGAAGATCCCAAATTACCGTGAAGCCAATGCCGCCCAATACAATTAAAGCCATAAAAGTGAAAAGTATCACTGGCATTTCAGTAAAGGGCGAAAGGCTCCGAAAGTTTCCAAAAAGAGTAATTCCCGCGTTATTAAAGGCAGAAACCGCATGAAAAATTCCCAAATACAGGGACCTCAAGCCGAAATACTTAAACCATACTATCCCTAGAACTATGCTTCCCAGAAGCTCTATAACAAAAGCCGTTAAAGCAACCCTGGAAGCAACACTTATTAAATCCTGCATTGAAAACTGATTTAAGGATTCCTGAAGAATCAATTTATGGCGCAGGGATATTTTTCTGCCCACCAACATTGCTACCAGAACCCCTGCGGTCATAAAACCAAGGCCACCCAGCTGGATCAGAAAAAGAATCACCAGCTGTCCGTAAATATTAAAAGTATTGCCGGGGTCAACCACCATTAAACCCGATATGCACACGGCGGATGTGGCTGTAAAAAGGGCATCTATAAAACTTACCCGGTATCCTTCATTCCAGCAAAGGGGTAAGCTCAAAAGTAACGTACCAATAAAAATAAAAACCAAAAAGCCCAAAGCAAGATACCTGGGAGGATTCAAAGTCTTTAGGATCTTTTTATCTTTTTTATTTAAAAAGAATCTAAGCGCCACATGGGATCCCAGCCCGAAAAAAATTATTTTTCTGATTCCTTCATTATAATGTATCAATTTCAATGGAAAAATCAACACTAAAAGAAGCACTTTATTTTTTGCCATAAAGGGTGAGACCCTTGAAGATAAGAGACAGGTTGATCCTGGGATTATTATCCGGAATAATAGCCAATATGGGTAAAAATATTGCCAGCAGCTGCGCGGAAAAAAAAGGCCTAACCCAGCTAAGCTATGTGGATGCAGCCGCAGGCTTTTTCCTTAAAAAAAGGGATATAAAAACATTCCCAGGACAGCTGGTGGGAATTTTAGCGGATTTTTCCACAGCCATAACCATCGGCATTGTCAACACCTATATGCTAACCAATACGGGAAAGGATCACTGGTTTCTTAAAGGTGTGGGGATAGGAAGCATTTTCTGGGTAACCTTTTACGGTTTTCTTGGAGGCCTTGGAAAAAACCAGCCAGTTTATCCCGTTGCCCCGAGGACGGCCCTATCATCCTTTTTGGGCCACGTCCTTTTTGGAATATTGAGTAATTTTATAGTGGTGAAACTTGGGGATGAAAGCCTTTTCAAAGAAAATCAAATACCGGGGAAAGGGTGTCAAATTAAAGGGGAAAAAAGAAGGGTGCGGGGAAAAATAAGAAAAAAATAGGCCGCTAACATTTAATTAACCCCTTATAAGTGAGCAAAAAAGCACGAGCGATGTTATCACATCATCTTACCGAAGCCGTAATGCGGTTTTTTTTTATGCGGATTCTTTTTAACAAAATAAAAGGGAAAAAGTCCGGTTTCTCATTGACAGATTTGTCCCGCTGTATTTTAATCTTAAGATATAAGTAAAAATTTTGAGGGGAAAGGAGAAGATTGAGCTGTGGATAATGCCAAGGAAATAAGTGTAGGGAAAAAGATAAAACAGCTCAGGGAATTTCAAAATGTCACTGTGGAAGAGCTTGCCGAAAGGGCCAGCCTTTCGCCGGAGCTGATAGAACAAATTGAGAATGCCCAGGCATACCCTTCCCTTGCCCCCCTTATCAAAATTGCCCGGGCACTGGGAGTGCGGCTCGGTACCTTCCTTGACGATGAAATAACCTCTAATATTGTGTTGGTTAGAAAAGAAAACAAGCGCAGAGTAATGAGGTTCCCTTCAAAGGAAACAAAAGTGGGGGACCTAAACTTTGAATCCCTTGGCTACAACAAAAAGGACCGCTATATGGAGCCCTTCCTCATAACCATTGACCCCAGTAATGAAAGCAAACCTCAAATGTCAAGCCATGAAGGGGAGGAGTTTCTCTATTTGCTGGAGGGAGAACTGGTAATTACTTACGGTAAAGAAACCTACCATCTAAAACCCGGCGACAGCATTTATTATGATTCCGTTGTGCCCCACAATGTGCGCAGCAATGGAAAACCTGCAAAGTTTATTGCTGTGATTTATACACCGGTATAATTTTGGAGGGATACGTTATGACCAAGTTTTTCAATATAACCATGGGGGAACTCCTTGAAGAAAACGCACAAAAATATCCCCATCGGGAAGCTTTGGTCTACTCCGATAGGGATTTCCGCTATACCTATGAGCAGCTAAACGAAAGGGTAAAAAAGGTGGCCAAAGGGCTTATGGCCATTGGTTTGAAAAAAGGGGACCATGTTGCTATATGGGCCACCAATGTTCCCGATTGGATAGTAATGCTCTTCGCCACAGCAAAAATAGGTGTGGTGCTTGTTACGGTAAATACAAACTATAGGTCTAAGGAAGTTGAGTACATACTGAAACAATCGGATGCCAAAGCAATTATTATTATAGACGGATATAGGGATATTGATTACATCCAGACAATTTACGAACTGGTGCCGGAGCTCAAAACCTGTCCCCGGGGACACCTTGTAAGCAGTCGCTTTCCACACTTAAAAAATGTAATATATCTGGGACCCGAAAAACACCGGGGAATGTACAACATAAATGAAGTCATAGCCCTTTCCTGCACCGTTTCCGATGAAGAATTAAAAAAGGCAACAGCAGAGCTGGATCCCCATGACGTAATTAATATGCAATACACATCGGGAACCACAGGCTTTCCTAAAGGAGTTATGCTCACTCATTACAATATTATCAACAATGGCTTTCACATTGGTGAAAGGCAAAAATTCACCGGCGAAGACCGGCTGTGCCTGCCCGTGCCCCTCTTTCACTGCTTTGGAATAGTACTGGGGGTGTTGGCCATTTATACCCACGGAGGAACCCTTTGTCCTCTTGAATATTTTGATCCCCTAAAAGTCCTGGCAACGGTACAGAAGGAAAAATGCACAGCCCTTCATGGGGTTCCCACTATGTTCATTGCAGAGCTTACCCACCCAATGTTTGATATGTTCGACCTCTCTTCCTTAAGAACGGGAATAATGGCTGGTTCCCCATGCCCTGAGCCTATAATGAGGCAGGTCATGGAAAAAATGCACTGCAGGGAAATAACCATTGCCTACGGTCTTACGGAAGCCTCTCCGGTTATTACCCAGACCAGTACCGATGATCCCTTGGAAGTAAGGGTTTCCACGGTGGGCAAACCCCTGGACGGCGTTGAGGTAAAAATTATTGATCCCGAAACGGGGAAGGAAGTTCCACCCAATGTACCCGGGGAACTGTGTGCCAGGGGATACAATATTATGAAAGGATACTACAAAATGCCCAAGGAAACCGCCGCAGTTATTGATCAGGATGGATGGTTGCGTACCGGCGACATGGCCCTCAAAGATGAAAGGGGATATTACAAAATCACGGGAAGAATTAAAGATATGATTATCCGCGGAGGAGAAAACATATATCCCAAAGAGGTGGAAGATTTTCTGTACACTATGGAAGGGATAAAAGATGTCCAGATCGTAGGGGTGCCCGATGAAAAATATGGAGAAGAAGTGGCTGCCTTTGTTCAGGTTAAGGAAGGATATTCCCTGGAACCCAGCGACATCCAGGACTACTGCCGGGGTAGAATAGCCCGCTATAAAATACCGAAGCACATCTTTTTTGTGGAAAGCTTCCCAATGACCGCCAATGGAAAAATTCAAAAGTATAAACTTAGGGAAGAGGCCGCCCGAAGGCTAGGAAGAAACATAAATAATCAATAAGGTAAACAACAAAGGGGAGTTTTCGCTCCCCTTTAAAATTTAGGCAGATTATTTGAAAAATTTATAAGGGATCTGCTGCGGTTTGCGAAACGACTTAACGAACGCCGATTAAAACCGGCTGGCGCCAACCTCCTGTTGGCGCCAGCCAGTCTCTCGCACGGACGCCCAATTTGGGGCGGTGCGGTTTTAAGCAGCGTGAGTTCGCAAGTAAAGAAAACCGTAGCAGATCCCCTTTGTCAACAAGTTGCGATAAGGAAAACAAAAGCATCCATTATTACATTATTTCATTCAATGTCTCGGCCAAAAGCTGTAGCCCGTATAGGGGCTGCGCCCATGAATGGGTATGGGGCCCTGATTAAAATCCTTCCTCCTTGCCCCTTCCGGCTGGCAATGATCGTAACCGCAGTAGGGACATGAAACCTTTTTCCCTGCCCTCAGATCATCCTGCTCTGCATCAAATATTTGCCCGCAGGACAAGCATTCGCAACTTACAGTACTCATAAAATCCACTCCCTTTTAAAATATAGTACCAGGTCTTCTGAGTTCGTATGTTTGTATATATAATAAGTATAACATTATTGCGAACATACGACTATAATTATCCAAAACGAAAATATTGCAAAATATTAGTAATTTCCCATGAGAATAAAAAAATCCCTTTTTAAAGGGACCCTTATTTTCTTTACTTATTTATTTTGTTTCTCCCCTTCTTCATCTTTTGCCTCTTTTCCCTCTTTTGATATATTTAATTCCACAGTGGGAAAAATCTCTCCCAAAATTACCTGAGCAATGTTGTGGGCATGATCTCCCACCCGCTCCAGATTGCTGAGCAGATCCAGATAAACAACCCCCGAAGCGGGATAACAGAGACCTGCGTTCAATCTTTCTATATGATTCTTGCGCAGCTTCTTTTCCATCAAGTCAATTTGATGCTCCCGCTCCACAATTTCTTCAGCCAACTTCCTGTCTTCCTTTTCCAGGGTGGGAATGCAAAGGTACAAAGTATCCATTAAATATTTGTGCATATTCTCCAACTCATTGATGGCCTGATCACTGAAAGGAAGGTTTTCTTCTATTCTCTTTTGCGCAAGATCTGCAATGTTTTCCGCATGATCTCCTACCCGTTCAAAATCGTTCACTGCATGTATGAGCCCCCCGTGCTTCTCTGATTGGGAAGGAGTCATGGAATATTGGGCAGTTTTTGCAAGGTAGAAAGTTATCTCTTTTTCCAGTTCATCTATAACTTCCTCCATGTCTTTGATCTGTTTTATTAGATTATAATCCTTGTTGACAAAGGATTGCACCGCTTTTTCAAGATTGTCAAAGCTTATTTTTCCCATGCGTATAATTTCCTTCGTGGCAAGGGAAAGGGCAATACTGGGACTTGTGAGCACCCTTTCATCCAAATATATAGGCCCCCTCCTTATCTGTACCTCTTCACCGGGAGCAGCCAAGCACACTACCTTCTCCAGTAATCTTATAAGGGGTAAGAAAATAATCGTATTCACTAAATTAAAGGAAGTATGGGCATTGGCAATCTGACGGGCTATATCATTAGCCGGGGAAATATAGAGGACGAATTCTTTAAAAAAGGGAAGAAACGTAAGGAAAATAATAGCTCCAAAAGTATTAAAGAAGACATGGGCCAGCGCTGCCCTTCGCGCTGTCAGGCTTGTCCCAACACTGGCCAGAACTGCAGTAACGCAGGTTCCTATGTTATCCCCCAGCAAAATGGGTATGGCTGCATCCAAGGGAACAAGCCCCTGGGAAGCAACGGCAATGAGCATACCAATGGTGGCACTGCTGCTCTGGATAAGGACAGTCATGATAATACCAACCACTACACCAACCAAAGGATAGCGGCCAAAATCCGCCATCAGTTTGGTAAATCCTTCGTATTCCCGTAGGGGATACATGGAATCCGACATAATATTCAAACCCAGAAAGAGGACACCAAAGCCCAAAATTACCTGCCCCAGGTATTTGTAACGTTTGCTTTTGCTAATAAAATACATAGCAAAACCCACGGCAATTATGGGCATGACAAACTTATCCAGTTTAAAGGCAATAAGCTGGGCGGTAATGGTTGTCCCGATATTTGCTCCCATTATTACTCCTATGGCCTGCCTTAGGGTCATAAGGCCTGCATTTACAAAACCAACCACCATAATCGTCGTGGCACTGCTGCTCTGAATAATAGCGGTTACTACGGTTCCTGCTAAAACTCCCACGATGGGAACGCTGGTTAAAGTCTCAAGGAATTTCCTGAGCCTGTCCCCAGCTACCTTCTGCAGACCTTCACCCATGGTCCGCATTCCATATATAAATAGAGCTAGTCCCCCCAGCAAATTCATTACAATAAAGGGAATACTCACAAACCTCAGCCCCTTGTTTATCCCTTTTCCTGATGTTTTGCATCTTTTATTTTACATCATTGGTATGAAAAATTTTTCACAAAAAGCGGCCCTTGAGACCTTTATCAAGAGCCGCCCCATTTTTGTCAAAATATATGCCGCTCCTTTATCAAACTCCATAAATTAAAGGGAAACCGGGGATTAAACTCCCCCTATCCCTGAGGAGAAAATATAGAAAAGATACGCAATGTAGAAGAAGCAGCCTGTGAAAACAACCCATGCCGATAGACGCTTCTTCATGAGATAATAACCGAAAATAATTCCACCGGAAAGAAGGGCTACCACAATACTTGCAGCTACGTCACCGGTAAGCTTCCAATCCGTAAGAAAGAGTCCCAGACACACGGCAATGGAGCTCTGGTACACCATTGCTCCGGTAATGTTTCCGAGGGCAAGGGTGTCCTTGTGCCTTGCGGTCCAGAATACGCTGGCGCCGCCCACCTCCGGAAGCTCCGTTGCTAAGGGTGCCACCACAAGGGACAGCACAGCTGCGGGAATTCCATAAACCTCTGACAGGGTACCCAGCATGTCGGCAAAAACCTTAATGGTATAAGCCATTAAAACAAAACCACCAACAAGCTGAACAACGGACAGCCATACAGGAGGCTCTTTGAAGCGAAAGATTTTATTAAGCCACAGGTCTGCATGCTCTTCTTCCTCTTCTGCACCTTCCGAAGCAGCTGCCACTTCACCACCGGCTTCTTCCCCTGGAGTTTTAAAGGTGATATAAACGAAGTAGGCATATCCCAGGAGAAGGAAAACACCCAGTGCATAGTTGAGAGGACGAGAACCAATTAATGCAGCAATAATTGCCAGGGGATAAAAAACAAAGAAGAATTTAAAGTTGCGGAGAATACCAGGCTCCAGATCTAGGTAGGGGGTTTTTCTGTTGCCGATTATGACCTGTGTAACAGCGGTCAATCCTACAACCCCCAAGGCAATGGTTGTAAGCATGAAGGGTGCACCTAGAATAGCACCAACCCCTATGTCATGTCCGTGTCCTCCGCTGCCACCAAAAAGTATGGCAATAACGGGAACCAGGGTTTCGGGGGTTGCCGTTCCCAGAGAAGCTAAAACGCTTCCTGCAGCTGTTTGGGAAAGGCCTATTTGTTCTGCGAGGGCTTCAACGGCATTAACAAAAAAAAGACAAAATACCATGACCAGAACGCAAAGTCCAATGGTCTCAATAATGAGCACTCCACACCCATCTCCTTTCTTTAAAAATTTTGTGAGCCAATCATTAACTCATAAAACAAACCTGCCCGCCGCTTTTGTCACCCCCCAAACCAAAGCCTTGAGGCAGATAGCCAGTTAAGTATTCGTCAAAAAAGGTGTTTATTCCTTTTTTAATTAAAAGGTTTTGTTTAATAATTATTTAATTTTTTAAACAGTATGCTTAAACTTATCCGCTCCCCCAATACTCCTTTAATCTTTAGATTTTTTTTCTTCATACCTGCGGAGATACCTTATAAGGGGATATCCCAAACCAAAAACCACTATGGTCTGGCTTACTCCGATGCTCAGCACCGTTGCCCAATAGGGAAAGTTAAGAAGGATATGAAGATAAATGCTTACGATGAAGGCATTAAGCAGGATTGGTGGAAGATACGCCGCCCATGAGTTCCGAAAAACATAGGTAAGATATGCTGCGACAAGACTGGTAAGGCTTCCCACCACTATATCGGCTATCCCAAGCCCTCCATAAATATTGGCTAAAAGAACACCTACAAAAATGGCCAAAACAGCCTCCCTGTATAAAATTGGTAGCACCGTCATGGCCTCGGCAATTCTGAGCTGTATTACCCCATAGCTTATGGGCTGCAATACAACACAAAGGGCAACGTAGACAGCAGCTATTACACCCGCCCTAACAAGTCTTTTCATACCTTCTTCCCCCTAAAAACATCTCCTCTTTATTAATTTTTCCGGTTTAAATACCTTACGTCCCCTACCCTTCGGGTAAAGCCCTCCCGATCCAGATGCTCCAGAAGTGGTATCACATACTTTCTTGAACTTCCGAGAAGATCCCTGGCCTGGCCCACACTCATGGTATCATGGCTTTTAAAATGACCTTTAATGATTTTTTTTGCCCTTTCCACAGCCTCGCGGTGAAAACAGATGTCCTCTGACGCCCGTACAGCTTTTCCCTTTCTTTCAAGGTAATTAAGGATTTCTTCTCCCTCTTTGCTGTTAAAATAAAAGAGCTCCCTTTTAATTACGGACCATGGAACGGGCTTAAAAAGATTTTCTAAAAGTTTTTCTTCCACCTGCTTTATTTTCCGTAGCTGTTTCCCGGTGGGAGACGGTTCATGCTCCCAAAGACTAACCACCCCCCTTTTAATCTTAATAATGCCTTCTTTTTCCATTTCCTTCAATAGTATATCATACTCCCACTCATCATATCCTTTAAAAAGCAGAGGGCGCAGCTCCTCCTTGGGAATACCCGTTCTCAAGGGAAAGGACCGATGATAGACCGAAAGCTCCCTTCTAAGTTTATTGACAAGTTTGAAAAAGGAAGTCCGGCCCATTATAACCTCCCTTTTTTCCCCACCCAAAAGCTTAAATTTTCCCCTTTTTCCGGCTTTGCTGCGAAGATCCTCACCATCTATTCCCAACAGTTTTACCGCCCTGTTCAGATCCACCAGACCCCCGGGGTAGTTTTCCGCCAAAGCCGCCACCCTTTCCTCCAAAGTGCCTTTGTGCATAGCTTTCAAGAGGTTCAATGAAAATTCATCATAACGCCTTTTCCTTGGAGCCCCGGGCAGTATAACGGTGCCTCCGCCTATGGTTCTGGGAGGTGAATATGTTCTTAAGATATACCTGTCATGGGGCAGTGCAGCAATAGGGCTTTCCAATATGAACTGAACATACCCCCTTTCTCCCGGCTTCAGAAAATCCCTGTCCAGGAGAACAGCCCTGCCCAAAATTTCTGCCGTTCCGTGATGGAAACGTATCCTTTCCATGTTTTTAAGGGGTTTTATGGTCCTTTGAACATCCTCAAACAGGATGAGCTCCCCATCCACTACCGTACTTAAATTTTCAAAATATCCGGGAGTTTGTACAGTATAGCCCTCCTTTATCCCTCCCCGGGAAAGGCCGTCTATATTAAGGGTAACCCTTTGCCCCCGGAAGGCCTTTTCAAGCTTCTCCCCGTGCACCCAAACCTCTTTCACCCTAAGGGAAACCTTGGGAGGAATGATTTCCACTATGTCTCCGGGACTAACACTGCCCGACCACAGGGTGCCCGAAATAACGGTGCCCATTCCCTTTTTAGAAAATATCCTGTCCACGGGCATTCTCATGAAAGGACCCGGCTCTTTATGGGATAGGTCATCCATTATTTTTGCAAACTCCAAAGAAAGGGCTTTTAACCCGCTGCCGGTCTTTACCGATACGGAAACCACGGGAAATTCCCTCTTATAAATGCTGTAAAGAAACCCTTTTATCTCATTCTCCACTTCCTTTAATCTTTGGGAAGACACCAGATCTACTTTGGTAATCACGCCCACTCCCCGGGTAATGCCCAACAGGTTCATTATGTCCATATGTTTCCTGGTCTGGGGCATTATTCCTTCATCCCCGGCCACCACCAACATAAAAATTTCCATGCTCCCCGCCCCGATAATCACCCGGGGGAGAAATTTCTCTTGACCGGGAACATCAATAAAGGTCAACCCTTTGCCGCCGGGAAGGTTCATGGAGTAAAACCCCAATTCTGCGGAAATTCCCCCTTTTTCTCCTTCCGGCAGTGTATCCGCATCCATTAGCGTCATCGCTTTAAGCAATTCTGTTTTTTCATGATCCCCATGACCTACAACACCTACAACGGCATATCCCATTAAACAACCCATCACCTCTTATTAAGGAATTTTTTTGGAGGAAAGATAAGAAGAGCGGCATTGCGCCGCCCGTTTACATGCTCTCCTCGTACAAGTTTGCATATTTTGGGGGTTCAATGGGTTTTCCTATTTCCGTCCCCTCAGGCAGATAATCAAGTTTTTCTCCTTCAATCAGAATTTGAACCCTCTTCACCTCCGGGAATTGCCCTAGAGTTAAAAGGAGGGATTTTACAAACATAATTTCTGCCGTGCTTCCCCCACCGTATCCTAAAGCTTCCCCGCTTAAATTTACCGTTGCCGTCCCATCCTCAACATCAAGGCCCAAAAGCCTTGTACCCCGCATAACCGTAGGTCCAAGCCCCTCTGTATAAGGCCCATGGAGTAAATCCTCAACGGCTTTCCGGGGAAGATTAGCGTTGGCTGAAGCAGCTAAAGTCACGGGTACCATGTACATCGCATAGGGGTCGCTGAAATAAACCTTATAGGTGGCTTCGGGATTCATTTCCCCGCTGTAATTAATATACTGTTTTTCCAGGGGCTGATCGGTATTTACCCCGTGAATTTTTTCCACCACTTTACCCTCCACTAAAATCTGGACATCCTTGATCTCAGGAATATTCCCGAGGGTTAAACAGAGGGAATTCACCGCCATAACCACCTGATCCCGGCTGTCCATTTTCAAAAATTCCTTGGAAAAATCCACAACAACGGTATGGCTGTTAATATGCCAGTTCCTGAGCTTTGTTTCCTCGGGAATGGTCCGAAGAAGGTATTTGCTTTCCGGACCTAAAAGGAGTTTTTCCACGGCAAATTTAACCACATTTCCGCTGCTGGACTTGTTGACGGAGTAGGTTACGGGCACCATATAACCGTCATCGGTGGCAAAATAAACCGTAACCATTTTCGGAAAAACCTCTGACTTTACTGCAGGCTTATCCGTTTCCTTCGAGGGAGCCTTCGCCTTGGCTGAAAAACCCCCGCATCCCGCCGCAAGGAAAATTGATAGTCCCAAAATAAACCCTAAAAAAAGTAAATTCAATTTTATTTTTTTCCCACTCCAATGTAAGGGACCCAAGGGCTTCCCCCCCCTTTGTTAAGTTAAAGTTGAAATACGGTGTGTTTCCTCTTTATTCTATAATTTTCCCCCACTTCCTTTAAGGAATATTATGCCAATAATCAAAAAAATAATCAGGCTGAAGACAAATCATCTTAGTAAATCTCATGAAATATCTGCTGCAGTTTGCAAAACGACTTAACGAACGCCGAACAAACCGAGAAGCGCGAGCAAAAGATGAGCGCCAGCCATTCTCTCGCATGGACGCCGAATTGGGGCGGCTAGGTTTTGCCCATAACACTGCGCTTAGAGCTATCCGGCGTGAGTTCGCAAGTAAAGAAAACTGAAGCAGATGCCTTTTGTCGATAAGCTAAATAATTTTATTTTTTCAACAATATAAAGGTTTTAAACAACACTACAAAAAGCATTGGCAAACCGGCCCAACCGAAAAGGGAATATATTCCGCCGATTAACCGAGCAAATCCAATTTTGGAAAAGGGATAGGTTAAAAATATTGCCGCTATTCCCAGCACCTTGCCCCTCCCTGCCCCTCTTATGAAAGGCAAGGATTCAATCCTTCTTGTCAGCCCAAAAGCATTGGCCACAGCAGTAGTATACATTGATATCCAAAGGGCCAGAGCAAGAAAATATTTAAATAGGGGACTTATTTTTTCCCCTAAGCGCAACATTGGTATTTCATAGTGAAAAACCAAGTCCCAATTTTTTAAAACGGCGGTTCCCACAGCAAAGGCTAAAAAGCCTAAACCCATCCCTCCTATTATACTTCCCAATACATCATCAGGGGTATTTTTTAATTCCAGGGAAGATAAAATTACTGCGGCTATTATCATATTATAAGAAACATATAAAAATGACGACGCCACCCAATTTTTAACCAGCATAAAATTAAAAGCCCCTCTGGGCCTCGCAGCTTCTAAAATTCCGTGGTCCCCCACGGCAATGGAAGCTGCAGATACCACTAAAATTACAACAAACATTAAAGGGACCAGGAATGAATTTATTCTTAAAACTCCCTCCCCTCCCCCAAGCACGGTGGCTGCAGTTAAGAGGGCAGTGATAAAATAGCCTATATTTTCTTCAATGCCCAGGTGCTCTGTAAATAATGCACCGCTTCCTGTAAACATAATGCAAAGACCCGCGGCCAAAAAAAGAGTGATGAGAATATCCATGATTAGGCCCGCCTTTTGGCCCAGCAAAATGGAAATAAATTCCCCGTAAGAACGCACCTCCATACAGCTTGCCAGATAAATTACCACTGCCCCAAATAGGGCAAATAGAAATGCGGAAAGGACAATCCCCCAAAGGCCCTGGGGGCCAAATACTAAAAAAAATTGAATGATTTCCTGCCCTGAACAGAAGCCCGCCCCAACCACAGCACCCATATATGCACATCCGATTTTGAAGCTCCTTCGGCTTAAATGCAACAATATTTTTCCTCCTAAAAAAACAACCTGTATAAAGAATACCTATTCAATAAAAGCAGAGCACTGAACCTAAAAGCGCATAAATTTTTTAAATTTAGTAAATAATTTAAGCATGCAAGTAAAACAGGAGGAAACAAGGATGTCCGAATCTAATACCAAATCTCTGTTATCTAAAGAAGAAAGCCAGAAAATCTACTGCCATTATCAAGAACCAACGGCAGTACAAAAGCTGAGCAGCAGATTTGCCCAGCTTCTGCTGCAGATAAATCCAGGATTAATAAGGCCCGTTGTGGTTGTGGGAATTGGAACAGACCGCTGCACAGGGGACTGCCTGGGACCGCTGGTGGGTACAAATCTTTTGGAAATGGGAGATGTAAAACCCATTGTTTACGGAACTTTGGAGGATCCTATCCACGCCAATAACCTAAAAAAGAAAATAGAAGACATTAAAAGCAGGCATTTTAAACCCCTGATAGTAGCCGTTGATGCTTCCCTGGGAAGATCCACAAGCATCGGCAAGATAACCCTTGCTCCCGGAGCTTTAAAACCCGGGGCGGGAGTAAATAAACAACTGCCGGAGGTGGGGGATATTCATTTCACGGGGATAATCAACGTGGGAGGATTCATGGAATATTTCGTCCTTCAAAACACCCGGCTGAGTTTGGTAATGAAAATGGCTCAAAAAATTTCCTTAAGCATTTATTATGGATACAAAAAGGCCCTTTCCTATAAAAAAGATTCCCAGGGGGACATGCTTTGGTAAAAATCTGTCTTCCAAAGGCTATAAAAATACATAAAACAGTCTAAAATAAAAAAACCGCCCCTGCCGAGGCGGTTTTAGACTGTAGACAAAATACCTTAGCAAATCTAATGAGGTATCTGCTGCAGTTTGCGAAACGACTTAACGAACGCTGGCTAACAGCTCTTGGCAAAGCGTAAGGCAAAACCGGGAGGCGCCAACAGGAGGTTGGCGCCAGCCCCAACCTGAGGCACGGATGCCGAATTTGGGGCGGTCCGGTTTTGCCTTTAAGCTTTGTTTAGAGATGTCCGGCGTGAGTTCTGGAGTGAGAAAACTGCAGCAAATAACGTTTGTCGACAGCCTGAAACCGCCCCTGCCGAGGCGGTTTTATTACTTTAATGCAGGTTTTCAAAATATTCCTCAAGATCTTTTATGATTTCCCCCTGGGTTTTGCCTTCCGCACTGATTACGGGAACTTTTGTTTTAATATCTTCCATAAGCATCATGTTCTGATCCATACCGCTTATCACAACGGCTTCGGCCTTTTTAATATCCTCTTCTCCCAAGCCCACAACACTGTAGCCCCGGCCGGCCAGAGCTTCCTTTAGACCGCTTAAATCTTCATCAACGGCAATGATTCTGCCCATGCTGCGTGCACCTCCAGCTTTTTTTCTTGTGCTATTATTTCCACTTTTCCAAAATATTAATCACTTCTTCATCCGTTAGTTGATCAAAGTTCCCATAAAACTGGCCCACACTGTAAAAAACCTCAGGGATATGCAGAATAACGGTCCTTTGAACCCTTCTGGACAATTCCTTTGCGGTATCCTTAGGGGCCACCGGCACTGCCACAGTTATTTCCGCAACCCCCTGTTTCTTTAAAAACTCTATGGCCGCAAACATTGTATAACCCGTGGCTATCCCGTCGTCAACGAGAATGGCATGCTTGTCCCTGACATCCAAAGGCTTTCTTCCACGCCTGTAAAGCTCCATCCTACGCTTGATCTCACCCAGTTCCTTTTCAATTAGGGGTTTAAGCTCCTTTTCACTAAGCCCATACCACCACAAAAGCTGGTGGTTCAAAACTACGGAACCGTCGGGGGAAAGGGCACCAACGGCCAGTTCAGGGTTATCGGGCATACCGATTTTCCTGGGAACCACTACTTCCAGGGGTGCTTTCAGCTTTTCTGCCACAGGCTCGGCTACCGCAACCCCTCCCCTGGGCACAGCCACAACAACGGCATTGCTGTTTTCAAACTCTTTTAATTCCTCAGCCAGCCTTTTCCCCGCATCCTGCCTATGGGCAAAAAAAACCATAAAAATCACTCTCCGCTTAATATATAATTCCCAAAAAGACAAAAAACTCCGCCAAAGCAGAGTTTTTTGTTTTGAACATCTCTGCGCCTGTTGCCAAATTTTCGTATTCTTTCTCGAGCAGAGTGCACAGTTTCCACCTGTTGTTTTTCCTATGAGGCTTATTATTTTCCAAAAACGCCATCCCAAAAAAATTATTTCTCCATGGCCTTTCTGATAGCGGCAACCTCCTCACCACTTAGTTTATATCTGGAATCACCATTTACCACAGGTTTCGCATATGTTCTGGTTTCATTTCTCCCATAAAGAGAAGTTATTACCACACCGCTTCCATGATCATCCAAAAGGGCCACAGAAAAGCTCAAATCGCTACCCACATCTTTAAAGGCACTATACCTCTCCACCGCCACATGGCGCAGTGAAGTTTCAAGCTTATCTTCCAATTTCCTAAATTCCAATTTTATTTCTCCAAGGTCCTGGGGAAAATCCGGTATTTCAACGTCTTGAAGCTTCTTTACCTGCCTTTTAATATCCCTTATTTTTAGACCCATGACAATTAAAGCGGCAACAAGAATCATTGTTAAAACAAAAAGAAAAAGCATTGCTAAATCCCAGTTCTGTTTTATAAGGTCTAAAATAAAGGAATAGTTCATCTTCTAAGCACCTCAAAACCTGCGGTTTCAGTTTTATCCTTAAAGAAAGAATATAAAAAGCTAGTACTTTTATTCAACGAAAAAGGTCTTTTCCCTTCTTGCAACACTGTATTATAGAGGAAAATGGCACCCTTTCATTTTTGTTTGACGTTTTTAAGGGCTATGTACTAATATTAACTGAAGAAAAAAACTTTAAATTACCCAAAAACCCTCTGAACCCTCGGGCCTTAAACCCGGGAGTTTAACAGGCTTTTTCTCCAAGGAGGCTATATGCAGCAATGGAAAATGAAGAGCTGCGCCGTCTTTTCTTAGATGTAAAGGAAGGAAAAATGAGCATTGATGAAGCCGTGGACACCCTGAAATACCGCCCATACGAGGATTTGGGGTTTGCCAAAACGGACCATCACAGGGCCTTGCGCAAGGGAATGCCCGAAGTAATACTGGGTATGGGAAAATCCCCTGAAGAAGTGCAGAAAATTGCCCTTTCCCTTTGGGAAAAGGGAAGCAACGTGCTTATAACCCGGGCAGAGCCGGAACAATATCAGGCAGTGGTAAAAAAAATCCCTGAGGCGCGGTTTTATAAAAAACCCGGAATCATTGCCGCCCGGCGGACCAAAGCTCCCTGCCTGGGATGCGTAAGCGTAATAAGTGCGGGCACTTCGGACTTAAAGGTTGCCGAGGAAGCAGCGGTAACGCTGGAGTTTCTCGGGGTTAAGGTGAATCGTCTTTATGATGTGGGGGTAGCGGGAATTCACAGGCTTCTGGATAAAATTAAAGAAATAGAGTGCGGCCAGGTGATCGTTGCGGTGGCTGGTATGGACGGTGCCCTGCCCAGCGTCGTTGCAGGCATGGTGGATAAACCCGTGATAGCGGTACCCACAAGCATTGGGTACGGCGCCAGCTTCAACGGGCTGGCGGCACTGCTCACCATGCTCAACACCTGTGCCACCGGGGTGGGAGTTGTCAACATCGATAACGGCTTTGGAGCCGCAGCTCTAGCTTACTCAATAATCAAATCGGGGTGTAACAGGTGAAAACCGCATACATTGACTGCTTTTCGGGCGTAAGCGGGGATATGCTGCTGGGAGCCCTTTTGGATGTGGGAATTCCCTTAGAAGAATTGAAAAAAGGCCTTAACCTGCTCAATCTTTCGGGATATGAAATTAAACATGCAACAGTCAGCAAGAAGGGAATAAGGGCTTCCCGGGTGGAAGTGATGGCTGAAGAAAAGCAGCCCCCAAGACATCTAAAGGATATTGAGAACATAATAAAGGAAAGTTTTCTTCCCGAAAGGGTAAAGGAAACTTCCATAAGGGTTTTTTCAAAGCTGGCGGAGGCCGAGGCCAAAGTCCATGGAATTTCTGTTTCTAAAGTCCACTTCCACGAAGTGGGAGCAGTGGATGCCCTAGTGGATGTGGTGGGCTCCGTTTACGGGTTTTACTATCTCAATGCAGAAAAAATTATTGCCTCACCCCTCCCCCTGGGAGGAGGAACGGTTAAATGCCAGCACGGACTGCTACCCGTACCTGCTCCAGCAACCCTGGAACTGGTTAAGGGTGTTCCCCTGCGGGAAAGTCCCGGGGAAGGGGAATTGGTAACTCCCACGGGGGCCGCACTGGTAACCACCCTGGCTGAAAATTTCGGTCCCATTCCCACCATGAAAATTATGAACTGTGGATACGGCGCCGGAAAAAGAGATCTTCCCCATCCCAATGTTCTGCGCATTATTTTGGGTAAAACAGTTAAAGACAGCTTAAATGAAGAATGGGAACAGGAAACCATAGGCATCATAGAAGCAAACATAGATGATATGAACCCGGAATTCTATACATACCTGGAGAAATTGATTTTTAAAGAAGGGGGCCTGGACTTCTACATTACGCCCGTTTTCATGAAAAAAAACAGGCCCGGAACCAAACTTACGGTTCTAAGCCCCCCAAACCGGATGGAAGCACTAAGCCGGCTCATTTTAAGGGAAACCTCTACCTTTGGCTGCCGCATGAGAACGGAAAAACGATATAAAGCTCGCTGGTCAGTCCTTAAAATAAAAACTCCCTATGGACATGTTGACGTGAAATACAGTCCGGAAACGGGCACACTTTCCCCGGAATATGCTCACTGTGAGGAGTTGGCAATAAAAACGGGAGTCCCCTTAAAAATCATTTATGATTCCGCAAAGGCTGAAGCGGTTAAATTTTTAAAAAAACCGGGCAATAAACTATAACATTCCCAACGACTGAAAAATCACCCCTAAAATAAAGGCTGCCAAAATTCCCGGGAGAAGGTTTCCCACTTTTATTTCTTTTATCTCAAGGATTTTTAAGGCTATGCCCACTATCAGCAGTCCTCCCACGGCGTTCATTTCCGCCACAACTTCCTGAGACATAAACCTGCTGATCCACTGGGCTAAAAGGGTAATGCTTCCCTGATAAGCAATAACTGTAAGGGCCGAAAACGCCACTCCAATCCCCAGGGTTGAGCCCAAAACAATGGACATTACCCCGTCAAGCAGGGATTTTGCAAAAAGGATGCTGTGATTGCCCGAAAGGCCGCTTTCCAGGGCTCCCATGACGGCCATGGCTCCCACGCAGTAGATTAAACTTCCGGTAACAAATCCCTTGGCAAAATCCCCACCCCTTCCACCGGCGCTTAACTTTTCCTCAAGGGACCTTCCAAGACGGTCAAGGAATTCTTCTATGCCAATAATTTCACCAACCAGGGCGCCTAAAAGAATACTCAACAGGACAATAATTATCTTATTAGTTTCCAGGGCCATGGTAAGCCCCACCAAAAGAACCCCCACCCCCAATCCCTGTAGAACCGTTGTTTTAATATTTTCGGAAAAGCCCTTTCCAAGGAGTCTGCCAATGAGGGTCCCCACAATTATGGACAGCGCATTTACAATGTTCCCCAGCAAGCTCAAAACCTCCGTTTTCAGCATGTAAAAATATATAAATATATAAATATATAAAATAATGACCGCCCGGATGCCGATCAGAAGAAACCTATTCCATAAAAGGAATCACTTCATCATCTATGCTGCTGTATTTGGGCTCCGTTTCAATTAGGCCGTGCTTTTTAAGCTCCGAAACCACCCCGTACATGGAAAGCTTCTTTTCCGGCGGCAGATCCCTTACAAAATCATTAATTTTTTTAGGATCCGCCTTGGCTTTAAAGGCAACACCGCCATATTTGATATATCTTTCCCTGCTCAATTTTATTTTCCTCCTACTTTTTGCCTTAGTATTTGAATATTTTTTATTATTAATTCGGGACAACCGTGGGAGAAGAAGCTAATTGTAAATTTCAGAATTTAGACTAATAATCCTAGAGATATCTGCTGCGGTTTGAGAAAGACTTAATGAACGCCGGCTAACAGCTCTTGGCAAAGCGAGTATGTACGCTGGCGCCAGCCCTAATTGAGGCACGGACGCCGAATTTAGGGATGTCCAGTGTGAGTTCCAGAAGCGAAAAAACTGCAGCAGATACCCTTTGTCAACAGGCTGAATTTATCGTCTTGTGACCTGTGTTTTTTTCTGGTATAGTAAAAAGCGCAGAATCAAAAATAAGGAGGTCTTATTTTTTGAAAAAATCACTGGCTGCACTTATTTTATTTTTTCTTATTTTATCAGCCCTTGGCTGCACGGGATCCGATGGAAAAAAAGAGCCACAGATTTCCACAAACCAGGCCTTTTCATTACTTAAGGGCAACCTCGAATCCCTGATTCAGACCAATGAGGCCAAGGAAAATAAATCTATAAGCAAGTGGCACTGGAACTTTTTAACCGAAGGAGTTGTAAACAGTTCCAAAAGGATCTCCAAGGCTTTGGAAAACGACCCCAGCGAGGAAGCCAAAATATTAAGGGACGTTGCTGAAAAAATAGTTACCCTCACCAGCATGTACAGCGAAGAAATTAATAAGGGTAAACCTGCAGAAGATGCCCCATCACTGCTAAAGGAAATCCAGGAGGATCTGGATAAAGTTGAAGAGATAATAAGGAACAACCAGCAATAAAAATGTTTCACGTGAAACATTAAGGAAGCATCTCAATCTGTTTCTCAATATACAGACAAGTCATCTAAGTAAATTTTATATTGACTCTGCTGCGGTTTGCGAGACGACTTAACGAACACCGATCAAACCGGGAGGTGTGAGTAAAAGATGAGCGCCAGCCATTCTATCGTATGGACGCCGATTTGGGGCAACCGGTTTTGTCCATAACACTGCGCTTTGAGATGTACGGCGTGAGTTTGCAAGTAAAGAAAACTGAAGCATAGAACCACTAACGATACTTAAAAAGTATCTTTGTATAGTGAAATCATGAATAAGGCTAAATTTGCAGTAAATTTCCTTTCACTGTTGCAGAGCATAGGAATTATTTTCTTTAAGCCGAATAGTAAATAAAAAAGCTGACAGCAAAAGTGTTTCACGTGAAACATTAAAGGGAGCGGTTTTATCCGCTCCCTTTTCAACCTATCATGAGCTCCAGTAATCTTTCCAGCTCCTCTTCGCTGTAGTACTCTATAACTATCTTTCCTTTATTTTTTCCCTGGATTTTAACCTTCGTTCCCAGAACTTCCGTAAGCTTTTCCTCCGCTTCTTCTATGTATGCCGGTTTTTCCTTAATTAAACCCTTTTTCCCTTTCCTCTTTTCTCTGAGCTCCCTTTCCTTTTCCACCCACTCCCTTACCAGCTCTTCGGTCTGTCGTACGGATAAACCTTCATTTACAATCTTTTCTGCCAGCAATACTTGCTCTTTTCCTTTAACAGCCAGTAGAGCCCTGGCATGGCCGGCACTTATCTTCTTCTCTTCTATCATTTTCTGTACTTCCTTTTCCAGCTGCATAAGCCTTAGCATATTTGCCACAAAGGGCCTGCTCTTTCCTATTCTCTTTGCTAGCTCTTCCTGGGTAAAGGAAAACTCCTTAATCAAAATATCATAGGCATGGGCTTCCTCCAGGGGGTTTAGGTCTTCCCTTTGAATATTTTCTATTAAAGCAATTTCCGTAAGCTGCCTGCTGGTATATTCCTTAATAACCGCGGGGATACTTTCTATTCCCAGCATTTTGCACGCTCTCCAGCGCCTTTCCCCCGCAACTATTTCAAATTTATCTCTCTCCAGGGCACGGACCACTATGGGCTGAATTACCCCGTGCTCCTTTATGGAATCCGCCAGTTCCTTCAATTTTTGCTCATCAAAATCTCTCCTGGGCTGAAATTTATTGGGAACCAGTCTTTCCACCGGGACCATCTCTATTCTTCCCACGCCGTCTTCCCTGGTCTCATCATCTATTATGGCATCGGGGAATAATGCCTTAAGCCCCTTTCCCAAAGCCTTCCTGTTAGCCATTTTCGATAATTTCACCTGCCAGTTCATTGTATACTTCCGCACCCCTGGACTTCGGGTCGTAAGTAATCACCGGCTCTCCGTGGCTTGGTGCTTCGCTAAGTCTTACGTTTCTGGGAATAATGGTTTTGAAAACCTTATTTTTAAAGTACTGCTTCACTTCTTCCACAACTTGAATGGAAAGGTTGGTTCGGGCATCAAACATGGTGAGCACAACGCCTTCAAGTTCCAAATGGGGATTAAGGTGCTTTTTTATAAGTTTGATGGTATTCATCAACTGTCCCAGTCCTTCCAGGGCGTAATATTCACATTGAATGGGGATCAAAATTTTATCCGCCGCCGTAAGGGCGTTTAACGTAAGAAGTCCCAAAGAAGGAGGACAGTCAATTAGAATAAAGTCGTAGTTATCCCTAACGGGTGCCAAGGCTTTCTTTAGTTTTACTTCCCTGGATATGGCTGAAACCAGCTCGATTTCTGCCCCTGCCAGACGCAGAGTTGCCGGAACCACATGGAGACCTTCTATTTTTGTTTCCACTATTATCTGATCTATGGGAACTCCGTTTATTATAACGTCATATATACATCCTTTGAGGTTCAGTCGGTCCACTCCCAGTCCGCTACTGGCATTTCCCTGGGGATCAATGTCAATCACCAGCACCTTTTTTCCCCTTAAGGCAAGGCATGCTCCCAAGTTCACCGCTGTGGTTGTCTTGGCTACCCCTCCCTTTTGATTTGCCACTGCAATTACTTTTCCCATAATTCCTACCACCACCGGAAAACCTTATAAGTTTCTTATTCCACACATTAAAAAAAACTTCCTTCCATGGAAGTATTTTTCTACAGGGGTCTTTTTTGGGGAATACCCGCTCTCCGGGGATATTTACGGGGACTTTCCCTTATCTTTTCTATTAAAGCAATGCTTCTCCTTTCCCCGGTATAGGGGAGCTCATATTCATAAACCTCAACCACCGAGCCCCCCATAACTTCCAAAGCATTCCCCGCCTCCTTTATTTCCTCGTATACCCCGGGTCCCTTATAGGCAAGCATAAATCCCCCTTTTTTTAAAAGGGGGAGGCAGTATTCCACAATAACCCTGAGGCTGCTCACAGCTCTTATGGTAGTATAATCGAAGCATTCCCTAAAATCCGGATTTCTACCCAAATCCTCGGCCCTCGCCACTTCCACCGATGCATTTTCCATTCCCAACTCCCTTATAATCGACCTTAGAAATTCTCCCTTTTTTCCAATGCTTTCAATGAGTACGGTATCCATCCGGGGTATGCACAACGCCATCACCATCCCGGGAAATCCCGCTCCGCTTCCCACATCCGCTAGCTTTCCTTCTTTCTCTTTAATTAAATTTATTCCTCCAAGGGAATCCAGGAAATGCTTTATAATTATCGTTTCCCTGGAAGCCTCCGCCGTTAAATTAATCCTCTTGTTCCATTCCCAAAGAATATGCAAATATTTTAACAGCCTTTGAGCCGTTTTTTCATCCATTTCAAAGCCCATAAGAAGACTACCTTCTTTGAGCAATATCTCTTCATTCATTTACGCCACCCTTCTTTTCATTTCTTCGCTTCTGCTCCAAATAAATCATAAGTACGCTTATATCTGCCGGGGATACTCCCGAAATGCGGGAAGCCTGTCCCAGAGTCTTGGGCCTTATTTCTTCCAGCTTCTCCTTAGCCTCATTTCTTAATCCATTTATGTCCCTGTAGGAGATACCATCGGGTATCTTTTTGTCTTCCATTTTTTTAAATCTTTCCACCTGGGCCAGCTGTTTCTTTATATACCCTTCATATTTCAGCTCAATCCATACCTGCTCCAGGACATCCTTGGGCACATCTTCTGCCTTGGGAAGGATTTCCAAAACATCCCTATAATCCAGTTCCGGCCTTTTTAAAAGTTCCGCGTAGGTAATGCTGTTTTTTATGGGAGCACTTCCCTTTTTTTGAAGTAGCATCTTTACCCTTTCATCCCCAGGCTTAACCCTATGGGTTTTGAGCTTCTCCATTTCTTCCTCAATCATTTTTTTCCTCTTGAGATACTTTTCGTATCTTTCGTCACTTACCAGGCCGATCTTCCTTCCCTTTTCCGTTAGGCGCAGATCCGCATTATCCTGCCTCAAAAGGAGGCGATATTCAGCCCGGGACGTTAAAATTCTGTATGGTTCATTGGTCCCCTTAATAACCAGATCGTCAATTAATACCCCTATGTATGCTTCGGAACGCAAGAAGGTTACGGGCTCCTCTCCCAAAACCTTTCTTGCCCCGTTGATACCGGCCACTATACCCTGGGCGGCAGCCTCTTCATATCCTGAAGTCCCGTTTACCTGTCCCGCACTGAAAAATCCTTCTATCTGTTTGTGCTCAAGGGTGGGATAAAGTTGGGTGGGAACAAGGCAGTCATATTCTATGGAATACCCCGGCCTTATGATTTCCACCCTTTCCAGTCCCTTTATGGAACGGAGTATCTCCAGCTGCACATCTTCGGGCAGACTGGTGGACATTCCCTGGACATACATCTCCGCTGTCCCCAGCCCCTCGGGTTCTAAAAAGATCTGATGGCTTTCTTTATCGGCAAACCTTACTACTTTATCTTCAATGGAAGGACAGTACCTGGGCCCTACTCCCTTTATCTCTCCTGAAAAAAGGAGGGATTTGTGCAGATTATCCTTTATTATCTTATGAGTCCTTTCATTGGTGTAGGTGAGCCAACAGGATACGTTGGGCCTGTTTAAATTCTCGCTCATATAGGAAAAATAAAGTTCTCCCTCATCCCCCTTCTGCTCAGTCATGGCGGAGAAGTCAACGGTATTTTTATCCACCCTTGGGGGAGTTCCTGTTGAAAATCTGACCATTTTTATCCCGTTGGCTTTCATCTGCTGGGGCAGTTTGTTTGAAGGGAAAAACCCCGACGGTCCGCTGCTGTAATTTAATTCACCGATTATCACCCTGCCACCTAAATAGGTTCCGCTGGCAAGGATAACCACAGGAGCCCAGTAAAGGGCGCCCGTTTGGGTAAGTACTCCTTCCACCCTTGTGCCCTTTAAAATTATTTCTTCCACCAGGGCCTGTTTTACCATGAGATTTTTCTGCTGCTGGAGAACCCTTAGCATTTCTGCCTGATACAATTTTTTGTCAGACTGGCACCTTAAGGCCCTTACCGCCGGCCCTTTCCCCGTGTTGAGTATTCTCATCTGAATGTATGTCCTGTCAGCGGACAGGGCCATCTGCCCTCCCAGGGCATCCACTTCCCTCACCAGATGGCTCTTTCCCGGCCCCCCTACGGCAGGATTGCATGGCATCAAAGCCACTGCGTCCATGCTCACCGTAAGACACAGGGTTTTACAGCCCAGCCTGGCCGAAGCCAGGGCCGCTTCTATTCCTGCATGCCCTGCACCTATTACTATAACATCAAACTTTCCGGCATTATAGGGCAACGCTCAGCACCTCACTTGCCTATGCAGAATTCCTCAAATATACGGTTCAAAATTTCTTCTTCCACCTTATCCCCGGTTATTTCACCCAGGGCTTCCCATGCCTCCCTTACATCAATGGCAATGATGTCCAAAGGCAGCCCGTCCCTGCAGGCCTCTAAACTTTCATTCAGGCTTGCCAAAGCCTTTTTCAGGGCCTGTTCATGTCTCACCCGGGTTATTAAAGGCCTTGTGGTATTAATCTCCCCTTTAAAAACCCTTTCCTTTATTTTTTCCTCCACTTCCTTAAGACCTATGCCTTTTTTGGCAGATATTCCTATACATTCTTTTCCTGTGGCCTTTTCATAAAAAGGTATGTTTACTTTTCCCGTAATGTCAGTTTTATTAATCAAAACAATGCATTCTTTATCCTTTACCTTTTCAATAATTACCTCATCTTCCTTCTCTATCCCCGTAACGGCATCCAGTACCAAAAGCACCAGATCCGCTTCTTCAATGGACTTTTCGGACCTTCTGACTCCTATTCTCTCCACCTTATCCCTGGATTTTCTTATTCCGGCGGTGTCAATTATTCTTACAGGAATACCTCCCATATTAAGCATTTCTTCAATTATGTCCCGGGTGGTACCGGGAATATCCGTAACAATGGCCCTCTTTTCCTTAAGCAATGCATTTAAAAGACTGGACTTTCCAACGTTTGGCTTTCCCGCTATAACTACTTTCAACCCTTCCCGGAATATTTTACCCCTTTCCCCTTCCCTAAGAAACTCCTCTATTTCTTTTGCAATTTCTCCAATCATTTCATAAAGCTCATCTCTGCTGATAAAGGCTTCGGGGTCTTCCTCGGGAAAATCTATATTAGCTTCTATTCTCGCCAATATATCCGTAATTCCGTCCATATATTTTTTTATTTTTCTAGAAAGGGAACCTTCAAGGTTTCCCACGGCCACCTTTAATCCTTCCTCGGTTTTAGCCCTTATAACGTCAATTACCGCTTCCGCCTGGGCCAAATCAATTCTTCCGTTCAAAAAAGCCCTTTTGGTGAATTCCCCCGGCTGGGCAAGCCTTGCACCGGCATCCAGTACGGCTTCCAGGGTTCTTTTTAAAGGCATTATTCCTCCATGGCAGTTTATCTCCACCACATCTTCCTTGGTAAAGGATCTGGGGCTGAGCATAACTGAAAGAAGTACTTCGTCTATAACTTCTCCCGTATTGGGACATACGACATTTCCCAAGGTTAAAGTATGACTTTTTAATTCCCTAATATTCTTTTTTACCTTTGGGTTAAAGATCTTTTCTGCAATACTTAACGCGTCGGGGCCACTTATCCTAACTATTCCAATTCCCCCTTCGCCCAGGGGCGTGGAAATGGCGGCAATGGTATCGAATTCCACAAAAACCACCCCATCTTAAATATAACCGCTTTTAAATCTATTTTCTAAAAAAAGTAATAAAAAACCCAGTATTTTTTACTGGGCATTCCTTTCATTATTCTTTGGCGCTATAACCACCTTTCTATAAGGCTCAACCCCTTCGCTATAAGTTTCTATCTTTTCATCCCCCTGCAGGGCTGAGTGAATTACCCTTCTTTCCTGGGGGTTCATGGGTTCCAAAACAACCTTTGTCCCCGTTTTCTTTACCTTTTCCGAAAGCCTCTTTGCCAGTCTTATAAGGGTCTTTTCTCTCTTTTTCCGATATCCCTCGGCATCAAGAATTATCCTTGCCCGAACTCCTTCCTTGGAAAGTTTCTTATTCACCACCAAGTTAACCAGGTACTGCAGGGCATCAAGGGTTTCACCCCTTCTCCCGATAAGAATCCCCATGTCCTTTCCGCTTCCGCTTATGTAAAAATAATAATAATCTCCCCTTTTTTCATGCTGAACCGAAACCCCTACGCCCATCTTTTCACATATTTCAGTGATTAATTCCTTGGTCAATGTCGGCACATCCAATTTCAATTCCAGCTTAACCCTTGCCTGCTTCGTTCCTATAATTCCGAACAAACCCCTGCTGGGTTCCTCCAATATTTCTACCCTTACGTTCTCCCTTTCCGCACCCAAAAGCTTTAGTCCTGCCTCAATTGCTTCCTCCACGGTTTTTCCCGTTGCTTCAACACCGTTCATTTTTTACCAGCTTCCTCCTTTACCACCACCGTCTTTTTTTTAATCAATACCTGTTCAATAATACCAAATAAACTGTACATTACCCAATAAAGGGCCAGCCCGGCCGGAAAAGTTCGGCTGATATAACCGATGAAGATGGGCATGAAGTACAAAAGTACCTTTTGTGTTGATTCCCCTGGTCCTCCGGCGGCCCCGTAGTGCATGGACACTTTCTGCTGGACAAAGGTGCTTACGGCAACCAAAATGGGCAGGAAGATGGGATCCGGACTTCCAAGATTGGGTACCCATAGAAAGCTTGCCATTTCAATATTAACAAAGTCGGGGTGCCTTTGGGGATCAAAAAAGTCCTTCAGAGCCTTAAACAGCGCCAATAAAATGGGAAGCTGAATAAATATAGGCAGGCAACCGGCAAAGGGATTAACACCATGCTTTTGATAGAGCTTCATCATTTCCTGCTGGGATTTTTCGGGATTATTTTTATATTTCTTCTGAATCCTTTGTAACTCTGGCTGTATCTCCTGCATTTTAGCCATTGAAACGTACTGCTTTCGGGTAAGGGGAAATAAAATAAGCTTTATAAAAAAAGTAAAGATTATAATTGCCAGCCCATAATTGGGAGCTCCCAAACTTTCTGTTAAAAGATAAAAAAACAGAAGCAACCGCCCCATAAAATCAACTATAGCATCTATCATAGCATCACCTGCATTCCGGTTAACCCCCTTTTTAAATCAAGACAGTCACCGGACGCCCTGCAGATTTCACCTCCCATATTAATTTAAACAGACCCCTAGTATTCTCCTTTTTTAGAAAAATTACCATTCCCCACTATTTTAAAACCATTTAATGCCCTTTTTATAACTTTAAAGACAAAATCATTCTCATACACTTGGGGATATTCTACGCCTCCAGGATTGAAGGGGTGGCACTTAAAGATCCTCCTTAGGGTACAGTAAAGTCCAAGGATTAATCCGTAGCTGTCTATGGAAAGTACGGAGAATTGGGAGCAGCTGGGATAAAACCTGCAGCTTCTGGGAAAAAGGGGAGAAAAAAATTTCTTGTATATCCTTATAAGCTTTATAACCACCCTTTTCATTACGTCTCAGTCCCATTTTCCCGTTTCTTCTTATAAAGACCGGCCTTTTTTATAAGTTTAAAAAATTCCTTCTCCAAATCCCTAAAGCTGACCTCTCCTACGCCTCTTCTTCCTATAAATACAATATCATAACCTTCCTTCACTTCAAAAAGATGGAGCCTGCAGATTTCACTTAAAACCCTTTTTACTCTGTTTCTTACCACGGCCTTACCGATTTTTTTTGATATAGAAAAACCAAAACGGGTTATACCGACCCCATTCTCCCTATATATGAGCACCAAAAATTTTCCGGGGACAGCTTTACCCGCTCTGTAAACCCTCCTAAAATCAGCGTTCTGCTTGATTCTTAAATCTTTTTTAAGCACAACAGAAACCCCTGAATTTAATTTTTTCAATAAATAATCTACTCCATAAACCCCCTAATTATTCCAAAAGGCCACTATAGCGGCCTTCTATTATGCACTGAGAACCTTTCTTCCCTTTGCCCTTCTTCTCTTTATAACCTTTCTCCCACCACTGGTTCTCATCCTCTTTCTAAATCCATGAACTCTTTTTCTCTTTCTCTTCTTTGGCTGGTAAGTTCTTTTCATGATATTTTGCCCCCTCTTAACCCTCAAAATATGCCCTATTAGCCAAAAAATACACTAAAATTATATCCATGCCTTATTTAAATGTCAAGCAAAACATAAACTGCGCCTAGAATTTATCCACAATTTATTAAATTGTTTACATTTTTTCTAAATTTCTTTATCCTCACCCTTTTGATTATGTGGATAAATTTTGCTATTATAAGGGCAGTCCTTACTCGTCTTTCTTCTTCAAAAAAACAGAATATCTTTTTTTCTTTTTCATTTTTTTTCCTTAAATTTATAAAAAAATCCCCACAAAATATTCACCATTTTTCCCGGGAGGAGTATATATATGTCTTTAAACCTTAATACCCTTTGGAAGCTTACCCTGGATGTCCTAAAAAGAGAAATAAACAGAACAAGCTTTGAAACATGGCTAAAACCCACCCAACTATTAAGCATCGACAACAACAGGGCAGTGATTTTCGTTCCCAATGAATTTGCTAAAGAATGGCTGGAAGCCCGCTACTACAGATTAATTCAAAGTACCCTCGAGGAAATTTTAAAGGAAGAACTCCACATAATATTCACAACTTCCTATAAAACAGAGGACTCTTCCCTTCCCAAGCGTTCCCTTACCATTGAAACCAAAGGCATTATGACCACCCATTTAAATCCAAAATACACCTTCGATACCTTTGTTATTGGAAACAGCAACCGATTTGCCCATGCCGCATGCCTGGCTGTGGCCGAGGCACCGGCCCATGCATACAACCCCCTCTTTATTTACGGAGGGGTAGGATTGGGAAAAACCCATCTCATGCACGCCATAGGTCACTATGTTATCAACAATATATCCAATTACCGGGTGGTGTATGTGAGCTCAGAAAAATTTACCAACGAGCTCGTTGATTCCATCCGCGACGATAAAACCGCAGAGTTCAGGGACAGATACAGAACCGTTGATGTTTTACTTATTGACGACATTCAATTTCTGGCAGGAAAAGAGCGAACCCAGGAGGAGTTTTTCCACACCTTTAACACCCTTTATGAAGCGGACAAGCAGATAATAATTTCCAGCGACAGGCCCCCAAAGGAGATACCCACTTTAGAGGACCGCTTAAGGTCCCGTTTTGAATGGGGCTTAATTACGGATATACAGCCCCCCGACTACGAAACCCGTTTAGCTATATTACAAAAGAAAGCAGAGCTGGAAAAAATTATTCTCCCCAGTGAAGTAATGGAGTACATAGCCGATAACATACATACCAACATACGAAAGCTTGAAGGGGCCCTTCTTAAAGTAGCAGCCTATGCTTCCATCACCAATGAACAAATAGATGTGGATTTTGCAGCGGAAATTTTAAAGGATATCATTCCTCAGAAAAAGCCTGTACCCATAACCATTGAACTTATACAAGAAAAGATATCCAATCATTACAAAGTAAGTGTATCCGAATTGAAGTCAAAGAAAAGAAACCGTTCCATTGCTTTTCCCAGACAAATTGCCATGTATCTTTCAAGGGAGCTTACCGATGCTTCCCTTCCCACTATTGGAAGCAAATTTGGGGGACGGGATCACTCAACGGTTATCCATGCCTATGATAAAATATCAATGGAAATTCAAAAAAACCCGACCTTGAGGGAAGAAATTGATCATTTAAAGAAACAAATCACCAACTTATCCTCCTGATCTTTATGCTTTAACCACACCTGTTCAACATTGGGAAAACCCAATAAGCAAAGGATTCCTTTTAGTTTTCCACATCTTTGACACTACTACTATTACTACTACTGCTTTGATCAATTGTTAAAGATAAGATAATAAATATAAATGTTAAATTCCATAATTTCCCAAGTTTTAATGATATAATTTAATAAGCCCAAAAAGGAAAAAGGGAGATGAATTGGATGCACATACTATGCCAGCAGAAGGATTTCCAGCATGCGGTTAATAGTGTATACAGGGCAGTGGCCAACCAAAGCACTATTCCCATCCTTACGGGAATTTTGCTTCATGCCTCTGATGGAAAGGTGTTTTTGGAAGCCACTGATATGGAGCTGAGAATTAGGTATGGTTTTAATACTCAAGTAATGAAAGAGGGAAAGGCTGTAGTTCCTGCAAAGTATTTTGTCGATCTTGTAAAAAGGCTTCCCGACGAACAGATTGAGCTGGGACTTGATGAAAGCGGAGAGAGATTATACATGAAGTACGGTGATTCCATAGTTAAGCTAAACCTCTTTGAAGTGGAAGAATTTCCCGAGGATGAAGGGGAACCATTGGAATACGGCTTAAGTGTGGATCCCCTACTTTTTTCCGAAAGCATTAGGCAGGTATCCATCGCTGTGGCCAAGGATGAAACTAGACCGGTGTTCACAGGGGTATATATGGAGTTAAAAGATGAACATTTGCTCCATATGGCCGCCACCGACAGCCATCGCCTCACCCTGAAAAAGGTAAATGTAACCATAAATCAAGGGGAAAAGGGAGAAAAGGATGAACCCTTTGGAGAGGTCATTGTTCCCTCCAGGGCCCTCAATGAGGTGGCAAGGCTTATGGGAGAAGCCGAGGAAGAGATAAAAATCGGTTTTTCCGAAAGTAGGGTGGGCTTTCAGTGTGGTGATATAGTAATCCAGTCACAGCTCATTGACGGTCAATACCCCAACTTTAAGGATGTCATTCCCGACAGTTTCAAAACTTTAGTGGAAGTGGATACCAATCTCTTTTACGATTCCTTAAGCAGGGCTTCCCTGGTTTCTTACGGGGAATATAAAGGAAAGGGCATTGTTAGAATCAATATAGAAGGGAATCACATTAACATCTTCTCCTTTTCCAGCGATGTGGGAGAGGTGAGAGAGACTCTGCCCCTTTTTACCATGGAAGGAAAGGATTTGGAAATTGCCTTTGATGCCCGATATCTTCTGGAAGTGTTGAGGGTTTTAAATACCGAGAGGGCAAGGATAGAGTTTACAGGTCCCTTGAGCCCTGCGGTAATAAAGCCTACGGAGGGGAATAGCTATCTCTATTTGGCTCTTCCCATAAGGATTCAGGGACAATAATCATGTTGCAGGAAGGGGAACAGTCTTGGAAGAAAGGGGAATAGAAATCAATACCGAAACCATATCCCTTGATAAGTTTTTGAAGTGGTCGGGGATGGTGGAAACCGGGGGTCAGGCCAAAGTTTTGATTCAGGAAGGTCTGGTTAAAGTTAACGGAATCGTGGAAAAAAAGAGAAGCAGGCTTTTAAAGCCCGGAGATGTAGTGGAGTATGATAGTATAAGACTTAAGGTTGTTTAATTTCCATAGAAGTTATAAAGACTGTTTTTTTTTTTAGGAGGCAACTTTTTTACAAAAGTTGTCCCCTTCGGTTTTCTCACTCCGGAATTAACGACGGTTTCTCAAAGCAAAACTTAAAGGAAAAAAGACCGCCCCAAATTCGGCGTCTGTGCGAGAGACTGGGGCTGGCGCTTATCTTCTGCCCGCGCTTCCCGTTTTCGCCTTATCCTTTGCCAAGAGATTTTAACCGGTGTTCGTTAAGTTGTTTCGAAAATCGCATCAGATACTTTATGAGATTTACTAAGGTGAATTGTTAACACTCTGAATAAGAGGTGTGTTTTTTTTGTATTTAAAAAAGATTAGCCTTAAAAACTTCAGAAACTTTATTGACGAGGAAGAAGAATTTGAAAAGGGCGTAAATGTTTTTGTGGGAAAAAATGCCCAGGGCAAAACCAACCTCCTTGAATCCATTTACTACTGCGCCTTTGGGAGATCCTTTAGGACAAAACAGGACCGGGATCTGGTAAATTACAATTTTTCCCACTACATAGTGAGGGCTTTGGCTTATTCAGAAGAAAAGGGAAACTTTGAGGTTAAACTTATATACCGAAAGGACCGGGGTATCAAGGAAGGGTACATAAACGGAGTAAAATGTGAAAATATTTCCCAGATAATGGGAAAAATAAAAATAGTGATTTTTTATCCCGATCATCTTTTGATTGTTAAAGGTCCCCCGGCGGGCAGGCGCAGGTACCTTGACGGACAGATGATTTTAAGCGTACCTTCCTATTACCATTATTTCAGGCAGTACAACAACATTTTAAAAAACAGGAATGCCCTTTTAAGCAGTAAAAAAAATAATGGTATATGGGTTTGGGATGAACAGCTTGCCCTTTATGGGTCTAAAATTATGAGCCGGCGCATTGAAGTGGTGGAGAATTTAAGCAAAAAGGTGAAGGAAATATACAACAACTTAACGGAAGGGCGCTGGATTTTGGAAATGAAGTATACCCCTTCCTTGGGAGATATTACTCCCGCTATGGGGGAAGGGGAAATTTCGAAAAGTTTTTTGAAGGTTCTTGACAAGAATAGGGATAGGGATGAGAGGCTGGGCTTTACCACATCGGGCCCCCATCGGGATGATATTTGTTTCTTTTTAAACGGAAGGTCCCTTAAAGATTTCGGTTCCCAGGGGCAGCACCGGCTGGCTGTCTTAGCATTGAAACTGGCGGAGGCTGAGTTTATAAAGGAAAATACAGGGGAATCCCCCATACTGCTTCTGGATGACGTTGTTTCAGAGCTGGATTTTGAAAAAAGGCAGCTTTTTTTTAAAATGTTGAGGGATTGCCAGGTGTTTATAACAACCGCCGATTTATGGACATTGGAAGAGAATTTTTTAAAAAAAGTTTATCTTTGGGAAATTATTGGTGGTAAAATAAAAAAGATAAGCGGTCTAAGGGAGGATTGTTAATGTTTATTCATATTGGCGGGGATGTTATTATTCCCAAAAGGGAGCTTATTGCCATTATAAATCTCAACACCACGGAATCTTCCCAAATAACCAAGGAATTTCTACAGCTGGCTAAGGTGGACGGTCTAATTAAGGAAACCAAAAAGGGTGGAAAATTCAAATCCTGTGTAATCACCGATAAAGGAGTATATATGTCCACAATTTCTGCAGGTACCCTAACTAAAAGGGAAAGGGAATTCAGTTATAAATAGGGTGTACAAGGATTTAGAATATAAGGTTAAGTGAAAATTTTTGAAAGGATATGATAATTACGTAATTTAAGCTGTTATTAGGAGGTGCCATGTTTGGCAGAAGTCGAAGAAAGAAAGGTAGCTTATGATGCCAATAAAATACAGGTACTGGAGGGGCTAGAGCATGTGAGACGCAGGCCTGGTATGTACATTGGCGGTACCGGTATTAAGGGTTTGCATCACCTAGTTTTTGAACTGGTGGACAACAGCATTGATGAAGTAGAAGCCGGGGCCTGCGATAACATTGAAATAACCATTCATAGGGATAATTCCGTTACCGTTGAGGATAACGGACGAGGGATTCCCGTTGATATACATGAAGGAACAGGAAAACCTGCCCTAGAAGTGGCCCTCACCATGCTTCATGCCGGAGCTAAATTTGGAGGAGGCGGTTACAAAGTGGCCGGGGGGCTTCACGGTGTGGGGCTTTCTGTGGTCAACGCCCTTTCTGAAAAGCTCACGGCTGAAGTATATAGAAACGGTAAAATATACCGCCAGGAATTTCAGAGGGGAAAGCCCTTGGGTCCTATGGAGGTTGTGGGGAAAGCGGATCACACCGGAACCAAGATAACCTTTCATCCCGATCCAAAAATTTTTGAGGTGATTGATTTTGACCCTTCCATTCTGGGAGAAAGGCTTAAAGAACTTTCATTCCTAAATGGTGGAATTAAAATCACCCTAAAGGATGAGAGGAAAGGTTTAAAAAACGTTTACAAACAGGACGGGGGAATCATTGATTTTGTAAAGCACATCAACAGAAATAGGCAGGTGCTCCACCGGCCCATTTACATAAAGGGTGAAGAGGATGATATACTGGTAGAAATTGCTATACAGTACCACGATGGGTATGTGGAGAATGTACTTTCCTTTGCCAATAACATCCACACCCGGGAAGGGGGTACACATGAAATAGGATTCAAGACCGCCCTTACAAGAATTATCAATTCCTATGCCCGACGCTACAATTACCTTAAGGAAAAAGATGAAAACTTTTTGGGAGAAGACATTCGGGAAGGCTTGACGGCGGTTATAAGCGTTAAAGTTCTGGAGCCCCAGTTTGAGGGGCAGACAAAGATGAAGCTGGGAAACCCCGAAGTGAGGGGAATAATAGACGGCATAGTGGGGAATTTCCTGAGCTCCTATCTTGAAGAAAATCCAAGGGTTGCAAAGGCCATTGTTAGCAAAGCCATAACGGCCGCAAGGGCAAGGATAGCAGCCCGGAAGGCAAAGGAACTCACATGGCGGAAATCGGCGCTGGAAGTAACATCCCTGCCCGGGAAGCTGGCTGACTGTTCCGTTAAGGATCCTTCCCAGTGTGAACTTTTTCTGGTGGAAGGGGATTCTGCGGGGGGTTCGGCAAAACAGGGAAGGGACCGTAGATTTCAGGCCATACTCCCCTTAAGAGGAAAAATCTTAAACGTGGAAAAGGCCAGGGTGGACAAAATACTTAATAACGAAGAAATAAGAGCCATAATAACCGCCATGGGAACAGGGGTGGGCAGTGAGTTTGAGATTGAAAAGGCCCGCTACCATAAGCTTATTATAATGACCGATGCTGACGTGGATGGTGCCCATATAAGAACCCTTCTCCTTACCTTTTTATACAGGTATATGTCGCCCCTCATTGAGAAAGGATACGTTTACATTGCCCAGCCGCCCTTGTATAAGGTAACAAAGGGCAAAAAAGAGTATTACCTTTACAATGATGAGGAATTGGACAAACTGTTAGATGAAATAGGAAGGCAGGGGTATACCATACAGAGATATAAGGGGCTGGGGGAAATGAATCCAACCCAGCTATGGGAAACCACCATGAATCCCGAAACCCGTAATATTCTGAATGTTACCCTAGAGGATGCCCAGAGGGCAGATGAAATATTTACCATCCTGATGGGGGACAAGGTGGAACCCCGGAGGAAGTTTATTGAAGCCCATGCAAGGGAAGTGCAGAACTTAGACATCTAAAAAGAAGGAATAAAATTTTAAGTCAGAAGCTTGTTCAGCTCCGGACTCAGGGGCCAGGAGGGGTTTTGGTGATACTGGAAAATCTGATAAAACCATGATGTGTGAAGATCTTCATCCATGAGGTTGTACTTTAATGTCTGGATCAGATGGAGGTATTTCTCGTTTTGTTCGCCCAGTTTATTGATTAACTCTTGATAATCCTGGACCGCCTTGGCCTCAACGGCGATATTTTTTTTCATCATTGAAGCAACGTCGGGAAAGGATAAAATCTTTCCCGCTGCGGAACCCAGAATGGGAAAAATCACATCACTTATGATTTTTGGCTTTCCCCCCAGTCCGACTATTAAATTTCTTATATTATCCACGTGGCCGTCTTCTATGGCAGCCACCCTCTCCAGTCCTGCGGAAATGTATTTATCCTTAACGGCTCTGCTTTGGGCCAGATAGTTTTCCACCTGGGTAATTTCCAGGCTGTAAAACCAGTTGAGCCGCAAGACCAAAGACTTTTCATCCATAAAAGCTTCTCCAAAAAAGCGGTTTGTAAATATTGTACCGTTGTGGGGAAGCAAATATTCAGGTTTTTGGCCTTACTAAAGGCATAAGTAGAAAAAGGTATCTGCTGCGGTTTTCTTTACTTGCGAACTCACGCTGGACATCTCTAAGCGAAGTGTTATGGGCAAAACCGGATCACCCCGAATTCGGCATCCGTGCGAGAGACTGGCTGGTGCGAGCGTCTATGCTCGCGCCTTGCGGTTTTAATCGACGTTTGTTAAGTTGTTTCACAAACCGCAGTAGATATCCCATGGGATATACTATGATGATTTTTCGACATTATAATGATCTTTTAAGCTCTTTTAGTAGTAAATGGGAATAGTTAAAATAGGGGCGTTTAAAATGGAAAGGGCAAAGCTGATTTTAAAAGCATTGGAAGAAAGGGGATATGAGTCCTATATTGTGGGGGGTGCCGTAAGGAGTTTGCTCCTGGGGCTTCCCCAGCACGATATTGACATTCTAACCCTGGCTCCTCCCGAAGAAGTGGAAAGGACTGCAGTGGATAAAGGGTGGAAGGTAAAAAAGATAGGGATGTCTTTTGGGGTATTGGTCGTGGTGGTGGAAGACAGGGCTTATGAAGTGGCCACCGCAAGAACGGAAACATACGGCAGGGACAGCCACAGGCCGGAATACGTGGAATTCACCGACAGCATAGTGAAAGATCTGTCCCGTAGGGATTTCACCATTAATGCCATGGCCATGGATTTAAGGGGAAACATCCTAGACCCCTTTGGGGGCAGAGGGGATCTTAAAAGGGGTATTGTTAGGGCCGTAGGGGATCCCGAGGAAAGGTTTAAGGAGGACGGCCTCAGGCCATTCAGGGCTGTTAGATTTGCCGCCCAGCTGGGCTTTAAAATAGATGAGCAGACCTTTGATGCCATTCCAAAGGCCCTGCATAGGGTAAGGGGTTTGAGTGTTGAACGGATAAGGGGGGAGCTGGAAAAAATTCTTTTGGCTCCTTATGCTTCCAGGGGCATGGATATGCTGGTTGAGACAGGCCTGGCAGGCACCCGATGCCTTTCCCGGGAAAGGGGAGAAGAGAAACAGGTGGATGTGCTGCCGGAGCTTTATCATATGGTGGGCCTTGAGCAGAGCAGACGCTACCATACTCTGGATGTATGGAACCATACCCTCAAAGTGCTGGACAATGTCCCTTCGGATCTCATCCTGCGCTGGGCCGCCCTTTTGCACGATGTGGCTAAGGGTCTTCCTGGAATAAGGGGATTAAATAAAAGGGGAGAGATTGGAGATCCGGGACATGACAAAAAGGGAGCAGAAATGGCTGAGGAAATTTTAACCAGGCTTAAGGTATACCCCTCCGTCACCACCAGGGTATGCTGGCTTGTTAGATATCACATGGGGTTGCCCAATCCTGACAGAAAGTCCCTAATAAAATGGTTGCGGAAGCAGTCTGTAAATTTTCGATCCCAAAGGGAGCTTCACACAACCTTCTGGCAGCTTTTACAGCTTTGCAGAGCCGATGTAATGGGCGGTATGGTGAACCCTGATTTTTCCAAGCTTGATGAATTGATTAAATTGTCAGGGGAAGTTTTAAAAAACGTTCCCTTTTACGAAAAAGAGCTGGCCATAAGAGGAAGGGAAGTGGCGGAAGCCCTGGGCCAGGGACCCCAGGTTAAAAAGTTTTTAAGGGATCTTCTCATAAGGATACAGTCCGGGGAGTTTTCCAATACTGAGGAAAACTTAAGGGAAGCCCTGGAAAGGAAAGTAAGAAGGTTAAAAATGAAGCAGGAAGCACTTAATACAAAGAAAAAGGCATAATTTTAAATTTTTTCAGTTTTTTGGTATAATAAACTGTCAGTGTTCTTTCATTCTACATAGGGGAAAGGGGAGCGATCTTGTTGTCGGAAAAGGGAAAGGTAATTCCAATCCGCCTAGAAGAGGAAATGAAAAAATCATATATCGATTACGCCATGAGTGTTATAGTGGGGCGGGCTCTCCCTGATGTTAGAGACGGGCTTAAGCCCGTTCACCGAAGGATACTATACGCCATGTACGAAGCGGGGATGACTCCCGATAAACCCCATAAAAAATCCGCCCGCGTGGTAGGTGACGTAATGGCCCGCTACCATCCTCACGGCGATGCGGCCATTTACGATGCCATGGTAAGGATGGCCCAGGATTTTTCCATCCGCTATCCTTTGGTGGATGGACACGGGAACTTCGGCAGCATTGACGGGGATGCCGCTGCGGCCATGAGATATACCGAGGCCAGACTTTCACCCCTTGCCCTGGAAATGCTCAGGGATATTGAGAAGGAAACCGTGGATTTTACCCCCAACTACGATGAATCCTTAAAGGAACCGACGGTACTTCCTTCAAGGATCCCCAACATCCTAGTAAACGGTTCCTCGGGAATAGCGGTGGGTATGGCCACCAATATTCCGCCCCATAACTTAGGGGAAGTTATAGACGCCCTGGTGATGCTCATAGAAAATCCCGATGCTTCCACCAAGGAACTTATGACCGCCGTCAAAGGCCCCGATTTCCCCACCGGCGGTATAATCATGGGCCGCCGGGGAATTGAGGAAGCCTACCAAAGGGGCAGGGGAAGCATAGTGGTGAGGGCCAAGGCTACCATAGAGGAGTTGGAAAACGGCAGGTCCTGCATTTATGTCACCGAGCTTCCTTATCAGGTAAATAAGGCAAGGCTCATAGAGAAAATTGCCGATCTTGTAAGGAATAAAAAGATTGACGGAATTAGCGATCTCAGGGACGAGTCCGATCGCAAGGGTCTACAGGTGACCATAGAACTACGCAAGGGAGTTAATCCCAGAGTTGTTTTAAATCAGCTGTACAAACACACACAGCTGGAAGAAAGTTTCGGAATAATTCTCCTTGCCCTTGTGGACGGGGAACCCAAAACTCTGGGTTTAAAGGATATACTGGTTCACTACCTTGAGCATCAGAAGGATATTGTTACCAGAAAATCCAAATATAAACTCCGTAAAGCCGAGGAAAGGGCCCACATAGTGGAGGGCCTGAGAATCGCCATTGGACACCTGGACGAAGTGATAAAAACCATTAGGAGCTCCAAAGACGTTCCCACTGCCCGAAGGGCCCTTATGGAAAAGTTTTCCTTAACGGAAAAACAGGCTCAGGCCATACTGGACATGAGGCTTCAGAAGCTCACAGGGCTTGAGAGGGAAAAATTGGAGGAAGAATACAAGGAGCTTCAGGAGACCATTGCCTATCTCAAAAGATTGCTGGCGGATCAGGATCTCTTAATGAATGTTATAAAAGAGGACCTCCTGCAAATGAAGGAGAAATACGGGGATCCTAGGAGAACAAAAATTTCCGCCGCGGAAAATGAAATGGAAATTGAGGATTTGATCCCCGAGGAGGATGTGGTGATCACCATTACCCATAGAGGGTATATCAAGAGAATGCCCCAGGATGTTTACAAAAGTCAGAAAAGGGGCGGTAAAGGAGTTATAGGTATCACCACGGCCGAGGATGATACCGTGGAGCATATATTTATTGCCAATACCCATCACTATCTCCTCTTCTTTACTAACAAGGGTAAGTGCTACAGGTTGAAGGTTCATGAAATACCCGAAGCCAGCCGTCAGGCAAGGGGCCAGGCCATAGTAAACCTTCTTTATTTTGAGCAGAATGAGTGGATAACTGCGGTGATCCCCATCAGGCAATTTGTTCAAAACCGATACCTGTTCATGGCAACGGAGCGAGGGATTGTAAAGAAAACCGCGCTGCTGGAATATAACAACTCCCGCCGGGACGGTATTAAGGCCCTCAATCTGGATGAAGGAGATGAACTCATTGGCGTTAGGCTCACCGACGGGAAACAAGACGTTATCCTTGCCACCAAAAAGGGAATGTCCATAAGATTCAGTGAAAAAGAAGTGCGCCCCATTGGCAGAACCACCCGGGGCGGTAAGGGAATTACCCTTGAAGAAGGGGATGCCGTGGTGGGACTGGAGCTGGTACGGCCGGAAACGGATATTTTGGTGGTAACCAGTAAGGGATACGGAAAACGCACCCCTTCCCAGGACTACAGGAGACAGGGAAGGGGCGGAAAGGGAATCCTTACCTTAAGGGTAACGGAAAAGAACGGCTATTTGGCTACCATTCAGACCGTAAAGGAACAGCATGAAGTGATGCTTATTACCCAAAACGGTATTATAAACCGCCAGGAAGTGTCGGGAATCCCGAGGCAGAGCCGCTCCACCCAGGGGGTAAGGCTTATACGCCTGGATGATGAGGACAGGGTGGTAAGTATTGCCAGACTTATACCCAAGACCACCCAGGAAGTTGAAGAACAGAGGGAATAACAGTGGTTTGTTGGTAGTTGTTGAAGGATCACTGCTGCAGTTTGCAAAACGACTTAACGAACGCCAATTAAAATCGCAAGGCGCGAGCAGAAGATGAGCGCCAGTCATTCTCTTGCATGGATGCGGAATTTGGGACGGCCCGGTTTTGTCCATAACACTGCGCTTTGAGATGTACGGCGTGAGTTTGCAAGTAAAGAAAACTGCAGCAGTGATCTGCTAAATTTACAAAGAAGATTTGTCTGAGTCCGAAGTTATACAAGAAGTTTCTTGTTAAAACATTGGGGTTGTAGTAAAATTTTTTAGCAAAGCCAAGGAATATTTGGCTGGAATGATGCTGTCATAAATTTGATACCGCAATAAAACTAAGACTTTAGGAGGAATGGGAAGTGCCGGAAAAAGGGACATGGACGGTTAAAAAGGGACTGGCGGAAATGCTTAAAGGTGGGGTGATCATGGATGTTACCACCCCTGAGCAGGCAAAGATTGCGGAGGAAGCCGGAGCCTGTGCCGTTATGGCCTTGGAGAGGGTTCCTGCCGATATAAGGGCTGATGGCGGAGTGGCCAGAATGGCTGATCCGAAGATTATCCTGGAGATAATGGATGCCGTTACCATACCGGTTATGGCAAAGGCAAGAATAGGGCACTTTGTTGAAGCCCAGATACTGGAAGCCATCGGAGTAGATTACATAGACGAGAGTGAAGTGCTCACTCCTGCTGACGAAGAGAATCACATTGACAAGCATGCCTTTAAGGTACCCTTTGTGTGTGGAGCTCGTAATCTGGGAGAAGCTTTAAGGCGTATCGGTGAAGGGGCTGCCATGCTCCGAACCAAGGGAGAAGCGGGTACCGGAAATGTGGTTGAAGCGGTCCGGCACATGAGACAGATTATGAGCGAAATAAGGGCCCTTCAAAATATGCCCAAGAGCGAACTTATGGCTGCAGCTAAAAAAATGGCTGCTCCCTACGAACTGGTGGTAAAAGTTGCCGAAGAAGGAAAACTTCCCGTTGTGAATTTTGCAGCGGGGGGAATAGCAACTCCTGCCGATGCTGCGCTCATGATGCAGCTGGGAGCGGACGGCATTTTTGTGGGTTCAGGGATATTTAAATCCAAAAATCCTGCTGCCCGGGCGAAGGCTATAGTTGCTGCCACCAAACATTACAACGATCCCAGAATCCTTGCGGAAGTATCCAAAGACATAGGGGAACCCATGAAGGGCATAGAAATCAGTAAGCTATCAGAAGAGCAAAGGCTTCAGGAAAGAGGCTGGTAGGGGCAGTGTTCCCGGCCTCGAATATCTGTGGCTGGAAAATATTAAATATCCTTAAAAAAGTAACTTTGGTGGTTGAATTTTCTTAACCTCTATTGTATTATAACTTTATGAAATCACAATAAAATCATGGGAAACGCTATGAAGGAAAAGAGTAGGGAAGTTTACCGTATCAGAGAGTTGGTGGCCGCTGCGAACCAACACGGGGACTTTCTGAAAAGCGTTCCGGAGCGGGTAGCGAAAAATTCGGCCTATGGGCCGAAACAAGCTATTCCGGCGGAACCGTTATATCAATTAAGAGGCCCGTTTTACGGGCAATCAGGGTGGCACCGCGGGAAAAACCTCTCGTCCCATGAGGAAGTTATGGGTAGCGAGGGGTTTTTATTTAATTTAGTACAACCATAAGGGAGAGAGGAGAGGTATTTAAGGAAATGTGGGAAAAACAAATATTACTGCTTCCCGGCCCAACTCAGGTTCCACCAAAGGTTATGAGGGCCATGGCGGCTCAGCAGATTAATCACCGGGGGCCTGAAGCCAAGGAAATGCTCTATGAGGTAACGGAAGGGATAAAAAAGGTTTTTCAGACCACCAATGATGTCTTCATTCTCACCGCTTCGGGTACGGGAGGCATGGAGGCTGCTGTCTCCAACATTATCTGCCCGGGGGATAAAGTCCTGGTAGCCAGCAACGGGTCCTTTGGGGAAAGGTTTGTAAAGATATGCAGGGCCTTTGGGGCCGATGTGGAGGTGCTGGAATACCAGTGGGGAGAACCCATTAATCCCGATGATATCGCTTATCATCTGGAACAAGATAAAAAGCACCAAATTAAGGCGGTTTTTTTTCAGCATAATGAAACCTCCACTGGCGTCCTCAATGATGTAAAGGCCATAAGTGAAGCCAGGGGCAACCACCCTGCGCTACTGGTTGTGGATGCCATAAGCGGCCTTGCCGCTGCGGATCTTCAGGTTGACAACTGGGGAATTGATATTGCCATTTGCGGCTCCCAGAAAGCATTCATGATACCTCCGGGACTTGCCGCTCTCAGTGTCAGTGAAAGGGCCTGGGAGCTGGTGGAAAGGGCAACGGCCAGCCGTTTTTACTTTGACCTGCGCCTGGCAAAGAAGTTTTTTGAAAAAGGGCAGACACCCTTTACTCCGGCGTTATCATTATTGTTTGGGCTTAAGGAATCATTAAAAATTATCCTGGAGGAAGGGCTCGAAAATAGCTTTAAACGCCATGAGATGTATAAAAACATGGTATGGGCTGCAGCCGAAGCCCTGGACCTGGAAATGCTTGCTCCCCGGGAAGCTGCTTCCCCTGCGGTGTCGGCTATTAAAGTTCCCCCGGAGATTGGTGCCGATGACATTGTAAATAAGCTTTTGAATGACTTTAATGTGGTAATTGCCGAAGGCCAGGGTAAGCTGAACGGAAAGATTATCAGAATCGGGCACCTGGGATATGTGGATGGGCTTGATCTTTTGGCAGGCCTATCGGCCCTTGAAATAACCCTTTACCGTCTGGGTCATGATGTTACAATCGGGGCCGGAGTGAAGGCTGCAGAAGAAGTATTAAGAAGGGGAGGTTAAAAAATGCGGGTACTTATTACGGATTCCGTATCGGAAAAAGGCGTTGAGGTTTTAAAGGATGCCGGGATAAAGGTAGACATAAACACCGGCCTTTCGGAGGATGAAATTGCAAATATTATTGGGGATTATGATGCCCTCATTGTCCGTAGCCAAACCAAGGTTACTAGGAAAATACTGGATAATGCCTCCTCCCTTAAAATAATAGGCAGGGCCGGGGTTGGAGTGGACAACATTGACCTGGATGCAGCAACGGAAAAGGGAATTATCGTAGTCAACGCTCCTGAAGGGAATACCATTGCCGCAGCGGAGCACACCATGGCCATGATGCTTGCTTTGGCAAGGAATATTCCCCAGGCCCATAATGCCTTGATAAATGGAACCTGGGACAGAAAAACATACATGGGAGTGGAGCTGCGCAATAAAGTCCTTGGAGTTCTGGGCCTTGGAAAAATAGGCAGCCAGGTGGCCAAAAGATCCCTGGCCATGGAGATGAAAGTATTGGCCTACGATCCCTTTGTTTCTTCCAAACGGGCTGAGGAGTTGGGTGTGGAGTTGGTAGATCTCAGAACCATCTTTAAAAATGCAGATTTCATAACTATCCATCTACCCCTTAAAGAAGATACCAAAAAATTAATTGACCGGGATGCCTTTGCCGTAATGAAGCCCGGAGTAAGGATCGTCAATGTGGCCAGAGGCGGAATTGTGGACGAACAGGCCCTTTACGAAGCCTTAAAGGAGGGGAAAGTTGCAGGGGCAGCCGTAGATGTCTTCGAAAAAGAACCCATGACGGATAGCCCCCTCTTTGGGCTGAAAAACGTTGTGGTTACGCCTCACCTGGGAGCTTCAACCAAAGAAGCTCAGATCAACGTAGCCGTGGATGTGGCCAATGAAATTGTAAGATATTATCGGGGAGAAGCGGTGAAGAATGCCGTTAATGCCCCTTCAGTAAGCCCGGAAGTTATGGATAGACTTAATCCCTACCTTGAACTTTCCCATAAAATGGGCAAATTCGTTTCCCAGCTGATGGGGGGAATTGAGGGAGTAAAGATCCAGTATAACGGCGACATAGCAAGTTACGAAGTTAATGTTATAACCAATTCCTTTTTAAGGGGCCTCTTGGAAACCATGCTTAACAGCGCTGTGAACTTGATCAACGCTCCTTACATAGCCAAGTCCCGGGGAATAAAGGTTTACGAAAGTAAAACCCTGGAAGCCAAAGATTATACCAATTTAATTACCGTATCCGCGGAAGCCAAAGAAGAACAGTTGACCGTAAGCGGAACCGTTTTCAGTAATGAGCCCCGTATTGTAAGGTATCAAGGATATACCATGGACGCCGTACCCCAAGGACATATGCTGGTGGTTCCCCATATTGACAGGCCGCGAATTATAGGCCCTGTGGCAACATATCTCGGCGACCATGGTATTAACATAGCGGGGATGCAAGTGGGCCGCGAGTCCGCCGGAGGACAGGCCATTATGTTCCTGACAGTGGATTCTAAGGTCACCGACGATATGTTAAAAGAAATAGCCCAAATGGATGGAATTCTGGGCGTAAAATACGTTTATCTGTAATTTGGTTTTAATTTAAGAATGGGAATTGACTGTCCTTTAAAGGGTTAATATATACCATGATATGGTTTTTAACGGCGCCGCGGGTTAAGCCTATCAAGGCGTTAGTCAGGAGGGTTAGTAGTGCTCGATCTCAAACTAATAAGAAGCAACCCGGAAACCGTAAAAAAAGCAATGGAAGCTAGGGGTATGGATCCGTCTTCCGTGGATGAGGTTTTGGAGCTGGACAAGGAGAGACGGGCCCTGTTGGCGGAAGTGGAAGGATTAAAAAATACACGCAACCGGGTTTCAGAGGAGATAGCCCGACTTAAAAAAGAAGGCGAAGATGCCCAGGACAAGATTTTAGAAATGAGGGAAGTTTCCGACACCATTAAAGAAAAGGACGAAGTCATAAGGAACCTGGAGGGGAAAATTAATAAAAGACTTTTAAACATCCCCAATATTTTTCATGAAAGTGTTCCTGTGGGAACCTGCGATAGGGATAATGCAGAGATCCGCCGTTGGGGAGAGCCCCCCTCCTTTGATTTTCCCTTTAAAGCCCACTGGGAAATAGGAGAGAATCTAGACATAATTGACCTTGAAAGGGCAGGCAAGGTTGCAGGGGCGCGCTTTGCTTTTTACAAAGGCCTGGGAGCAAGGCTTGAAAGGGCACTGGTAAATTTTATGCTGGACCTGCACACCGGGGAGCATGGTTACACAGAAGTTTTTCCTCCATTTCTGGTATGCAGTGACAGCATGGTGGGCACGGGACAGCTGCCCAAGTTCTGCGAAGACATGTTTAAGGTGGAGGGGACGGACTTTTACCTCATTCCCACGGCGGAGGTTCCCGTGACCAACCTATACCGGGAAGAGATTATTCCCGAAGAACAGCTGCCCATTAAACATACTGCCTACAGCGCATGCTTCAGAGCTGAAGCGGGGGCCCACGGCAGAGATACCCGGGGACTTATAAGACAGCATCAGTTCAACAAAGTTGAGCTGGTGAAATTTGCGCATCCCGATAATTCCTATGAGGAGCTGGAAAGCCTAACTGCCGATGCGGAAAGGGTGTTGCAGCTTCTGGAGCTGCCCTACAGGGTAGTTGTTCTCTGCAGCGGGGACCTGGGCTTCTGCTCTGCAAAGACCTACGATCTGGAAGTCTGGATGCCCAGCTCCGGAACTTACAGGGAAATATCCTCATGCAGCAATTTTGAAGACTATCAGGCAAGGAGAGCTAACATCAGGTTTAAGCCCAAAAAGGGTGGAAAGCCGAGGTTTGTTCATACATTAAACGGCTCCGGCGTTGCCGTGGGTCGAACGGTGGCGGCCATACTGGAAAACTTCCAACAGGAAGACGGTTCCGTTATTGTGCCCAAAGTTCTTCAGCCCTATATGGGGGGAATTTCAAAAATAGAAAAAAAGAAGGGTTAAATTGTTACAGCCCTAGGTTTGACAGCCGTTGACTTACCGTGCTATACTATGATCTGCCGAGAAAGGTTGGAGGGGTACCCAAGTGGCTTAAGGGAGTGGTCTTGAAAACCACCAGGCGGGTAATTCCCGTGCGTGGGTTCAAATCCCACCCCCTCCGCCATTTTTATTATTTCAAACACCGAAAAAAAGGCGTTTGATTTTTTAAATTGGCTGTTGTATAATATCTAATGCAGTCTATGACTGTATAATATAGATCTGCGGAGAGATGGCCGAGTAGGCTGAAGGCGGTCGCCTGCTAAGCGACTGTACGGGGATAAAACCTGTACCGAGGGTTCGAATCCCTCTCTCTCCGCCATTATGTGCGCCCGTAGCTCAGGAGGATAGAGCAGGGGTTTCCTAAACCTCGTGTCGGGGGTTCGAGTCCTCCCAGGCGCACCAGGTGATTTTTTTGAACAAGCATAAATATTTTATGCAATTGGCCCTTGAAGAAGCCGCAAGGGCAGGGGAATTGGGCGACGTTCCCGTGGGCGCCGTCCTGGTGGTTGCCGGCAAAGTAGTAGCCCGGGGACACAATAAAAAGGAAAGGCTGAAAGACCCTACAGCCCATGCGGAGATTCTGGTCATAAGAAAAGCCGCGGAGGAGCTGGGGGACTGGAGGCTTCGTGATGCAGACATTTATGTTACCCTTGAGCCTTGTCCCATGTGCCTGGGAGCTATGCTTCAGGCAAGGGTTAAAAGACTTTTTTTCGGAGTGCCCGATCCCAAGGCCGGAGCGGCGGGAACGGTGGTAAACCTGGCAGAGTGCCGGGATTTTAACCATCGGATAGAAGTTTTCGGGGGCATTTTAGAAGAAGAATGCCGCCAGCTGATTAAGGATTTCTTTATCAAAAGGCGGCAGAAGGAGAAAAAATAAAAGACATCCAGTTCTTTGTATGTTAGGTGGAGAGATGGCTGAGTCCGGCTGAAAGCGCTCGACTCGAAATCGAGTAGACGGGCCACAATCCCGTCTCGTGGGTTCAAATCCCACTCTCTCCGCCAGAAAAAGCATTTAAAAAATTTTAGACTAAGTAGAGCAGATGTGGAGAGATGGCTGAGTCTGGCTGAAGGCGCTCGCCTGGATAGCGAGTAGGCGGGCCACAAATCCGCCTCGTGGGTTCAAATCCCACTCTCTCCGCCAAGATTAAATGGCTAGCAGAGAACTGCTAGCCATTTAATCACTAAAAGTCATCTTTGCTAAAATTGGCCGTGCTAGACGGGGAGGTAGCGGTGCCCTGTAACCTGCAATCCGCTGCAGCAGGGGCGAATTCCTGTCTGAGGGGCTGTCTTTTGGGGACTGCCCTGTGTAAGTGGCGGTGAGAACTGGGTCCTGCGCAACGGGAGGTCACGAACCCCGTCAGGTCCGGAAGGAAGCAGCGGTAAGTGATTGACCCCGTGTGCCGCAGGGGTGCCTAGTTTGAGTTAACTGCACAGGTAACGCCTGGGAGGCAGGTTCGAGGGCAGGTGCACGGCCATTTAATTTTATTAAGAGGTGTTTTTTGTGCGGGAATACATTTCCCTCTACCGCAGACTTAGACCTTCCAGATTTTCGGACATAGTGGGACAGCCCCACGTAAGCAGGACCTTGAGCAATGCCGTTGCCAAAGGCAGGGTAAACCATGCCTATTTATTCTGCGGTCCCAGGGGAACGGGGAAAACCACCACCGCAAGGATTCTTGCCAAAGCTGTAAACTGCCTGGATCCTAAAGGAGCCGAACCGTGCAATAATTGTTCCAGCTGTACCAGGATCGGAAAGGGCAGCTCCATGGATGTGGTGGAAATAGATGGGGCTTCCAACCGGGGCATCGATGAAATACGGGAGCTGCGGGAAAAGATTAAGCTGGTCCCCGCTGAAGAAAAGTATAAGGTTTACATAGTGGATGAGGTGCATATGCTCACCGGAGAAGCCTTCAATGCCCTTCTTAAAACCCTCGAGGAGCCTCCCCAAAGGACCATTTTCATCCTTGCCACAACGGAGCCCCATAAGCTTCCTGAAACCATATTATCCCGCTGTCAGAGATTTGACTTCAGGCGCATAAGTTCCAAAGAGATTGAGAAATATTTAAAAAAGGTAACCGCTGACAGCAACATTGGGGCGGAACCAGAGGCTTTAAAACTCATTGCCAAAATGTCCGGGGGAAGCTTGAGGGATGCTTTGAGCCTTTTGGAACAGTGCACCCTTTTTTCCGAAAACGGACTTTCCAAAGACAATGTGGAATTGATTTTAGGTAAGGCCGAGGATGCTGTAATTAAAGATTTAATGGGAGCGGTATTTAAAGGAGATGCGGCGAAAGCCGTGGAAATTCTGGAAAGTATCATATCCGAGGGGCGCGACATAAGCTATATATTCAATGACATTATGGAATATTTTCGGGGGCTTCTGTTGGCTGCTGCCGCAGGCGACCAGGGGCTCCCTTTGATTAATTATGAAGAAGAAATTTTGGAGGAAATAAAAAAACAGGCAGATTTATTTCCTGCTGAAATTTTTTTTAAAATGGCAGAGGAGCTGGCTGATTACGAAAAGAAGCTCAAATGGTCAAATCAGCCCCAGCTGATTTTAGAGCTGGCTGTTATTAAACTGTGTACATACTGCGTTCCCAAAGCAGCAAAAGAATCTGCTTCGGTATCAGATGAGCTTTCTCCAGCAGTATTGGAAGAAAGGAAAGGGAAAGCTGTTTCTGCTGCGGCAGAAAAAGAAGCATTGAATGCACAGGACAAAATATCTCCTTTGGGAGAGCCTAAAGAGGCTGAAACCCAAAGGGGAATGGATCAAACAGATCTGGACTTTGAGACTATCTGTTCCTGCTGGCCGGAAATTATGGGTTTGATAAAGAAAAAGATGATTTCCCTTCATGCCCTTTTG
>JAAYIF010000035.1 GCA_012523575.1 Clostridia bacterium
AAGGTTTCTGGTGGCAATAGCGGAGGGGGAACACCCGTACCCATTCCGAACACGGCAGTTAAGCCCTCCAGCGCCGATGGTACTTGGGGCGCGAGCCCCTGGGAGAGTAGGTCGCTGCCAGAGCATTCTTAAAAAAGAGCTCCTCCTTTTGGAGGAGCTCTTTTTATTTCCCTGTAATAGTTCTTCCCTGCCGGGAATAAAAATTATAAAAATTTTATTTCCGGCAAAAGGGGAGATTGTGTTGATCATAATATCTTTAAGGGGAAAGGCAAAGATTGCCTTAGCAGTGCTTGTGCTTTCTTTGTTTGTTTTTTTGTTTGTGAATTATTTTCCCTTTCAGCTGGGGGAAGGAATAATAGCTTCTGTAACGGGGAAACATGCTTTAAAGCCCGTCTACAGCGTTGATACCGAGGAAAAGAAAATATCCCTTTCCCTGGATGCGTGCTGGGGGGCTGAAAGAACCAAAAAAATCCTTGATATTTTGGACAAATACAAAGTTAAAACCACATTTTTTCTGGTAAACATATGGCTTGAGGATTATCCTGACATGGCCAAAGAAGTCGCCCAAAGGGGGCATGAGATAGGGCTTCATTCCGCCACCCATCCCCATTTTACCCAGCTTTCTGTGGAGGAAATGAAAAAGGAACTGGAAAGCAACCGTGACATGATTAAAAAGGTAACGGGCTATGATGCTAAGCTCTTTCGCCCCCCCTTTGGAGATTACAACAATACCGTAATAGAAACGGTTATGGACATGGACTTGATTCCCGTACAGTGGAGTGTGGATTCCCTTGACTGGAAAGAGGGATATACTGCGGAACAGATAGCCAAAAGGGTTTTAAATCAGGTGGAAAATGGGTCCATAGTACTCATGCACAACGACGGAAAACATACTCCCGAGGTGCTGGAGATGATTATTCCCCAGCTACAGCAGCAGGGTTATACCATAGTGCCCGTATCGGAACTCCTCATCAAGGATGACTGGTATGTTGATGTAAACGGGGTGCAGAGGAAAAAGTAGATAGAGCAAAAAAAAGAATAATTATAAACAATAATTGTAAATAATATTAAATAAGGTATAATAAAGATAGAGAAATGGGGACAAGTTTTGGGAGCTTACGGTGTCACCACCGGCACTAGCTGCATATTATAAATTTAGTAAGGATATTTCGGAGTGATATTTTAATGGAATCAGGGGACAATTTACTTCCAAAGTGTATAGTTTGTGAAAGGACACCTCCCAAGGGGTTTAAGGAAGGTATTTTTATTGGAAGGAAATTTTTATGCTTTGGCTGTGAGAAAGTGATAATTGGGCTTAAGACTTCCGATGAGGATTACTGCTATTACTACAATAGAATTAAGAGGGTTTGGTTTTAAATAGCATTAGAATTTAAAGGCACCTGTTCAGGTGCTTTTTTGTTTTATGGGAGGCATCATAGTAAGGGATGTTTATATGTGGTAGAATATAACCTACAAACCTTGCTGTAATGGTGTGAGAAGGGCAAATGGACAAAGAAACCTCACTTCTAGACAGGTTAATGGAGATGCAAAAAAAGGATCTTCTTCCCATGCATATGCCCGGTCACAAACGAAATGCCCATGTGGGTTCAAAACTTCCCCAGGTCCTTCAAAGCAGAATTGGGGAGCTGGATTTTACGGAAATTCCAGGATTGGACGACCTCCATTCCCCTTCGGAAATCATGGATAAAGCCCAAAAACTTGCGGCCCGGTGTTTTGGGGCAAAGGAGACCTTTTTTTTGGTAAACGGCTGTACCGTGGGAATCCAGAGCGCCGTAATGGCCCTGTGCGGGGAAGGGGAAGAAGCGGCGGTATCAAGGAATCTGCACCGATCCATATTTGAGGGGCTGGTACTGTCAGGGGCAAAGCCCTTGTACTATCATGTTTCCTATGATAAAGAGCTTGGGATACCTTTAGGTCCCCGCTTGGAAGATGTGCGGGAGCTTATTAAGAATAATTCCCCCAAGGCTGTTTTGATGGTTCATCCCACTTATTACGGCACGGCGGCGGATATGGGGATAATAGAGGAAGCCCACCGCAGGGGCGCGGCTGTTATAGTGGATGAAGCCCACGGAGCCCACCTTAAGTTTGATTTCGCGCTTCCCCCTTCTTCCTTAGAGGCCGGGGCAGACGTTGTGGTGCACGGCACCCATAAAACCCTTGGCTCCCTGACCCAAACGGGGCTTCTGCACCTGGGAAGCCAGAGGGTAAGGGTTGAGGACATTAAGAGGTGCCTTTCCCTTCTTCAAACAACCAGCCCTTCATATATTCTCATGGCTTCCCTGGATGCCATGTGCCATGATTTGGCTGAGGGGGATTTGGTAAAAAGGGCCGTGGAAGCCGCCCTGCTTCTGCGGGACAAAGTGAAAAAAATACCGGGGTTTTATTGTTGGGAACCCGAAGGTTTATATGACCCCACAAAAATAGTTCTCGGGCACCGGGATATGAGCGGGAAGTTTTTGGGATGCCTTTTAAGGGAAAAGTATGGAATTTATCCCGAGCTGGAAGAGGAAGGTTTTGTGCTGCTAATGATAACCGTGGGGGATTCTCCGGAGACGGTGTTAAAAGTTGTGGAAGCATTGGAGGATATTTCAACCCGTTTCGGGGGAGAGATAAAGGAAAAAAATCTATCTAAAAAACGAGGAGACGCCTTTTTCTTTTTTGATGAGCTGCCCCTGGTGATCCTTACTCCCCGGGAGGCCTTTTTCTACCGCCGAAGAAGAAAGATCCCCCTTTCCTTAAGCAAAGGAGAAGTGTGCGGAGAGATGATAGTTCCCTATCCTCCGGGCGTCCCCGTTCTGCTGCCCGGGGAAAGGATTTCGGAATCCATTGTGGAATATCTTTTGGAGAGCATAAATAAAGGCTGTAACATACAGGGATTGGACAGAAGTAAAGATCCTGAAATAGAAATACTGGAGTGTTGATTCCGTGGAGAAAGATTATACAGGAAAGCTGATATCCTTTGAAGGCCCGGAAGGGTCCGGGAAAAGCACCCAAGCAGAGATAATTTACAAATGGCTTTTAAAAAAGGGATATGATGCTGTTCTTACCTGGGAACCCGGAGGAACGGAGCTGGGAAGGATGGTGCGGGACATCCTTTTGAATAGAGGGCTTGCAATTGGCCCAAAGGCGGAAATGCTTCTGTACGGAGCGGACCGGGCCCAGCATGTGGAGGAGGTTATTCATCCCGCATTAAGGAAAGGGAAAATTGTTATATGCGACCGCTATATAGATTCCAGCTTTGCTTATCAGGGATGTGCCAGGGGTTTGGGGGCTGATTTTGTGGAGCAGGTCAATGCCCTGGCTTCGGGGGGCCTCTTTCCCGATCTTACCCTGCTTTTTGACTTGCCCGCAGAAGAGGGCTTTAAAAGGAAAAAGCAGTGTGATTTTGATAGAATCGAAAGGGAAGGGCTGGAGTTTCATGAAGCCGTAAGAAAAGGATACCTTATGGCAGCGGAAAAAAATCCCCACAGGGTAAAGATTATAGATGCTTCACGCCCCCTGGAGATTGTATCCGAGGATGCCATTAGTATCGTGTACCGATTTTTGAAGGGCTGGGAGCATAATGCTAAAAGAGATTAAATCCCAGAGCCGGGCAGTGTTATTTTTGGAAAAAATATTAAAGAGCGGAAAAGTGGGGCACTGCTATTTGTTTTACGGTCCCCAGGGTGTGGGCAAAAGGAGCACGGCGGTAAACTTTGCGGCTTCGGTTTTATGTGAGACTCCCCGCGACCTCTGGGCCTGCGGGGAATGCGGCACCTGCAGAAAGATAGAAAGGGGCAATTATCCCTATTTGAGGATAATCGAGCCCGAGGGAAGCACCCTGGGTATAGGTCAGATCCGACAGCTTCATTCCTTTTTGAAGTTTAAAATTGAAGAAGGTCTTTTTAGATTTATTATCATAGATAAAGCTCATAATATGACTCAAGAAGCCTCCAACAGCCTTCTTAAAGTGCTGGAAGAACCACCCCAAAGGACCTGTTTTATTTTAACCGCTGATAATATTGATATGGTGCTGCCTACCATTGTATCCCGAAGTCAAATTGTTCCCTTTAGCAGATTACCCCAAGGGGTGGTGGAGGAAATTTTAAGGGAAAAGGGATACTCCGAAGAGCAAATTGCTGCGGCGGCACCCATTGCCCACGGCAGTGTGGGACGAGCCCTTGAGCTGGTGGAAGATGAGAAACTGGAGGCTCAGAGAAGGTTAATTGTTGATTTTTTGGAAAGCCTGCCCGTTTCTTCAGGGAGAATCCTGGAATTCGCCCGGGAATTGGGTTCAGATTACGATATTCCATTAAGCCTGGAGATAATGCTCTTCAGTTACAGGGCAATTCTTTTGAAGAAAATAGAAGAAACAGAAGTGCGGAGAACAAAGGGGCTTTTATCTTTGGATTTAGAATCCCTCTGCGCCAGTATTGATCGGGTTATTGATGCTAGGAAGGCTTTGGATGATAACGCCAACAAGCAGCTGGTTTTGGACACGTTGATGATAGATCTCAATGAACTGGCCCTTTGACCTTTGAGGAGGGAAATTATGCCAAGGGTAGTTGGAGTTAGGTTTAAAGAAGCTTGAAAAATATATTATTTCGGTTTTGGAGATTTGGATCTCAAACCCGGAGATAAGGTTATCGTGGAAACCGTTAGGGGCCTTGAATTTGGGGAAGTGGTGGTGGGGCCAAAGGATGTTTCGGAAAAGGAATTGGGTGATACCCTTAAAAGTGTGCTGAGGAAAGCTACCGAGGAGGATTTGGAAAGGGTTAAAAAAAATAAAGAGGAAGAAAAGAAAGCCTTTGAGATATGCCTGCAGAAAATCCAGGAACACAATTTACCCATGAAGCTGGTGGATGTGGAGTATACCTTTGATGTAAGTAAAATAATTTTCTATTTTACCGCGGAGGGGCGGGTCGATTTCCGCCAACTGGTGAAGGATTTGGCTGCAGTGTTCCGAACCCGTATAGAGCTGAGGCAAATTGGGGTAAGGGATGAAGCAAAAATGTTGGGAGGCATAGGTTGCTGCGGGCGCGTTTTGTGTTGTGCAACCTTTTTGGGTGATTTTGAACCCGTGTCCATCAGAATGGCCAAGGATCAAAACCTATCCTTAAACCCCAGCAAAATATCGGGTTTGTGCGGCAGGCTCATGTGCTGTTTGAAGTTTGAAAACGAAATTTACGAAGAAGCCAAGGAGAAGTTCCCCCCTTTGGGAACAGAGGTGGTAACACCCATGGGGGAAGGAACGGTTACGGCAATTGATGTTTTAAGGGAGAAGGTTCAGGTTACCTTTAGTGAGGGACAGCCCCGGACTTTTTCCCTAAATGAAGTACAGAAAAAGGGGAATGGAGATGAAATACACGGAACAGCTGATTAAGCTGGAGGATAATGTGCGCAATCTGCTGGAGGAAATACGCAGGTTAAAAAGATATGTCTATGCCCTGGAGGAGGAAAATCAGCAGCTGAGAACCAGGCTTTTTAGGGAACAGCAGGGGATTGGGGGACACGACAATTTGGTTAACCTTTATGAGGAGGGTTTTCACGTTTGTCCCATTAATTTCGGTCATCGGAGGGACAGCGGGGACTGCCTATTCTGTTTTAGCTTTTTAAAAAGGGGAAAATCTGCCCATGGGCATTCTTAGGGAAGGTGAGCAGCTGGAGGACCTTCAGAGAAACAATCTTAAAATCATCCAAAAAAGGGGTGCCTATCGGTTTTCCACCGATGCGGTGCTTCTTGCCCATTTTGTGAAACTTCCCAAAGAGGATGCCATGGTTGTGGATTTAGGGACGGGAAGCGGCATTCTGCCCATTCTTTTGAGTGCCCTCTATCCCCGGGCATCCTTTGTGGGCATTGAAGTTCAGGAAGAACTGGCTGATATGGCGAAAAGAAGCGTGGAGTTAAACGGCCTCGGGGACGTTATTGAAATCATACACGGCGATTTAAGGAGAATAATGGATTATCTGAAGCCCAACTGTGCCGATGCAGTGGTTTCCAATCCTCCCTATATCCCCAGGGACGGAGGTCTTGTGAGCCCCAACAGGAGCATTGCCCTTGCCAAGCAGGAGCTCCTCTGCAGTTTGGAAGACGTTTTCCATGCGGCAAACCGGGTGCTGAAGGGCAGGGGAACTATGTTCATGGTTCACCGTCCCCAGCGTTTGGCGGATATATGCTGTCTGGGGAGAAAATATGATCTTGAGCCCAAAGGAATGCGCTTTGTTCATCCTAAGGAAAGCCGGGAGGCCAATATGGTGCTGGTTGAATTTGTCAAAAACAGCCTGCCCGGCATGAAGGTTTACCCGTCCCTTGTGGTATTGGAGGAGGACGGGAAGTATACCCCGGAAGTGGAAGAAATGTATTATGGAGAGAAGGGGCAATGAGCAGTACCCTTTACATCTGTTCCACCCCCATAGGGAATATGGAGGATATAACCCTAAGGGCGCTTAGGATTTTAAAGGAAGTGGATCTTATTGCCGCTGAGGATACTAGGACGGCAAAGAAGCTTTTAAATCACTATGATATAAGCACCCCAGTTACCAGCTACCATGAACATAATGAAAAGACCAAAGCTCCAAAAATAATAGAGCTTCTGGAAGAGGGCAGTGACGTAGCGCTGATTTCAGAGGCGGGCACTCCTGGCATTTCCGATCCTGGTTATGAGCTCATCCGGGCGGCGGTGGACCGGGGCATTAAAGTCACGGTGGTTCCGGGTCCCTCTGCTCTTATAAGCGGCCTAGTGCTTTCCGGCCTTCCAATGGACCGGTTTGCCTTTGAAGGCTTTCTGCCCCGGAAGAGAAACCAGCGCCGGGAAATCCTTAAGGCCCTAAAGGACGAACCCAGGACCTTAATTTTTTATGAAGCTCCCCACCGCCTTGAAGAAACCCTGGAGGATATGAAGGAAATTTTTGGTGGGCGCAGGGCAGTTCTGGCCAGGGAACTTACAAAAATGTATGAGGAGGTTTTAAGGGGAACCCTGGGGGAGCTTTTGGAGCGGCTTAAGAAAACAGGGGCCAGGGGAGAGTATGTGCTGGTGTTGGAAGGCTCCGGGGAGTCTGCAGAACAGGCAAAGGGTGAAGACATTGAAAAGTGGCGATATTTAGGGGTAGAGGAGCATGTGGATCTTCTTGTGGAAAAGGGATACACCAAGACCGAAGCCGTAAAGGAAGCGGCAAGGCTGAGGGGCCTGCCCAAACGGGAGGTTTATAAATACGTATCCCAGAGGGAGGCGGAAAAAATAAAGAAAAATAATAAAAAGGGCTTGTAAAAGCCCTTTTTATTATTTTTCTTTATCTATATCTATATTTTTATATTTTTTTAGCTTGCCTGGTTTGCCATTGCTAAGGCACATTCGCGGCAAACGTTTTTTCCTTTAAAGTGTTGGACGTTTTCAGCGTTGCCGCAAAATACGCAGGCGGGCTCGTACTTTTTGAGAATGATGGATTCTTTGTCTACGTAGATTTCCAAGGCGTCCTTTTCTTCAATGCCGAGGGTACGCCTCAATTCAATAGGAATGACAACCCTCCCGAGCTCGTCCACTTTGCGGACAATTCCCGTTGATTTGATCATCTCTTTTTCCTCTCCTTTCAACAATATTCGACATAATGTAACAACTAAATGGTACCAAGGTTACAATTAAAAGTCAACGATTTATTTATAATTTTTTCCTATAATATTCCTATTATAAATATTTCAAAAAAATTGATGAGCTTGACATTAAAAGAAAAACTTGTATATAATCGAAACCAAAGCGGAAAATTAGAATAATAATGGAAATAGGGTTAAAAGGCTGTGAAGGGAAGGGAGTAACCTCCATCGGCTGTTTTCAGCGAGCGGGGTTGGTGGGAGTCCGTACAGCTGGGGAGGCGAACATGGTCCCGGAGCTGGGCCGCCCAAAGCTCATTCCGGAGTGAGTAAGCGGCATCCGCAGTTTGCGTTAAAAACCGGGGTGCTTTTTTAGGCACCCGGCAAGGCCCTTTTCCGTGAGGAAGGGGACAAAAAGGGTGGTACCGCGCGATAGGTCTCTCGCCCCTTTATGGGGTGAGGGTTTTTTGTTATTGGGAATATTAAATAAAAATGTAAATGCTGTGGCATAGGGCTGCACAGCCGAAGCCAAAATACAATAAAAAGCTGAGGGGGAATGGGAATGGCTGAAAATAAAAGAAAAACCTACTATATCACAACTCCCATATACTATCCCAGCGACAAGCTGCACATCGGACATGCCTACACAACGGTGGCAGCGGACAGCATGGCAAGATATAAGAGGATGCGGGGATATGACGTCTGGTTTCTGACCGGAGCGGATGAGCACGGACAGAAAATTGAAAGAAAGGCCAAATCGGTGGGCAAGACCCCCAAGGAATATGTGGATGAGATAGTGGCGGGTTTTATACACCTTTGGGATAAGCTTCAGATATCCAATGATGACTTTATCCGTACCACGGAGGAAAGGCACCAGAGGGTTGTTCAGAATATTTTCCAGAAGCTGTATGACAACGGAGACATATACAAATCGGAGTATGAGGGATGGTACTGCACTCCCTGCGAAACCTTCTGGACGGAAAAGCAGCTGGTGGATAAATGCTGTCCCGACTGCGGCAGGGGTGTGGAGCTCTTAAAGGAAGAGAGCTACTTTTTTAGAATGAGCAAGTACCAGGACCGGCTTTTGGAGCATATAAAAAACAATCCCGATTTTATACAGCCCACTTCCCGCATGAATGAGATGATAAGCTTTATTGAGAGAGGGCTTGAGGATTTATGTGTTTCCCGTACCACCTTTAAATGGGGCATACCTGTACCTTTTGATGAAAAGCACGTGATTTACGTATGGATCGATGCGCTCACCAACTACATTTCCGCCCTGGGGTACGGGAGCGGGGACGAAAAATATGAAAAATACTGGCCTGCAGATCTCCATCTGGTGGGAAAGGACATTATGAGGTTCCATACAATCATCTGGCCGGCAATACTCATGGCAGCGGGTTTGGAGCTTCCCAAAAAGGTTTTCGGACACGGGTGGCTGATGCTGGCTGAAGGAAAAATGTCAAAGTCCAAAGGCAACGTGGTGGATCCCCTGGAGCTCATTGACAAATACGGCGTTGACGCCATCCGGTATTACTTGGTGAGGGAAATTCCCACGGGGGCCGACGGGCACTACTCCGAGGAAGCCCTGGTGGAAAGAATAAACACCGACCTCGCAAATGATTTTGGAAACCTTTTATCCCGTACCACTGCCATGATCAATAAGTTTAACGGAGGGCTTGTACCTATCCCTTCGGAGGAGGAAGCCATTGACAGTGAATTAAGGGAATTTGCCAGGGAGACCGTAAACAATGTTGAAAATCTCATGGAGGACTTTGAACTGAGCAATGCTGTGGGGGAAATCTGGAAACTGGTGAACCGTACCAACAAATATATTGAGGAGACCGCTCCCTGGACTCTGGCCAGAGACCCCGAAAAAAAATCAAGGCTGGAAACGGTGCTGTACTACATGGCTGAAGCCCTAAGAATCTGCACCGTTATGTGCACACCCTTTATGCCGGGACTTCCACCTAAGGTATGGAAGCAGCTGGGCATAGAAAATAATGCAGAGGTCCATACCTGGGACAGCCTCCAGAAGTGGGGAGCATTGCCATCGGGGGCACGTATTAACCGGGGAGAACCCCTTTTCCCAAGGATTGATTTAAAGAAAATAGATCAACAGCAGGATAAAAGGGCTTCCAAAGTTGAAAAGGACCAAAAGGTTCAAAGGGCTGCCCATGACAATGTTCTTAATTTGGAAGAGGAAATAACAATAGAAGAGTTTTCCAAAGTGGATCTCAGGGTGGCGGAAGTCATTAAGGCTGAAAAGGTGAAAAATGCTGATAAGCTTCTTAAACTTGAAGTGGATCTGGGAGCTGAAAAGAGGACTGTGGTTGCCGGCATTGCCGAGTATTACAAACCTGAGGAAATGGTGGGCAAAAAGATAGTTCTTGTTGCTAATTTGAAACCCGCTAAAATAAGAGGAATAACATCCCAGGGAATGATCCTTGCAGCTTCCAAGGGGGATAAGCTGGGGGTAATAACTTTGGAAAGGGATATTCCCGCAGGAGCGAGGGTGAAATAAATTGCAGCTTTTTGATACCCATGCCCATTTGGACTTGCCGGAATTTGAAAAAGATCTAAATGATGTGCTTCAGAGATGCAGGGAAAACGGGGTGGAATATATTGTCAACGTGGGAATAGATCGGGAATCATCCCTACGCTCCATTGAGCTGTCCCAAAAGCACAGCTGGATTTTTGCCAGTGTGGGGATGCATCCCCACGATGCTGCAAAGCTTGATGAAGAAACCTTTGGCCTGTTTAAAAAACTTGCCCAGAATGAAAGAGTCGTTGCTGTAGGGGAGACAGGACTGGATTATTACCGGAATTTTTCTCCGAGAGAACAGCAGCAGGAAGCATTCCGCATGCACATTGCACTGGCAAAGGAACTGGGGCTGCCCATAATAATCCATGATCGCGATGCCCACAGAGATGTGCTGAAAATCGTAAGAGAAGAAGGGGCCCGGGATGTGGGAGGTATAATGCACTGTTTTCCCGGGGACTGGAAAATGGCAAAGGAATGTTTTGATCTAAACTTTTTAATAGGAATAGGAGGCACCGTTACCTTTAAAAAATCCGTTACCCTCCAGGAAGTGGTTAAAAGGGTTCCCATTGATATGATAGTTCTTGAAACGGACTGTCCCTATCTCAGTCCTGAACCCCTTCGGGGCAAGCGCAATGAGCCGGCCAATGTGATATACACGGCTAAATTTGCAGCAAAACTGCGGGGAAATGATGTGGAGGAATTTTCTTATCATACCACCCTTAATGCAAAAAGGCTTTTTAAAATATAACGTAGGCTTGTGTAGTGGGGCTGCTTAAAAAGCGGTCCCTTTTTTTGTGTCCTATGTTGGTTAGTAATGGAAACGTTGCCTGAAAAAGGTTTAAGAAATTTAATTTCCGGGCAATAATTTGGATAACCCTGAATATGATCTTATGGGTGAGGAGATTGGTTTCTTATACCACTGATGGTGAAACACTGACAAAAAAAGCTTTTAAACCCCTGCTGATGGCTTTATTAATTTTTGCAGCACTGCTTGTTTGTTATATTTCCACTGCAAAGGGGATTATCCTAGACATTAATGGAGAAATAAGCTACATCACCACCCACTGCAGAACTGTGGGGGAAGTTCTTGAAAAGGAAGGAATAAAGCCGGGGCCCGATAATCTGGTTAAGCCTTCTTTGGACAGTGATATTCGGGACGGCAGTAAGATCATCGTAAAAAAATTAGTAGCTGTTGCCGTTATTGACGGGAATAAAAGGAAGATAACCCGGGTTGAAATACCTTCCGTCCTTGAAGTATTGGTAAAGGAAGGCATTGTCCTTTCCCCTGTGGATGAGATTGAAGCCAATCTCCATCCCGAAGACGGAAGTATGCCCTACGTTAAAATTATCCGTCAGCATACGGAAATAATAACCGTAACAGAAGAAATTCCCTATGAAACAAAAGAGATTAGGGATTTCCGCCTTGAACCGGGAAGCAGGCGCATTGTTCAGGAAGGCAGTGAGGGATTAAAGGAAACAAAGGTACGCATAACATATAAAGACAGGAAAGAAATAAAGCGAGAAAGACTTGAAACAAAGGTAATAAAGAAACCGGTACCCAGAATTATTGCTGTGGGAGACAGGAGCGGATTTATTGCAAGTAGAGGCAAAACCTATCGAACTGTAAAAAAAATGAACATGGTTGTTTCTGCCTATACCCATACGGGAAATCCCACTGCGACGGGGGAAATGCCCAAAAAGGGAACCATAGCGGTGGACTCAAGGGTAATACCCTTAGGAACCAAGCTTTATGTTGAGGGCTATGGATACGGCACAGCTTCGGATACTGGGGGAGGAATTAAGGGCGAAAGGCTTGACGTTTTCTTTGAAAACAAAGAGCAGGCACTTAAGTGGGGAATAAAAAAAGTTGAGGTACACGTATTGGAGGAAATTAAAGGAAACTGAATAAAAAATAAAGGGATTTTAGAATTCGTGGCGAATAAACATCAAGGTCATGGTAAATTAGTCGGGGAAAAATAAAAAAAGGGGGGGAGACCCCCATGTTTGTTTCAAGCACCTTAAGAATACCTCTTGTTTTGCTACTTATTTTTTTTGTTACCACTGTAGCTTTTGCCGCCGTTCATAAAGAGGTAATTATTGAGGATAATGGTAAAGAAATGAGAGTTGCCACCTTTGCAGGGAATGTAGAAGAGCTCCTAAAACAGGAAGGAATAAAACTGAATCCAGGGGATAAAGTAACCCCTGGATTGAAAGAAAACATATCAGAGGGTAGTAAAATTGTCATAAGTCGAGGCTTCGATGTTAATATAATTTTGGATGAAGAAGAATACAAAACAGTAAAAACAACAGAGATGAAAGTAAAAGATATTCTTAAAAACGCCGGGATTAAACCCGGGTCAAATATTATTGTGAAGCCTAGCTTAAATACAGTTATCAAAGAAGAAGCGACCATCGATGTAACCAGAATAATAACCAAAGAAGTTGTTACAAAAGAAGAAATCCCTTACGAAACCCATAAGAAAAGGGACGGAATGCTGCAAAAGGGAAAAACCCGCATAGTGCAGAAAGGTGCAAGGGGTATTAAAGAGCTTACATACAGGGTAACCGTTGCCAAGGGAAAGGTAATAGACAGGGAATTGGTGAAAGTTAGGGTTTTAAAGGAACCGGTTCCCGAGATAGTGGCCGTAGGAACCCAAAATACCATATCAAGGGGAGGCAACCGGTTCAGGTATAAAAAGGTGATGGATGTGATTGCCACGGCCTACACCCATACGGGGTCAAACACAGCAACGGGGAAAAGGCCTGGGAAAGGAACTGTGGCGGTGGATCCTTCCGTTATCCCTTTAGGCAGCAGGCTCTATGTAGAGGGCTATGGCTTTGGAGTTGCCCAGGATGTGGGCAGCAAAATTAAAGGCAGCAAAATAGACGTGTTCTTAGAAAGCAGAAACGCTGCATTAAAATGGGGGCGGAAGAGGGTAAAGGTTTACATATTGGAATGAAATAATGATATTAAGAGGGAAAAAGTAGGGTGCATTTTAACCCTGCTTTTTTTATTAAATCTTACTGCAATTTGATTCATTATTATTTATGACTCCTTTTTTTGGTTGGTAATATCAAGTATAATATGATAAAATTTGCAATTAAGTAGAATAATGATATATTTTGGAATTTTGGGTAATAAGAAGAGGTGATAATTTTGCGAATAAGCCTCATCCTCAACCCCCGAGAGACACTTGATGAAATAATCCTACCCCTTGATTTCAGACGGCATTTTATTTCCTTCGTAAAAACCGTTTTATCGGATTCTCGGGTTTTCACCCGGTTTGAGTTGAAAAGACCGGGCTACAGTCCTTATGTTTTTACGGTGAACTTTAGAAAAATAGTTGATATTGATAAAAAGAAGCAGGAGATGCGGGTTAAGTCCCCTGTTTATGTCTTGTTTTCAACGGGAGTTTACGAAGTATTTACCGCTTTTTGCAATGGAGCAATATCTTTAAAAGGCAAAGAAATCGTACTGGGATTGGAAGTGCAAGGGATCAACTTACTACCTCTAAAAAAGATAAATACTTCTCCTCAAAACTTTAAGATTTTAGGACATGTCGTACTACGGGGTAAAAGTGGTTATTTGGCTGCGGACACGATTACTAAGGAAGAAATCGAAGAAGCCATAAACGAACACCTTTTTAAGCAATATGAATTCATACAGCGGGAATATGGGGGATGTCCCATTTATGATCTTGAAGAAATAGAGGTTTTAACGGAACAATCAAATTTTTATAAGGGAGTATGTCATCATTACGGGGGCTGGCTTACCACACTGCAAGGAAACATTGTTATAAACGGTTCTCCTGACAGCATGCAATTTTTATACGACTTCGGTTTGGGCGTTAGAAACGGCCAGGGGTTTGGCTTTTTGGAGGTGTGATAGTTTGACAGTCGGAACAGACAAATATTTGACCATATTCCCCTCTACCTGGTACTACAACGCATGCGTTCATGGTTTTTTGGAAGTGCTTGAATTTGGCCTGGGAAAAGGAAATGTGGAAGACTTTTTACAGGACGACGGCACAGTTAAAATTCCAAAGGACTTAATGGAAGCAATTTTTAGTACAGATTCTGCTGATGTTCCAACGGGATATACCTTAAAGGGAGTTCCCAAAGAATGTAAAAATTTAAAGCGGGTAGCCTGGTGGTGGGTGGAGAAAAGCAAGAAAGAAGAAGACGATGCACTGACTACAATAAAAAACACATGTAATAGTTATTTTGGTTCTAATAAAACCTTTTACCCCAATTTACTTGTACATAATACTAGATTATCCAGAATAGATTTTTTAAATTCCTGGTTTTCTTCAATAGATACGGGTAATATCCCATGCGGATTTTGCGGAATTAAATTTGATTTTGATCAGCAAAGACACCGTATTTTTGATAGGTTCTTTACCTCCTCATTGAGCAACAGTCTCGGAAGTACTCCCGAGAAGGTACCAAATTTCTTCTGGAACGGTAACCCAAATTTGCCGGTATGTCAGCACTGCCGCTCTTACTTTCTGTGCTTTCACATTGTATTTAATAAAAGGTTTTTTATTAATTCCGATTCTTTTTCGTTGAACTGGCACTTAAACCGTTTGCTCTGGGAAGAAACAAAGGCCGAAGATTTTCAGAGGGCCCTTCTAAATGCCATTCCATATAACAGACAACTCAGGGGGAGTTTGGGCAGCTGGAGCCTTCAGAATATGGAAATAGTTACCTTTGCAGGAAACGACCAAATTAACTACTATCCCTTATCCGAGAGGCTGGCAGAACTTTTCTTAATCCCATCCGTTTCCTCCCTTCTTGGCAAAATAAGGGACAAAAGAATTTGGGAAGCCTTTTTGCAGGAGCGGTTCCATTACCTCCCCACCGCAGCATACTTACATATTCGGGATACAATCAATAATCAAGACTTAAGCCTAATCAGCTTTGAAAACAGCATGCGCTACGCTTACAATATCACAAGACTCCATTATGAAGTAAAAATATACCTTTTAAAGAGAGGAGGTGCGTCTGTGCGCGTAATAAACCTGGAGGAAATCCGGAAATCGGCGGCAGAAAGCCCTCTTTCACCCTTGGACAACCCCAAAAAAGGGCAGGTATTCCGCCTTCTTGAGCTCACAAGGCTTAACAGAAAAAATGAAGTATACCACCTGCTTTTAAGGTCTTACATAGCAGAGGGTAAGAGTTTTCCCGAATGCCTCGGGCGACTTTTTCAGATCGATGACGAGGAGTTGTTTAGAAACGGCATCTACGCTTTTATTTCCGGTTTGAAAATTTCCGAAGAAAATCAAGAATGAAAGGGGAATGCTTGGAAAATGGAGGCTAAGGGCATTACCGCTACTGTGGTTTTTGAGAGTTCAGCCGTGAATAGGGATGAAAAAATAAGTGGAAACACGGCTTCCATAAAAAAATTATCCCGTATTGACGGAACCTACTCTTTTATGAGCAGGGCTTTTATAAGACACCATATGTTTGAAAGTTTGAATAAACTTTATGACTGGCATGCTGCCCCGGTTGAATTAAGCAAAAATGTAATCCAGTTTTCCTTTCCTGATGCTAACGTCGTAACTTATCCCGAAATGGATTTCTTTGGCTTCATGTCTACAGTTTCCGATACAGCTGCAAGGAAAGCGCCCCTTGGTATAACCAAGGCAGTTTCCCTTGAACCTTGGCAGGGAGATATGGCTTTCTATGCCAACCATGATATGGTAAGACGCGCAATGGAGGGAGGAAAAGAAAAAGCTACTCCCGACCCCCATTCTAAGGAAGAACATTTTTCATACTACAAGGTTTCCTTTACCCTCGACCTGCAGCGTATTGGTTTGCAAGATCTTTACTTTGAAGGAGAATTGAAGAACAACATAAAAAACTGGATGGAAAATCTTCCGGAAGCAGAACAAAATGAGGTAGAAGAAAAGGCAGCAAAGGAAGATAAAGCGGAAGGGGGCTTTCAATGGCGCAGAATTGAAGTAGACGGAAATCTTTTTGGATATGTGGGAATAAAAGCCGAAGATAAGTATTCTCTGGTTCGGTTTATAACAACAAAAGAGGAATTCAAAAAGCGCATTGAACAAGTCCTTACAATCATCAAGGATGGTATTTTCATGCATTCCAGCACAGAAAATTACGGTATTAAACCCGTATTTATGGTAGCAGCGGCTTTAAAACTTCCCGTACCCATTTTTAATTCCTCAATCAAACTTATCAAGAACAGCAATGTCTATGGCCTCGATGCCACACCCATATTAAAGGATGTCGAAAACAGCTATGTCATAAAAAGCTGGTACTGGAGCAATGAAATGCTTCCGGTTTTTGGGTCCTTAAAGGATAAAGTTGCCGAATGGGAAAGTGTTAAAAAAATACTCGAAGAAGCAGGTATACATTAGGGGTGATTTTTTTGGAAACTTTGAGGTTAAAATTTTATGCACCCCATGCTCATTTTCGTATAGCCCAGAGCAGCAGTTCCAGAAGAACTTACCCTTTGCCCCCTTACTCTACCGTTTTAGGTCTCCTTGCAAATATTCTCGGAGATAAAAAAATTATAGAAAAAATGCTTTCCAGCACCTTCGGTCTGGGCATTTTATCACGTTTCGAAACGTTGACCCGTGAATACACCTGGATGCGAAATTTCCATAAAGAAGCTCATCTCCAGAGATTTAAAAGAGTTGAAAACCGAAAGTTTCAAGAATTCGTAGAGCATCCAGGGGGACAAAGCCCCGTGACCGTTAATGTGCTTAACGATGTGGAAATCATTTTATACCTATACCACCCTGAAGAGGAAATTATAGACACCCTTTTGGAAAATTTGGATTGCCCCCATAGGTGGCAGAGCCATCTTCACCTTGGTCGTTCCGAAGACTGGGCAATACCCGTGGGGTTTAAGAAAATTTCCTTGGAGCCCAGCAGGAATCCGATACACTTCTCCAGTTCCGGCAGTTACTACCAGTGGATGCCTGAACCTGATATTGCTTTTGTCGAAGATTCCGGCCTTTTAGATAATTTCCGGAAATTATATAAACACGTGCAGGGAAATCTTACCCTTGTTACTGCATTGTATACATTGTCTGAAGTAAGCTGGACTGACAAAAGCAATAGGAAACAAACTGCAACCATCAGGAATTTTGATCACATACCGGCTCGACTTTTCAAAGGAAGTATTCCTTTTATAAGCGTAACAAGCTTACCCGAGGTTTACTGTGACCCTGAAATACAAGTCCCCGTATTTTTAGCGAAAATAGACCCGAAAAAGAATGGAGGGTAGAGGGGCTGTGAGACAGGAATTTATCGCTAAAAGCAGCGGAATTACCCTTGGTGAACATACTTCCCAAGTCCTTAGATGCATTGAATCATTAAAAGATAAATACACGACACCTTTTCCGGAAGAATGGTGGAAGGCTTTATACTATGCTGCCCTGCTTCATGATTTGGGAAAAATCAACCCGGTATTTCAAGATAAAATGAAAAAGGAGAAAAACGCAAAAAAATATGCGGATGATTTTGGAATAAGAAAAGACATTCCCCACGGTATTCTTTCTCTTTTGTTTATAAAACCCGAGGGACTGGATTTCAATGGGGATGACAGCGAAAAAGTAATTAAAATACTGCTTTCCGCTGTTGCCTTCCACCACTGGCGCGAATATTTTCCGGACCTGCTTTTGGGAAGCCGCAGCACGGAAATTTCGGAATTTGTAGAAGGGATAAGTGGAATAAAGGAAAAATGGATTGAACTAGTTGAAAAGGCACGGGTAGAATTAAAAAACACTGCTGAAGAATATGACTTAAGTTGTAATGCCGTGGGATTGAATGAGCAGCTTGTGGAGTACCTAAAATATAACAACCTCGACGCTTCACAACTTGTTTCTCCTCCATATTCATTGAAATTTCTGCCTTCCAGATTAAAAAACATGTTAGAACAGGATTTGGAGTATGAAAAAGCGAGGGTTTTTATCGCCGGCAATCTTAATAGATCTGATCACTTTGCTTCTTTTGTCGGTGACAGCGGAGGCAAGGTAAATTTCGAAGATATAGAAATTGCCCAATACCTAGATAACGGTTTATTAAAAGAAAAAATGAAAGAAAAGTTCGGTACCCCTGATTTCTGGCAGAAAAAACTCCTTGAAAGGGAAAGCTCCTTGCAGAATGAAAATCTTATCCTGGTAGCTCCCACAGGTGCCGGAAAGACTGAATTTGCTTATTTGTGGGGAGCGGGAAAAAAACTCTTAATCACTTTGCCCATGAGAGCCGCTGTAAACGGCATCTGGACTAGAACTAGGGAGATCTTTAAAGATGCGGAAGAAGGAATGGAACAAAATGTTGCTCTTCTTCACGGTGATGTGGCTCTGGAGATGTATTCATTCTTTAAAGAAAAGTCTTCTGGAGTGGAAATAGATGATATTGATATTGAAGGGGAGATTAGGGGCTGTATAGAACTTGCAAGACATTTGTCAAAACCGTATATTGTCTGCACCGCTGATCAAATAGCGCCTGCCGCGCTGCGTTACCCAGGATACGAAAGGATTTTCGCAGTTTTAATGAACAGCTGCCTTGTTATTGACGAAGTTCAGGCCTATGATCCCCGGGCAGCGGCTATAATAACCCATCTTATTCAGCAGACCGCCTTGTGGGGAGGAAAAGTTCTGCTGATGACGGCAACTTTGCCCCCATTCATTGAAGAAGAAGTCATAAAGCGTACCGGGATTGACAGAAAACAGCAGATTATCAGACTCCTGGATGAACCGGAATTTGAAAAGTTAAGGGATTCAACACGCCACACCATCAGAATAGGTGTACATGGGAGTGATTATAAAGAATTTGTACCCGAAATTATCGATGCTGCCCGCGAAGGCAATAGGGTACTGGTAGTACTTAACACCGTAAAATCAGCGTTAAACATATATCAGAAGATAAAAGACAAAGTTCAGGAAAAAGATGATATGGATATACTGCTGCTGCATTCTAGATTCACTCAGGAGCAGAGAAAAAAACTGGAAGGTAAAGTAAAAGACCACATGCCAAACCCCAAAAAGGATGATGGTTCAAAAGGCTGCATTGTGGTTTCCACCCAGATAGTTGAAGCATCCCTTGACCTGGACGCTGATATTTTGTTTACAGATGCAGCTCCTGCAGACAGCCTAATTCAGCGGATGGGGCGGGTTTACAGAAGGTATGCCAGAACGCCGGGTAAAAATGCGCCTCAAAAAGCCAATGTCGTCATCATGATTAGCAAAGGGGACAAAGACAGGATAGCTGGCGGTATCAGAAACATAAAAGGCGATGGCAGCGGGGCGGTTTATGACTTTAGCCTCACAATGCTTTCGTTGATCATACTCATGGCAAAGGGAAAAGGGGAAATAGAAGAAATAAGCACTGATAGCATAATTGAAATTTTAAATAAAAAGGAGTGGAAAAACTGCTTTTTCAATATAAGAAGGACAAAGCAGGATACCAAAAAACTAGTAAAATCCCTGTGCAAATTGATTGAAAGTATTGAAAACAAAGAGTTCTCAATTAATGAAGAGGAAAAAGTGCGGTGGGTGAATACATGCTATAAATTGCTTGAAGAATCTTATAAAAATCCCGAAGACTTTCCCGTAAATCTCGGCAGCTACCTGGACAGCTATTATGATACCCTAGAAGTTCTTGATCATGGATACTGTTCGGATAGCAAAATGGATGCTCAAAATCTTTTCAGAGAAGTAAAGAATGTTTCCGTCATACCCATTGGCTTAAAAGAGAACTTTGTAAAAGACTTGGAAAGCTGGCTCGAAGCAAAGTGCGGCAAGCTCAACTATATGGATTTTTCCAACGAGATTTTAAAGAAGTACATTGTAGACTTGCCTTTTTATTCCTGGCAAAAAAGCGAGAAGGAACCTGTTGTGGAAAATCTCGATAAAATTACCTCCCTTTGGAAAAACCATGAAATATACAACAAGCTGCGCAGGTGGCTTACAGGGGTTTACTTTGTGGACCTTCCGTACGATGGTGAGAAAGGCTTGGTGCTTGAGTAATGATACCGAGTATAGAAAAAGAGCGAAATAGAATAACTGGCACCTTGCTGGCCTACTATTTTATTTGCAAGAGAAAAATGTGGTTGCATGCCAAAGGATTAGACCTTGAGAACATCACAGGAAACCCTGATGTTATAAAAGGAAAAATCTTACACGAAACGCGATTTAAAAGAGAAAGCTACCAAAACATAGATTTCGATAATGTGAAAATAGACTTTTTAAAATTCGGTGACCAGATATATGTACATGAAATCAAAAAAAGCAAAAAATTCGAGGAAGCACATATCTGGCAATTAAAATATTACATCTATGTTATGCAGAACAGGGGAGTAAACTGTAATACGGGGGTGCTGCACTACCCATCCAGCATGAAGAAAGTAGATGTACAGCTGGAGGAAGAAGACATAAAATTAATCGAACAAGCTTTACAACAAATAAAAATCATTCTGGACTCTCCCATGCCCCCTGAAAGGCTTGATAAAAAGTTTTGTAGAAAGTGCGCTTATTTTGATTTTTGTTTTGTGTAATTGGAGGTATTGCCTTGAGTAGAACATACTATTTGTTTTCCTCCGGCGAATTGAAAAGAAAGGACAATACTTTGGCCTTTGAAACTGATTCCGCGCGTCGCATAATTCCAGTGGAAGACATCGACCATATATACTGCTTTTCGGAAATCAGCCTAAACAACAAGCTGCTAGAGTTTTTAGGAAAAAAACAAATATGCATGCACTTTTTTGATTACTACGGCAATTATACCGGAAGTTTCGTGCCAAGGGAGGCCCAGCTTTCAGGATGCTTAGTTGTAAAACAGGTTCAACATTATCTGGAACCGGAAAAGCGTCTCATGCTTGCCCGTTCATTCATTGAAGGAGCTATTCATAATATACGCCGTAATCTTGAGAAAAGGGAAAAGGATGAATGCTGCCAAAAAATTGATGAGTACAGAAAAAATCTAAAGCAAGCAGAAACAATTGAAGAAATAATGAGCACGGAAGCCCACGTGCGAAAACTGTATTATGATCAATGGGAAAATATTACGGGCTGGGAATTTGAGGCACGGACCAAAAGGCCTCCTGAAAACGCTTTAAATGCTATGTTATCCTTTGGAAATGTCATGACATACACATTGATAATTAAGGAAATATACCGTACCGCTCTAAACCCAACAATAAGCTTCCTCCATGAGCCTTCTGAACGCAGATTTTCTCTGGCTCTTGATGTTGCAGAGGTGTTTAAACCAATATTTGTTGACAGGGTGATATTTAGACTTACCAATCTGAAAAAAATAAAACAAAAGCACTTTGACAGCAGAGTTAATTTTTCTTACATGACAGAAGAGGGGAGAAAAATATTCGTTTCAGAATTTGAGGAAACCTTAGAGAAAACCATTTTGCATAGGAATCTAAGAAGAAAAATAAAGTACAAAAATCTAGTGCGTTTAGATTTATATAAACTCATTAAACACATTTTAGAAGAAGATGTTTATGTTCCTATGAAAGTGTGGTGGTAATATTAAAGTTATTCTTGTGTATGATATCAATACTGAGGATAAAGAAGGAAAAAAGCGTCTGGTCAAAACCATGAAGATCTGCAGAAAATACTTAACACATGTCCAAAAGTCGGTATTTGAAGGGGAGATAACGGAAGGGAAGTTAGCATTGTTGAAAAAGGAATTGTTGTCCATAGTTGATAGTGAACGTGATTTTGTCATAATTTACACCCTCAATGATGGGATCAAACTGCTGCGTGATATTATCACAGATACTCCCGACCCTACTAGTAATTTTTTATAGTTCTATATTTAAACCTTTCCACTTTACCTCTTAACATTATTTCAAAACCGGAGGTTTGACGCAAAAAAATATTTATGGCAAGTAATTATGCTTGATTCTTAATCGTTTCGAATGCTGTAAACATCGCCCATAGAGGAATCTGAACGTGTTATGCCCCCAATAAGCGCTATCCGTTTAATGAGTAAACATCGCCCATAGAGGAATCTGAAC
>JAAYIF010000036.1 GCA_012523575.1 Clostridia bacterium
GAAAACCCCCTTATCTTCCTATAGTATCTCTACCCCACTTTCCCCCGAAACTACCTCTCCAATAACAAAGGTCTTTTCTCCGCAATCCTTTAATAGACCGAGGGTTTTATCCGCATCCCGGGCATTAACAATCATAACAAGACCTATTCCATTATTGAAAGTTCGATACATTTCATGTTCTTCGATACCGCCCATTTTTTGAAGCCAGTTAAATACTACAGGGCGTTCCCAGGAATCCCCCTTTATAAGAGCACGACAGCCTTCAGGAAGAATGCGTGCTATATTTTCAATTATTCCTCCTCCGGTAATATGAGCCATGCCTGAAAGGGAAACTTCCCCTAGCACTTTCCGTACAGAGGAAGTGTAAATTCTGGTGGGTTTTAATATTTCCTCGGCAATGGTACAATCCAGATCCGGCACATACATATCAACATCATAACCTTTTATTTCAAATAAAATTTTTCTTACCAAGGAAAATCCATTGCTGTGTAGCCCTGAAGATCCCAAACCGAAAATCAAATCCCCCGGGTTAATCCTGCTGCCATCTATAATCTTTTCCCTTTCCACAATACCCACGGCAAAACCGGCTATATCATATTCATTTTCATCATACATGCCAGGCATCTCTGCCGTTTCTCCACCTATGAGGGCACATCCAGCCTCTTTGCATCCTTCGCTTATCCCTTTAACAATCAAAGCCACTTTTTCAGGCTCCATTTTTCCCAGGGCTATATAATCCAAAAAAAATAAAGGAGTGGCACCACATACAAGTATATCGTTGACACACATGGCCACAGCGTCAATCCCTATGGTATCGTGCTTGTCCGCCATAAAAGCAACCTTCAGCTTGGTTCCCACTCCGTCAGTACCGGCTACCAGAACAGGACTCTTAAATTTACCTATGTCAAGAGAAAAAAAACCTCCAAAACCCCCCAGTTCTGCCAGAACCTCAGGTCCCCATGTGCTTTTTACATGTTTTTTCATAAGCTCAACGGCTTTATTTCCTGCGTCAATATCCACTCCCGCAGATTTATAATCTATTTTTTGAGACAACCCCAGCACCCCTTTTCCAGGATGTACTTAGTACATTTCTTTTATCTTCACGGCAGTTTGGTAAGGTAATCACCGCTAAAGCATGCGGTGCAGATTTTTTCTTTGGGAAAACCAATAGCCCTGATAAGGCCTTCCAAACTCAGGTAATAAAGGCTGTCTGCCCCTATGTGTCTTCGTATCTCATCCACGCTTTTTTGAGCGGCAATAAGCTCTTCGCGGCATGAAGTATCAATGCCGTAGTAACATGAATATTTTATAGGAGGAGAGCTAACCATCATGTGAACTTCCCTAGCTCCTGAGTCCCTTACCAGCTGAACAATTTTTTTGCTTGTGGTCCCTCTCACAATTGAATCATCTATCATTATAATTCGTTTGCCATTTAGGATTTCCCTCACAGGATTTATTTTAAGCCGTACTCCTTGATCCCTCATCTTTTGAGATGACTGAATAAAGGTTCTTCCCACGTACCGGTTTTTTATTAGTCCGGGCATATAAGGTAAATTGGCTTCACGGGCATATCCGATGGCAGCTGAAGTTCCGGAATCCGGTACGGAAATAATCATGTCAGCGTCAACCCTTGCTTCCCTGGCAAGCTGCCTTCCTAAATTCAGCCGCACCAAATTTACATTTCGCCCGTCTATATTGCTGTCAGGCCTTGCAAGATAAACATATTCAAAAACACACAGCCCTTGCCTTTCCCTTTTTTCCATAAAAAGAGAATTTATCCCTTTTTCATCAATTATCACAATTTCCCCGGGTTTAATATCTCGAACAAATTTAGCTCCAACGGTATGCAGGGCACAAGTTTCGGAAGCCACAACAGGGGATCCGTCTAAATCCCCTAGGCATAGGGGTCTAAAGCCGTATGAATCCCTTACGGCTATGAGTTTATCCTGGGTTATTATAATTAAAGAAAAGGCTCCCTCCAGTTTGGAAACTACTTTTTTTACCGCAGAAACTACATCCTTATTTTCACAGCGGGCAATTAGGTTTGCGATTATTTCGGCATCACTGGTGGACTGAAAAATTGCCCCCTTTTCCCCAAGCTTTCTTATTAATTTTCCGGAATTTATAAGATTTCCGTTATGGGCAAAGGCTGCCATGCCCCAGTAATACCTGAAAACCATGGGCTGGGCATTAATAATGGAATTGGAACCCTTTTTGGCATAACGAACATGCCCCACGGCTATTTTCCCTTTTAATTCCTTTAATATACTTTCATTAAAAACTTCCGTTACGAGGCCCATACCCTTATATACTTTAATTTCCTTTCCGTCACTTACTCCTATCCCTGCACTTTCCTGCCCCCGATGCTGCAGGGCATGAAGCCCGTAATAAGTTATACGGGATACCCTTCTACCGTGCCCATATATCCCAAAGATGCCACACTCATCCCTGAGCTTATCTTCTTCATGGTCAAAAATCAATCCATCATGCATTTAATCGCCCCCCGCCAGGCTTCCTCCAGTTTAGAAATGCTGAGATTAATGACTTCTCCGGAAATACCGTTAACTTTTATCTTCAGCTCCTCTCCACCAACTTGTCCAATCAAACTCACGGGAACACCAAATTTTTCTGTCAGGGCACGCATTTCCTCTCCCTTATTTCTGTCCACAGTTACGATTATTCTGGACTGGGTTTCACCAAAAAGCAGTTCGGGAAGCTCAAGGTTTCCCTTAACCAAATTGATTTCCGCCCCTATGTTTCCACTAATACAAGATTCGGCTATGGCAACGGCCAGTCCCCCGTCGGAACAGTCATGGGCGCTTTTTATTAATCCTGCACCAATACCCTCAAGGCAAAGCTCCTGAACCGCCTTTTCTTTCTTTAGATCGAGGGCGGGCACCTTTCCCGTTTCCAAACCGTGCACCACTTCCAAATACATACTGGCTCCAAGTTCCGGTTCTGTCCTTCCCAAAAGGAAAATTAGGTCCCCGTCATTTTGAAAACCCTGACTCCTTATATGGTTTGTATCCTCAATCAACCCCACCATACCCACAATGGGGGTTGGATAAATGGCTCCTTTATCGCTTTCATTATACAAACTGACATTACCGCTTATAACAGGCGTGCCAAGGGCTTCTGCCGCTTCACTCATTCCCCGGATCACCTGCTCAAACTGCCAATAAATTTCAGGTTTTTCCGGGCTTCCAAAATTCAGACAGTCCGTCAAAGCAATGGGGCGGGCACCGGCACAGACTAAATTGCGAGCCGCTTCTGCCACAACAATTGCCCCTCCGGTCCGGGGATCTAAATAGCAGTACTTACCGTTGCCGTCCATGGTTGCTGCGATTGCTGTTTTTGTTCCCTTTATGCGCAGAACGGCGGCATCTGAACCCGGCCTCACCACAGTATTGGTTCCCACCATATGGTCATACTGTCTGTAAATCCATTCTTTACTGGCAATGGAAGGATGGGAAAGGAGTTCCAAAAGCACCTTATTCATGTTTTCGGGCACCGGTAGTTTTCTCCAATCAAAACTCCTCGTTTCCTTTAAATAGGCAGGCTCTTTCTTCTCAGGGTTATAAACAGGACACATTTCCGTAAGGGCCCGGGCAGGAATCTCGGCTTCCACTTTGTCTCCGTTTTTCACCCTTAAAATACCGTCATCGGTAACATAACCTATGACCACTGCTTCAAGATCCCACTTTTTAAATATCCTTTCCACTTCCCCTTCCTTACCCTTTTTGGGTATAATAAGCATTCTTTCCTGGCTTTCCGAAAGCATGATCTCATAGGGGGTCATACCCTCTTCCCGAAGGGGAACTTTTTTAATATCGATTTCCATTCCCAATCCTGCCCTTGAAGCAGTTTCACTGGTAGCCCCTGTAATACCTGCAGCCCCTAAATCCTGCATTCCCACCAAATATCCTGCCCTGTTCACTTCTAGACAGGCTTCCAAAAGCAGCTTCTCTACAAAGGGATCTCCCCCCACAACGGTGGGCCCTTCACCTTCGGATTCAGAACTCAATTCTTCCGAAGCAAAGGTAGCTCCATGAATCCCGTCTCTGCCTGTCCTTGCTCCCACCAGCATAACCGGATTGCCCACACCTTCCGCTCTGCCCCTTGCCAGATCATCATGATTTAGAATCCCTATACACATGGCATTAACCAGAGGATTACCCTCATAATTTTTATTAAAGTAAACCTCTCCCCCCACAGTGGGAACTCCCAAGCAGTTTCCGTACCAGGCTATCCCGCTTACAGCACCGTTAAAAAGATATTTGCCCCTTGAATTGTCAAGACTGCCAAACCTCAATGAGTTCAGCATGGCAATAGGCCTGGCACCCATACATAATATATCCCTAACTATCCCTCCGACACCCGTTGCAGCTCCCCGAAAAGGATCTATTGCCGAGGGATGGTTATGGCTTTCCACTTTAAAAGCCACAGCCTTTCCGTTGCCTATATCAACTGCTCCGGCGTTTTCTCCGGGGCCGCATATTACCCGTTTCCCCTTCGTGGGAAACAGCTTCAGTGCGTTCTTGGAATTTTTATAACTACAGTGCTCCGACCACATAACGGCAAACATTCCCAGCTCCAAATAATTGGGCTCCCGTCCCAGTATTTCTTTTATTAATTCATACTCGTTTTCCCTGAGCCCCATTTCTTTCCAGGTTTCACTCTTCACAGTGCGCACCTCTCTTTAAGCCAGTAAAGTATGGATTCAAAAACTTTTCTGCCAGCCACTCCGGACATAATCTCCTCAGAACATCTTTCAGGATGGGGCATCATGCCTAGAATGTTGCCCTCGCCATTGGTTATGCCGGCTATATTATTCAAAGAACCGTTGGGATTGTATTGTGGTAGTACTTCCCCTGAAGGACTGCAATACCTGAAAACAATCTGCCCACCTTCCTCCAGTTCTTTAAGGTTTTTTTCATCGACATAGTAATTGCCGGCAGCATGGGCAATGGGTATCTTTAAAACTTCCCCCGGAGAGTATAAACAGGTGTAGGGGGTTTTTTCGTTTTCCACCCTTATATAAGTGTCCTGGCACCTAAACTGGAGACTGTCATTCTTTACCATGGCTCCCGGCAGGAGTCCGGCCTCCAGCAAAATCTGAAAGCCGTCGCTTATCCCCAGCACTAAACCTCCCTTTAATGCATGATCCGTAATAGCCTCCATAATTGGAGAAAACTTTGCCATAGCTCCTTCCCTAAGATAGCCTCCATAGGAAGCCCCTCCGGGAAGAATAATGCAATCATATCTCTTTACAGATTTTTCCTTATGCCATAAATAATAAGCTTCTTGGCCAAGTATTTCCTCCACAACATACCTCACATCGGCTTCACAGTTTGTCCCGGGAAATACAACAATTCCAAATTTCATGCTTATACCTCCACCAATTCATAGGAATACTGCTCAACTACGGGATTAACCAACAGCTTGCCACATATCTCGTCAACCCTTTTTCCCACTTCCTCGGCATTTTCCCCTTCAATATAGAGCTCCACATATTTGCCGACCTTTACCTTCTGAACTTCCTTGTAATTCATTGAATGGAGGGCCTTACCTACGGCATTCCCCTGGGGATCCAGCACTCCCTCTTTAAGGGTAACATAAATTTTGGCCAGAAACACGGACATTTACCTCCTCGTCTCAAGTCTTTTTAAAACTTCTCGATAAGCCTCTTCAATGCGTCCAAGATCCCTACGGAATCTGTCCTTATCGAGCTTTTCCATGGTTTCAGCATCCCACAGTCTGCAGTTGTCGGGAGAAATTTCATCCGCCAAAATTACCTCCCCATTGTGATCCACTCCAAACTCCAGTTTAAAATCTGCCAGTATAATACCAACGCTCTCAAAAAGGCGTAGCAGTGCATCATTTATTGCCAGGGAATATTCCTTGGCCTTCTCCACATGCTTTTTCTCCGCCAGATTAAAAGCCTCAATATGGTATTCATTGATCATGGGATCCTTCAGCTCATCGTTTTTGTAGTAAAATTCCAGTATGGTTTTATTGAGTTTTATTCCCTCTTCCATTCCCATGCGCCTTGCCAGGCTTCCGGCAGTCCAGTTCCTTACCACAAATTCCACAGGGATAATGCTAACTGCCTTTACAAGCATTTCCGTGGGGCTTATTGTTTTTATAAAATGGGTAGGTATATTTTCCTTTTCGAGATATTGGAACAATAAAGTGGAAATAGCTAGGTTTAAAGCTCCCTTTTCCCTTATTCTGCCCTTTTTCTCACCGTCAAAGGCGGTGGCATCGTCCTTAAACTCCAGCAAAAGCTCATGGGGATTGCTGGTGGAATACACTTTTTTAGCCTTTCCTTCGTGTATCAGCTCAATTTTTTCAACCATTTCCTCTGCCTCCCTAAACAAAAATCATTTCAGCCCTGCCCGTTCAAAAATATAATCGACATTTTTTGTATGATAATCATAATCAAAAAGTTTTTCTATTTCTTCAACCGATAGATGCTTCAATATATCCCTATCATTCATAACAAGATGCTTAAAATTCTTTCCTTCCTCCCAGGCCTCCAGAGCATTTCGCTGAACAAGGGCATAGGCTTCTTCCCGTAAAAGCCCTTTATCCACCAGAGCAAGGAGTATTCTCTGGGAAAAAATAAGCCCACCGGTAAGGTTTAAATTTTTCATCATTTTCTCAGGATAAACATTAAGGTTTTCCACGATGTCCATAAACTTAACCAGCATATAATGAAGAAGTATGGTGCTGTCAGGAAGAATTATCCTTTCAACGGAAGAATGGCTTATATCCCTTTCATGCCACAGCGCTATATTCTCCATGGCTGCCAGAGCATTTCCCCGGATTACCCTTGCAAGCCCCGATATTCTCTCGCAGGTTATGGGGTTCCGCTTATGGGGCATGGCGGAAGAACCCTTCTGCCCCTTTGAAAACATTTCTTCCACCTCAAGTAACTCCGTCCGCTGCAAGTTGCGGATTTCCGTTGCAAACTTCTCCAATGAGCTGGCAGCAACCGCCAGAGAAGCCATATATTCCGCATGGCGATCCCTTTGGACAATTTGGGTTGAAACCTCCGCAGGTTTTAAACCAAGTTTTTTGCAGACATATTCCTCAACCCTGGGATCTATGTTAGCAAAGGTCCCCACAGCCCCTGATATTTTCCCCACACTAACACTTTCCCCTGCCCTCTTTATCCTATGTATGTTGCGCTCAATTTCCTTGTACCATAAAGCCATCTTAAGGCCAAAGGTAATGGGTTCAGCATGGACACCATGGCTTCGCCCAATCATCAGGGTATATTTATGCTTCCTTGCCTGTTCCGCAACGGCCGCTTTAAGCTTCTCCATCCAGGATATTATCAGACCGGTGGCTTCCTTTAATTGTAGGGCCAGCGCCGTGTCAAGCACGTCCGATGAAGTCATCCCCATATGAATATACTTTGAAGGTTCCCCCACTTTCTCTGCAACGGCGGTTAAAAAGGCTATCACATCATGTTTGGTTACCTTTTCAATTTCTCTGATTCTTTCAATTTCAAAATCAGCTTTCTTTTTTATCTCCCCCAAATCCTTTGGGGGAATCTTCCCCAACTCGGCCAGAGCCTCACAGGCGGCTATTTCCACCTCCAGCCACTTACGAAAACGATACTCATCGGACCATATGACGCTCATTTCAGGTAAACTGTAACGCTCTATCAAAAGACAAACCTCCTTAAAATCCACTTCATTGGGGCTATATAAAATTGCAGCACCCAGGTGTTTAAGGAACCTGGGTACAAAAAAGTAAATGATTAATTCTTTTTCTCTTTCCTTTTAATATATCCTTCAATTCCCAAGTAAGCCAATGTTTCATTCTTCTCCTTAACCCTTTGGGCCATTTTTTTTCTGAAATCAAGGAGTTTTTCCTTAATTGCGGGATTTTCTAAAGCCAAAATTTGAGCGGCAAAAATACCTGCATTTTTTGCCCCGTCAATGGCCATAGTGGCCACGGGAATTCCCCCGGGCATTTGCACTATGGAATAAAGGGAATCCACTCCCAAAAGGGAAGGAGTTTTTATAGGAACTCCAATTACGGGGAGATGGGTATAGGCAGCAATTACTCCGGGAAGATGGGCAGCTCCTCCCGCTCCGGCAATAATAACTTTGATACCCCTATCGGCGGCACTTCTGGCAAAGGCCTCTGTTTCTCCGGGAGTTCTGTGAGCTGAAGTAATGATAACCTCATAGCTAACACCCAGCTCATCCAGCACCGATGCAGCTTCGCGCATAACCGGAAGATCACTGTCACTGCCCATAACAATGGATACTAATGCATGTCCCACATAAATACCCCCTTTAAGCTTTAAGGCACCAAGAAAAAAAGCAAAAAACCCAGCGGGTAGAGGAAAGATATTCCACCCGGCTGGGATTAATCCTCAGGCAGGGCTAAACTAGCTCCACACTGGGAAATAACTTATCAAAGATATACACCAAAAAATAATATAACAAAGCCCCATATTAATGTCAATTTTTTTGCTACTCCCATTCAATAGTAGCGGGAGGTTTAGGGGTTATATCATAAAGAACGCGGTTTACATTTTCCACCTCATTTACAATTCTTGAAGATATGCGTTCCAAAAGTTCATAGGGAAACCTTGCCCAATCGGCGGTCATGGCATCTTCGCTGATCACTGCCCTAACTATAATGGGATAAGCATAGGTTCTCTCATCCCCTGTAACTCCTACACTTTTAACATCCAAAAGCACCGCAAAAGCCTGCCAAATTTCCTGGGTTAAACCTTCCCTTTCAATTTCTTCAGTGACTATGGCATCAGCTTTTCTAAGAATATTTAATTTCTCCCTGGTAACCTCCCCCACAACTCTGATGGCAAGGCCCGGTCCCGGGAAGGGCTGGCGCCATATGATCTCCTTTGGTATCCCCAGCTTCATTCCCACCTTCCTAACTTCATCCTTAAAAAGATCCCTTAAGGGTTCAATAAGTTTCAGGCTCATGTCTTCGGGAAGCCCTGCCACATTGTGGTGACTTTTGATTTTAGAAGTGGTATCTGTGCCGCTTTCAATTACATCGGAATAAAGGGTTCCCTGAACCAGAAAATCCACTTCCCCTAACTTTTTTGCTTCCTCCTCAAAAACCCTAATAAATTCTTCCCCTATGGTTTTTCTTTTCTGCTCAGGGTCCTTTACCCCTTTTAACCTGTTCAGGAATCTTTCCTCCGCATCTACATAATGAAAATCCATTTTAAATTGTTCCTTAAAGGTTTTTATAACTTGTTCCACTTCCCCCTGTCGTAAAAGGCCGTGGTTTACAAAAAAACAGGACAATTGATTTCCCACGGCTCTATGCACCAAAACAGCCGCTACGGAAGAATCCACTCCACCGCTTAAAGCACAGAGCACCCTTTTATCTCCCACCTGTTCCCGGATTCTTTCTATTTCTTCATCAATAAAATTTTCCATGGTCCATTCTCCACGGCACCCACACACTTTAAAAACAAAGTTCTTGAGAAACTGTTCTCCGTATGGGGTATGCCGTACCTCGGGATGAAACTGAACCCCGTACAACTTCTTTTCCGGATTGGACATGGACGCTACGGGTATATTTGATTTTGAGGTTACCCTAAATCCAGGGGGAGGGGATGTAATATAATCCCCATAGCCCATCCAGCACTCCTGTTCTTCAGGTAAACCTTCAAAAATTTCATCTTTATCTATAACGAATATTTTTGCCCTTCCGTATTGGGGATTATCTCCCCACTCCAAAATACCGCCCAAATCATAAGCCATCAACTGCATCCCGTAGCCAATACCCAGTATGGGAATGCCTAGATCATATATTTTCTTGTCCATTCTTGGCGCATTTTCATCCCTTACCCTTGAAGGGCTGCCGCTTAAAATGATTCCCCTGGGATTGTAGGACTTAATCCTTTCCACATCCGCATTATAGGGCAACATTTCACAGTAAACATTACTTTCCCTTATCCTTCTAACAACGAGCTGATTGTACTGACCTCCAAAATCCAATACCAATATGGTCTCATGCCGTTCCTTTGATTTATTCATAACCCTTCCCCACCGTTTCCTTATTCTAAATATGCTATGTAAGGCAGATTTCTGTATTTCTGGTCGTAATCAAGACCGTATCCCACCACAAAAACATTATCTACAGTAAAACCCCTATAATCTATGGGCACCTCAACTTTTCTGGCCTGGGGCTTGTCCAGCAGCACACATGTTTTAATACTTGCGGGTTCCCTGGATTTCAGATTTTCAAGGAGATACTTCAGCGTAAGCCCCGTATCTACTATATCCTCCACCAAGAGTAAATGCCTACCTTTAACACTGATATCCAGATCCTTTATAATCTTCACTTCCCCTGAAGATTTGGTTGCCGAACCGTAACTGGAAACCGCTATAAAATCCACAGCCACCGGGATATTAATCTGCCTTATGAGATCAGCAGCAAAAATGAATGCTCCTTTGAGTATCCCTATAACAGTTAAGTTCTCCCCTTTATAATCTCTGGTAATCTGCATTCCCAACTCTATAATCTTATTCTTTATCTGTTCTTCTGTAAATAAAATTTTAAATGCACTTTCCCCCTGTTCACCCATATCTATGCCTCCTAAGAAGAACTGACAGCACCCTATCCTTTTTCTTATATAAATCCGTTAAAAGATTTCTATTATTTTTTTACTTAATCCTTTTACCTATGCTCAAGAAATGGGTGTATTTTAAAAAAATTTAATTTTATAATGCCGGAACCCTGCACCAAACTTTCAACAAATTGAGGATCACCACCGCTGATGTGACCCGTGTCCTGGTGGAAGCCTTTGACTCTTTCGACGGCTATGCTCAGGAGTTGGTGATAAATAACGGTAAGCATATGGTTATCACCAATAAAAGGGTCTGGCAGTAATAGACTAAAACGAATTTGCCGTAAAACTTTCCGAATCCCAGGAAGCCTACAACAAAAGACCCCACAGCACCTTAGGCCGGCTGCTAGCGGAAAATATCTGCCATCGAACCTGCCTTAATACACCGCAAAGAACCCCTGAAGCCTGCCCCGTACCCATGCGCTGCTGCCTAAGGATGGTGTGGGTGGAAAACATCTACGGCCAGCAGGGGCAGGAATCCTTTTAGCAGTATCCGGTCCTGGTGCAGAATTTTATCAACGCCTTTGGCAGGGACGGGCAAAGATATCTTAAAGGCCTGAGTGATAAAAACGGCGCCAGCATATTAATCATCGGCGAACTGGGTTGCATGCCTGTAACTAAAAAACAGGCAAACCTCCTTTTCCGTCTGGTTTCCATGCGCATGAAAAGGGAAGTGTTAGCAACTATAACTTTAACGAGTGGGAGGAGATATTTTCCGGCCGCGTGGTAGCTGCGGCAATAATTGACAGGCTTTTACACCACTCCCGCATTTTTTACATTAACGGCACTAGCTGCCGGCTCAAGGGAAGACTTAAAACAGCAAAGGAAGATTAATTATGTAAACAAGTTGTGCTGGGTCTTTAAAAACCCAGCACTCAATTATACCTTGGGAGGAACGATTTCCCTCACCCTATTGAAGTCTGAAAAATCCATGTTTAATTCTAAGACAGCACTGGAATTCTCTTTCCCCTTGGCCTTTAATACCGCTTTCCTTATATAATCCCCACCCTGTTCCACCCAGAGCTTATAGGAAAAACCCCGCCAGTGTATTTTAAGAATTCTATTTTCAACATTGGGCTCTAAACTCAAAACATGACAGGTAATGCCCTTTACTTTTTCTTTCCCGTGATAATCAACCTTTTCCGGTATTACAAAATTAAAATTGGACAGCGGATTTACCTCGGTCATAAACTGCTCCATTTCCATAATATTATTATCTTCCAGCACCATCCATTTATCACTATTATGCTCTTTAAAATAAGTGGTATCCTGGATTTGATAGATTTCCACATCCTGGCTGAGCATTTTCCCCTTTAAATGAAAATTACCTTTGCTATCTTTTTTCCCCTCTAGATCGCTGAGCAACCTTTCATTCCCGTCCACATACAGCTGTGATTTGATGCTAAAGGCATAACTTTGAGCCTTTAACGTATTTTCCAGGGAATTTTTCAGCAGCCCCTCGGGAACTATTTTTGTATTGTGCCGGTAAACAGCGGTTCCTCCCACTGCCAGTAACAGCAATATTGCAACAGAAACAATGATTATTTTTATTTTTATTTTTATTTTTTTATTTTTAACCATAAGCGGTCCCACTTCCCTTCCTAAGAAGGTTTAAAACCATCATTAAAAATTTACTTAAATGGGACCGCAAATATTTTAGGTAATAAATACCTTAAGCCATTTTCTCCACTATGGCATCGGCGAACTGAGATGTAGTGGCTTCTCCTCCTAAATCCCTGGTTAAATCCTTACCTTCTTTCAGAACCTCTTGCAGCGCGTTTATTATCTTTTCCGCAGCTTTTTCTTCATTAATATGCTTAAGCATCAACACTGCTGAAAGTATCATGGCCATTGGATTAGCAACATTCTTGCCTGCGTATTTAGGAGCCGTTCCGTGAACCGGCTCAAACAGTGCAATTTCATCACCTATATTTGCTCCTGGAGCAACTCCAAGCCCTCCAACCAATCCTGCACAAAGGTCGGACAAAATATCTCCGTATAAGTTGGGCATAACCAGCACATCGTACAATTCCGGCTTTTGAACCAACTGCATAGACATATTATCAACTATTCTATCTTCAATCTCAATTTCAGGATATTCTTC
>JAAYIF010000037.1 GCA_012523575.1 Clostridia bacterium
TGCCCTATGGAGTTCGGACTTTCCTCAGGCATATTTGGAAATATGCCCGCGACCACCTGATTTACTCAACAGCTATATCCTGATATTTACGGCTAGTATATACTAGCACGGATTTTTTATTTGGTCAACCCTCTATCAATCCCATGATTGGCAAGCTTATCAGCTTCTTTATTTTTTTCCCTGGGTATGTGATTTATAATAAAGGTATCAAATCTTTGAATTAAATCCATAACCTCGTTATAAAGTATAATTAGCCCCTTGTTTTTAACGCCATATTCTCCTTTCAGCTGTTTCACCATAAGCTGGCTGTCGGAATAAACTGCAACTTCCTTCCCCTTAAGTTTTAGGCAATCCAACAGAGCACGCTTTAAAGCCGTATATTCCGCCACATTATTGGTTGCATGCCCTATATAATCTCCTACTTTCTTTATTATTTCTCCCTTTTCATCTTTAATTACATAACCTATTCCTGCCTCACCGGGATTTCCCTTTGAAGCACCATCGCAGTAAACAATAAGTTTTGACATAAAAAGCAGCTCCGTTCTATGCTCGATGATAGAGTATTCTACCACAGTTTTCGCAGGTAACCAAGGAGCTTTTTTTCTTGGCTTCCATGACAATATATGTGGGCAGGTGTATGTGGCATCCTCCGCAGATTCCCCTATTGACTTCAGCCAGGGCGGAAGTGCTGTAACGCTTAAACTTTTTGGCGTATACTTTAAGCAGGTTAGGATCAATTTCCCTTTTTAAGCTTTCATGTTTTTCCTTAAGCTCTTTAAGCTGTTCGTTAATCTCCTGAAATTTCCCCTCTCTTTTTGCCTTTTCCACCGATAAACTTATTTCCAGCTCCCGGATTTGTTTTTGGAGAGCTTCTTCCCTTTCCCTTAATCCTTCAAGCTCGTAGGCTGTATTTATAACGCTATTCTCCAGCACATCGATTTCCTTTTTTGTGTGCTCCAGCTGCTGCTGCAGGCTGGACAGTTCCTTGGCTTTGGTGTTCTCCCTGTACATTTCCCTTTCAAGGTCCTTTCTTTTTTGAACCAATTTATCACAGTCCATTTCCTGGTTTTTAGCATTCCTTGTAAGCAGTTTAATCTGCTCCGAAACGACAGAAAGTTCCCTTTTTGCAGCAGCCAGTTTCTCTTCCTTCATCTTTATTTCGGGTAAATTTTTTAATCCGTTTTTTTCCGCCCTTAGTTTATCATATGCTTTTATTATTTCCTGCAGGTTCCACAATGCCTCCAGTTCCTTATCCATTTGGGACAATACACCCCTTTCCAAAAATAAAAAGGATAGCAGACTATCTGCTATCCTAAATAACTTCCCAGGGATCTGTTTTAACTTGTGAAACCATGATTTGGACTTTCTGTTCCGTGCCGTTAAATTCCTTCCGAAGGTACTCAGCAAGGGCTGGAACCACTGCCCACTCCGTGGCATAGTGCCCGGCATCCACCAGGGCTAAACCTTCCTGCCAGGCTTCAAGGGCTTCGTGGTACTTTATATCCCCCGATACAAAAACCTCTGCACCTTTTTTCTTCGCCGCTGCCATTGCTGAAGTTCCGGCCCCGCCACATACCGCAACTTTTCTTACAGCTTTCTTCAAAGGCCCCGCCAATTTCACATGCTTTATTCCCAAATCCCTCTTTACCTTTTCCCCGAAATCATAAAGGGACATTTCCTCTTTTAAATAACCGATCCTTCCTAAACCGTTCCCACTTCCGTTATTCTCCAGCCTGTAAACATCATAGGCCACTTCTTCATAGGGGTGGGCGTTCAGCATTGCCCGTATGACCTTATTTCTCAGGCTTTCGGGAACAATGGTTTCCAGGCGGAGCTCTTCTACTTTTTCCAGTTTCCCTTTACTGCCTATAAAGGGGTCCGCTCCTTCCAGGGGCTTAAAGGTGCCCGTTCCCGGAGCCATAAATGAGCAGTGGGAATAGTTCCCTATCCAGCCGGCACCGGCATCGCCCATGGCATCCCTCACCCTGTCTTCATAACCCCGGGGGACAAAAACAACTATTTTATATAATCCTTCCTCAGCGGGCTTTAAAATTTCCGTTTCTTCAAGTCCCAGCTTTTGGGCCAAAAAATAGTTTGTTCCCCATTCATAATTATCCAAATTGGTATGGGCGGCATAAACCTTTACATTATTTTTTATCAGCTTAAACAACATATCCCCCATGGGGGTATCTGCCCTAACATGGGTAAGGGGTTTAAATATAAGGGGATGATGGGAAACTATCATGTGAGCACCTTCCTGCAGAGCTTCCTCCACTACCTCCGGAGTAACGTCCAAAGCAACGATTATTTTCTCAACTTTCTCAGCAGGGTTTCCCACTAAAAGCCCCACATTATCCCATTTTTCCGCTAACTCCCTTGGAGCTATCTTTTCCACTGCTTCCATAACATCCCGACAAAAAACGGCCATTATCCTTTCCCGCCCTTATTAACTCTTAATAGAATTATATCAGACTGCAGATAAATCATCTCAGTCAATCTTGTGCGTTATCTGCTGCGGTTTGCGAAACGACTTAACGAACGTCGGCTAACAGCTCTTGGCAAAGCGTAGGGCAAAACCCGGAGGCGCAAGCAGAAGATTACCGCCAGCCATTCTCTCGCATGGACGCCGAGCTGGGGCGGCCCGGTTTTAACCGGCGTGAGTTCGCAAGTAAAGAAAACCGCAGCAGACAACCTTTGTCAACAAGCCGATTATCCCTTGATAGAATCATATATTTTTTCAATTTCTATTAAAAACCTTTCAACTTCCTGAAGTTTTAATTCCCTGTTTTTCTTTTTGCCTTTCTTCAACCCTTCATATACCTGGGAATATTCCCTACGGAGCTTTTCAAGATACCGGGGAAGGAGAAAATGCTTCTTTTCAATTAACTTGGGGCCTATTTCCATTATTACAGGGTCATAATCCGTAAAAGAATATTTCCCCTTTTCAGCTGCAATAATGTGATAAAATTTCCCCTTTTCATATACCATTTCTTCATCCTTGATCTCCCAAACATTTTGTAAAAGCCATTTCCTAACGTATCCCCAATCCGTAGCAGGATTAACCACCAGCCTTTTTGCGGCCCCTGCCACCTCAGGCCTATCTTCAAGAATCTTTACAATATTTATTCCCCCTATGCCAGCTAAAACCAGCACCCCTGCTTCCCCCGGCTCAAGAACCTTTAATCCGTCGCCAAAACGCACTTCAATACTGTCTTCCAGTTCCAGTCCCCGTACCCTTTTTATGGCATTCTGGTAAGGACCCTCTTTAATTTCCGTGGCTATCACCCGGGGAGATTTTTTTGTTTGAATCAAGAAAATAGGTAAATAGGCATGATCGGTGCCGATATCCGCCACCACTTCCCCAGGGGGAATTAACGAAGCCAGCGCTGCAATTCTTGAGGATACCGCCTGCACTCCATTCTCCTTTCCCCAAAGATATAAAATTTTTCTCCATGTATAGTTTACCAGAACAATATAAAAAAATCCTTCTGCACAGATTCCACATTAAAAAGAATCAAAAAAAACCTGCCCTTGGGCAAAGGCAGGCTCCAGAAATAAAGCACAGCAGGCTTATGGAGGGGGAAAACTTATTTCCTAAATCCAAATTCTGCAAGCTCCTCTTTTAACTCAAGCTCATAGGGAGTTAATTCCTTGCCCAGAAGTTTGCGAACCCACGTTAAGAATGCAAACACAGGACCATAGGCAAAGAAGAATATTATCCCCATGCCTGAACCCACTATGGCCTGGTATATGAAAAACCCTATAAGTCCGTCAAACCCTAAAGAAGCAA
>JAAYIF010000003.1 GCA_012523575.1 Clostridia bacterium
GTATTAGCACCGGTTTCCCGGTGTTATCCCGGTCTTGGAGGTAGGTTGTTCACGCGTTACTCACCCGTCCGCCGCTCTACTCACCACCCGAAGGTGGCTTTCGCGCTCGACTTGCATGTGTTAGGCACGCCGCCAGCGTTCGTCCTGAGCCAGGATCAAACTCTCCATCTAATCTCTTATGCCTCTGAACCCCTCTTCCCAGAGAAGTCCAGCTCTCTCCTAGCCCCCTCACAGCTCCACTGTTCAGTTTTCAAAGACCCGTGTTTCAAACAGCAATATTTAGTCTACTACGGATTTTTAATTTTGTCAATGCTTCTTTAGAATTTTTTGCCCCTGGGTGCGTCGGCTGCGGCGCCTGCCCCAGAGGCATTGTAAATATAACATACTATATTAACTTTGTCAAGCAGATTTTTTCGCTCTTCTTTTTTTAATATTACTACTTAATAGTAAAAGCATCTTCTAATGCTGCGCTGTAGTCCTTTATTAAATAAGAAGTTAAAATCTAATCAGCTTTTTCTTTCTCATCTTTTCTTCTTTCAATAAGAATAGCACAGTCAGGACAGACCATCTGACAATTTTTGCAGGCAATGCAGGGTTCTCCATGGCCCGGCTCCACCACCGGCGTTCCAAAGATCCCCAGCTCCTTTGCCCATCCTATTGTGTCCACAGGGCATTTTTCTATGCAGAGGCCGCAACCCTTGCACAGTTCAGGAAAGAGATGAAAAATGCCCTTACCATCTATTTTGGTAATTACTTTGTATGCTGTTGTCAATGCTTGTACTACCTCCTCCGGTTAATATTAAACTACCGGTTTAGTGCCAGCTCCACACCTTTTTTCAGAGCTTTATAGTTCATATCCCTAAGCTCAGGATTTTTTTCAAATTTGTATCCCAGCTGGGCTTCAATTATTCCCTTAACGGTATCGATTGAAACTACATTTGTGATACCGATAATGACCCCCAATATTATAACATTGAAAACTTTGGGGTGAAACTCGTCCTTAGCTATTTTAATTGCTGGAACTTTTATAATTTCTTTACAGTCTTTGGGGAACTGCCCGTCAACTCCTGTAATTTCTCCTTCGTACAGAAAAACGGTTTCTTTACAGCAGTACTTGGAAATGCGCCAAATGGAGCGCTTGCTTAAAGCCACTGCAACATCGGCATCCTTAAACTTAGGTGATCCTATGGGTTCATTGGAAATCTGAATATAGGCAACGGAAACCCCGCCCCTCTGTTCGACGCCAAAATTGGGGATATACAGGGCATCATATCCTTCCTCATAGGCAGCTTCACTGAGTATCATTGCAATGGTTTGAACTCCCTGTCCGCCCTCACCGGCAATGACTATTTTGGCATCCCTGTCCATCTTAATCCTCCTTCTTTTGCCCCGGCACTTTAAGCTCTCCCACTTTGAAGTACCGAGTCATTTCGTTTTCAATAAATTTCCAGGTTTCTTCTGCATTGGTGCGCCAGTTTGTGGGGCATCCAGAGAGAACCTCAATAAAAGAAAATCCCTTGCCTTCAAGCTGCCTCTGCAAACCCTTTTTGAAAAAGCTTTTCAGCTGCCCAAGTTTGGCCACAGTTCCCCTTGCAACATAAGCAGAATCCGGAGTTATGGCTGCAACCATTTCTGGTCCCAGGGTGGGATTTCCTGTTTTTTCAGCATCTCTTCCGTAGGGAGTGGTTTCTGTTTTTTGGTTTGGAAGGGTTGTGGGAGCCATCTGCCCCCCGGTCATAGCATATACCGTATTGTTCGCCAGCACTACCATTATGTTTTCGTTGCGAACAGCGGCATTTACAAGATGCTGGGACCCGATTGCATAGCCTCCCCCATCCCCCATATAGGCAATGCATATTAGTTCGGGACGAGCCCTTTTTATACCCACCATAACCGGGGTGGTTCTGCCGTGATGGGTCTGCACCGTATCTAAATTAAAAAAATCCCAGGCTAGAAGAGAGCATCCTATATCACAGCCAAATATAGTCCGCTCCTCTATCCCCAGTTCCTCAATGGCATAAGCCAGGGCTTTGAGCAATAAAGGATGCCCGCACCCCGGGCAGAATTTATGGGGTTTTGACTCCTTGTACCACAGTTTCGGCATTGGAGGTTGAACAGTCATTTTTTTCCCCCCTTCATAAACCTTTGACCGCTGAAATAATTTCTTCTACGGTAATGCTTTCTCCCGGACGGAATAGGGTTTCAATGGGAGTTGTGCATCCGTATATGGCATCGGTAACAAGTTTTTTAAGCTGTCCTTCGGCGGATTCCACAACCAATAATTTCTTCGCCCCTTGGGCACGTTTGCTCAGCTGCTCCGCAGGGAAAGGTCGTAGGGTTATGGGCCTAAAGGAACCCACCTTCAAACCTTCTTTCCTTAAGCGCACCGCTGCTCCTTCTGCAGCCCGGGACACTATACCGTGGGCCACGATGAGAATTTCCGCATCTTCCGCTTCCACTTCTTTGTACTCGATTATTTCGTCAGCTACCGCATTATAGGAATCCACCAGTTCCCGCACCACTTCATAAAGCTCTTCTTCCATATTATAAGTATTCCTGAGATGAGCAGGGGGACGATCTAACCCTGCCACACCTTCTTTACCCAAAAAGGGCTCGGCGGGAACAAGCTCAATCCCTTTCTCCACAGGGTCATAAATGGTTAAAGCTTCCCGCATCTTGGACTGATATCCGTCTCCTAAAACAAAGGTGGGAAATCTATATTTCCACGCCGTATTAAAGGCCTTGATGGTGTAGTCAAAGAGCTCCTGATGGCTTGCGGTGGAATAAACAATCCTTGTCCCTTCGCCGTTCCCCCCGTAACAGGTAAGGGTGGTTTCCTGCTGGGAATAGATAACCGTAGCCGTTGATGGGCCTCCCCTTTGGGTAATTATCTTGACCGTTGGGATCCGCATCATTTCAGCCATGGACATGGAATCCTGCATTAAAATATTTCCCGGTCCCGATGTAGCCGTAAAAGCCTTTTTCCCGGCCAAAACCCCTCCCACCGTTGCAAAACCGGCGGAAATCTCATCTTCTGTTTGGAGAAAACCTTTGCCGTATTTTGGAGCCAGTCGAGTCCAGTAATGCATAATTTCATTCTGGGGGGTAATGGGATAGCCGTACATAATGTCAGCCCTTGCTGCCACCGCAGCCCAAGCTACCACTTCATTTCCTGTCATAAAAACTTTCTTTTCCTCTATGATTCTATCTTCGGTTTTTTCTGCCACAAACAACACCTCCGTATTCAAGAAGCGCATTTACCATAAGGCTTTTTTCATATGGAGATCCAGTATCCTTACGGGATTGCCCATGGGGTCTTTATCCCCCACAAAGTGAGCAAACTCTCGGGCCACCGTTGTGGCAATGACTGGGACATTGAGCTTCAAAGCGGCTTCGGTAACTATGTATGCACCCTCTTTTATAATTTCCTCATTCGTTTCATCCCCCAGATGAGAATTATTAATGAGTCCATCCACCTTGCCCAGGGTAGCCACATACTCCATTATATCATCTACACTGGCAGTAAGAGGGCGGGCTACATTAATCACCACAAAAATTTTTAACAGGGTTTTATCCCCAAGCCCTTCCAAAAGATTAATTACCTGCACCCCTTTTACTCCATAGCCTATATCTAAAATCACATCACCTCCATAGTTGAAGGCCCATTTCATTTCCGGCTTAAGTAGGGACCCCGTTTCCCCAAGGCCCATAATTTCTCCGGTAGTCCAGGCAACTACCTCAAGCCCTTTATCTTCCAGTTCCTTTTTTATGGGACGCAGGGTGTAAAAGGGCTCAACCAAATCAAGATCCACCAGCCGTACCTTTCTTCCCTGCCTGCGAAGCTCAAGGGCTCGGTTTATGGCTACCTCACTTTTACCGCTTGCGTATTCACCCACATAAGCTTCCCGAAGTTTGTCCACATCTTGTCACCTTTTACACCTATTATCTTCAAAGTAAAAGACTTTTATGTTAATGGCAAAAAACCCTTTATTTATAGAAAAAAATTCCTCAAGTATACTTTATTCAGTATACTTCTTCAATTTTTTATCGTCAAGGAAGGTTTAACATTTTGACTGCAATGAGCAAAATTAAACCCGGAACGCCTAAAAATCCGGCTGTAAGTACGGTAACGATGTTAACGGGTATGCTTATCCCCAAAAACCCACCGATAAAGTTAAACCCCAAAAGCAGCATTAAACCAATAAGGGAATTAAAAAGCAGCTTTACAAGCAGCCTTAAGGGCTTGACCAACAAACGGGCAGCAATAAGCAGCAAAAATAAAACAAAAGCTGCCGCAAATATAAGCTGGGGAATTTCCACACCGGAAATATCCATCATCATACCTCCCCAATTATTTTTTGCTTTTAAAAGCCCTATTATTTTATAAGATTGCGAAACTTCTCCTTCTTGGCCAAATTCAGCAGATAAATATATTTTCTTTCACAGGCGTTTATCTTATAAATTAAAGAATCAATATGATCCTTGTCTACAGCTTCATTAAACTGTAATTTTGCAGCCTGCCACTCTTCCTTTGCCTTCTCAATGCAGTAATACAGGGAATCGCAAAATTCCTCTTTGCCATTACCCTTTTTCACAACACACTGGCCGCAGCAGTCCGGGTAAGCCAACAGCTTCCCCTCCAAAGTTTTTTTTAATAAATCTATGCCTTTAAAATAAAAAAAGACCTAAAAAGCTTCAGATCTTTAAAAGTAATCCCACAATTTTTAACTGTTAAAAATGTCATCATAAAATAAACTCTTATCATTCTGCAAAAAAACTCTAGTCATTTGATGTCTCCTACCCTTGATTCCTGCATTTGTTAATTTCTGTGATACCCCCTGCTTATCCTTATCATCTAAAAAATTGTCCCCCAAATACCCTAAATGCACCCAAAAATGAAAATATAGTTGGGCTTCGGAATGAATTACCAGTACATACGAATGCTACCCTTAACTTCATTAAATCACTTCTCCTTTGTCTATTTAATACTAATTCGCTTTGGAAGTCCTTCTTCATTGAAATACTTTTGTTTAAATGCCAAAGCTGTATTAACTAACGCTATCATTACTGGCACTTCAATCAGTGGACCAATAACGGAGGCAAAAGCCTGGTCTGAACCTATACCGAAAACAGCTACGGCAACAGCAATAGCAAGCTCAAAATTGTTACTTGCTGCTGTAAATGCCAAGGTAACAGTCTGGTCATATTTGAAACCGGCCTTGTAGGACATATAAAAGCTCACAAAGAACATGATGGTAAAGTATAAAAGGAGTGGTATTGCAACTCTTACAACATGACCTGGAAGTTCTACGATAAACTGACCCTTTAATACAAACATGACGATAATTGTATACAGCAGGGCTACTAAAGCAAAGGGCGATATTTTAGGAATAAACACTTTCTCATACCAATCTTTACCTTTTGCAGCTATAAGGTTGAACCTTGTAATAAACCCAGCAGCAAACGGAATTCCAAGGTAAATCAAAACGCTTTTTGCTACATCCCACATGGACACGTTCACCGTCTGTCCACCCCAGGATAGCCCTAACCATTTAGGAACAAGAGTTACAAATATATAGATATATACTGTGTAGAATAATATTTGAAAGATTGAATTTAGTGCCACCAGAGCGGCACAATATTCATTATCACCTTTTGCAAGGGTATTCCACACGATAACCATTGCAATACATCGAGCCAATCCTATTATAATAAGTCCTATAGCATATTTAGGCATATCAGGAAGTAATAGCACCGCAAGTACAAACATTAATATTGGTCCGATTATCCAGTTTTGAAGCAAGGAAAATACAAATACCTTTTTATTGCTTGCAACCTTTCCAATTTCCTCATATTTGACCTTCGCAAGTGGTGGATACATCATTATAATAAGCCCAATAGCAATAGGCCAGGAGATAGTCCCCGTACTCATTCCTTCTAAAGACTTTGCCAGGCCAGGGAATATATAACCGACGATAACCCCAATAGTCATTGCAAGGAAAATCCAAAGAGTTAAAAACCTGTCTAAAAATGATAACTTTGCTGCCTTTTCGTTCTGCATTATACGCCCCCCTCAATTCATGTGAAAAAGCTGTTTTTCTACTTCCTCTAATTTTGTTAATCCAATGATTTCTTCGTTGAACATTTTAATTTTGAATATAGGTAGTTTAAATTGTTCCATCGCAACTTTTAAATAGTGCTGTTGCATGAAAAACCGCTGCCTACAAAAGCCTGTATCGCAAGTTTCCAATTCTAAAACATTGTTTGCGATAACCGCCTGTACTTGAATTCCCGCAAGCTCCAGATCCTCCGCAGCTCTTTTCGCTTCAAAGATAGGTGTATATTCAGGGTAGAGTACCAACAGAAACGTACAGAAATCCTTATCTTTAAGTTTTGCCACTAATGTTTCAAGTTTCTTTTTTGCTTCATTAGCAAAGCCATTTTCTTTCTTGATATTTACCATCATTTCAACCTGTTTTGCATAATCGTAAGGAAGTTCTAAAAGCCTTAATGTATGACCTGTTGGTGCGGTATCAAACACGATATAATCAAAATCCTCGCTGTTTATAAGGCGCGAGAATTCTTCAAATACCGCCATTTCTTCGGTACATGGCGACTCTAATTCTTCTTTTAATGCAAGAAGCATATCATCGCTATATCCAGATTTTACGGCATTTTTTATGATGCCTTCCTTATATGTTTCAACCGATTTCTTTTGGTCAATCAATACAGAGTAGAGGTTCGTTCGGTACATTAATTACCTTTGCTATCTCGCTACCCACTTTTTCATTGAGTACGTATCCTATATGAGCTGCTGGATCTGTCGTAACCAAAAGTGTTTTTGATCCCGATTTTGAGGTATGGGCAGCGATAGCACACGCTGTTACCGTTTTACCGACACCACCTTTTCCCGTAACAATAATAATTTTTTGGTCATGCTTCTTTTCAATTAGCTTTTCAAGTTCAATCGAAGAAGCCAAAGCCATTAAAGATATTTTCGGTATATGCATAAAGATTTTCACTTATCGGCGTTATCTTATGCCCGATAGGCACCTCGAATATATCCGATAAATTACTTGCTGGGTCTGTTGATATTATCAAGGTCTTCTTTCCACTATTAGCATTATAGACAGCAGTTGTTGCAGCCATTGTTGTTTTTCCGACACCGCCTTTGCCAGAAAAGAAAAGGTAATTGGTCATTATATTTTCACTTCCTCTTATTTCAAGCATTAGCAACAGCCAGAGTCACCGCAGCGATTTTTTAATATTTTTTAATTTTGACTTTTTAAACTTCATCGAGCCTTCCATTTTTAAGCTCGTCATATTTAGGGTAACGTCCTTTTACAAAAAGCGTTCCGTCAATGAGTGTCAGGGGAAAAGCTGCATTACCTTCTTTCCTTAAATGTTCGGCGACAATGGGATTACTCATAAACCTTTGTGGTTGTTGGTTTATAGCTATCCTTTCAATCTCAATCCCTTCTTTTTTGAGCTTTAGTACAGTGTCCTGCAAAGCAGCTAATTCGGGGTCTGGAGCTGGTCCACATACTCCTGTCGGGCAGCATAATGAAGGTTCATAGATTTCAATTTTTTTCATGATATTTTCTCTCCTTCCATTAAATTTTTTAATCACATGAAATATTTTTCCTTTCAAGCCATTCATTAAGACTTTTCAGGTCGTCTTTTATAAGTTCCGTATTTCTTAAACTATCAAGTACCAGGCTGTCGAGGAATTTAATACTTTCGTTTTTTATTAGAGAATAATAAACCCATTGTGCTTGTTTCCTATCCTCTACAAGTCCTGCGTTTTTTAAATATGAAAGATGTCTTGACGCTTTGGTTTGGGTTATTTTTAGCGTTTCCTTTATATCGCAGACACAAAGCTCCTTTTCGTACAATAGGTTTATTATACGAAGCCGTGTTTCGTCGGATAATGCTTTTAAAGTATTAACTATCTTTTTCATTTGTTCACCTCACTTATATGCATATATTCGTGTATGCGAATTTACATATATAGCATAGGCTATTGCTATCAAAAATGCAACCTATTTTGTAAAAATTCTTTGTTAAATCTGTGTAAAAAAGAAGCCTTCAAACTAGCTTCAATCGCTTTTTCTTTCTTACAAATCCTCTATGCCTTGTATTTCAAGCCTTTTCCCTTATTCCTTAACCCTTACGTCTTTACCCCTGCTCAACAAAAAATCATGGCCCGAAGGAATCTTTTCTTTCCTTCTGACCATGATTTTATGATACGACTTTATTTTCTTAGACACAACTTTTTTACTTTGATACGAGTTTATTTTGGTTGGACAAAAAAATAAAAAATTATATCTATATCTCCCGCCTTCCCTCAAAGGCCCTGGCCAGGGTGACTTCATCGGCATATTCCAGATCTCCACCCACGGGTATTCCATGGGCAATGCGGGTAACATTAACTCCCAACGGCTTAAGGATGCGGGACAGGTAAAGGGCCGTTGCCTCACCTTCAACGGTGGGGTTTGTGGCCACAACAATCTCTTTGACGCTGCCCTTCTGCACCCTTTTAAGCAGCTTATCTATGGTAAGGTCATCAGGACCGATCCCGTCCACGGGAGATATTACCCCCCCTAAAACGTGGTATAAGCCCCTAAATTCCCTGCTCCTTTCAATGGCCGCCACATCTCTGGCATTTTCCACCACACAAATGATGCTCTGATCCCTATGGACGTTTCTGCATATCCTGCAGGGATCATTGTCTGTAAAATTGCCGCAGATGGAACAGTTTTTTATGTTCCTTTTTGCCTCTAAAATTGCTTCCGCCAGCTTCTCGGCATCCTCCAAGGTTCCGCCTAAAATATGAAAGGCCAGCCTCTGGGCAGTTTTGGGACCTATCCCCGGCAGCTTATTGAGCTCTTCCACCAATTTGGCAAGGGGCTCGGGATACTGCATAAATCTCACCTATAAAAGCCCAGGCAAATTGAGGCCACCTGTAATTTTCCCCATTTCTTCATTAACCATTTCCTGCGCTTTTTTAAGGGCTTCATTCACCGCTGCCAGCACCAAATCTTCCAGCATTTCAATATCATCGGGATCCACAGCTTCGGGTTCAATTTTAATTTCAAGAACTTCCTGCCTCCCGTTTGCTTTAACCTTAACGGCACCTCCTCCCGAGGAGGCCTCTACCACTTTTTCCCCCAGCTCTTCCTGGAGCTTAGCCAAACTGGCCTGCATTTTCTGCATCTGTTTCATCATTTTGTTCATTTTCCCCATATTCACAAAAAATCCCTCCTAATAAAGGTTTTCATCCTTTAAATCAATCAACTCTCCCCCAAAGATTTCCACTGCCTTCTTTACTATATAATCTTCATCGGGAATATTCCTGTTTTCTGCCTTTGTTTTATTTTCTTCCCCCTGCTCTTCCAAAATAAAGGAAAGCTCAATGGGCCGGTTAAAATACTTTTTTAGAACTGATTCAACGAATTTTTTGTTTTTCCCCTGTTCAACGGTTTCTTTGTGGAATTTATACTTATCCTTAAAGGCAATGGTTACA
>JAAYIF010000038.1 GCA_012523575.1 Clostridia bacterium
CCTTGGGAAACGGCAACTACCGCATCGGCCCACGGGTAAAACCAGCGGATAAAACGCGGCATGAATTTGCTTCGTAGGTTAGAATCGTTGCCGGTCGCCAGGGAAAGAGTAGTATGAATACTTACCACTAAACGACAAGATACCCCCGCAATTTTGCACGCCCAAATGGCGACGATGTTAGCATGATCCATAGCTGAAAGAAGTGCAGCGGGCCGCTCTCGCCTGAGGTAGCGCACCAGTCCTGGCAGGCTAGCCAGCACCCGCGACGCCCGCAGGTCCACCACTCTAACGCCGGACGGCACCTGGGAAAGGTACGGCCCTTCGGCTTTGGCTAGGACCAAATCAACTTTTAAGCCTTGCTCTGCAAATCCCCGAGCCAGATTTACCATCACCCGCTCCGCCCCACCCCCGCGGAGGGAAGGAAGAAAAAGAGATATTTTCTTACTATTCAATTTTTTTACCATTTATTGATCCCCTTATAATTAACTATTATTTCTCTACTTACATTGCCAAATATAATTGTAAAGCTACACTGTTAGACAAACAAATATAAAACTAAAAATTATGATTAAATAATATTTCTTAACCACTTAGTGAATTCTTTTAACCCTATGATTAATTTTGTGTTTAGATTGTACGATAAAATCCTCCTTGCCTTTTCCATATCTGCCCAGGTTTGAGGCACATCACCCGGTTGGGGCGGCAAGTACTCCAGCTTTGCCTTTACGCCCAAGACCTCTTCCAGGGTGCGGATGAGCTCCATGAGGCTTATGGTGCGGTTATTGCCAAGGTTAATCACTTCATACTTGGTGTTGGTATAGTCCATGGCAGCCCGCACGCCGTTGATAACATCGTCAATGTAAGTATAATCCCTCCTGCTGCTTCCATCACCATAGACAGGGATAGGCTCACCTTTCAGCATCAGCCGGGCAAATTTATGTATTGCCAAATCCGGTCGCTGGCGCGGGCCGTAAACGGTGAAAAAGCGCAAAGCAATAAACCTTATGCCGTATAGGTGGCTGTAAACGTGGCCTAACAGCTCGCCGGCTACTTTTGTAGCGGCATAAGGACTAATGGGCAGCAGCACGCAGTCGTCTTCCCGCCAGGGCACGTTGGGGTTTATTCCATACACGCTGGAAGAAGAGGCAAATATGAACTGTTTTGTGCCCCATAATTTTGCAAGCTCCAGTAGGTTCTGAGTACCCCGTACATTATTTTCTTGATAACTCACAGGATCCTTTATTGACGGGCGCACACCGGCTTTAGCAGCCAGATGCACAATTACATCATAGTCCCCTTTAAGCTGCTCTTTCATAGTTTCCATATCGCGGATGTCGGCCTCAACCAGTGTATAGTTGTCATAATCCAAATGAGGAGCAATGTTTTTACGCTTAAGGGTTGGGTCATAAAACGGGTCAAAGTTGTCCACCACAGTGACCTGCCAGCCTTCTTTCAAAAGCCTGTCTATTAGGTGGCTGCCGATAAACCCAGCTCCCCCTGTTACCAGTGCACTTTTCACCGTCCCACCCCCATGTAGGTGAAACCGGCCTCTTCTGCTTCCTCTCTCCGATAGATATTTCGCCCGTCCACCAGGATTGGTTTTTGCATCCGCTGGGCAAGCTTTTTTAGATCCAGGCTGCGGTAATCGTCCCAGTCAGTGGCCACAAGAACAGCATCGGCACCTTCTGCTGCTTCATAGGGACTATCTTTAAATTCCACTTCCAGGCCCTGTAAGGCTTCCACAGCTCTTGGTACGGCCACCGGATCATGGGCCAGAACGTTAGCTCCCCTCTCGATAAGAAGGCGGATGACCTCCAAAGCAGGTGATTCCCTCACGTCGTCGGTATTGGGCTTGAAAGCCAGGCCTAAAACTCCTATGGTTCTGCCCCGTAAAACTTTAAGAGCACTCTGCAGTTTTTCTAAAATGAACAGCCGCTGACGGGCATTTACCTCCTTTGCGGCCTGAACAATAGGCATAGTATAGCCATATTCTGCACCCACAGCCAGAAGAGCGGCAGTATCTTTGGGAAAACAGCTTCCTCCCCATCCCAAACCTGCATTCAAAAATAATGGACCTATTCTCGGATCAAGACCAATTCCCCTGGCCACTTCTGTAACATCTGCCCCTACTTTATCGCACAAACCTGCAATTTCGTTGATTAAGCTAATTTTTACAGCAAGGAATGCATTTGATGCGTATTTAATCATCTCGGCACTGGTTGGATCAGTGGTGATGAAAGGTGGAAGCCTGTATCCTTCCGGACGCGATAGAAAGGATGGCGGTTCAAAGGTCTGCTCCAAAAGGGGGCGGTATAGGCGACGTAGGCTTTCCACCGCTTCATGGGTTTCCGCCCCTATGATAATTCTGTCCGGGAAAAAAGTGTCCCGCAGTGCTATTCCTTCCCGTAAAAATTCAGGATTTGATGCAAAATTGACAGAAGCCTTTATCCCACGCTCTTATAGCACTTTGTTTACCGCATGGGCTACACGGCGATTGGTGCCTATGGGAACCGTTGATTTTATCACAATTGTATAACGGCATCCGTCCTTTAAACCAGCAGCAGCCTCTTTAGCTGCTTCTTCAACATAATGGATATCAGCCTCGCCGTTTTCTTTTTGAGGGGTACCCACGGCAATCATAATAAGTTCAGCTTCTGCAACAGCGTCAGCAGTATTAGATGTGAAACTTAAACAGGAAACTGTTTCTGAAAGGAGCTCATCCATCCCATGTTCGTGGATGGGGCTTTTTCTCTGCTTCAAGAGTTCCAGTTTATACGAGTCTTTATCTACTCCAGTAACCTGGTGTCCTAAGTAAGCAAGAGCGGCAGCCGTCGTAAGACCCACATACCCACAGCCAATAATTGCTACCTTCATGATTAAATACATCCTTTCATATAGGTATTAGTACTTAATATTCTGAAAAAATTAATATTTTTTAAGAAGTTTTATCGTCTACCTTTATAGATCGTTCAAAAACACTTTTTAAAAATTTCTTATTTTATTTCTAACCATAGTGATGAACCAATTTACCTCTCCTACTTTAAAAATGTAAACAAGTGCAAAATATAATAAAGCCCCAAAACCTATTTCCAACCCAAGAATCAATAAACCAATAAGTTTTCCGGACGAAACAATATGCTCAGCTGTAAGTATACTAAACCCATACACCGCAAGACCCATCAAAAGAGAAGCTGCAGCGCTTTTTAAAAAAACAGCGCGCAGCTTCCTGCCTCCAATTCCTGCAATCTTTTTTCTAAGGTTTGTCATAAGAAGCAGCGTCATAACTGCAGCTGAAAGGCTGGTGGCTAAAGCCAACCCATTGTGCTGCATATATTTTACCAGAACAATATTCAGCATAATATTAAGACCAACGGTTATCACGCCGTTTATCATCGGAGTTTTTGTATCCTGAAACGAATAAAAAGCCCTGTTTAATACATCCCGATACCCATAAAATACCATACCAAGGGAATAAAACATAAGGGCTGAAGCAGTCATAACCGTAGCCCTGCTGTCAAACTGGCCCCTTTCGAAAAGTAATGATACTATGGGCTGCCTTAGCACCACCGCACCTACAGTTATGGGAAGCATAATTAGGGTTATGACATTAAGGGATTTTATCAGCTTATCCTTAAAATTTTCCATATCATTCTCTGCAGTTAAACGAGAAAGCAGAGGAAAAATCACTACAGCTATGGACATGGAAAAAAGTCCATAAGCAAAACCATTAAGCCTGTTGGCAAAATTGAGAGCAGAAATACTCCCTTCCGGCAGTCCTGAGGCCAACATTCTGTCAACTATTACATTAACCTGCTGTACCGCCGCTCCCAGCATTACAGGAAATGAAAGAGATACTACCTTGATAACATTGGGATCTTTAAAATCGATTATTCCTTCATATCTATAACCTTTTCTTAATGCTCCAATCAGCAGAATTAAAACTTCTACTACAACACCACACAACGTACCGTATACCAAACCATAGGGACCTAAGATACTGCTTAATAGCAACGCAGATATGATTATTATATTGTAAGGAATACCTATTAGAGACGGTAAAGCAAACTCATTATTTGACTGAAGAAAACTTGTAAAAATATTGCACAGACCTATAAATATCACCATGGGAAAGGTAATCTTCGTAAATCTCACCGCAAGGTCTAAAGCTTCACCCTTAAACCCCATGGCAATAATAGACACAATGGGTTTAGCAAATATAATACCAAAAACGGCTATGACTGTGCTTACTAGAAGCACTATGTTAATAACTTTGTTTGTAAATATAACCCCTTTTTCTGGCCCTTTATCATGTTTAATTTTAGAGTAAACAGGAATGTATGCTGTGGCCAAAGCAGCTGCAATGCTTGCAAATAAAACTTGAGGTATAGTTAAAGAAACAAGATATGCGTCTGTAACATAGGTGGCACCGTATGTACCTCCCAAAGCTATTTCTCTGAAAAAGCCTGTTATCTTACTCAATAGAGTTATTATCATTACAACTATCGCAGCTTTTTTGTAGCTTATTTGCTCCTGCATTTCGTACCCTCTAATTTAAGAAACATACTTTTTAGATAAGCCCTCAGGCTTTCCCCCAACTCTTCCCTTTCTAGCGCAAGCTCTATTGTGGCAGCAATAAAGCCCAATTTGTCCCCCACGTCGTAGCGCCTGCCTTCAAAGTTGTATGCGTAAAGGGGCTGGGTTTGTGAAAGGCGCTTTAGAGCGTCTGTAAGCTGTATTTCTCCTCCTGCACCAGGGGGTGTGGCCTCTATTGCTTCGAAAATCTCAGGGGTAAGTACGTATCTTCCCATTATGGCAAGGTTTGAAGGGGCTTCCTCAGGCTTTGGTTTTTCTACAAGGTCCTTTATTTCAAAAACCCCGTTTAAACTTGTATCTGAAACTTCTACAATGCCATATTTTTGAGTTTCTTCTCTACTTACTTCCTGCACCCCTATAATGGAAGCACCATATTTTTCATATACATTTAACAGCTGCTTTAAACAAGGAGTTTTGGAGCGCACAATGTCGTCGCCCAAAAGAACCGCAAAGGGCTCGTTTCCTATAAAATGCCTAGCACAGTAGACTGCGTGGCCTAATCCTTTGGGTTCTTTCTGCCTTATGTAGTGAATGTTGGCTATCTCAGAAATTTCCCGGACAATTTTGAGGAGCTTACCGTTCCCCTTCTTTTCAAGGAGAAGCTCCAGCTCCACTGCCCTGTCAAAGTGGTCTTCAATAGCTCTCTTGCCCCTGCCCGTTATGATAAGTATGTCTTGGATCCCTGACGCTACCGCTTCTTCCACGATGTACTGGATTGCGGGTTTGTCCACTATGGGAAGCATTTCCTTGGGCTGGGCTTTGGTTGCAGGGAGAAACCTGGTTCCCAGTCCTGCTGCGGGTATTACTGCTTTTGTTACTTTCATTAAATATCTGCCTCCAAAGTATATTAATGCCTTTAGATACTATCTAGACACTTACTACAAAATTTTACAAAATCCTCCCCTTTTTATGTTATTCATTCAAAAAGCCCGGGAGAAAAATGCGTTTATTCTTGGTATACCTTGCGTTACAGGAAGGACTCGGTAATTAAAATATTGAATCTTATAACCCGAAGTTAACTTTTTAACTGGGGGTATGGGCATGGCTGAACTTAGTGAGGTAATTCTGAAAAGGCGCAGTGTGCGCAAGTATAAAAAGGAGCTTATACCCAGAGAAGATATTGAAGAAATTATAAAGCTGTCTGTCTGGGCGCCCAGCGCTATTAACAGGCAGATGTGGCGCTTTGTGGTGATAACCGAACAATCCATAAAGGATCAGATAGCAGAGGCAATTTCTAAAAAGCTTGATGAAATCCCGGAGGTTTTCGGAGCTGAAAACAACAAAGAGGTGTTGGATAGCATTAAGTGGTTCAGCACTTTTTTTAAGGATGCCCCTGCTGTAATCGCAGTATTTTACATACCCGATGAGGGCAAACCCTGGCAGAAGGCTCTGGATAAGGGTTGGACGGAAAAGAAGGTTGTAGATATTCTGTACAACCAGGACCTTCAGAGCATGGGAGCGGTAATTCAGAACATCCTTCTGATAGCTGAGGATATGGGATACGGCACCTGCTGGATGACTATGCCCCTTGTGGCTTCTAAGGAAATTGAAAAAATTTTAGGAGTTGATTCTTCCTGGAAGCTTGCTGCTTTCATACCAATGGGAAGGCCGGATGAAGATCCCCAAGCGCAGCCGAGATTGCCCTTAGAGGAAATTTTAAAGTTTGTTTAACAAAATTTTAAATTCATGGGAGGAATGACCTTTGTCGGATTTATTTGAGGTGATAGAGAGCCGAAGGAGCATACGGGAGTACAGCAGCGAATCCATACCCAAAAAGCACATAGAGGAAATGATAAGGGCAGCAACATGGGCCCCCAGCGCAAACAACAGGCAGATGTGGAAGTTTATAGTGGTTACAAATGAGGAAGTAAAAAATAGGATGGTAGAAGCCGTTTCTGAAAAAATCGACAAAATGGCAGAAGAATTCGGCCTTCACGAAAATGTTGACCAACGTAAAGCTTTCGGAACCTTTTTTAAAAATGCTCCTGTGGTTATAGTGGTACTTCATGAGCCCTATAAAAACAGATGGGAAGAGGCTGCTAGGGGCAAAGGCTGGACCGAAGAAAAAATCAGGAGGATGCGTCCTGAACCGGGGCTGCAAAGCATCGGAGCAGCAATACAGAATCTGCTCCTGGCTGCGGAGGCTCTGGGTTACGGTTCCTGCTGGATGACTTTGCCTGCCATTGCTGCTTATGAAATAGAAGAAATTCTAAATGTAAAACCTCCCTGGGAGCTTGCTGCGGTGATTCCTGTGGGAAAGCCAGCGAAAATTCCGGAACCGAAGCCCAGAAAACCCATAGAAGAAACCCTGGAATTTGTGGAATAAAACCGGCATTATTTAATCTCAGAACAGGGCAGGATATTTTGGACAGCCTGCCTTTTTTGTTTACTTTTTTCTCCCCTTCTTATTTTTTCCCCAAGACATTTTTTTTCCTATGAAAGGTTTTGCAGAAAACACGAAAGGGCTTTTGAAGCCTAAAAGTTTCTTTTTCAGGGTATAGTAAGCCAGGGCACCCAGAAGTATAAGCCCCACTGCTCCTTCAAGGGGGAAAAGGGTATTGACAAGGTTGGAAAAACCGAATCTTGCCAGGATCAAGGCAAAAAGGCTGGCTATGGAAACAAGAATTTTGTAATTTATGCTGTCGGGCTCCGCCAGTCTGGAACCGAAACCATAAAGGCTTGACACTGCGGTGGTGTAAACCTCCGCCAGGAGTACAATGCTGTATATATTCCGGAACAGGGGGGATATATCCCCGGCAATGGCTATCATGGGCACTTCCAATGTTGTTATTCCGGGAGCCTTGGCCAGAAGCCCTGCGGTTATAGCCGCCGATCCAAGCCCCAGTCCCAGACCCCCTAAAATAGCACCTTTACGCAGGTTTTCCACAGCGGCAAGGGCTCCCATGGGAGCAAGCACGGGAATGGCAAGGATAATGTTGTAGGAGCTGTACAGAATGCCCGATATAGGCCATAGGGACACGGCTGCCGATCGGGGCCTGTAAAAACCTAGGTTTCCCACCAAAGATGAGAAGTTAAAAGAAACAGTCAGTATGCTAAGGAGCAATATGGAAACCAAAAGGAAGGGCGCCACAAAGCTGATGGAATCTATTACCCTTTTCAAGCCCAAAAGCACGGTTCCTAGGGTTATCACGGCCATGATAATGTTTCCCCATATAGCAGGTTTTCCGAACTGCTCCATAAATATGGCCCCGGCGCCGGCGTTCATAACAACCACAAATCCAAAGAGAAAGAAAACAATAATCACGTCAATTATTCTACCTAAAAGCCTGCCTCCAGCTTCTTCCACCACCGGGCGGAAAGATTTGGCTTTAAGCTTATTTCCCAGCTCCAAAATTATCATGCCAAATACTATGAATAAAACCGTTGAAATGATAACAGCTCCAATGCCCCAAAGGCCGAAATATCCGAAAAACTGAAGCACTTCCTGCCCCGAAGCAAACCCGGCACCCACAACGGTGCCCACGTATACGGATGCCACAGTAAATGCGGAAAGCCTCTTTTCCATAATTTCCACTCCAAAGGATTTTCTGTATAAATTTATTTTTACCCTAAAGTTTAAGGGGCACACAGGGTAAAAATACCACCATAAAAACAAGAAAACCCCGGGCAGCCCAGGGCAAATAACAAATCCTTTATAACAAAAAGCTCGGGCAGAAGAGTTTTCCCCCTCCAATAACCTTAAAATTATCACTGCGCCTGCCGTCTTTCTCAATAAGTGGAAATATCTCTTCTACCCGGCTTTTAAAGTTGTAAATCCTTTTATTATTATTAATATTATTATTCCATTTGGTATACCAAAATTCCTTTTTTGTTTCTTTATTTTTTAATGCCCTTGGGCAGATTCTTCCTTTAAAGAAGTGACGGTCCAATATTCCCAGAAAAATGCTGCAAAAACGCCCACCATAAGTCCTAGAACCGCTGCAACGGCGATATTAAGCATCTTTTTGGGCTTTATGGGTTCTGTGGGCTGTGAAGCCGGTATTACTAAGGAAACGGGATATTCGTTTTCTGCTATGGATTTTATAATTTCTATTTCTTCATATTTATTTATAAGTCCGGTACGAATCCCTTTTAGGACTTCACTTCGGGTAGAACTTTCCTGTCCCGTTTCTGCATTGGAAGCTGCTCTGTCAATTTTCTCAAGGCTCTCTTTTATGGACTGTTGGGTTTTTTCAAGCTCCCGGTAGGCAGAATCTGCTAGGTACCGGGGAAGAGCTTTGGCGGCTCCGTCAGCAATGGTTTTAACTTCCTTTGGGGTACTTCCCATGGCTGTGATTTTAAAGGTATTTGCAGCATTGTTTTCTCCGCTTTCTATCTTAATTTTGCCCTGAAGGGAAAAAGGATCTCCTTTAAGCCCGGATTCTTCTGCAACCATGGTCAAAAATTTGGAATCCTTTACTGCTTCCTGAATAACTTCCATGGGTACTTTCTGCCTAACCGTTAGGTCCCTGTACTTTCGCTGCTCAAGGATAATAAAACGTTCTCCTTCCCCTTGGGGTATGTCCTCGGGAACTTGTATGGTTAAAGCAGGGTTTCTCTTCATAACGGCCTGGGTTTGGTAGACCTCAGAAAGAACAAAAAAACTTATAATTGCTGCCGCAGCCACTGCTGCCGCTGTTATGCCCAGTATAAGCCATTTTCGCTTCAGCAGCACTTCCAAAAGCTCCCGCAGGGAAATTTCTTCTTCCATGGTATCAACCCTTTCCATAAGCGCAATTTATCACTCAAGGGAAATGTATTCGACCGTTTTCTGCAAAAACCTTCCAAAAAGAACAGCTTAAGATCTTTTTGTGTCTTCGTAAACCCTATTTACGAGGTAGATCAGAGGTGCTGTACCGAAAATCATTGAAGTGGCGGCGGCAACGATGCCGGAATCGTTTGCCAGCAAGGCGAAGCCGCTTCCCACCAGGATTCCAAGGAGGCCTTTAAAAATGTATGGATATTTTTCCCTGACCCTGTTCATAAGCCCCACGGGTCTGTAAAAGGCCACTGCTAGAGCTCCCAGGAGAGTCAGGAACACCCTGCTCCAGATTGTATACCTGATAAGCTTTAAGTTCATGTTTACCTTCCGGTATATTATATCCCAGGCTGCGGACAAACCTCCTTCCAATAACATGTTCACTGCCCTGCCCAAATGGGACTGGGCTTCCACGCTTCTAGACATGTCAATAAACGCAAGGAGGACAACGGAAGCTGCCACTGCTCCTGCAATTGCAGCAATTTGTCGAAAACCAATCCTCACGTCCAGGAGAAACAAAAAGGTAAAAAGGTATCCCGCAGCAACGGCGATGGTTCCCCCCACGTTGCTCCCAAATCTGGGATAACCCGTCAGCAGAAGGGTCAGGAAAAAAAACAGAGCGGTAAAAACTTTTATCCTTAGGGGAGGAACCCCTCTGTACTTTTCCCACAATGAGGCCGTACCAATTATGGAGGCCCCCAACAGTACTCCCATGTACTCATTACCCAGACCGTAGTATCTGGCTCCGGCCATGGCATCAAAGCCCAGGGTTGAATAGGTCATTAAGGGCGAGCCCGCCAGCACGTCCAACAGCACTGCCAGTGCCGTTGCCAGACCGATAATCATGAATAGATTAACATCTTCCTTCTTCCAGCACAAATAGGCAGCGGAAACCACAATAAAGGCAATAAGTGCCGCTCCCAAAGCATACAAGGGTAGGGGTAGAAATCTAAACAATGGTATCAAAAGGAGTCCCAAGGGCACTGCCATGAGCCATAAAAGCAAGGGTCTTGTTATGTAAAGAAGGCCCGGATTTAAAAGCAGGATTGCCATAATTAATAGCATGACTATAATCTGGAGTACTACGTATCCTTTAACAAGGATGGGGCGGGCAGTATAAACAAAGACATGATCGTTGTTTACTTGGGAAAGGGTTCCCAATGCATTTTCTGCCTTTAAAACTTCCATAGGACGCCCCGTCATTTCTGCAGGCACAGGTAGCCCCAAATAGTTTAAAAGGGTAGGAGCAACGTCAGCATTGGATACAATTCCATTTCTTCTTGTGGTGCCTGAAGTGAGGGTTCCCCTTCCCTCTATGTCTCCGTACATTACAATGGGGGTAAGAAGGTGGTTGTTCTTTATATCTTCCTTTGAAGGACAGGGGGATACAATCAAAAGAAGAGTGTTGTCGATATCTATGGTTTTAAGAAGGTTGCCTACGAATTCATCGACTCTTTTTATGGCTTCAGCTTTTTCCTTTTTTATTACTTCAGGGAGTGCTCTGTCTGAGTTGAGATCTATCCTGTACAAATCTCCGGTTTCAACCACAATAAGGTCCGCTGCCGGATAAATTTTCTGAAAAGTTTCCAAAAGGGCATCGTAATTGGTTCTGTAGAGGGTCAAACCATCGGGCTTCCACTCTGTAAGGTTTCGGCTGACATCTCCAAAATCAACCCTCCCCCAGCTGTCCATGGCTATGGTGGCAGCTTCTCTGTGAAATTCATCCTTTATATCTGCATTTCCCAGCACAGCAGTTTTTAAGCCATAGGTATGGAGCTGCTCCCCAAGGAGTCCGGGCCCTACACCGCTAACTCCTGCCTTTTCATTGCTGTATTTTATATGGGGAAGGCCTAGGCAGACCACACCTTCAGAGGGAGCCTTTTTACCAATTCTTGCTTCATACTGTTCCGAAACGGGGATGTCTTCTACTACGCTTTGGCTGTTAAAGGATAGTGCAGCTGAATCATGGGACAGGGCCTGCTTTCCAGCCCCTAAAGTGGCATATGCATTGGCAGTGCCCCTAACGCCCAATGTTTTTGTGTTCATAAGCCCCAGAGCACCTTCTTCTATTATTTTATTTATGTTGGGCATAAGCTCTGGGGAAATATCCGAAAGCGACAACCTGTCCGTTACAACTATGATAGCTTTCCTTCCGGATTTTGTAAAAGCACCCTTTTCTTCAGTCCATGCAGGTAATGTTCCAAAGATTATTGCAGCAATCACTGCCGCAAAAAGAAAAAAAGTTAGAAAAATACTTTTTTTCACTTTAAAATTTTCCTTCACTTGCCAACACCGCTTTCCATTTTGAAAACAATTATACAATTCATCTGAGCCCTTTAAAATCCCTGCGTTAATAATAAAAAATCTCTTTTTAAAGTTCAATGGGTAAAGACGGGTTCTAGAGCTATACCTTTTTGTTTCAAACAGTGAAGATAAACTTCTTCGGTTTTTCTTACCATGGCATCCTGATTAAATTTTTCCTCTACCAAATCCCTGGCATTGTTGCCCAGCATTTCAGCTTTAAAGGGGTTTTCCATGAGTTTTATCACTGCATTGGCAAGGGAAAGGGAATTTATGTTGGGGACCAGAATACCCGTGCAGTTGTGGGATATAATCTCGGGTATCCCACCTACGGCAAAGGCTACAACAGGCCTTCTGGCAGCCATTGCTTCAAGGACTGCAATGGACTGCCCTTCCGTTAGGGAAGGCATAACAAATATGTTGATTACGGGAAGTATGCCGTGAAAATCCCTCCTGTAGCCCAAAAATTTAATATTGGGAAAAAGGGAAAGGGCTCTAGCTTTGCTTTCAAGCTTGGTGCGCTCCGGACCGTCCCCCAGCACAACGAACTGAGTGCGGGGAAATTTCTTCTTTATTTCAGCAGCTGCTTCAATAAAGTATGATATCCCTTTGGAGGGAATCAGCCTTCCCACGGTCCCTACCACTGGAGCATAAGGATTTAGGCCAAGTTCTTTCTTTTTTTCCGTACAGTCAAGAATGACATTAAATTCATTTAGATCTATACCGTTGTATATGGTGGTTATTTTTTCCCGTGGAATAAAATCTATTTTATTCACTTCCTCGGCCAGGGCTTTAGAAACCGTTATATACATATCCGTAAAGCGGCAGTATAGACTTTCCATTAATGGGCAGACTTTTTTCTGCCAATGGGGGGAATCTCCTTTATAAATGAAGTTGTGTACGGTATAGATAATAACAGGCACCCCGGAAAGGAGTGCAGCGGTTCTGCCCACAAAACCGGCCCTGGCACCGTGGACGTGAAGAAGGCTAATTTTGTTCCTGCGGATTATTTTAACAAGCTGAGCAACGGCCCTTAAATCCGAAAAAAGATAGGGACCGGCATTGAAGTCTATGGGGTATATTTCAATGTCTTCTGTTAGGACCTTTCTATCAACAACCATATTTTGGGGGAGGGCAGCTATAGGGCGAAATATTTTTTTATTCAATTTTTTTAATAGGGCAAAAACGTGGGTGCGCATGCCTCCTTCCGCAGGCCGCATTACGTGCAGTACTTTTATTTCAGACAATGGGAAACTCCTCCTGAAACTTAAGGGCTTTACCTGCAAAAACTTAAGTTTAAGCCCGTTTTTAATAATTATTTCCTTGTAGGCAAAGGAAAAATTCACAAATAAAAAATACCCCCCGAAGGGGTAAGGTAATACGCAATTTTTCAATGGCTACGGAATGGCTACAAAAACAGCTGTTTTGCAGCACATAAGAAAACCACGGGACTTTTAATGCCCCGTGGTTACTTAGTTTTTGCTGGTCGGGACGACAGGATTTGAACCTGCGACCTCTTGAACCCCATTCAAGCGCGCTCCCAAGCTGCGCCACGTCCCGATATTAATTTTAAGTTACATGCCTTATTATACTCAAAGTTTTACTAATGTGTCAAGTACAGTGCTTAAGGTTAAATAGCTCGCCGGGCTTTTACGCTTATTTTTTAATTAATTACATTGTACGCTAAAGAAAAAAATATTAAAAAAAGAATAATTCGTCAAAAATTGGGCACCTTATTTTGTAGAAAGGAGGAATCTTCCATGAATTTTGACACCATGGACAGAATTGCACTGGCTCTCATTATCATCGGTGCCCTGAACTGGCTCCTTGTAGGCCTCGCAAATTTTGACGCAGTAGCTGCACTGTTTGGAAGCCAGGCTTCCACCATCAGCAGAGTTATCTACACCATTATAGGCATTGCCGGTATATGGGCATTAAGATTTTTCATGAAGTCACCTGATGAAGAGAAATCCTAAAACTCAAAGAAGCATTACAAAGAAGCTTTATGCCGTAATAATACTTTTGTTCTTTTTAAAACCCCATGTCCTTCCTTTGTTGGGCATGGGGATTTCTATGCCCTATTCAATTTCTTTTGGTTCTTTTCCGCGTACATGATTTTGTCCGCAGTGTTAATGAGATTATCTATGTCAACGCCCATAAGGGGCTCCCAGCAGGCACTGCCTATGCTGACATCAAGTTGAGCCCTCGCAGCCACTTCGTCTTTTTTTATCCATGTCTTTACTGCTTTCCGGATGCGGTTTTCAATTTTCATAAGGGATTCACATGGAGAGGCGACAATAACCACAAACTCGTCACCTCCTACCCTGCACACCACATCGGTATCCCTTACTGAATTTTTGAGAAGCGTAGCAAAATCCTTTAGTATCCTGTCCCCTTCAGGGTGTCCAAAAATGTCGTTGACGTTTTTAAAATTGTCCAGATCGATCATAAAAAGGCCAAAGCATTTATTTTCCCTGCGTGCTTTTGCCGTTTCCCTTTTAAAAAATTCAATAAAACCCTTTCTGTTGTAGAGTCCTGTTAGGCTGTCTGTAATTAAGCTGTAATTTAATTTTTCAAATATAATGTCATAGGGTTCTTCTAGTCCTTTCACCACAATAATCTTGAAAATAATGTAAAAGGATATGATTTTAAAAAAATGCCCCAGAAAGTTCATCACTCCGTACACGTCTGTGTAAAGGGTAAAGCTCAGCTCAGAAAGTATGGTAACACCCATGGACCCCAGCATGGAGTAATAAACAAAGGAATTAACCTTTTCTCGACTTCGATGGAGAAGCAGAGCCCCTCCAAGGATTATGAGGCAAATTATATATTCGCTGGCAATTTTAAATTCCGTTAGTCCCTGCCCTTCTATATAGCAGTGGGGAAAAATTTTAAATACCATTATGAGAGACAATAAAATAATTGTCGCTGCTGAATAGATTAGAAATACTATTTTTCGGGAAAATGTTCGCGAGATGAAAAGCGGGGCCACCAAAAGAGAAAGAGACTCCATGTAGCGACCTGATATCCAAAGCTGGGTGGGAGCATCCTTATCATATCCGGGAAAAACGCCCATTCCATAGTAGGTCAGAATATGAAAATAATCTATTATGGCTATAAATAAATATGCATACCCTAAAAATAAAAGGAGATTGTCCCCGGAATATTTATAGGTTCTTTTGGCTAAAACGTAAATCAGTGCGGCAACGATTATGGAAAAACCCTCTGCAGTGGTGTGATAAAACAGGTAATTGTATCCGCTTAAAATATAAAGAATTACAACGGCGGTGAATAAAACAGCCGCCGTTTTAACAATTTTCTGCGTATGCATTTTACATTCTCCTGTGGATTTTAAAAAAAATTATAAATGAATTGGGATTTATCTCAAGTTGGAAATTAAAATATATATTATAAATAAAAAAGACCTGGATGGATATCCAGGCCAATTTTTTCTATAATTTTATGCTTATTAATCATTTCTCTCCAGGTTAAATTTTTTATGAATGGATTTCACCGCTTTTTCGGTATCCTTTTTGTTAACAATACAGGAAACCTTGATTTCTGATGTGCTGATCATGTGTATGTTAATATCTTCATCGGCAAGGGCCTGGAACATTGCTGCGGCAACACCGGGATTGGTTATCATCCCCGCCCCCACAATGGAGACCTTGGCCACTTCTTTATCGCATGAAACACCGTTTATGCCGATTTCCTCCGCTGTTTTTTGCATTACTTCCACTGCCTTATCCGCATCATCTTCGGCAACGGTAAAGGAAATGTCTGTTCTGCCGTTTCTGGTGGCCCCTTGGATGATCATATCCACGTTTATATTATTTTCTGCAAGGGCCGTGAAGATTTTTTTCGCAATACCGGGTCTGTCCGGCACGTCGAACAGCCCTATGCGGGCGGTATTCAGATCATAGGCAACGCCGGTAACCACCATATCTTCTTCCCTATGAATGCCGTTGTCAATCACTTCTTTCTCCCCCTTAACAATTGTGCCTTCGTTGTTGTTGAAGCTGGAGCGAACGTGAAGCACAACATTGTTTAATTTAGCAAATTCAACGGCTCTGGGCTGGAGAACCCCCGCTCCTAAGCTTGCCATTTCAAGCATTTCATCATAGGTTATTATGTCTAGATACCTTGCTTCCGGAACTATGCGGGGATCTGTGGTGTAAACACCGTCCACGTCCGTATAGATTTCGCAGACATCCGCCCTTAAAGCAGCCGCTACGGCAACGGCGGTTGTGTCCGATCCCCCTCGTCCCAGGGTAGTGATTTCGTTGTCGCAGGTAACTCCCTGGAAGCCCGCAACGATGACAATTTTTCCTTCGTTAAGCTCTTTTTGCAGCCTTTTAACGCTTACTTCCATTATTCTTGCCTTTGTGTGTACTTTATTGGTTAAAATCCCCACCTGAGCTCCGGTAAGGGATACAACATCCCAGCCCATGGATTTTATAGCCATAGCCAGAAGGGCAATGGATATCTGTTCTCCGGTGGAAAGCAGCATGTCCATTTCCCTATCCGGAGGCGCATCCGTTATCTGTTTTGCCAGTTCAATTAATTTATCCGTGGTATCCCCCATAGCAGAAACTACCGCAACAACCATATTGCCCGCTTTTCTGTATTCAACAATCCTTTTTGCTACTCTTTTAATTTTTTCGGGGTCTCCCACTGAAGTACCGCCGTATTTTTGAACAACTATTCCCATTTAGACAATACCTCCGTTTATTTTTCCATTATAACGGCCCCTTGGGCATCGGGTTCCAGCTCCAACAGGCTGCAGTCCATATCGTGATTTAAGAATGTGATTTTCATGGCCTCTTTAATTTTACCGATACTGCTTTTGTCCTGTGTGAGAGCTATAACCGTTGGGCCTGCCCCGCTGAGAAACACCCCCAGCGCTCCTGCTTCCAGGGCGGCTTCAAACACATTTTCCATACCGGGAACCAAAGAAACCCGATAAAGCTGGTGCAGTCTGTCCTGCATTACGTTTTTTAAAAGCCGCAGTTCACCTGTCTGCACGGCATATACCAGCATGCTTGTTCGCCCCATGTTGAAAACCGCATCCTTAATGGATACCATTTTGGGCAGGACATCCCTTGCCTTTTTTGTGGACAGTTCAAAAAAGGGGACTGCTGCCACGGCATATACCTCTGGGGGATCAATTTTTCTAAAAATTATTCCTTCATCAACAGTATTTATGCATAAGGTAAATCCCCCCACCGCTGCGGGCACCACATTGTCCGGGTGCCCTTCCATCTCTGAAGCAAGATTTATGAGTTCCTCTAGGGAAAGCCTGCTGCCGGACAGGGCATTGGCGGCAACGGCACCCCCCACCAGAGCCGCAGCACTGCTGCCCAGGCCCCGGGCAATGGGGATATTGTTGGTAAGCTTAATTTTAATCCCCCTGGGGCTGTATCCGGCAAGTTTAAAGACCTTCCAGGCAATCTCGTATACAATACTACTGCTGTCCCCGGGTAAAATCCCCTTTCCTTCCCCTTCAACGGAGATTTCCAGACCGCTGTCCATTTCCTTCATTTCAATGTAATTGTATAAATTTAAAGCCATGCCCAAAACATCGAACCCCGGCCCCAAGTTGGCGGTGGTTGCAGGAACCCTTACCTTAACCTTTGTCACGAATATTCCCCCCGTTCACTAATTTAACATTTATTCTCCGTAAATTACGTCCAGCACTGCCTCTTCATC
>JAAYIF010000039.1 GCA_012523575.1 Clostridia bacterium
CTTAAAGTTAGACTCATATTGGTTCCCGTATCACCATCGGGAACGGGAAAAACATTAAGTTTATTTATTTCCTCTGCTTTCTCCCTTAGATTAATGTCAGCCACTACAAGCATTTTTTTAAACAGCAACCCGTCGATCATCTTTTCCGTGACTTCTTTAGCTGCTAAATCTATGCCCACAACCCCTTCCTCCTCGTCCCTATTTCAATCTATTTGCTATTTTTCAGGAATTTCAAAAATTACCCCCGTTACCCCAGGTCCTCCATGGGTACCGACCACAGGGCCGGCTTCATACAATTCCACCTCACGGGAAAGCCTTTCTTCCACAATGGATTTGAATTCAGATATATACTGCTCCCCCTTAAAGTGACCAACCGTTACCCGCACAGCATTTTCGGGAATTTCTTCCGCAATGCGCTTAAAAGCTTTTTTTCTCGTTCTTACCTTGTCAAAAACATCAATTATGCCCTCCTCGTTTATCTTAAGAACGGGCTTAATATTCAGAAGGGTTCCCAAAAGTGCCTGGGCCTTTCCAATTCTTCCGCCCCTCCTCAAATATTCAAGGCTGTCGGGCAAAAGGTACAGCTTAATGAGCTTCTTCTTTTTTTCCACAAGGGAAACCAGTTCTTCCCTGGAAGCCCCTTCCAGAGAAGCTGAAGCGGCATATTCCACAAGGAACTTTTGAGCAGCAGCGGTGGTTCTGGAATCAATGACGCTGATCCTATCCTTTCCCACCACCTGAGCAGCGTTCAAAGCACTCTGATAAGTGCCGCTCATAGCCGAGGAAATGGTTATTACAACAATCTCGTGTCCCTTTTCCACCAGAGGAGTAAAAACCTCCACAAACTTCCCCGGCGGTGGTTGAGAAGTCCCCGGTATTTTATCCAGTTCTTTCATCTCCCCAAGCTTTTCTATAAAAAGGTCATTATTTTCAATGCTGTCTTCCATGACTAGATCCGGAAAATGAACGGTTAAGGGAACCACATGCACAAAGGGATGATCTTTAAGCCACTGCTGTTCCAAATAAGCCGTTGAATCCGTAACAATGTGTATATGAACGTTCAAATTTAACCCTCCAATGAAAATATAACTGATATAAATATAACTGCCAGTAGTTTAACACAATATCAATGCTAAAAAAAGAAGGAGGCTTTATTCATTTCTTCATTAAGACTTCCCTTAACCTTTGGAGTTTCCTTACCAAAAAACCTTTTTGATTAATAAAAATATTGGGCTGATCCCAGGGGCCGGGGACTGGTATGATTCCAAAGGAATCATCAATTTTCTTTTTAATGGTATCAACCCTGGTCTTTTTTTCCGCATCTTTAAAATATTCCACCGTTGCCCACCAGGGATTTATATCAAAGGCTTCCTGCAGTTCATTCATTGTATTTACCGGAACATCATTAACCTTTAATATCACATCCCGGGGTGAAAGCCCCAATTTCTCTGCAAAGGAACCTTTTAAAACCTCAAGTATCATAATACCTTCCGGGGGATTTAAAAAAATTGGTTCGCCTTTCAATTCCTGCCGCTGCCCTATGAAAACCACAACTTCATGGCCTATGGGGCCAAAGAGCGCAGGTAGTAGATATAATACCGGTGTCCTAAAATGAGAAACCACCACACAAAGAAAAAGAAGTATCAAGCTGTATACAGCAAGATTCAATGCCGCTTTTTGGACCTTTTTCTTCGGGCTATGGGCCAAGGCCAGATCCCCATATCCCAGGGCAGCAATAACCGGGTATAAAACATAAAGAATGTTATCCAGGTTGCCCGTTATATCCGGCTTAATAAGGGGCCACCAGTCAGGCATATTGAGCCATTCGCCGGGAAAAATATTTTTGGACATAATTAAAAGGGCTACAATGGGTATGGGCCAATACATCTGAAGGCTGTATCCCCCCACCAGCTCTCCCCGATCATTTCTGATGTATATGGGTATAGTGCTTATATGACCGCTGGTGAGGATAAGAAGGCTTTCCACCATATGGAGTATGGCCACAAGCCCCATGAGCTGGGGCACATCTACTTTGGGAAAACCAAACAGTAGACTGCTCAAAGATATAATGCCCCCTGCATAGGAAAAGCAGAGAAACCTGGGATGGACCAGCAGCAGCAGCATCGCTACAATCCACAGATAGCCAATGCCAATGGCAGTTATGGAAACACCGAATAAAACCATAAGGAAGCTTCCAAGGAATCCTCCCACTAACCCATAAAAAAAAGATAGGGCTGTATAAAATAAAAGGGACTCATCTTTTATTCCAAATAAAGTTTCCTTAAGCCTCAACTGCTTCAAGTTTAAAAAAGCTACCATCATTACCACTACCCAGAATAGGGGTTGAAACACGGAAGCTATAAAACCCTCTAATATAAAGGGGATAATTTTCAAAAAAGCTATCATGGGATCACCTCAATAAAGGGAAATGGGCCCGTCGGGGCCCTTCAGTTTTGTGAGGCTTAAGAATTCTTTTCCATTTGGTCCTTCAGAACCCCAACGGCTTTTTTCAGCTGTAGATCCCTTTCCAGATCGGGAGCAAAGAGTATGACCTGCCTTACAAGCTCCGGGTCCATTTCAACTTCCAGATGGGGTTCGATACCCTTTTTGTGAATATCATGTTTATTGGGCGTGAGATACCTAGCCGTGGTAAGCTTAAGGGCAGAGCCGTTTCTCATTTCAAATAAGCCCTGAACCAGCCCCTTGCCGAAGGTTTTGGATCCCACAAGGATACCGCTGCCGGAATCCTTGATGGCACCGGCTACAATCTCCGACGCACTGGCACTTCCTTCGTTTACCAATACCACCAGGGGCTTTCCCAAATAATTATCAGGGGCATTAAGGGTTTTTTTACCGGATCGGTAAACTATATGGACAGCGGGTCCTTTGGAAATAAAATATCCTGCAACATTCAGGGCCGCTTCTAAAGATCCCCCCGGATTATCCCGAAGATCCAAAACTATTCCATCAACCCTTTTTATATCAAGCTCCTCAAAAACTTTCTTTAAGTCCTCTCCAGTCTGCTGGGAAAACATCATGAGATTGATATATGCAATGCGGGGATCTTCCGTTAAAATCTGCCCCTTGGCTGAAGGAATATGGATATTTTCCCTTACCATGCTGTATTCCCTAAGCTTTCCGTTTCCCTGGGGGAGAACAGTAAGTTTGACCCTGGTCCCGGGTTCCCCTTTCATTAAATTGGCGGCTTCCTCAAGACTCAATTTGCTGATATCCCTGCCATTTATCCTTACTATTATATCACCGCTTTTTATTCCGGCTTTATAGGCCGGGGTTCCCTTAAAGGGAGAAACCACCATTAAACGCCCATCTTCGCTTTCAGTAATAAGAAGTCCTATACCGCCGTAAGTTCCTGATATGTGTTCATCCAAATCGCTGTATTCCTCGGGACTTAAATATGATGAATAGGGGTCTTCCAGAGCCTGAACCACCCCTTCTATGGCTCCCGTTACCATATCTTCCAGGGAAAGGGGTTTAAAGGAATACATCTGGATTCTATATATTACCCCGGCAAGCTGTCCCAGGTTAGCTGCGTCAAAATACACCAAAACCCCCAATGTTGCCAAAAGTACAAATACTGTTATTAGAATTCCCGTTGTAAAACCCTTAAAAAAAGACCTTCTATTCAAAAAGACACCACCACTTTTGTAAATTCGAAATTGCTTCCTTTTATTACTTTTCATTTATTAATATACTACTAGAACCTAAAGGCTAAAACAATCTCGGATAATTTATGGTCTTTTTAGTACAACAAAAAATGAGCAGGCACTCATATAAGTTTATGAGCACCTGCCCAACATAATTTCATTGATAAAATCTTATAATTATTTTTTAAAACCATGGAATTTTTCCAACTCATCAAAGAAGTTTGTTAGCTGCTCCCTAGCCTTTTGGGAAACCTCTTTATAACTGCCAAGGAGCTTTTTAACCCTTTCACAGTCATCGAAGGATTCACAATCCTTTTCTAAAACAAGCCTTAAATCAATGTATTCCTTTAAAATTTGGGCTAAAGAATTGTCAAATACCGGGGGTCTGGAGTTTTCAATGCTTTTGGTCATCTGATCCAAAAGCTTTTCATGAACATTTGCTGCTACGGGTATCCCTCCGTCAAAATTTTCTGCAATAAATGCCAAGGCATTTTCCACACAGATCTGAAACTCCCGAAACTTTTCAGCAAGCACCTTGGCTTTTTCCACTGTTATTTCTTCTATATTAGTATCCTCCAATAATTTTTCCACTTCTCCTTCTATTTCCATAATGCCCCTAATCTGCTTTTTAACCAGCGACTTTGTGGCAATAATTTTACCTCGCAAAATTTCCTGGGGAATATACTCTTCCGGCACAAAAACACCGCCTTTTTATTAAGTTTCTAAAATTCATCGGAGATATCCCCATGGGCTCACAGGATTCCCGTTTACCCGCACCTCAAAATGAAGATGGGGGCCCGTACTCAAACCGGTGCTGCCCACACTTCCAATCCTGTCCTGATTGCCCACGGCCTGCCCCTCACGGACACTGATACTGCTTAAGTGACCGTAAAGGGTTGCAATTCCGCCGCCGTGGTCCACAACCACCGTATTACCATAGGCACCCAACCAGCCTGCATGTATAACCACACCGGAGCCCGCAGAATATACCCCCGCTCCCGAAGGAGCTCCAATATCTATTCCCGTATGCAATTTTCTAACTCCTAAAATTGGATGGACCCTCGAACCGTAATCCGAAGTTATGGTGGTGTAACCTGGGGTCGGCCAAGACAGGACCCCTCCAAACCTTCCACCTGTCTTAGAACCTGAACCGGACGAATCCCCCGGTCTTGCATTTTGCCTTGCCTGAATTGCTCTGATCTTTGCGGCAATGGCGTTGGAAGCCTGTTCCAGTTCATCCAGTGCCTTCTCAATGGTTGCCTTTTCCGTTTTTATGGCAGCCAGCAGGTTTTCTTTTTCATTTTTCTGCTGTGCCAATTCATCATGTCTCAGCCGGGTTGCCCTCTCCAGCTGGGCCAATTCCTGCCTTTTTGCCTCCAGTTTTTCCTTTTTTCGGGCAATTTGGTCCCTTTCTTCCTCTATCTCATCCAACAGCTGCATATCCTGCTCCGCTATTTTTTCCAAAAGGTGGAAACGGACCAAAAAGTCCCTGAAGCTGGTAGCTTCAAAAAGGACCTCCAGGAAATTGCCACTGCCCATTTGATAAATCTCTTTTAATCTAACGGAGAAAATATCTAATCTTTCCTTTAGACGGGCTTCAGCTTCCTTCAGCTCCTGCTCAGTTTCACTAATATCTTTCTCAACAACCCTGGCTTTACTCCTTATATCTTCCAGTTCCCTTTCGGTTTTTTCAATATTGTTGTTTAAGCTCTGCAGCTGCGCCCATAAACTCTTCTCTTCTGCTTTCTTTTCCTGAAGTTTTTTCTTCTTACCTTTGATCTCTTCCTGTACCTTTTTCTGACTTTCCTTCATCTTACTGAGTTCGGAGCCAAAGGTGGGCGTTATTATCCCCGTGCAGCTTATAAGAAAAGCGGCAAGAATCCCAACAGCTATGTATCTCAAATTATTCTTCCCCAAATCACCACCCCCCAAAAAAATTTAAATTTTTAAATACCTCTGAAGGGACAAGAAGCTCCCAAGAAATCCAATTAAGGGTCCTGAGGGCAGCACAACCAACGCCACATTCTTCAGTATGGATAAATCCCTTTGTATCGGTAGAAAGGACATGGCAGCAGTAATCTTATCAAGGAAAATGATATAGGAAAAATACAGCACAGTGCTGGCTATAAGGGCGCCGAAAAATCCCAAAAAAATTCCTTCCAAAAGAAAGGGCCAGCGGATAAACCAATTGGTTGCTCCCACAGATTTCATTATGTTAACTTCTTTTCTTCGGGCATATACGGTAAGTCTGATGGTAACTGCAATTAAGAATACTGTACAGGCTGCCAAAACTGCGACAACAACAATCCCCCCGATGCGAATCCACCGGGTAATGCTGAAGAGCTTTTCCACCACCCCCTGCCCGTAGTTTACCTTTTCCACATGGGGCAACTTCTCAATCTCTTTAACAATAGTAGAAACTTGTTGCGGTTCCTCAGCTTTAACTATATAGTAATCGGGAAGGGGATTTTCACCTCCCAAGGCACTGACAAGATCGTGTTCCTCCCCAAACTGCTTGCTCAACTGACGAAGCCCCTCTTCTTTGGGAATCAGCTCCACGCTGTCAACCCCGGAAATGTCCTCCAGTTTATCCCCAAGGGCCTTTACTTTATTTTCAGGAGTATCAACATACAGAAAAACAGCTATTTCCACATCCTGCTCCACTGCCTGGGCAATATAATTGGTATTTGCAGTTAATAGAATAAAAGCACCCAATATAATCAAAGATACGGCCACCGTCGCCACCGAAGCTAAGCTCATCCAAAAATTTCTTAGAATTGATTTTAAAGCCTGCGTAAAGAAATAGCCAATGGTTTTAACCTTCATGGGCAAATAACACCTTCTCGCCGTCACTAACTAACTTGCCTTTATCCAGAGCAATTACCCTGTTGTTGGCCCTGTTGACCAGGGACCATTCGTGGGTGGCCATTATAACCGTTGTACCGCTGCGGTTGATATCAATAAGCAGCTTTAGTATCTCCTTGGAAGTTTCGGGGTCCAGGTTGCCCGTGGGTTCATCTGCAACAAGAATATGGGGTCTGTTTACAATTGCCCTTGCAATGGCAACCCTCTGCTGCTCACCCCCTGAAAGCTGGTGGGGATAACAATGTATTCGGTCCTTCAAACCCACCAGATTGAGCACATGGTGAACCCTTTGCTGAATTTCCTTTTTGGAATGCTCAAGAACTTCCATGGCAAAACTAACGTTTTCAAAGGCAGTCCGGTCTTCCAGGAGGCGAAAGTCCTGAAATACTACCCCTATATTTCTCCGCAAAATTGGGATCTGAGATTTCCTTAAACGGGCTATATTTTTTCCTGCAATTAACACGTGCCCATATGTGGGACTTTCTTCCCTAAAGAGCAATTTTATTAAAGTGGATTTCCCCGCACCGCTGGGACCCACCAAAAAGACAAATTCACCTTTTTCAATTGTCAGGGTAATATCTTGCAAAGCTCTGACACCATTGGGATAAACTTTGGTAACATTTAACAGCTTAATCATATCCAGTCCCTCTTATGTATAATAGAAACGTACTTATCTAGTTGCTTTTCGACGTAATATTCCAAATTCCTTTTAAAGTTACTTTTTTGTTAAAATTTGACCTGCAATTTTATGGTAAAAAATATTACGACAAAAAAGAGGAAAGCCCTCTTAGGGCTTTCCTCTAGGATTCTAACTTATTGAAAAAGTTTAGGATAGGTATTTGCTTCCTGAACCTCCCGTACCGTATTCATTACCCTGTTTAGCCACGGACTGCTGGGCATAGGGGCTGGTATAGGGCTGCTGACCGTAGGGTGTTTGATACCCAGCCTGTCCTCCCGTAGTAATCCGTTGCCCTATATTGGATTGAACGGAGCTGACAAAATTGTTTAATTGATTCCTTACCTCAGGACGGGCTTCGGGCACCTGATACCAACCCCTGCGGTTCATCAGTTGAAACCAATCTTCAGCCATGGACATATGTTCCTGAGTCGTCCGCATCAGTGTTTGACGAACCTGGGAGTTTGCTGACTCAAGAACGTTAATGGTATCAATCAAAGCAAAATGCTTAATGGTATTCAAACAATCTATGGACATTGCCTGCAAACTAATTGAACCCTGCTGCATGTTTTACCTCCTCCTATCATTGTTGATAACGGCTCTGACCCTGCTGCTGTATGGTAACACCCTGCTGTCCTCCGTAATTGCCTCCATATTGTCCGGCATATTGACCGCCGCCGTACTGGCCTCCCTGGTACGCAACACCGCCATATTGAGCACTACCATATTGTCCGCCATATTGCCCACCATACTGTTGTGAAGCCTGCTGGTATTGGGCGCTTGTCCCATACTGATATGAACCGCTTTGAATTAAGCTCATCAGACTCTGCCTGTGCTGCTCTAACTTGTTGATATGGGAATTAATCAGCTGCTTCATTTCCTGGTCCGTACATGCCTGGGCATAGTACTGAAATTTTTCAATGGCACTCATGTGAGCCACTGCCGATTCCCCAATCATGAGAAGTTCCTTTTCCGAAAGCTGCAAATTTTTTGCCTCCTTCCATAGTGTAATATCCAATGCTATATATAGTTTGTCATCCGCTGCAATATTTATGCAGAGGAGAATAAAAATACAGCAGTAAATTCAAATATATTTTTATTTCCTACGGATTACCCGTTCCGCCGCCGCAGCTATATCCTTTGGGGAGAGACCATATTTTGCCAGGAGCTCCTCAGGGGTTCCGGATTCGCCAAAAACATCCCTTACCCCCACACGCTCAGCGGGTACAGGTAAATTTTCCGCTAAAACCTCCAAAACGGCACTGCTCAATCCTCCAATAATCGAATGCTCCTCAACGGTAACCACACCCCCGGTCTTTTTCGCGCTTTTCAAAATCAGCTCATTGTCCAGGGGTTTTATACTGCTCATATTTATGACTTCCGCATCTATTCCCCTTTCCTTCAACATTTCTGCAGCTTCAAGGGATTTGGCAACCATGATGCCCGTTGCAACTATGGATACATCCTTTCCTTCCCTAAGCACCGCTCCCTTTCCCAGCTTAAACTCATATCCGGAATCGAGAATAACGGGAACCTTTGAACGACCCAGCCTTATGTACATGGGTCCCTGGTATTCCACAGCAAATTCGATGACTTTTTCTGTTTCCACAGCATCACAGGGAACCACCACTGCCATGTTGGGCAGAACCCTGGCTAAAGCTATATCCTCCAATGCCTGGTGAGTAGCTCCGTCCTCACCTACGGTAAGCCCGCTGTGGGTGGCAACAACTTTAACATTGGTTTTAGAGTAGGACACCGATATTCGCAGCTGATCATAAACCCTTCCTGTGGCAAAAACGGCAAAGGTACTGGCAAAGGGTATTTTCCCAGACAGAGCAAGCCCCGCAGCAGTGCCAATCATGCTCTGCTCGGCAATACCCATATCAAAAAACCTGTGAGGAAACTTTTTGCCAAAAAGAAGGGTCTTGGTGGATTTCGCCAAATCCGCATCCAGAACCACAATATCTTCATATTTTTCTCCCAGCTCGGCCAGCTTTTCTCCGTAAGCATCCCTTGTAGCCTTCAGCTTTACTTCCCGAGTGTTTCCCATCGTTCCAAAACCTCCCCTTGGGAAAGTTCCTTCATGGCCAGCTCCCCTTCCTCCTTGCTGGGAGCCTTCCCGTGCCAGTCCACCTCATTTTCCATAAAGGAAACCCCTTTACCCTTAACGGTTTTGGCCAAAATCAAGGTGGGTTTACCCTCGATCCTGTCCGCCTCTTCCAAAGCATTGAGAATTTCATCAAAATTGTGCCCGTCTATAACAATTACATGCCAGCCGAAGGAATTCCATTTATCCGCTATGGGTTCGGGATTCATAATCTGAGCAATGGGACCGTCTATCTGCAGTCCGTTATAATCTAAAATCCCCACCAAATTATCCAGCTTATAATGAGCCGCAGCCATGGCCGCTTCCCATATCATGCCTTCTTGTATTTCCCCGTCTCCCATGAGCACAAAAACCCGGTAATCCCTGCCGTCAAGTTTTGCAGCAAGGGCCATCCCATTTCCCACGGCAAGCCCCTGCCCAAGGGAGCCTGTGGAAATTTCAACCCCCGGCGTACTTCTCAAATCCGGATGGCCCTGGAGCATATGGTTGATCTTTCTTAAATACTTCAATTCCTTTGTATCAAAAAATCCCGCTTCCGCCAGAGCAGCATACAAAACCGGAGCTGCATGCCCTTTGGAAAGAATAAACCTATCCCTATCCTCCCAATGGGGTCTTGCGGGATCAATATTCATATGACGAAAAAATAAGGCAGCCACAATATCCGCCGCAGACAAGGAACCACCTGGATGTCCGGAACCCGCTTCTTGAAGCATGGAAATAATACGTTTTCTAATAATGCGGGCCTTTTCTTCCAAAAAAATTTTTTCCGCGTCCAGCAAATCCTTACACCTCCAAATTTTAAATTCCTCCGCTGAATTCCTTAAAGCCCTCTCCTAGAACTTCATGGGCATCAGCAACAATAACAAAGGCATAGGGATCCACTTCCTTCACCAGACTTTTTAATTTTGTCACCTCCCATCTTCCCACCACCGTAAGAAGAAGCCCCTTTTCCCTGCACGTATAGGCGCCAGTACACTTCATTAAAGTGGCTCCCCGTTCCATCTGGGTCAGAATCTCCCGAGCAATTTTATCGGTATGATCTGAAATAATGAATGCCGCCTTTGCCCCCAATCCTTCCTGAACCACATCGATAACCCTGGTAGTTATAAATACCGCAATCAAAGCATAAAGGGCCAGCTCAACGGAAAAAAATATTCCAGCCAGAATAATAACTATACCATCAATGAGCATGAGTCCCTGCCCTGAGCTGACCTTAAAAAACTTCCTAATAAGCTGTGCGGCTATATCCGTTCCGCCAGTTGTTCCTCCGGCTTTAAAAACCAAACCCAGCCCTAATCCCGTAAGCATTCCCCCAAAAATCGCCGCCAGGAGCGGATCCGTGGTGGGGCTTTTTACAACGGGCTTTAAAAGGTCAACGAAAACAGACAAAGTAAAAAAGCCGTACAAAGTTTTTATTCCAAACTGCGGGCCCAGAACCTTCAGGCTTGATAAAAATAACGGGATATTAAGTATCAGTATTGTTATCCCCACAGAGAAACCCAAAAGATAATGAATAATGGTGGCCAAACCGCTTACTCCCCCTGCAGCAATGCGATTGGGCACCAAAAACATATCCAGGCCCACAGCGGTTATAAAGCTTCCCAAAGTTATTAGTCCATAATTCAAAATGGTTCTGCCCTTCAAATTCCCCACCCCAATTTTAGTGTTCCTCCCAAAAAGTTTTTAAACCAATGTAATGGGGACTAAAAAAAATAAAAAAGTAAAGGTTGAACTTCTCCAATTTTTGCAAGAACTCCTTCTGCAAAGGAAAAACAATGGGAACATTAAAGTCGGCCCGATCGAATTATGGATAGGATAAGCCAGAAAAAGAGAATACCACCCACAATAAATCCCACATCAAAAACGGGAAAATTAAAAAATACGGTTTTTTTAGGGGTACCCAGAGCATATGCTACCACCAGCCCGGACATTAGGATGCTAAAGGCAAGGAGAACAATGCTGAAGGAAAGGCGATTAACCAACTGATCCATTTTTACCATCAGGCGTTCAAAGCCCTCATGGCGGATAACCCCCTTTACCTCAGGTTCATCAATTTTTTCCCTCAGCCCCCTAACCAGTTTTGGAACTTCCGTTAACAAATACATATAATCCAGCATATAAGCCCCCAGGGTTTTCTTGAGCTCTGCCGGGGACAGCTGCCTTAAAATAAGTTTTTTCGCAAAGGGTTCCACTACTTTCATTAAAGAAAGCTTGGGATTTAGCTGTTTTACAATCCCTTCGGTGATAATTACCACCTTGGCCAGGAGAACAAAATCCGAAGGGAGCCTAATGTTGTATTTAAAACTGACATCCAGAAGATCATTGAAGGCATCCCCGATTTTGATTTCCTCCACAGGTTTGTCATAATATTTATCCCTCAATTTATCCAAATAGGCCTTAAGTTCCTTGCGGTTCACATCAGAGGGTACCACCCCCATCTCAAAAATGGTGTGCATTAAAAGGTCGCTGTTATGATTGGCCAGGGCAATAATGATTTGGGCCAGCTGATTTTTCTTTTCTGGGGGAAGGGAACCCATGATACCGAAATCCATAAAGCCCAGAGCTCCTCTGTCAAGAACAATAATATTGCCGGGATGGGGGTCGCCGTGAAAAAAACCATCCAGCAGGATTTGTTTCATCATGGTTTGAGCGAAAATTAAAGCCAGCTCTGCCCGATCATACCCCGCGGAAGCAAGCTGTTCCGGCTGATTGAGTTTAATTCCATGAATGCTCTCTAGGGTAAGAACCTTGGAAGTGCAATAATCCCAAAAAACCTCCGGGATATATACCCGGGCATCCCCTTTAAAATTCTCCCTCAGGCGGTCCGCATTGCGGCCCTCAGTCCTGAAATCCATCTCCGCACCAAGGGACCTGGAAAACTCCTCCACCAGTTCGGTAAAATGATATTTTTCCCCCCAGGTGGTTCTCCTGTCTGCAATCCTTGCAAGGTCAAAAAGGATCTCCAGATCCGTTTCCACCATTTCTTTTAGATAGGGCCTCTGTACCTTTACCACAACCTTTTCCCCAGTTATAAGCTCTGCTTCGTGCACCTGGGCTATGGAAGCGGAAGCAATGGGCTCACTACCAAAGAAAGTAAAAAGCTCATTAATTTCTCCGCCCAGCTCCTCTTTTATTATCTTTTCAATGGTTGAAAAATCAACGGGGGAAGCCCAGTCCTGAAGTTTTTCCAGCTCCTTTACTATGTCTTTGGGCAGAAAATCAGAACGGGTACTTAAAACCTGGCCCAGCTTGATAAAGGTGGTCCCAAGCTCTTCAAAAACCAGGCGTACCCGTTCTCCTCTGCTCAATCTCTTTGTTTGATCCCACTGGACTCTTTTAAAAGGAGGCAGCACATCACTGATCCCCAGAATGTCAAGGAGATAGCCGAACCCATGCTTGGCAAGGGTATTGGCAATAACCCGGAGGCGGTGTATGTGCTTGTACCTCCGTTTAAACAACTGTCCTCACCGTCCCGTTATTGATAAAACCTTTAACTTTTTGCTGCCTGTTGCAGATAAGCCATAATAAAGGGGTCGATATTTCCGTCCATTACTGATTCAATATTCCCCATTTCAAAATAGGTTCTGTGATCCTTGACCATGGTATAAGGCTGAAAAACATAGGACCTTATCTGGCTGCCCCAACCAATTTCCGGCTGTTCGCCCCTCTGCTCAGCCAGCTTTCTTTCCCTTTCCTGCCTTTGCAGTTCAAAAAGTCTGGCCTTTAAAATCTTCAAAGCAGCAAGACGGTTAGCGTGCTGGGATCTTTCATTTTGGCACTGGACCACAATCCCCGTGGGCAGATGGGTAATTCTCACCGCAGATTCCGTTTTATTAACGTGCTGTCCCCCTGCACCCCCTGCCCTGAAAGTGTCTATTTTTAAATCCGAAGGATTGATCTCAATTTCATCATCTTCTTCAACTTCGGGAATAACTTCCACCGAAGCAAAGGAAGTATGCCTTCTCCCTGAAGCATCAAAGGGGGAGATTCTCACCAGCCGGTGAACGCCCCTTTCAGCCTTTAGATACCCGTAAGCATATTCCCCCTTTACAACGGCTGTTATGCTTTTAGTTCCTGCTTCTTCCCCGGGAAGGCTGTCCACCACCTCAAGCCCCATGCCCTTTTTCTCCGCCCAGCGGCTGTACATTCTAAAAAGTATATCCACCCAGTCCTGGGCCTCGGTACCCCCGGCCCCTGCATGAAGGGAAATTATGGCATTGTTTTTATCATAGGGACCGTTTAATTAAATTTTTAATTCCATCTCCCAAAGTTTCTTATCAATTGCCTTAATTTCTTCATTTAGCTCTTCGAAAAGGGATTCTTCCCCTTCTTCCAGCCCCATCTGCCATAAAGCATAAACATCTTCAAAACGCCCTTTTAGTTCGTAATATGAATCAATTTTGTCTTTAATGTCCCTCAGGTCCCGCATAACCTTCTGGGCATGTTCGGGATCGTCCCAAAAATCCGGACGGGCAATTTCCCTTTCCATTTCCTCGAGGTCTTTTTCCCTTTTTTCTACGTCAAAGGGAATCCCTCATTTCCTCCAAGCGTTTCTCTATACTCTCCATATCCTGCCTTAAATCTACAAGCATAATACTTCCCTCCCTGAAATCGCATCAAAAACTTTACTATGCTCCGGCTCCGCAGCATTTTTTATATTTCTTACCGCTTCCGCAGGGACACGGCTCATTGCGCCCCACTTTCTTGGAACGAACGGGCTCTTTCTTTACCTCCGCCTCTTCCTTAACGTACCTGACATCTGAAACCCTGCGGGAGCTCGCTGCATTCTCCTGTTCCCTAACAAGATTTACATGAAATACGTATCTTACCGTATCCTCCTGGATAGCCGCAATCATGTCATTAAACATCTGATACCCTTCAAGTCTGTACTGCACAAGGGGATCCTGATGACCGTATGCCCTGAGCCCAATTCCCTGGCGTAGCTGATCCATTGCATCCAAATGATCCATCCATTTCTGATCCACAACCCTTAGGGTGATAACCCTTTCAAGCTCACGCATTATATCGGAACCCAATTCCTTCTCTTTACGCTCATAATAATCAAAGGCATATTGGAGAAAAACTTCCCTTATTTCCTCTTTGGTCATTTTTGCTAGCTGCTCAGGAGTAAAATTATGCTGGGGTAGATACAGCTGACCCGCATAATCCAAAAGGCTCTTCAGATCCCATTCTTCGGGATAGGGGCTGTGACTGCCAAACATTTCCAAAGTCCTGTCCACCAGAGTCTCGATCATATCCAGAATATTTTCCTTCAGATCCGCCCCTTCAAGAACTTCCCTTCTCTGGTTATAAATAACTTCCCTCTGTTGGTTCAAAACATCATCATATTCCAGGACATGCTTACGGATCTCAAAGTTCCTGTTTTCCACCCGTTTCTGAGCGCTTTCTATGGATTTGGAAACAAGGGGATGATCAATGGGAGTAGAATCATCCATCCCCACCTTATCAAGGATGCCCGTTATATTTTCCGAACCAAATAGGCGCATCAGATCATCTTCCAGAGAAACATAAAAACGGCTGGACCCTGGATCCCCCTGACGCCCGGAACGTCCCCGCAGCTGGTTGTCTATGCGTCTGCTTTCATGCCTTTCCGTACCTATTACGTGAAGTCCCCCGAGCTCGGCAACACCTTCGCCCAACACAATATCGGTACCTCGCCCTGCCATGTTGGTGGCAATGGTCACCGCACCCCTCTGCCCGGCTTTGGCAATGATCTCCGCTTCCTTTTCGTGGTACTTGGCATTTAAAACTTCATGGGGAATACCTCTTTTTTTGAGCATTCTGCTGAGCATCTCCGATTTTTCTATGGAAATGGTACCCACCAGAACCGGCTGTCCCTTTTTATGCCTCTCGACTATTTCCTCCACCACCGCTTCAAACTTTCCCTTTTCGGTACGGTAAACCACATCGGGATGATCTTCCCGGATCATGGGCTTATTGGTGGGTATTACCACCACATCAAGGCCATAAATTTCCCTGAATTCCTGTTCCTCGGTCTTGGCGGTACCCGTCATACCCGCCAGCTTATTATAAAGGCGGAAATAATTCTGGAAAGTTATGCTGGCCAGGGTCTGGGATTCCCTTTCAATTTTAACCCCCTCTTTGGCTTCTATTGCCTGATGAAGGCCTTCGCTGAAGCGGCGTCCGTACATAAGCCTTCCCGTAAACTCATCCACAATAATAACCTGTCCATCCTTAACCACATAATCCCGGTCCCGCTTCATTAAAGCATAGGCCCTTAAACCCTGATTGACATGATGGCTGAGCTCCATGTTTGATTCATCATACAAATTGTCAACACCAAGCATCTGCTCAACCCGGGCTATTCCCTTTTCGGTAAGAGTCACCACGTTTGCCTTCTCATCAACGTTGTAATCCTCATCCCGCTTGAGGCGGGGAATAATTTTGGCAATTTTATAGTACAAATCCGTCGGTTTATCTGCCTGACCGGAAATAATAAGGGGGGTTCTGGCTTCATCTATAAGAATGCTGTCCACTTCGTCAATTATGGCATAGTTGAGCTCCCGCTGGACTATTTCATCTTTATGAATGGCCATATTGTCCCTGAGATAATCAAAGCCAAATTCGTTGTTGGTCCCATAGGTTATATCAGCGGCATAAGCCTCACGCCTCTCCTGGGAAGTCATTCCGTGAACAATGGTGCCCACTTTAAGCCCCAAAAACTCATAAACCGGTCCCATCCACTGGGTATCCCTTTTTGCCAGATAATCGTTAACGGTTACTATATGAACCCCTTTCCCCTCCAGGGCGTTTAAATATGCCGGAAGGGTGGCCACAAGGGTCTTACCTTCACCGGTTTTCATTTCCGCAATACGCCCTTGATGCAGCACTATGCCTCCCATTAGCTGTACATCAAAATGTCGCATTCCCAAAACACGAACGGAAGCCTCCCTTACCACCGCAAAGGCTTCCGGTAAAAGATCATCCAGGGTTTCTCCCTGCTGTAGCCTTTGTTTAAACTCCTGGGTCTTTTCCCTAAGCTCACTGTCCGTTAAAGCTTTCATCTTTGGCTCAAGGTTATTTATTAAATCCACACATTTGGAAAGCTTTTTTATTTCCTTTTCGTTATCATCAAGAAGTCTCTTAAGCAGCCCTAGCATGCTCGGTCACTCCCATTGACCAGGTATCATTACAATTTTATCACCGCAGATAAGGCAATGCAAGAAAGACCAATTACCCCTTAATGCAGCAGAATTGTTGAACTATCTTATCCTTTAGGCCCGTATTCCTTATCACCATCCTGTTATTTTTTACAGCAATTGCCAGAGCCTTCATTGTACCCACCAAAACCACCTTCTCCTTGGCCCTGGTTATTCCCGTATAAATCAGGTTTCGGGCAAGCATAATATAATGGCTTGTACTTACGGGCATTATAATAATGGGATATTCACTGCCCTGGGACTTGTGTATGGTAATGCAGTAGGCCGGAATCAGTTCCTCCCCTATCTCATCCCCCGTATAGGTAACCAAACCTTCCCTTATCCTTGCCGTAAGCCTTATTTCTCCGCTTTCCTCCTCTTCTTCTATATCTTCAATTAGCCCGACGTCTCCGTTAAATACTCCCTTTGTGTAGTTGTTTTTTGTCTGCATAATTTTATCCCCAATTCGGTAGATATTACTTCCAAAACGGTATTCCTTTTTGGATTTATCCCGGGGATTAAGGAGTTCCTGAAGCCTCCGGTTGAGGTTAACGGTACCTATGGGTCCCTTTCTCATGGGGGAAAGCACCTGAATATCGCTGTAGGAATAGCCCAGCTCTACAAAACGCCTGCAGCTTTGGATTATTATCTCTGCTATCTTCTCGGGGTCCTCTTCTTTTATAAAGAAAAAGTCCTTCTTGCTGCTGTCAATGCTGATTAATTTTCCGGCATTTATCCTGTGGGCATTGGTGACTATCTGGCTTTCCCTGGACTGGCGGAAAATTCGGGTGAGCCTTATGGTGGGCACCCCTGCCTTCATCAGATCGTGCAGGACATTTCCCGGCCCAACACTGGGAAGCTGGTCCGCATCCCCCACCAAAAGGACCATGGTGCGCATGGGATCCACGGCGTCAAAGAGGCTGGCAGCCAACTCTATATCAAGCATTGAAACCTCATCCACCACCAGAAGATCACATGGAAGGGGATTGTCCCTATTAAACTCCGGCCCTTCCCCGGGTTTAAAATTAAGCAGCCGATGAATGGTCCCCGCTTTTTCCCCGGTGACTTCCATAAGCCTCTGTCCGGCCCTGCCCGTGGGGGAAACAAGGATCACTTCGGCTCCGGGATCAATGCGGCGCAGAACATTTATCACTGCGTTAACCGTTGCTGTCTTACCCGTTCCAGGCCCCCCAGTAAGTATCAAAAATCCCCTACTTAAAACTTCCAGAACCGCTTCTTTCTGCTCCGGAGCCAATTTAATCCCTAACCCTGCTTCAAAATCCTCCAAGAATTTTTCCGCCAATTTTATGGAAACGCCGGAACGGTTTGCAACCAGCCGGGAAATTTTTTCCGCCACCTTTATTTCCGCATTAAAGAGGGAAAGGGGGTACACTTTACTTCCTTCAGCTATTATTTCACTGCCATGGGAAAGCATTTTTTCCAGCACGGAATTAATTGTTTCTTCACCCTCTTCAATATTCAGCAACTTCTGGGTTCTTTGTAAAATTTCTTCCCTTTCAAGATAACAATGGCCTTCCCCTTCAGCCTGCTCCATTACATATTTAACTGCTGCCCTTATTCTCTGGGGAGACTCTTGGCCAATGTTTAATTTTTGGGCAATGGCATCCGCCCTAAGAAATCCAATGCTGTCAATGTCCATAAGCCTATAAGGGTCAGAGGATACAATATTCACCGCTCCCCCGCCCCACTCCTTATATGCTTTAATAGCCGTTTTGGGCGTAAGTCCAAAAGCCAGGAGGTGTTTCATCACATGTTGGACTTCCAGGTTTTCCACAATACTCTCATGTATCTTTTTTGCCTTTATTTCCCCAATACCCTTAACCTCCGTCAGAACTTCATAACCCTTTTCCATGATCAATTCCAGGGCATTTTCTCCCAATTGATCTGCAATGGCCTCAGCCAGCTGCGGCCCAACACATTTTACAAAGGGAGAGGACAGGTAAGCCACAAGCTGCTCCCTGTTAGAAGGCAGCTTTTTTTCCCAGCGCGAAACTTTGAGCTGTTCTCCGTATTTGGGATGATATACCCTGGATCCCCAAACGGTAATGTAATCATCCCTTTGTATACCGTACAAAAAACCAACCAGAGAAATAAATTCCCCTTCATCGGTTTCAAAACGGGCCACAGTAAATTCCCCGTCTTCACTTTCAAAAATAATTTTTTTCACTGTACCCTGTAGTGTCTCCAACTGCACCACTGCCTCCCCCTCTTGTTCAGCCAAAATTAATAAAAACAGACTGTAGACAAATCAGTAAATCCACAAGGTATCAGCTGCAGTTTGCGAAACGACTTGACTGACGCTGGATAATAGCTTTTGGCAACGCGTAAGGCAAAACCGGGAGGCGTGAGCAGAAGATGAGCGCCAGCCATTCTCTCGCATGGACGCCGAATTTGGGGTGACCCGATTTTGCCCATAACACAGCGCTTAGAGATGTCCAGCGTAAGTTTCATGAGTGAGAAAACTGCAGCATATATAATTTGTCAACAAACTACAAAAACTGCTTACTCTTATAATTATATAAAATACCAGAAAACATTTCCAAAATATAAAGAATGCTTCAGGAACACATAACATACTCACGTCCTTTATAAGTATAGAAAATTGTTATATACTTTTACCGAAACATTGAACATAAATTACAAAGGGAAAGGGATGCAATGTCGGAAAAAAATGCAAAAAACAGCGGTCCTTCCTTTGATATAATCACCCTGGGCTGCCCTTTAAATCAGTATGAAAGTGCAGCCATTGAAGGTCTGCTCCTAAAACATGGACTTAACCGCAGCCGGGATAAAAGCGATGTGGTGATAATTAACAGCTGTGCCGTAACTCAGGCGGCCGCCAGAAGGTCCCGCAAGGAAGCCCGTCAGGCAAAGAAAAAAAATCCCAATGCCCTGCTGGTGCTCACAGGCTGCTACAGCCAGCTGTATCCCAGGGATATAGAAAAATTAGTACCCGAAGCTGACATTGTTGTGGGAACAGCAGGCCGCTCTAAGCTGCCCGAAATAATACTGCAGAAATTGGACCAAAAGGATAGGGAAAAACGGGTGCTGATACAGCAGCTCCATAAAGGAGAAGAGTTTGAAGAATTCGACGCCGTACCGAAATTTTACCGGCATCGCCCCGTAATAAAGATTCAGGAAGGCTGCAATCAGTTCTGCACTTTCTGTGCCGTAATCTTTGCCCGGGGCAAGCCCCGAAGCAGGGGCCCGGAAAGAATCATAGAAGAAGCAGAAGCCTACGCAGCTTCAGGACACAGGGAAATTATTATTACCGGTACCAATATGGGGCTTTACGGCATAGATCTGGAGGATATCAATCTTCCAAAACTGCTCAAAAAAATCGACGATCTAGATTACCCTTTCCGGATACGGTTAAGCTCCATAGAACCCATGGGAGTTACTGAAGAACTTATGGAAGTAATGGCTAAAAGCCGCCGCATATGCCATTATCTCTACATGCCCCTTCAGAGCGGAAGCAGCCGAATTTTAAAATTAATGGGAAGGAATTACACCGTTGAAGATTACAGGGAAATAGTTGAAAAAGCCCGGAAGTTCATGCCGGACATTTCCATAATGGCGGACATAATTGTAGGTTTTCCCGGGGAAAGAGATGAAGATCACCGAAAAAGTATGGAAACCCTAAGAAGCCTTGAAATCAGCAAGATCCATGTCTTCCCCTATTCACCCCGTCCGGGAACCCCCGCAGAAGCCCTTAAAGGGCAGGTAAGACCGGATATAAAAAAGCAGCGGGTTGAAGAAATGAATCTCCTCGCAGAAGAGTTGAGCATGAACTTTCACAAGAAACTACTGGGCTGAAAGCTTGATGTTTTGGTTGAAAAAACATATAAAGACAACAACGGCTGCTTTGCCGAAGGTTTTTCGGAAAACTACGCCTTAGTACGCTTTAAATTTAAAAACCCTTCACCGGTAGGGGAAATTGTTCCCGTTATAGCAGAAAAAGCCCATCCCTGGGGCGTTGAAGGTTCTATTTGTTATGACTAATTTCTTTACATCGCATTAAAAAGGTCCTTTGAGGAGGTCCTTTCGTACTGTAGACAAACCTTCTTAATAAATTTTTTATGTTTCTCTGCTGCGGTTTGCGAAACGACTTAACGAACGCCATTAAAACCGGAAGGCGCGAGCAGAAGATGAGCGCCAATCATTCTCTCGCATGGACGCCGAATTGGGGCAGCTCGATTTTGCCCATAACACTGTGCTTAGAGATGTCCAGCGTGAGTTCGCAAGTAAAGAAAACCGCAGCAGAGACACCTTTGCCAGCAAACTTAAAGGACCCCAGAGGGGTCCTTTTAAAAATCTTTATTTAATATTCGGGTTCTATTAAACCGTAGTTTCCGTCTTTTCTTTGATAAACCACATTAATCATGTCGGTTTCTGAATTTCGGAAAACAAAAAAGTTGTGTCCAACTAAATTCATTTGCAAAATGGCTTCTTCCACAGGCATCGGCTTCATAGCAAACCTCTTGGTGCGAACAATTTTTGGCTCTTTATATTCTATTTCCGTGCTTTCTTGAGAAACTGTAAGATCTTTTATGCTTCCGTCTTTCAGTTTTTTATCTATTTTTGTTTTGTATTTTTTAATTTGCTTTTCCAACTTATCAATTACCAGATCCACCGAAGAATACATGTCTCCTGTTTCCTCTTCGCCTCGAAGAACAATCCCGTCCAGGGGAATAGTTACTTCCGCTCTATGCCTTCCGCGGCTTACCACCAGCACCACTTGAACTTCTTTCAGGTTGTTGAAATACTTCTCTATCTTTCCTAACTTCTTTTCCACCCATTCCCGCAGTGCATCGGTAACCTCAAAGTTCTTTCCCCGGACAATAATTTTCAAACAGGTCACTCCTTTCAGAAGTCTCTTTTTTTATCATTTTACCGCCAATTCCTTTAATGTAACCCTCATTTTGATTCTAAGCCAACCCTTGATTAATTGCAACTTCTGGCAGATCCACCGAGGGATTAAAAAACCCCGGCAAAAACCGGGGTTAGAATTTTCGCAATTAAAGCTTAACTACATTTGCAGCCTGAGGGCCCTTAGGACCTTCAACTATTTCAAATTCTACCTCCTGACCCTCCTGCAGGGTTTTAAATCCTTCCTCTTGAATTGCGGAGTAGTGAACGAATACATCGTCACCGTCTTCCCTGGAAATAAACCCATAACCTTTCTCCTTGCTAAACCACTTAACCTTACCTAGCATTGCTGATTTGATTCCTCCTAAAAAAAGTTTACGTCAACCTACCCTTAATATCAAAGGGTTAATCTTAGCGGATTCGGTTGACTGTAATCCGCTTCTTGAGCCCCCAAACTGCCCTCAAAAATTTAAAGAGCAGTATAAAAATGTTTCCTTGTCCCCTCCTTTACCTTGCAAGGGCCCACTAATATTATTATTTGAAAGATAACTTATTTTATCACATTGCTTTTTTATATGTCAAACAAAATAACTGATAAATCCCGGGAGGGAAAATCTCCGCTTTTATTAGGCATGCCCTTTAATCCTTAGGGAGATTGATTTATGATCTTTTTTTAAATACCACTTTTTAGCAAGCTGGGTTTTTTCTGTCCATTAACTGTGGATAATGTGGATAAATCTGTTTATAAGTTTTATATCAATCCGCTAAAGATGTGGATTTTTTGTGAATGCCTGCGGCAGAAAAATGAATCCCTGTGGCCACGGTTCCCACAAATACTTCCTCTGCCCCTGCCTTTAAAAGCTCCCTGGCACATTCAGAAACGGTGGTTCCCGTAGTCAAGACATCGTCTATGAGTAGAACCACTTTACCTTTTACCATTGCCCTATCTTTAACCACAAAAGAATTTATGGGGTTGCTTTTCCTCTGTCTAACTGAAAGCTGTACCTGGGGCACCGTATTTACGTTTTTTTGCAGGATATTTTCAAATATGGGTTTTTTGATTTCCTTGGCCACTTCCCTTGCAATCAGGATGGATTGGTTAAAACCCCTCTCCTTTAGTCTTTTATGATGCATGGGAACGGGAATTACCACATCTATCCTTTGATGTTCCAGTGAAGATTTCAATTTACTTCCTAAAATCCGGCCCAAAGGCACCGCCAGCTTACGGTCTCCGCGAAATTTTAAATTAAACAAAGCTTCTTTAAGAACCCCCCGATAGGGACCGATGGCCCTGGCCATGCTAAAGGGCGGCTTTTCCTGACCGCACTGAACACAAAGGCCCCTTTGGAATATAAAATGGCCGCATATATCACATTCGTTATATTTTTGAGACCAATACTCCAGCTCTTTTTTGCAAACCAAGCAGATTTCAGCGGTTTTAACCGCCCTTCTCCCACACAGCTGGCACTTGGCCACCGTAGGAAGTATTAAGTCCACAAAACTTTTCATCCATTTTTCAAGCAATTCACTTTATCCTCCCATCCGTTCAGCCATTGTAAGCCTTCGGGCTTAAGAAAACCCTTTTCGCTGGCCTCAATGTTCAGCTGATGAATTTTCCCCCGGGCACTTTTCATGCTTTTTGTTACTCTGGAACCCACAAACCAAACCTTCCCCATGGGATAGGAAGAGGTTCTCCCTGCCCTGCCTGCCATCTGAATTAAAGCGGCCTCATCAAAAATTTCTTCCGCATCGGCAAAGAGCACCAAAACATTAACCCGGGGAACGGTAATGCCCCTTTCCCAAAGGGTTGTTGTAACCAGCACGGGAAATTCACCTTTTATAAAGCGCTCCCTCTTTAATTCCCTATCCTCATCCCTTCCATGGCTGTACTCCACCCAACGACCGTTAAAATTATTAAAGGGAGGAAGCTGCGTAATGCGATTTAGCTCCTCGGCAACATGTATAGCAAGAAAAACCGAGGGAACAAAAATTAATAACTGGGATAAATCCCCCTCCAGGGTCTCATGAATTAAATCAACAACGATTTCAGGAATATTGAACCCCTTTGAAGCTCGGCGGAGTTTCTTTTCCACAACAATTTTGGGTTCCGGAAGCGGATAGCCGTGATGCCTTGCGGGAATTTTAATACAGGAAAGCTCCCTTTTTCTCCACCGTTCATATATTTCCCCCGAAGGGGTTGCGGTTAGATATATGATTTTGCCTGCCTTTCTGCGCGCCCTTCTTACGGCAAATTGAAGCATGCTGCTGTCCTTATATGGATATGCATCCACTTCGTCCAAAATTATTAAGTCAAAGGCTGAATAAAACCTGAGAACCTGATGGGTAGTAGCTGCAATAATTTCCCCATGGGAAAACTTGTCCTTTGTTTCCCCATGGATCATTTTTACAGGAACCTGGGGAAAGGCTCTTTTTAAACGGTTAAAGATATCCGGCAGGGGCGTTCTTCTGGGCATAGCAAAAAGCACCCTTCCTCCCCTGCTCAGCACCTCTGCCGCTGCCTGAAAGGTAACTTCCGTTTTTCCGGCACCACAGGCGGCCCAAACCAGCTTTTCCCTTTGTTCAGGTTGTAGCACAAATTGGCGCAGCGCCGCAGAAGCTTCTTTTTGTGCCAAACTCAGCTGTACATCCATAACAGGGGTTATGGAAGTATGGGGCAGCTTGTAAGCCCTTCTCCCCCCGGGAACCCCATATAAAGGCTGGCAGGATCGGGATTCCCCCAGGGCAATGCATTCTTCGCAGTGATAGCATTTAAGTCCGCAGGAAGCACAAACAATGGACAAAATTCTTTCCCTCTGCCCGCAACGGTGGCATATTTTTCTTCCATCTTTTTCAAAGCAGATGCTGGGCAAACGCTGACATTTCCGTTCCAGAAACAAAATTTGAAGAATGTCCTGGATTTCATTTTCGCCGGCATTAATACCCTTTTTTTTAATAAACTGATCTATTTCATTTAAAAAAAGAATTCTCCCCATTAACTTTTCTTCTAAGACCTTTATTTTACCCAGATCAAAAAAGGGCTTGGGTATGGGATTTTGTAAATAGTTTTCCGTTAAAAAATCCTTAGATAACCCAAGCCTTGCAAAATGCTTTCTCAACTTCCTGACCTTTAACGCCACAATTTCTTCAATACTCCGCCCTTTGAAAAGGGTGCCAACCCTTTCCAATTCCGTTGTACAGTTGTTAAACAGATATGAAACATATCCTATGGGAAGGGGTTTGGTAAGCAGTAGCATTCCGGTAAAACCCTTTTCCACTAAAAACCAATAGTCTAAAAGGGGATTATGGGAATAGCTTAAGATATATTTTTTTTCGCCCCAAGCCAGGTAGATAATAAATTTTTGGCACCCTATCACCATTATCACCTGTTTTTTATCCATATCCCATTGTATTTTTGTAAACTTTCTACAATTTGCTGGTAAAATCCTTTGGCTTTTCCATCTTAAATTGTCTTTTAATGCCGAAAGGGAATGTCATACAATAACACTGTAACCATTCATTTCCCTTTTTACAAAATTCCTAAGATCGAGAAGATATAAAGGCTGATCCAGAAAATGCTGAATATGCTGGAAATCAAAAAATGAATCTTTTTTTCTAAAAAGAACATTGATCTCTGAATGTTTTCGGGATAACCTGGTTACAATATCCTTGGTTTTATCGTCTGAATCCTCAACTATAACGAAAATGGGCCCCTGACCCCTTCTCCAGCAACGGGCACAAAGGATTCTCAATACATTTTCCACAGTTTCTTCGCAGTTTCGCACCATAACCAAAAATACGCCTTTAGTATTGACACTTATTTTCTTGTGCTCAAAACCAATAAACACAAAGGCCGTGGTTATTAGAAAAAACCAGCAGAGGTAAAAAATTTTTACCTTCATGCCTTAACCTCCGGCAGCATGATGGTACTTTATTTTATGAAATAATCTTTTTACCTGTTCCAGGAGCCAAAGGCCATGAAAAAGGCGCCAGAAAATGGCGCATACACTGTGGACAAACATTTTTTTTGCTGGATCTCTGCTGCAGTTTGCGAAACGACTTAACGAACGTCGATTAAAACCGGAAGGCGCGAGCATGGACGCTCGCGCCAGCCAGTCTCTCGCACGGACGCCGAATTTGGGGCAGCCCGGTTTAAAGCGGCGTGAGGTTAAGGAGTGAGAAAACTGCAGCAGAGAACCTTTGTCTACAAGACAAGCGCCGTGTTGGCACTTTTTTGGTATGAACCCGGTTATATATTCAATTCCTCCCGGATGTGTTTCTGAATTCCCTTAAGCTGTTCTTCACTGTTTGCCTCTACATAAACCCGGAAAAGGGGCTCAGTTCCCGAAGGCCTTATGAGTACCCAACTGCCGTCTTCATTGACGAACTTTGCCCCGTCAATTTCCAATTTTTTTACCACTTTCTGCCCTGCTATGGAGCTGGGGTTAAAATTTTTCAATTTATCCAAAACAATTCCCTTTTCATCTGCCGGTACCGGTAGATCCAGGCGCCCGCTCACCATTTTTCCGTATTCCTGGAAAAGTTCCTGCTGAAGTTCCAGCAGGGATCTGCCGTATGTCGCAGCAACTTCAGTTACCAGCACTGCCCCTAAAATCCCGTCCTTTTCAGGCACATGTCCCTTAATGCACATACCGCCGCTTTCTTCGCCGCCCAAAATGCTGTCATCCCGTAATATGCACTGGCCTATAAATTTAAATCCCACAGGGGTTTCCCTGACCCCAAGGCCGTACCTTTGGGCAACTTTATCCAGCATGTGGGTGGTGGCCACCGTTCTGGCCACGGTTCGGCCGAGGTCTTCCCTTGTCTTAACCAAATGGTTAAGGAGCAGGAAAAGAATTTCATTGGGAGAAAAGAATTTGCCCGTTTTATCAATTACACCGAAACGATCACCATCACCATCCAGAGCCAAACCAAGGTCAGCTCCCGTGCTTTCCACCTGCTCCCTAAGCTCCGATAAATTTTTTTCAACGGGATCCGGCATGCTTCCACCAAAAAGTGGGTCCCTAAAACTATGTATGGAAATAACTTCGCAGCCCAATTCTTTAAGAACTTCCTCAAAATAACCGGCTCCTGCACCGTAAAGGGGATCAGCAACGATCTTCAAACCTGCATTATTTATAGCTGAAGCATCAATTAAATTTTTTAAGTGTTCTTTATAAGCGGGAAAGGGGTCAAACTCCTTCCACAACCCCAAATCCTTTGCCTTATTCCCCCTCATTCTTTTTATTTCCCCTGTTTCAATAATCTTATTTAGGTTTTCCTCAATGGCATCGGTTTCTTCAGGAAGGGCAGGGCCTGCAAAATCGGCAATATATTTGATTCCGTTGTACTCAGGGGGGTTATGGCTTGCGGTAATCATAACAGCTCCTGCGGTGCCCAGTTTTTTAATGGCAAAGGCGGTTATTGGTGTGGGAAGAGGTTTTAGGGAAATAAAAACGGGGATAGAGTTTCCTGCCATCACCTCGGCCACAGCCCGGGCAAAATGATCGGAAAGAAAACGATTATCGTAACCGATTACCACTCCCCGATCCTGCTCGCCCTTAGCTTTAATATGTAAAGCCACAGCCTGGGCCACCGCTCTAACGTTGTCAAAGGTAAAATCCTCAGCAATTATGCTCCGCCATCCATCAGTTCCAAATTTGATATTTTTCATCACCCATTTATCCTCTCCGAATAAAAATGCCCAACATTTATTTAAAATTATATTATTAACAGACTGTAGATAAACCTACCTACTAACTAAATTATTATTAGTCTCTGCTGCAGTTTGCGAAACGACTTAACGAACGCTAATTAAAACCGGGAGGCGCGAACAGGACGTTCACGCCAGCCAGTCTTTCGTACGGCCGCCGAATTTGGGGCAGCCAGGTTTTAATCAGCGTGAGTTCGCAAGTCAAGAAAACTGAAACAGAGACCCTTTATCAATATATTCTTACTTATTGGGAGCTCTGTCCGAAATATCCATGGGAGTAGTTAAATCATCTTTATCTAAATCCACAAATAAATTCCTCTTGGAAGAGAACACCGCCAGCTTAACTTCCTTAATATCCTGAACTCCCCTTTTCTCCAATTCACTTAACAGCCAATTTTCATCAAGGCCAATCTGCTCTAAATTTTGATGCACCACTTCCCCGTCCATAATCAATTCCACGGACAATCCTTCATAATCGCTGCTCAAATCTAAATCTTCCCTGGTTAAAGGTTTTTGCTGGGATTTTAGTTCCACACTTAAGCTTCCATCGGGCTCCAGAATAGCATATTCAACATCTCCAATATAAAAAATCCCTTTTTCCCTAAGCTGCATAAGCAGCTCATCAAAATTGTATCTCATTTTCTTCATGTTATTTTCCAAAACCTTTCCATTGTGGATAACAATTGTGGGCTCACCGGCAATGATCTTCCGTAAAGGCCTGCTCTGTAGAGCAGCCCATTCCATAATGAAAGTCAGTGCTGCAAAGAGGGTTAATCCCAGCAGATGGACCAGGGTCTGCTTTTGGCCCACATCCGTTGCAAGAACAGCGGCAATGCTTCCAAAGGTAATTCCGTTTATATATTCAAAGAAGGTCAATTGACCCACCTGCTGCTTCCCCAGTATTCTTGTGTAAAACAAAATGGCAAAAAAGGCCAAAAACGTTTGAATAATTACCTCAATGTATAGCATTTACCAAAACCTCTCAACTTTAAATTAATTCTTTTTTTGTTAAATAATATAGAAGGTACATCCCTGCTGCGATAAAAAGCAGTACAAGGATACTTTCCAGCAATAATTTCATTTCCATGTCCCCCTAACACTTGGTAAACTGGGCTCCACAACTTTATTAACATCTTTCATAAAGCACCGATACTTATTATTTCCACGCCACCAAAAAATATTAAAAAACAAATTGTTATTAACAGGAGAAAAAGCAGACCAAATATAAAAAGATGTAAAAAAACTCTGGAAGCACATAAAAGGGAGCATACAAAAATGGAGAGAGCACTTTTAATTTATAATCCCGCAGCGGGTAAAAATTCAGCAGTCTCCCGTCTCCACGATATTATCAATTACCTGCTGGAAGTGGGTTTTGAGGTGATACCTTATCCCTCAAAGAAACAGGGAGACGCTAAAATAAAAGCCGCCCAAGCAAGCAAGGAATTTAAAAATATCATAGCCGTTGGAGGCGACGGTACCCTCCATGAAATTGTAAACGGACTTGGGGAAAACATGGGAAACATTAACTTGGGGATCATTCCCGCGGGAACATCCAATGATTTTGCAAGGGCCTTGGGTATACCCACTGATACGGCAGGAGCTGTAGAAATTATCGGCAGGAAAAAAATAAAAAAAGTTGACATAGGCAAGATTAATGAACGGTATTTTATCAACGTTGCCGGGGGAGGCAATTTGACCAATATATCTTATGAAGTGCCGAGAAAACTGAAAACATATTTGGGACAGCTGGCATATTACGCCAAAAGCCTGGAAGAGCTCCCCAGGCTGAGACCGGTTAAGGTACGCTTAAAAACACCGGAATTAATAATTGACGATGAGATTATGCTTTTTTTAGCCGCCAACAGCAGAACGGCAGGGGGATTTGAGCTTTTAGCCCCCAGGGCATCTTTCAGCGACGGCCTTCTGGATCTTCTGGTTGTAAAAAACCTTTCCCTGGCGGAGTTTATCTCTCTGGCTGCAATATGCCTTACCGGGGAACATATCCATCATCCCAAGGTAATTTACCTTCAAACTTCAAGGATAGAAGTCACAAGCAGGGAAAAAGTATCCCTCAATACGGACGGCGAATATTCGGGCTTGCTTCCATGTTCCATAGAAGTTATTCCGGGACGCCTTAATTTATTCATGCCTTAAATTTTTTCACGTTTCCACTACGTTTATCTGCTGCACAGCTGGCTGCATAAATGCGGATGTATTTAAACTAATGATGATAACAAAGGAAAATTGCAATCAGTTGGAAATTTTCAGGAAATCACCTTTGACCCAGCCCTTTAAACCCGAAGGGGTTTTAATCTGATACCAATCACTGCTCTTATCAATGATGGTAACCTTTGTACCCTTAGGGAGGGTTCCCTTCTGGGAAAATACCTCATCGGGCCCGTTTTTGAGAGCAACCTGAGACTGCCCCTCAACAACGGCGGTTTTCCCGGCTTCCATAAAGGAGGTTCCCTTCAATTCGGCAGCAGATTTTTGAAGCCTATCCACTGTTTCCCTAATACGTTCTAACTCCGTTTCTAAAGAGCGAAACTTTTCCTCCACAGCAGCGGTAACATAACTCTTGGTCACCAGGGGGTCCTCCCTTAAGCCCCCTTTTCCGTCCACAGCTTCTGCTTCCATTCCTCCTGCAATAAAGCCGAACAAAATAAACAAAAAGACCAGGACATAAGCAAGGGTTTTTGAGTTTTTCATTCCCCCAACACCTTCCTCCATTTTTCTATGCCGGTAATTCCCTGTTAACGGGAATCCTCAATTCCTGCAGCTTCATAACCGGAAGTCTCCTGTTTTCTGCTTACCCCGCTGAAAACCCCCAGTTTACCTGCCCCGACAGAAATAACGGTAATTAAAAGGATAAGGGCCACAATACTATGCTCGGTGCTGAGCACATTCAATGCAATGGCACTTATTCCCAAAAAAATATTAACCCCGTAGATAAGAAGCACAGCCTGTCTATGGGAAAAACCTCTGTCCAGAAGAATATGATGAAAATGTTCCTTATCAGCTTCAAAAATAGGCCGGTGATTTATGCACCTTCTAATAACGGCAAAAAGGGTATCAAAAATGGGAATTCCCAGAATTATTATGGGAATAAAAACGGATATAAAGGTCGCTCCCTTTGTTAAACCTTCCACTGCCAGGGAGCCCAGGGTAAATCCCAGGAACATGGAACCGCTGTCCCCCATAAACATTTTGGCCGGATAAAAGTTGTAGGGGAGAAAACCCATAACCGCAGCTCCAAGGATAAGGGCTAATCCCGCCACTGCATACTGGCCTTCAATCCATGCCACAACGGCCATGGTAATCGCAGCAATAAAGGATGTCCCCGCCGCAAGGCCGTCCAGGCCGTCAATGAGATTTAAGGCATTGGTCACTCCAATAATCCACAGGATAGTAATGGGTACGGCCATAATACCCAGGGGAATTACTCCCCCCAGAGGATAGGTAACAAATTCCACTTTGACCCCAAAGCTCACAAGAACAGCAGCCGCTATAATTTGAGCTGTGAGTTTCAATTTGGGAGGCAGCCCCCATATATCGTCCAGCACCCCTGCAGCCACTATAATGGTACTTCCCAGAAGAAGCCCCTTCTCAAAATCTCCCAGGGATCTAAAAACAAGAAGTGCCCCCACAAATCCCAGATAAATTGCCACTCCTCCAAGGCGGGGCATGATTTTATTATGTACCTTCCTGGCATTGGGCCTGTCAACGGCACCCACAGCCAGTGCTATTTTTCTAACAATGGGGGTAAGAATAAGAACAGCGATAAAAACCGCCCCCAGTATAAAAGCGAGCTCTTCCATTCCCCTCATAATGCTCCTCCCCTGAACTAAAAATTACTTTTCCACGGCAAACATTAGCTGAGCTTCACAGGCCAATTCTTCACCTACATAGGCCTTTGCCTCGCATTTCCCCACCTTTCCCTTTAACTTAACGACCTCCACCTCTATGCGCAGCTGATCTCCGGGTACAATCTGTCTGCGGAATCTGGCCTTGTCGATTCCTGCAAAAAGGGCCAGCTTTTCCTTATACTCGGGCATTTTTAATATTCCCACTGCCCCTACCTGGGCCATGGCTTCAATAATTAAAACACCGGGCATAACAGGGCGTCCGGGAAAATGCCCCTGAAAAAAGGGTTCATTGATGGTAACATTTTTTATTCCCACAACACGTTTACCTTCTTCCAATTCAATAACCTTGTCCACAAGGAGAAATGGGTAACGATGAGGAATTATCTGCATAATTTCCTCAGCATTCATCAATCTTAAAGCCCCCTAAAAAATAATCGGCTTATGTACTAAACTATTTCTCCCAACAAAATTTGTCAAGTTTATTATTTATACGTCAATTATTATATAATCCTTCTTATTCTTCAACGAACACCCGTGAATTTCCTTGCAGCCAGTTCCCCAATGACAGAAATTTCTTCAATACGGAATATATAAGCTGCCAAAATATACAAGATAACACCTGCCCCAATGCAGATCGCAGTCTCCGCATATGCGGGAAAAGTAATTTCGCTGGCGATCAAATAAACCCCTGCCCCCATCAACATAGAAGCCGCCAGTGCCTTAGCAAAGGTTTTTCCCATGGAGGAAAACTCCATATCGGGCAGATGCTTCGTAATTAAAATCATAAGCAGTGCCGTCTGAACAGTAACGGCAATGGAATTGGCCAGGGGAAGTCCCCTATGCCCCAAAAAGGGTAAAAACAGGTAGCTTAAAAGTATATTTACTATAATTGCAATAACTCCTGCAAATACCGGGGGCTTTGTATCCTTTACGGCGTAGTAAGCTCTGATGATCACCATATTTGCACTCCATCCATACATCCCCAATGTAAAATATGCCAGTGCAGCGGCAGTCATTACAGTGGCCCTCTGATCAAAGGCGCCCCGCTGAAAGAGCAGCTCCACCACCGGAGTGCTTAAAACCCAAAGACCCACCGCCGAAGGAATAATAATGAACGAAACTAAATTGAGCCCCCTGGTAAGGGTTCCGGCATACTCCCGCTTATTACCCGAAGCTGCATGCTCCGACATGGAAGGAAAAATAAGGGTAGAAATGGTTGCCGCAAAAATTCCCAAAGGAAGATTGATAAGTCTGTAGGCAAAATCTATGGCAGATATGCTTCCCTCGGCAACAAAGGAAGCAAAGGCTCTGTTCAACGCCAGGTAAATTTGATTTACCCCCACCCCAAAAATAATGGGGATTATTTCTGAAGCAGCCTGAATCAGGGCAGGATGGTGGGAGTCAAAGCTTAGGAAATATCTAAAATTCAGCTTCTTTAATGAAGGTATCTGGATAAATAAAAAAAACATGAAGCCCACCAGAGTACCCAAAGCCAGGCCATGAATGCCCAATTTGCTGCTTAAAAACACCACCGTTAGGATAATTGCAATATTTTCTGCCGCAGGGGCAAAGGCCGGAACACTAAAAACGTGCTGGGAATTTAAAATGCCCGTTACTAGCATTCCCAGTCCCATAAATATTATGGAAGGCATTATTATTCTGGTAAGCTCTCGGGCCAAAATGGCAAGTTCTCCCGAAAAACCGGGAGCCATTAACTTCACAAGTATCTCCGCACCCAGTATCCCCATCAATGCTGCCGCGGTCAAGAACAGTGCCGTCCAATTAAAAATGACGCTGGCAGCTTTCCACATTTCCTCCCTTTTTCCCTTTACTCCATAATCGGTTAAAATGGGAACAATGATCATCACAAAGGCCATTCCCACTATGGACTGAAGGAAATAGGGTATGGTATAGGCAACCATGTAGGCATCGGTGGCTCCGGAAGTTCCAAAATGTCCGGCTATCACCGCATCCCTGACATATCCTAAAACCCTGCTCAGGAGATTCATTATCAGCAGTATGCCTGCAGCCCGTATCACTTTCCCTGTTGCGGAAGACATGTCCTGTATCCTTCCTTTTTGTGGATTATAAAAAGACAGACTTTCGGCAAATCATCTTAGTTAATCTCATATGGTCCCTGCTGCAGTTTGCGAAACGACTTAACCAACGCCGATTAAAACCGGGAGGCGCGAGCAGAAGGTGAGCGCCAGCCAGTCTCTCGCACGGACGCCGAATTTGGGGCTGTCTTGTTTTGCCCATAACACTACGCTTAGAGATGTCCGGCGTGAGTTCGCTAGTCAAGAAAACTGCAGCAGAGGCCCTTTGTGAACAAGCTCAAAGGATTTCCACATATCTGCTCTTGCTACTTTAGAAATCCTTAAGTTACTGTCTGTTTCCCACGAGCAATTTTCACCGCAAGCTCTGCGTTATCCCAAGCCCTGCGGCGCAGCTGATGAACTCTATCTTTAAGTTTCTCCCTCAAAGGTTCAGGATTTAAAGCAGCGTCAAAAACGGCTTTTTTAAGAGTATTATAGTCAATGCACTCTACATTACCGGCATTTATTTGTCCCACCTGTTTTAAGAAACCTTCAACCTTTGGATCATAACAGATACCCACTGCAGGAACCCCTGAGGCAGCTGCAAAAATAAGGGAATGAAGCCTCATCCCCAGAACCAAATCTAAATTGGCAAAAACCCCCAGAAGGCTCTGCACCGGCAACTCCTTTTCAAGGATATAAGCCTCTTCTTTCATAAATCCCGCTGCCCTTTGGGAAAGAATCAAATCCTTCGGATAATGCATGGGAATAAAAAGAACCTGCCAACCGGAAGCGGCAAGGTCATCGCATACTTTAGCAAGCCCTTCAATAAATAATTCACATCCCGGCCAATCCCTGATGGAAACCCCCACCACAGGTTTGTCTGCTTCAAAAAACGTCCCCCCGGCCTTAAGTTCTGATAAAAGCACCCGAGCCCTTTCCATTTCGTTTTTTTCGGGCTCAAGAATCATTACAGGGTCAGCGGTAACTTCCACGGGAGGACGGTTTATTCCCAGTTTTTTCAGCTCCGCTGCTGAATTTTCGTCCCTCACGGTAATATAATCAACCCTATTGACCACGGTTCTGGTAATTTTTCTGCCAAAATTGGTGAATACGGGCCCAAACCCCTGGGCATACAGCATAACGGGTTTTCCCAATAATTTTCCCAAAAAAATTATTCCAAGATAATAGAAAAGGCTTTTTATCCCCGTAACATCCTGCAAAAGGCTGCCACCGCCGCTTATGACAAGATGGGATTTTTTAATTGCCTCTGCCGCTTCCTTAACGCTCCACCGGTTAACGGCACCAACTCCATATTGTTCTGCGGTTTCCCCGGGGTTATGGGAAAGGACGGTTATACTCACTTCTGGATCTATTTTTCTTAAAGCCTTAATAATAGAAAAAAGGACAGCTTCGTCCCCTGCATTGCCGAAGCCGTAGTATCCCGATAAAACTATATTAGGCATCTAAAACCCTCTTTCCCCATTTTTTCAAAAACTCATATCCTAATATGACAACCGCCCCTACGATAATACCAATCCAAACTCCATTAAATGTCCTTATAAGGGAAAAGATTAGGGGCGTATGAAGGTGTTCAAAGGTATTTACCAGGGAAACTTGTCCTACGCTGCCCAACACTACCAGAGGAATATATTTACGCTTATATCCAAGATAATAGGCTAAGAGCATTAGGGGATGTCCCAAAAGGAACTCCTTTGTTCTCGGCCGGACAAAAAGAAGCTCCCTCAGCATTTCCCTAAACCTAATCTCCAATTCAGATACCATTCCCGCTTCATTGCCGCTTCGAAGCAGCATCACGGCACCGGCCAAGGCCAATATACCCAGAATAAACAGCCACTTATACTGAACAAAATCATTTAAAATCCTGCCAAAAGTTTTTATGGGATTGTCCTCTTCGCGTTTAAGAATTAGGAACAGAGGGATCAATATTAAGGGAACCAGCAGACTGATCTTAACACCGGAAAACTGTTCCAGGCCTATCATGAAACCGGCACCGGGAAGAAGCCCCACAATTAGCAAAGCCCCCATCAGGGAAATGAGTACTGCCTTTAACAGCTTTAGGATGCTTGTTCCCAAGCCCTTGCTTTCCGGCTCCAATGTGGAAACCACTGCCAGGGTGGGAAAAATTACCGCCGAAGCAAGGGCCATAAGTTTCCTTGCAGCATTGATATCAATAAAGAAGAGTATACCCCAGAGCACCACACCACATAATCCCAAAAACAGCGACACCTTTTTGTCCAAAACCTGAAAAAGAAGAATAACACCCCCGGCAATGACACCAAGCCCTATAACTCCCAGCATTGGGTAAGATACGGGAAAACTTCCATAGGGCTTCGCAAATCCTAAATGAAGTCCCTTTGATTCCAGCTGGCTTCTCAATTCTTTGATAAAAGCGGTGTTAAAATCCAACCAGTTTGCACTGCTCACATTTTGAAAAATCCGAACCAAAAGAACCCTTACATTTCTTTCCGATGCCGCCAGGACATACCTGTCCAAAGCCCTGGAAGGAGTTATGTTTCCCATTTCCTGGCTGCTTATGGAATGAAGCTTAATGGCATTCTTATTTAGATCCATGGCCAGCCTTTTTAAGCCCTTTTGGTCAAAAAACTCGATCAATGCCACAGGGACACCCAGCTTCTCAACCCGCTCCTTTAACTCCGGCATAAGATGTGGATATCCCGGAACATCGGGATCATTAAAAGCCAGCACCGAGAGATTGGGTATGCCCTCCAGCTGCTCGAAAACCACTTCAAGGGATGAAGCTTTTCCTTCGGGCCAGGTGCGTACCTGGGGAATAAAACTCAAGCCCAGCTCCTGGGCCGCTTTTATGCCTTCTTCGGGAAAGCCCACCCCTATTGCCTCCAGGTTGAGGGTCCTAGCCGTAAGGGGAGAACCCACGTAATACAGCCCTCTGTTTTCATCGGCAAAAGCTTCAACACCACCAACCTTAGCTTCCAGGTTAACCGCCAAGCGCTTATGAATTTCAGGATCAAAGGTAATAAAATAAGTGTAATCTTTTTTTATTTCCTCCCCGAAAGGGGAAAGGTTATCGTCCCAAAACAGCTCTGCCCCGGATTTTGTATAAATAAGCCCTTGGGCTTCCAGGTCCTCTATTAGCTGTTCCTTGGCAAGGATTCCGGTAACTCCGGATTCCTTAAACTTTTCCAGTACCTCCCGTATATCAATATTATTCCTTCGGGCAAGCTCCCAGATCTGGGAATAATCAACAACAATTTCCACTGTTCTGTTGGATCGCTCATGGTTTATTCTTTGAGCGGCGGTATATGCGGAAAACAAAAGGGCAATGAACAGAACAAAAAACAGGGGGAGGTATATTTTCTTTTTATCCACACTGAACACTCCCATTATTTTTATTGAAACCGTTTAAAAGAAGATCCATTAAATCCTGGACCAGGGCTTCTCCCTCATAGGAAAGATTTTCATGAACAATGGCTCCGCTCAATGCCATGACCGATCCAAAAATTATTCGCGCGGCAATATATACGTTCAAATCTTCTTTAAACTCTCCCGCAGCCCTTCCCTTTTCAAGTACCCCTTCGATAACATAAATCTTCTCCAAGGTTTGTTCCAAAAACCACTGCCTTATTTCCCCGTTAAGGGCATTTTGATTGGCAATAATAAGCCGGGCAAGATCTTTATTCATGCCCATGAAATTAAAATGCTGCTTCAGAATTTCCTTAATCTGCTCCACGGCAGAAGGGTGGCTGCTGAAATCAAGAACCCTTATGTACTCCCTGCTGATGGAAGAGAGCATTTCTTTAAAAAGTTCTTCTTTAGAAGTAAAGTATTCATAGATTGTTCCCTTCCCTATTCCCGCTTCCTTTGCTATTTCTTCAATCTTTGCTTTATGAAACCCTTTTTTAGAAAATACCTTCGCCGCCGCTTCAATAATAATCCTTTTTTTTCCTCCCGGGTATTCACGGCTTTCGCTGTCCAATACAACACACCACCTTACTTTTTATGCCTGTATTTGGCCGCTCTTTTCTTTTTTAAATAAAAGTCCCAGCTTCTTTTTCATTTTACTTAACATATCCTCAAGGAGAACATACATTACCGGCACAAAAACCAGGGTGAGCAAAGTAGAGGTTGTAAGCCCGCCGATCAAAACCGTGGCCATGGGAGCTCTAACCTCAGCCCCTTCCCCAAAACCAAAGGCAAGGGGGAGCATGCCTAAAACAGTGGTTAAAGTAGTCATGAGTATGGGGCGCAATCTGTGGGGACCCGCCATAAGAATGGCCTCGTCCCTATCCAAACCCTTTCTTCTCAGCTGGTTAATGTAATCCACAAAGACGATGGCATTGTTAACAACAATTCCCGCCAGCATAATAACCCCGATAAATGCCGGTATATTAAAGGTCCTCCCTGTGAGCAAAAGCCCCAAAACAACCCCCACAATGGAAACGGGAATGGAAAACATAATCACAAAGGGATAAATAAAGGATTCAAACTGTCCTGCAAGTATCATATAGACCAGTACTATTGCCAAGATCAAAGCATAGCTTAAATCCCCAAAAGCTTCAGCCATTTCCTTGCTCTCACCGCCGTAATCAATGGTATATCCTGAAGGGAGAGCATAATTGTCCAGCTTTGACTGGATATCCTCCATCACACGTCCCAAATCTCTGTCATGAAGTTTTGAAGTTACAGAAACGGTCCTTGTTTGATCCTGCCTCTCAATTACATTGGGGCCCTTTGCAATTTTTATGTCAGCCACTTCCCTTAAAGGTACCTGAACACCCGTGGGTGTCATCAGTTCCAGGACCTCCAACTCTTGGAGACTTAAATCCTTCGTAGTCTCTAATAAAACCCTCACATCAATTTCGTCGCTTCCCGTACGATAACGAGTGGCAATCTGTCCTTCAATGGATCCCCTCACTGCATTGGTAATTTGGGAAACGCTAAGGCCATAAAAAGAAGCTTTGCTTCGATCAACAACAACCTGCACCTGGGGCTTGGAATCTTCCATACTGACTTGCACTTCCCTGGTTCCGGGTACCGAAGCCACTATTTCGGAAACATCCTGGGCTATTTTTTCCAGAGTTTCTATTTCCTGTCCTTTAATTTCAACGGAAATTGGGGTGCTAAAGCTTGAACCACCGCCGTACATCAACGAATTGCTGGCGGACACTTCAAACTCAGCCCCAGGAATATTCTGAATCTCTTTTCTTAACGCCTCAACTACGTCATTGGTGCTTCTTTTCCTCTTTCCTTTGTCCACCAGCTGAACATCTATGTGAGCATATTCAGACTGCCCTTCACCGCTCATAAAGGCTGTGCTCTGCCCCATCTGGGAACCCACTGTAACAAAAACGGTTTCCACCTCAGGCTGTTTCTCAATGACACCTTTAACTTCTTCCACCACTTCCTCCGTATGCTCCAGACGCGTTCCCTGGGGCATTTCAATATCAATTGATAAGAGGCCTTCATCCATTTGGGGTATAAACTCCACACCAATAAGGGGAATCAAGGCAATACTGATAACCAAAGCTGCTACCGTTATCAAGACAACGGTCTTCCCATGGGTAATAGCCCACTTAAGAAGAAGCAAGTATTTTTCATTCAAAGCCTCAAGCCATGTACCCCAGACATAAAATATCCTTTTCAGCCTGCTTTGGGAATGAGCATCATGATCATAATTTGCCGCTGCCATAGGAAATACCCGGGAAGAAAGCATGGGTATCAAGGTCAGGGCAACGGCTAAAGAAGCCAAAAGGGAAAAGGATACAGTCAAGGCTAAAGGAGCAAAAATTTGAGAAGCCAATCCTTCCACAAAAACTATGGGGAAAAATACCGCTATGGTAGTCAATGTGGAAGCTGTAATTGCCAAAGCCATCTCGTTGCTTCCTTTTAATGCCGCTTCCAAAGGCAGCTCCCCCTGCTGCCTGTGCCGGAAAATATTCTCAAGAATAACAATGGAGTTGTCCACCATCATTCCCACACCCAGGGCAAGGCCGCCCAATGTCATCATGTTAAGGGTCAAGCCCCTAAAATAAACGAGAACGAATGTGGTAATAAGGGATATGGGAATTGAAAGACTGATAATTAAGGTACTTTGCACACTGCGTAAAAAGAGGAAAAGTATAAGTATCGCCAAAATACTTCCCACAATGAGGTTCTCCAGCACATTATATATTGACTTTTCAATAAATTCCGCCTGATCAACCACAGTGAGAAGCTCCACTCCGGCGGGCAATCTCCCTTCAAGCTCCTTTAGAGCCTCGCGGATTCCCCGGGCAACCTCCACGATATTGGCATCGGACTGTTTGCTGACAAAAAGGGCTACACTGGGCTTATCATTAATTAAGCTGTAGCTATTGACATCCTTATGTCCATCCTCAATTTCAGCAATATCCCCCAAGCGTATACTGCCGCCACTCTGGGTGAAAATCCGCACATCCCCTATTTCCTCAACTCCCGCAAACTGTCCCAGAACCCGAACCAAATACTCTTTTTCCCCCTGGTATGCACGGCCTCCTGTAATATCAAAGTTCTCACTGCCCAGGGTCTGTATTATCTGAGAAAGGGTTAAGCCGTGGGCCTGCAGCACCTCCGGCCTTATCTTAACCTTTATTTCCCGCTCCAAACCTCCGTAAATACTAACCGAGGCCACCCCTTCTATTCTTTCCAACCTGTTCTTAACCTCATCTTCAGCCAGCTGCCTCAGCTGTTCCTGTCCCACATCACCGCTCATGGCAATGGTATAAACGGGCATCATGCTGGGGTCCATTTTAAAAATAAGGGGGTCTTCACAGCCCGCAGGCAGCATCCCTTCCACAAGATCAACCTTTTCCCTAATTTCAAGCATGGTAAAATCCATATCCGTTCCCCAGTTGAACTGCAGCACAACCACTGAAGATCCCTGCTGGGAAAAGGAAATAACGCTTTTGATATTATGTACCGTACTCAATGCCTCCTCCAGCGGGCGGGTCACAAGGGTTTCCATTTCTTCTGGACCGGTACCGCTGTATTGAACGATAACCAGTGCCACGGGCAGATTCATCTCCGGGAATAGATCGATTTTTAAGTTAACCAGGGAAATGAACCCCAGAACTAGTATTATACAAATGATCATTACCATGGTAACGGGACGCTTTATGGAAAATTCAGTCAGCTTCATTTGTTCCTGCCCCCATTTTCAAGAATCACCCTGTCACCGTCATTGAGGATGTGCTGCCCCTTTACAACCACCCTATCTCCGCGTTTAAGGCCCTTCTTTATCTCAACATATTTATCATCATTAATGCCCAAAGCCACCTCACGGACAACCGCCTTTTTACCCTCCACAACAAAAACAATATTTTTCCCGGAACGTTCTATTACAGAATCTACGGGAACCGCAGGAACCTCTTCAGCTTTATCCAGCACCAGAGAAACCATCGCACTCATGCCTGGCCTAATTTGATGATCTTTGTTGGAAATTTCCACTTCCAGCTCATAGGTGTTGGCACTTTTTGCATCGGCAACGGGACTTATATGAACTACTTTCCCCTTAAAGGGACGATCCATAACTGTTTCAATTAAAACCTCAACGGTCTGGCCTTCCTTTATACTTTTCAGATATTTTTCCGTAACCTTTGCCGTGGCAAGGACGCTGTCCATATCCACAACGGTCACCACGGGAGTCCCCATAGCCGCCATCTCCCCGGGATCCACATTCACTTCAGCAACTATACCGTCAATGGGAGAAGTAATGTTGCTGCTCTCAAGCCTGTGCCGGGCAAGATTCAAACTAGCCTCAGCCTGTTCAATATCCGCCTTGGCTAACTCATAGGCAGTTTTCTTTGCTGTTTCCAGCTGTTTTTCAGCAGCCGCCAACTCGCTTTCCGCCATCTGATACTGAGCCTTTATCGCATCAAAATCCTTTTGAGAAATTACGCCCTGTTCATATAAAGTCTTCATTCGTTTATAATCTTTTTCAGCATTTTCAAATCGGGCTGAGGCAATCTTAAAGCCGCTCTCCGCCTGTACAATCTGACTCTCCGTGGTAGAATAGGCCGCAACGGCCTTTTTATGGACCGCCTGGGCCTGGTTATACTGCGCTTCCAGTTCGTCCCTTTCCAGGGAAACCAAAAGCTGCCCCTTTGTAACCCGCTGCCCCCTGGAAACATTAACGGAAGCAACCTTGCCCGATATCTCCGGCACCACTTGAATTTCTTTCCTGGGCTTTATCTGGGCGCTTAACTCAGCCTTCACCACCAAATTCCTCGGGCGAACCGTTTCGACGTCAACGGGTTTTGCAGCTTCTGCCTCCTGTCCTTCCTTATTTTTATCAGAACTGTATGTATTAAATAGCACAAAGATTAAAAAAACTGCAGCACAAATCACTGCCCCGATAATCAGCTTTTTTTTCATATTCATGTTCATATATCACCCTCCGCCTCTCCCGCCTGAAAATCTTTTTATCGACCGTCCAGTCGGTCAATTAAAAACATTATATTTTCAAATTTATAGCATGTCAATGGCTTAAGACCCTCAAAAAAGCCATTAATTAAGGGCATCCCCAAATTATCTTGGGGATACCCTTTCCGCAGCCCGACGAATTTTTTCAAATCTTTTGGGATCCCCCAGCACCTCTTTTACTCCCGGAGTGAGTGGATAATTCCGTACTTCATCTAAAGGAATATACCTGCAGTCCATAACGTCCCCCCCAGGGCGCGGTTCTTCATCACCCACAGGGTAAGCAAAAAAATCAAGGAGGACATAATGGAACCGTATAACTCCATTGTCATCCCTCACCAGGGTTTCAAAGATATCAAAGAGCTCCCCCACTTCCACTTTAATTCCGCACTCTTCCATAACTTCCCGGGCCACCCCTTCTTTAAGGCTTTCTCCCAATTCAAGGCAGCCTCCGGGAATTCCCCATAAGCCCTTGGAAGGGGGTTGTCCCCTTTGTACCAGGAGTATTGCCTGATCTTTGATAATAATTCCTCCAACCCCTACAATGGGATCCTTAGGATATTCCCGCATAGTCTAACCCCTTTCCCATATAAAAAAATTAATTATGCGCTTTTAAACTATGGCTTTCAGCTACAACAACCTTATCTCCCCGTTTTTTAGCTGCCGTTGACGCTAGACTGGCCATATTTATGAGGTCTGCCACACTGTGGCTAATTCTATTTTCACGCCTTACGGCCCTGCGCCTTCCCCCGGCAAGTCCCGCGGAAGCTGTGATTTCAACGTCATATTCCCACTTTTCCCTTTCCAGGGCCAAAACCATATCCCAGGCAAGCTTGCTGGCCTCTTCAAAATTCCTTTCGGTAACCACGGCAAATTCATCCCCCGCATATCTGCAGAGATAATCCAGTTTCTTTTCTACCATTCTTTTAAAAACATGGGCAACTTTCTTCAAAATGGCATCGCCCACCACATGTCCCAATTTCTTGTCAATTTCCCCAAAATTATCTATATCTAAAAAAATAACGGCAATTTCCTTGCCCTGCTGAACCAACTCATATGCTTTACGCTGGAGATACTCAGCCCTCATAAGTCCCGTAAGGGAATCTATATGCTTACCTAATTCCCAATACAGCGCCAATTTTGTAACAATGCCCACGCAGCTGCCCCCATCAACCACCACCAAACGTTCAATTTTATGCCTCTCCATTTTTTCCTTAGCATCCCACAGGGAACAGTTCGAAGGAACGGTTATAACATTTTTTGTCATAACTTCTACAACCGGCAGGTCAGGAGCAACTCCTCTTATGTCCCTTGAAGTAATAATACCAACCAATTTTTCCCCTTCTAGCACGGGAAGGCTCCCAATTCTAAACTCAGCCATTAACGAAGCAGCTCTCCCAACGGTTTCCATGGGAAAAATGGTTATAAGATCCCGGGTCATAATTCTACTAACCGCAACATTTTCCACTTGTACCTACCCCCCGGGCGAAAATGGTTAATCATATAATCTCAAAAATTAAAAAATTAAAGGGCGTCTTTCCAGTGATGGTCGGGATATCTGTATTCTTTAGAATCCTTCTTAATGGTGATGGCCGATATATAGTAAGCATAATCAAAATTTTTTTTCTTTTTAATGGCCCATGCAAAGGCCCTCCGGGTAATCAAAGCCCAAAAGACAAAAAAAAGGGTCAAAGTCACAACCAGCGCCGTCAGGGAAATAAAAAGCTTCCCCATACTCATATAACAAATTGATACCGCTGCAGCTACCATCACACAGAAAAAGTACAGATAATAAAACTTTTTATCAAACTGCCTTAAAATATTTCTTGATTTATTCCTGGTCATGGCAACTTTAAGGTCGCCGTTTTTTATTTTTTGAAGAAGCCTATTAAAATCTTCCTCATCAGCGGCGCTTTTAAAAGCCCTAATTTCCTTTCTTTTTTCTTCCTGGGACATCATACCACCCCTTGGATAATATTCAAAAAATTTATAAAAAATACCTTCACATTTCAATTAATTATCATTGCCCTCATAAAGAAAATCCATAAGTTTAAAAAGAGCTCCCCCAAAAAGTCTCTTCATTGGGAAATTATGGGGATTATGTCCCTTCTTCCCTGGAAAATTTCATAAAGAAATAAACTCCTGTCAGTATGAGCATGCTTCCCACCAATTGGGCGGCACCGGGATATTCACCTAAAAAAATGGCAGCCAAAATGCTCGCCCCCACAGGTTCTCCCAAAACGCTCACGGAAACCGTTGGAGCCGGAAGATATTTTAAAGCCCAGTTTAAAAGGGTATGTCCAACGGTTGTGGGGATCAACGCCATAGCCCAAAAGAGCAGCCAGTTATACAGGGAATAAGGATAAAGCTTTACGCTGAAAATAAAATCCATCATAAAAAGAAACAGGCTGCAGAAACCGTAAACAATAAAAGTATACGCCACAAGGGAAAACCTCTGCCGCAAAGAACGCCCAATCAAAACATAAACGGCAATAAATAATGCGCCGCTTAAAGCGAGGAAATCCCCCCAGAGGGCACTTCCTCCAATGGCAAAATCCCCTGCACCTATGATAATGCTCCCCACCACAGCCAGACTTCCCGCCGCAAGGGCCTTTTTCCCAACCCTTTCCTTAAGAACAAACACAGAGCCCAAAACAACAAAAATGGGCTGCAGGGTAACAAGCACCGTGGAACTGGCTACCGTGGTATATTCCAAAGACTTAATCCATGTGGCAAAATGAAAGGCCAGAAACATTCCCGCCGTTGAAGCCGCCAAAAAATCCTTTGCGCCAATGGATCTAAGCTCTTTTCTGCAGGTGGTAAGGGCAAAGGGAAGTAGTATAAGGGTTGCAAAGGCATTGCGGTAAGTAGCAATGATAAGGGCAGGGGCATCGGAAAGTTTTGCTAAAATGGAACCAAAGGATATCCCCACCACTGCAATTACAAGGGCAGCATAGGGATTTATCCTGGGATATTCAGCCGCTGTTGTTTTCGCTTTTGCCTGCTGCAATCCCAATTCCCCCCAAATAAATGAAGCTTTCTTACTATAGACAAATCATCTCAGAAAGTTCCATGAAGTATCTGCTGCGGTTTGCGAAACGACTTAGGAACGCCAATTAAAACCGGGAAGCACGGGCAAGAACGCTCGCGCAAGCCTCAACCTGAGGCACGGACGCCGAATTAGGGGCGGCCCGGTTTTAATCGGCGTGAATTCGCAAGTAAAGAAAACCGCAGCAGATGCCCCTTGTCAACAAACCGGCTTTAATGTTATTTCTTCAGCTCCTTATATTCCGTGACGTTCCTGCTTCTATCCCTATGCCTCTCAAAGGCTAAATCAATAAGCCGGGTCAGCAGTTCACCGTAGGGCACCCCTGACGCTTCCCAAAGCTTTGGAAACATACTTATTTTTGTAAAACCAGGCATGGTGTTGATCTCATTTACATAAATCTCACCGGTATCCTTGGTTACAAAAAAATCCACCCTAGCCAATCCCGAACAGTCTACGGCTTTAAAGGCTTCCACAGCAAGACGGCGCACCCTTTCCCGTTGCTCCTCGCTTAAGGGAGCAGGAATTATCAATTCTGACTGGCCGCTTAAATATTTGGCTTCGTAGTCATAGAATTCCCCCGAGGGAATAATTTCACCGGGAACGGAACAGCGGGGATGATCATTGCCCATTACGCTGCACTCAATCTCCCGGGCCTCCACCCCCTGCTCCACCACAAGCTTGCGATCATATATGGCAGCTTCCTCCAGCGCTGCCGCAAGCTCCTCTCGGTTTTTAGCTTTAGAAACCCCAACACTGGAACCCAAATTGGCAGGCTTTACAAAACATGGATAGGGGATATTCTCTTCTATACGGCTAATTACCCCATGGGGGTCCTCCTGAAACTCCCGTCTCATTACGGCCATATCCTTTACCACAGGCAAACCTGCGTGCCTGAAGAGCTTTTTCATTATCACCTTATCCATCCCTGCAGCCGAAGCCAAAACTCCGGCCCCCACATAGGGAATCCCTGCAAGATCCAGAAGCCCCTGAACGGTTCCGTCCTCCCCAAAGGTACCGTGGAGTACGGGGAAAACAACATCAAGGGGTTCTAAAGCCTTCCCATCAAGAGTAACAAAATTATTTTTTACAGGCTGGCATAATATGGTTACAGGTTTTCCCTTATCAAAATCAATTTCCCCTTTTTTAAAAACATCTTCGGGGTCCTCCATAAGATACCACGTGCCTTCCTTGCTTATTGCAATGGCAACGGGCTCAAACTTATCCCTATCAAGGGCTTTATAAACGGAGCCCGCAGAAAGAATGGAAACCTCATGTTCTCCGGAACGTCCCCCGAACAATATCCCTACCCTAATCTTTTCAGCCAAAAAAAAACCCTCCCCACAAGCTGCTGAATTCTCAAAAAAAAAGAAAAAGCAGACTCAATTTACTTTATTATAATTTATATTTTAGCACTTATTCAAAAAACCTTCGCTTTTTTTAAAAGCTCAGCTGGAGTAGAAATCTTCTTAAACAAATCTTTATTAAGTCTCTGCTGTAGTTTGAGAAACGACTTAACGAACGCCGATTAAAACCGGGAGGCGCGAGCATGGACGCTCGCGCAAGCCCAGTCTCTCGCATGGACGCCGAATTGGGGCGGCCCAGTTTTAAGCGGAGTGAGTTTCAGGAGTAAGAAAACTACAGCAGAGACCCTATGGGATTTGCTAAGATAACCTGTCTACAGTCTGCTGCTTCTTCATAAATAAAAATATTTTAAGAAAACAAAAAAAATCCTTTATTTATTCCAGAAATATTATAATATTGACCTTATTTGACCTATCTCTGGTAAGTATTATCCTTATTGCGGTTTGACCATTTTTGACCATATAAATATGCTAAATATTGAAATAATAAAATTAAGAAAGGAGGACTCGCCGTGAGAGGCTTTAGAGGATTGGTTCCCTTTGGAAGAAGAGATCTCTTTGACTTTGATTGGGATGAGTTTTTCACCTTTCCTGCGGTGGGAACATTCTTCCCCATTGAAAGCCGTGGAATTAGAGTAGATGTTAAAGATCAAGGCAGCGATATTTTTGTCGAAGCCGAGCTGCCCGGCTTTGATAAGGATGAAATTGAAATTACGTTGAGGGATAATTATTTGACAATACAGGCAGAAAGAAAACAAGAAGTGAACGAAGAAAAAGAAGGATTTATCCGGAAAGAAAGGAGTTACGGCAAACTTCAAAGAACTGTAACCATACCCTATGAAATAAACCCTGATGCCGTCGAAGCCAAGTATCAAGCCGGAGTTCTAAAAATTAAACTGCCAAAGGTTGCAAGTAAACAAAGCGGCCGGAAAATAGATATTACTGATTAAGCTGTAGATTTCTGGCCCTGCTTTCTATAAAGCAGGGTCTTTTTTTTAAAAAAATACTTTATAATAGGTATAGAAGGGAGGCTAGCATATGATCGTTGACTGCAAATTAAGGGTAAGGGTGAAAAACGGAACTGTCTTTAAAAACAATCTTATTGAAAAAGGCTGGAAACAAATAAACGAAAATTGCTTCACAAAAACCTTCGGCACAGATACCCAGGCAGAAATTCATGAAAAAATTCTGCCCTTTTCAGGACAGATATACTACTCAGTTTACATAAAGGATCCAGAAACTTTGACCAAACATCTTTTGTACAGCATCGCCGATGAACTGGAGGAAATGGAACAAATATGCTAAAAAGACCGGTGCCGCAACTGGCACCGGTCTTTTTAACGTTTTTTAAGCAATTATTCTTCTTTAGCAGCGGCTGCTTCGTCCTCTTCCTCATCAACGGGAACAAATCTTTCCTTCAGCTTTTCCATAACCAGAGGCATAGTTGTGTATTCCATTTCATCCAGGTTCAGCCTATGAGGTTCAAAGGGCCCAAGACGCCTCATATAATTGGCAATCTTATTAGCAGTTGCCCTGGCCTTATCATAGGCAGGATCCGCAAAGAAGTCCTGGGGCCCGATGAGCTTTCCTTGGGCTAACTGGAAGCCCAAAGCCACCACCCTTGGAGGTCCGTCAAAACGGGTGGGATTGGACTGATCCACAGATACCGGCATTAAGGGACCGCTGTGGGAACCCCGCATCCATCCTGATACCAAATGGGGATTGGCGAAGGGTTCCAGAACCTCACCCACAGCGGGCAGACCGCTCTGGCATCGAACTATGCACACTGGGTCGTCCTTACCCACATATTTGCCCGCAAGGAAATTCAGTTTCTGGGTGCTGGATGTGGCCGCAATGTTTCCTTTTTTATCATACACGGATTTTATGCAGAACCTTCCCGGAGCACCCACAAACACCAGCATATCGTACATTTCTTCCGGAAGAGAAAAGAGGATCTTTTTGTTCTCGATGAGATCGATCACTTCAAACACAAACCCGTCATGCATTTTGGGGTCAATTACCAATCCGATGGTATTGAAGGGATCAGCGAACATTTTGTACAGGGGGAAGTTCCATGCACCAGGTTCAGTTTTATCCGCCATAAAAACGATAACGGGTTCGCTGGGTCTTTCCTCAAATTCCATTTCCGCCACGCCGGGGCCCATACCTTTAACATTTCCGGAAAAAGCGTCGGACAAGAGATCCTGCCCCGCTCCGTACAGCTTCATTTCCTTGGCGATTTTTGTACACTCCAGGAATGTATCAAAGGCCAGTTTATGTATTTTTTCATTATCCGTTCCCAGCCGGTGGGTCATAATTAAATTGAGGTCATCCCCCACATGGGTTACGTGAAAATCGACTAAATCTTTACTCTGGCTTAAACATTCCTCGGCCTTTTCAAGAAGCCTGGGATGGACGCTGGAATGACCAACCCACCCCCCTATATCGGCTTTGATAACGCTTAATGTGATCCTTTCACCCACCTCAAGCCCCTCCTTTGACTTTATTAAAACTCTTTTAAGTACAGCATTTCCTGGCAGGAATTCCTGCCTAAAAAACAAACAGCTACTTTAATATATATAGTGTAACATACCTGATATTACTTCGTTGCATATTATGCGAATTCCTTTTATTTACTAAAAAATCACTCTGCCTTACCCCCTTTAACAGGCTGGATAATTTCCGGAAAGTTGTTGGTAGGGGAATTCACCAGCGTTGATACTTCGTAGTAAAAGAGTTCCCCTTCATAGGGTTTTAAGATTTCCTTCAAAGTTTCTGCCTCCGCACCGGGATCAAGCCATTTTCCCCATATTTTTTCATCAACCATCATGACGGGCATTCTGGGGTGAATTTCCCTTATCGACGCAGCGGCATCTGTGGTAATGATAGTAAAGGAATAAAGCTCCTCTTTTTCATTCTCGGGATTTATCCACTTCTCCCATAAGCCTGCAAAGGCAAAGGGGTTCCCGGTGGGAAGCATAATCCTGAAGGGTGTTTTTGTCCCGTTGTTTTTTCTCCATTCATAAAATCCGTCCGCCGGCACAAGGCATCTTCTTTTGGAGAAAGCATCCCTAAAAGCCGGTTTTTTATCCACGGTTTCTCCCCTTGCATTGATCAACCGATAACCCAGTTTTTTGTTTTCCGCCCAGCGGGGTACAAGGCCCCACCGCATTTTCCTGACGGAGATTTCATTTTCTCCGGGCATACGGTATATCACCGGCACTTCCTGTCCCGGAGCAATATTATAATTGGGGTTGTAATCAAACCGCTCCAGGGTATAATTAAAATTCCTTTTAAACTCCTCCCTGTCAATGGTAAGGGTAAAACGCCCGCACATTTTGCTCCCCCCTGCACATGAATTCTTATCCTTTTTAAAACACCCAGGGTTATTATTTGCAACGGAATAAAATTTCCGCTAACATAATTTACAAAAAAACAAAAGGAGGATTTGCCTATGTACTGGGAAAGTAAAGGACCGGAATATACCGATAAAACTGTTGAAATGGCTGTCAAAAGGGCCAGGGAACTGGGCATCGGCCATATCGTTGTGGCCTCCCACACGGGTAAAACTGCAGAAAAATTTATAGGCTGCGGCATGCATGTGGTATGCGTGGGGCACCATGTGGGTTTCAGAGGTCCCGGTGTTAATGAGTTCCCGGAAGATATGAAGAAAAAGCTGGAAAGTGCAGGTATTGACGTGCTCATAACCACCCACTTAATGGCAGGCCTCGATAGGTGCTTGCGCTTCAAATTTCAGGGCATCTATCCTGCGGAAATAATAGCCAATACCCTTCGAATGTTCGGCCAGGGAGTAAAGGTGTGCATTGAAATTGCAGGAATGGCACTGGACGCGGGGCTCATACCTTACGGTGAAGACATTGTTGCCGTGGGAGGAAGCGGAAAGGGAGCAGACAGCGCGCTGGTACTTCGCCCTGCCCATTCAAATAATTTCCTTGACACCAAAATCAGGGAAATTATATGCAAGCCCCGGGACTTTTAATCCTTTCAAACCCCATGTCAAAGGCCCTGATATTGGTTTCAACCGTTTTTGGAGGAACCGTTTGCTCAATAACTTCATGCCAAAGTTCCTGCTCAAAACCCAGCTTTGCAGCCAATGCCCCCAAAAGAACCATATTTGCCGCTTTGGGGTTCCCCGCCTCAACTGCAATTTTCAAAGCATCAAGGGCCAAAGTATCAGATACTTTACTTTGAATGTTTTCCAGTATGTCAGAAGGATATTCCCCCTTCCCTATGAGGACGGGGAGGGGGTATATTTCCTGATCATTAATGATCATTGTTCCCCCTGGACGCAGATAGTGCAGCCAGCGGAGGGCTTCCAGCTTCTCAAAGGCTAATATTACATCGGCTTTCCCCACTTCTATTGTAGGAGAGTAAACTTTCCTGCCGAAGCGCACATGGGTTACCACGCTTCCGCCCCTCTGGGCCATGCCGTGTATTTCTGAAACCTTAACCTCCAGACCCATTTTCAGGGCAGCGTTGCCTATAATGCGGCCGGCCAGTATGATTCCCTGACCGCCCACTCCAACCATCAGAACATTTTCTCCCGAAATCCCCATCTAAATCACCCTACACTTAAATTTTACAATCTTACAATAGCTTTGGTAGGACAAACTTGAGCACAAAGTCCGCACCCGGTGCACATTTGGGCGTTTATCTCTGCCGCAGTTCCCAGTAAAGAAATGGCCGGGCATCCCAGCCCTATGCATGCTCCACATCCTATACAGCTTTCTCCAACGGCAAAGGCTCTTTCCCTTTCCCTAACCCAAAGGATACATGGTCTTCTAGCAATAACCACCGAGGGTTCTTCCGCAGACATTTCTTCCTTTAAAACGGTACCCAAGCGTTCAAGATCATAGCAATCCACGGTCACAACCCTTTTTACCCCCACTGCCCTGCATATCTCTTCCAGATCCACCTTTGAAGTGGATTCATTTTTTGCCGTATAGCCGGTACCCGGATGGTGCTGGTGCCCTGTCATAGCCGTAATACCGTTATCCAGAATAACCACCGTTATTGTTCCTTTGTTGTAAACAACGTCCATAAGCCCGGTAATACCCGAGTGAAGAAAAGTGGAATCTCCGATAACAGCCACCACTTTTCTTGCAAACTCCTTACCCCTTGCTTTTTCCAGTCCCAGCGCCGTACCTATGCTGGCTCCCATGCAGTGGCATGTATCCATACTTGACAGGGGAGGAAGGGCTCCCAGGGTATAGCACCCTATGTCGCCAGTTACCACGGCTTTTAATTTATTAAGCTGATAGAAAACCCCCCGGTGAGGACATCCGGGACAGAGCACCGGCGGCCTCAAAGGTATATTATCTTCGGGCTTAAACGAAGTTTCATCTTCCATTCCCAGCCCTTTGCGGACAATTTCAGTGCTCAGTTCTCCAAACCTTGTAAACAGCTCTTTTCCCTCAACTTTTATTCCCAGAGCCCTTATTTCGTTTTCCAAAAGAGGCTCCAGCTCTTCAACAACAATAAGCCTATTAACCTGTTTTGCAAATTCCCTGATCAGTTCATGGGGAACGGGGTAAGAAAAACCAAGCTTAAGTATTGAAGCGTTGGGGCATGCTTCCTTAACATACTGATAGGCTGCCCCGCAGGTAATTATCCCCAGTTCCCTATCCCCCATCTCCACCTTATTCAAAGGGGATTTTTCCGCCAAAGCCCTGAGCCTTGACATCCTATTTTCCACTTCCACATGCAGCCTGCGGGCATGGGCGGGGAGAACGATATATTTTTCAATATTACGGCTGTAGTCTTTAACTTTTCTTTCAGTTCTTTCCCCCAGAACCACCGGGGATCTTCCGTGGGAAATTCTGGTGGTCAATCTTAAAAGGACAGGGGTATCATACTCTTCGCTCAAATCAAAGGCAAAAATGGTGAAATCCTTGGCCTCCTGGCTGTCGCTGGGCTCCAGCATGGGAATTTTGGCAAAACGGGCATAATATCTGTTGTCCTGTTCATCCTGGGAGCTGTACATCCCCGGATCATCGGCGGAAACGATGACCAGCCCCCCGTTCACTCCAGTATAGGAGGCCGTAAATAGGGGATCCGCGGCAACGTTTAATCCCACATGCTTCATGGAAACAATGCTTCTTGCCCCGCCTATACAAGCCCCCAGGGCCGTTTCCAGGGCAACTTTTTCGTTGGGCGACCACTGGGCATCAACTTCTTCATATTGAGCTAAATTCTCCAGTATTTCTGTGCTGGGTGTGCCGGGGTAAGCCGAGGCAAAATGCACTCCCGCTTCATAAGCTCCCCTGGCCACAGCTTCGTTTCCTGTAAGGAGTTTCGGCATACTTATCCCCTCTCCCAAAAAGAAAAAATCAAATATTTCTCTTATCAATTATACGCTTTGCTTTTCCCTCAAAACGTTCTATTGTATGAGGCTCCACAAGTCTGACCTTGGCATCAAGGGAAAGCACGCTATAGAGCCTGTCCCTTATCTTTTGCTCCAGCTTCTCCAGCTCGCTGAACCTGTCCCTTTTCAAAACTTCTTCCGTTACTTCCACCTTGATCTCTATTTGATCAAGATAACCTTCCCTAGTAACTATTATTTGATAATGAGGGGCAGTTTCCTCTATTTCCATGAGGACACTTTCAATTTGTGACGGAAAAACATTTACTCCCCTTATTATAAGCATATCGTCGGTTCTTCCCGAAACCTTGGCCATGCGTGCATTGGTCCTTCCACACCTGCAGGGTTCAGGATTGATGGAAGTTATATCCTTTGTCCGATACCTTATTACGGGCATGGCTTCTTTAGTAAGGGTGGTTATCACCAGTTCCCCTTTACAACCGTAATCCACGGGCTCCAATGTTTCGGGATCAATTACTTCCACTAGAAAATGATCTTCGGCAATATGCATTCCGTCCCTTTCCTTACATTCCCCCGAAACCCCGGGGCCCATAACTTCACTCAACCCGTAATTATCCGTAGCAAAACAGTTCCAGCACTTCTCTATTTCCCGGCGCATTTCCTCGGTCCATCCTTCACTGCCAAAAAGCCCAAGGCGCATGGGCAGAGAAGCAGGATCCATTCCCATCTCCCTGGCCACTTCTCCCATATAAAGGGCATAGGACGGAGTGCTCACCAAAGCCGTGGCGCCAAAATCCTTCATGAGCATGATCTGCCTTTTTGTATTGCCCGAAGAAACGGGCACCACAGAAGCCCCGATGCGTTCCAGACCGTAATGCAGGCCCAAAGCACCGGTAAAAAGGCCGTAGCCGAAGGAAATCTGCACCGTATCCTCGGCCCGGGCCCCTGCCTCAAAAACCATTCTGGCCACCAATTCTGCCCATGTTTCCAGGTCCCTGCGGGTATAGCCCACCACTGTGGGCTTACCGGTGGTTCCGGAAGAAGCATGAATACGGACCACCTCTCTTCTGGGAACTGCAAACATTCCAAAGGGATAGTTTTCCCTGAGGTCATCCTTGGTGGTAAAAGGGAGCAAGCGGATATCTTTCAGGGTTTTAATATCCTCCGGCTTTATACCCGCTTCATCAAATTTCTTTCTGTAATGGGGGATCTTTTCATAAGCCCTCCTCAAAGTAGTTTTAAGGCGCTCCAGCTGGAGCTGTTCCAGTTCCCTGCGGGACATACACTCACTGCGTTCGTCCCATATTTCCTTTTTCTTCATTATAAAAGTCGGATCCTTTGCCATCATTTCTGGCTCACCACTCCCTCATACATGACATTGCTTGATGTTGATACAGGTTCTGAACCATATATCTTCTGCAGAAAAGCCTCGGGATATTTCCTGGTAACCAAACTCACAAGGGGCACCACAGCCAGAGGAACAACTATGGCCAGAGCTCCCAGGGTAGGGATCAATGATTCATTCATTTTAAAGTAGAGAGACAGCCCCAAAGAAATACCCAAACCTGAAATAATCCCTGACCAGGCCCCCGCTTTGGTAACTCCTTTCCAGAAAAGACCGTACAGATAAGGCGCAAGGAAAGAACCCGCCACGGCACCCCAGGATAAGGACATTAAAGCCAGGATTACCGTGGGCTTTCTTAAAGCTATCCACAGGGATAAACCCACAAAAACTAAACAGAGAATACGCATTAAAAGAACAACGTTCTTTCTGCTTATCCCCGGATAAAAAGTTTCCTTTACAAGGTCAATGGCCACGGCAGAACTGGAAACCAGAACCAGGGACGCCAGGGTGGACATGGAAGCAGCCATTACCATGAGAAGAATAATGATCCCCAGAGATTCAGGCAGCACACGGCTCACAATCTGAGGCATAATGACATCGGGATTGGGCTGCCCCCCTACCATGGGCATCTCATTGTTAAAGAACAGGCGGCTCAAGCTCCCGGTAAAATAAGCTCCAAGGGCTATTAAAAAAGAAAACACTGTACATACTATTTTAGCTCTGGAAATGGACTCCTGGTTTTTAATGGCATAAAATTTCTGCACCATCTGGGGCAGTCCCCAGGAACCAAGGCTGGTAAGAACCACCATAGAAAGTAAAGGGACAAGCCCTGGAGGCCCAATGGGCTTTACCAGACGGGAATCGTATTGGGCAAGCCTTGACAATCCCTCTGCTACACCTCCCACATGGGGATCATAGACTATAAAGATAATCATAAGGATGACTCCCGCTATCATAACGAAGCCCTGAACAAAATCGGTCATGGCCACGGCAAAATAACCGCCCATTATAAGATACACCGCAGTTAATACTGCCATCAGTATCAATGCAGTCTCAAAGGGAATTTTGAAAACCTCTTCGAAAAGATAGCTCAAACCCATATAAACAGAGGCGGAGTAAGGAACCAAAAAAATAAAAATAATCAACGCAGAAACTATTTTCAACCATCGTGAATCATAGCGGGCCTCAAAGAAGGCGGGCATAGTAAGCACACCCAGTCGGGTAGTGAGCCTTCGGGTGGGAGCGGCTAAAACCTTCCAAGCAAGGTAAGCACCTACAAAGGCGTTGCCTAAAACAATCCAGAGGGAGGAAAGCCCAAAACCCCAGCCCACCTTTCCGGCATAGCCAATAAAAAGCACCGCTGAAAAATAAGTGGTGCCGTAAGCAAAGGCCGATACCCAGGGGCCGATGGTTCGGCTTCCCAGGAAGAAATCGTTGACCGTTCTGGTCTTCTTCATGCTCACATAACCAATTCCTACCAAAATACACACATAGGCAATAAGAACCGCAACCTTCATACCTACCATCCTTCCGTCCTAATTTTATTAAATCTAAATTAAACCTTTAAAATTAAAACACATTTAACAACAAAGACATATTCAACAACAAACTTAAAATTCCTTCTTTAGGGTTACATTCCCTATCAAACAAGGTGCTGCCTGTTCAGCCGGATAATTTCCTTAGATTCCGTAAGGGCCCGGGATACCTGCCGCGGACCGGTGGCTCCGGGTACATCGCGCCTCATAACGCAGGACTCAATGGACAGTCTCTGGTGTATATCCTCCTCAAAGGCACCGGAAAATTTTTTGAACTCCTCCAGGGATAAGTCACCCAGGGTTATTCCCCGTTCAATGCAGTAAAGAACCAGGCGGCCCGTTATTTCATGGGCTTCTCTGAAGGGAATACCTTTTTCCGCCAGATAGTCGGCAACATCGGTGGCATTGGCAAACCCCCTTTGGGCTTCCCGGTGCATTTTTTCCGGAAAAATTTTCAAAGTGTCGAGCATGGGGATAAAAACTTGAAGGCACCCCTTAACAGTATCCAGAGCATCGAAAAGGTTTTCCTTATCCTCCTGCATATCTTTATTATAAGCCAGGGGGAGAGACTTCATCACCGTAAGAAGGGCCATAAGGGATCCGTAAACCCTTCCCGTTTTACCCCTTACCAGTTCAGCCACGTCGGGATTTTTTTTCTGGGGCATAATGCTGCTGCCCGTACCGTAGGCATCATCTACCTCTACAAAACCAAACTCATTGGTGGACCACAGAATTATTTCCTCACAGAAGCGGCTTAAGTGCATCATAATCATTGAGGCACAAAATAAAAATTCCAGCACAAAATCCCTGTCGCTTACGGCATCCATGCTGTTTCTGCTGATTACCCTGAAGCCCAGCTCCTCCTTAACCCTTTCCCTGTCTATGGGAAAAGTTGTTCCAGCCAGAGCGCCGGAACCCAGGGGCATCACATCGGTGCGCTTTCTGCAGTCCAAAAGCCTTTCAAAATCCCTCTGAAACATTTCAAAATACGCCAGAAGGTGGTGGGAAAAAAGCACAGGCTGCGCCTTTTGAAGATGAGTGTATCCCGGCATAATCACGTCCAGATGCTTCTCCGCCTTATCAACAATGGCCTGCTGAAGGTCCGCAAGAAGACCCATTATCACCTTTATTTCCTCTTTTAAATACATCCTCATGTCAAGGGCAACCTGATCGTTTCTGCTCCTTGCCGTGTGGAGCTTTTTGCCCACTTCCCCTATCTTCTCCGTCAAAATTTTTTCTATATTCATATGTATATCCTCTGCATCAACGCTGAATTCAGTTTTCCCCTCTTCAATCTCCCGTTCAATTTCCCTAAGCCCCTCAATAATGAGCCGGGATTCTTCTTTTGAAATTATCCCCTGTTCCCCAAGCATTCGGGCATGGGCAATGCTTCCCCTGATATCCTGTTTATAAAGGCGGGAATCAAAGGAAATGGAGGAATGAAAATCTTCCACCAGTTCGTCTGTTTCCTTAGTAAAACGCCCGCTCCACATTTTCACCGCATTCTCCCCCTTAATCCCCATATAAATAAACTTTATGGTATATTAATGAATCAAAGAGATCTTTAAAAGGATGTGAAAAAAATGAAAATACTTCTTGCCATCGATGGTTCCGATAATGCCTTTAGAGCTGCTCAATTTACCGCCAATTTATCACAAATGATTCCCAACAGCAAGGTCACCCTTATTTTTATTGACACCCTGGCAACCATCATCAAAGCAAGGGGTGGTACACTGCCCGAAGACTACGAAAACATTATCAATGAAGAGATCTCTAAGCTGTTAAAAAGAGCAGAAAATCTTTTTATAGAAAAAAGCATCCCTTACAACATAAAAATATTAGAAGGCTACGATGTGGCTGAAACCATCTGTGACTTTGCCAAGGAATACGGCTACGATCAGATTATAATGGGAACCCGGGGATTGGGCAGCGTTAAGGGAGTTTTTTTGGGAAGCGTAAGCCACAAGGTAATACAGCTTGCTCCCTGTCCTGTGACATTCGTTAAATAATCCATCTGCCCTGTTCTACTAACACCGTTTATAAACTATAAAAGGCATCAGCATCCCCTTCAATACTTCCACCCACAGCTCATACAGCTGCGCAAAACAGCCTCTGCTTTTATCCTCTAACTTTCTAGGTAAAAGCCCTCATAAACTCCTTTCCATATCTGCCATCCATGCTCTCAGTTAATTTTAATATTTTAGATTTTTTAAAGGCCTGTTTGCGGGAGGATGATTTTAATGAAACTGCTTCTCTGCGCCGACGGCTCTGAAAACTCCATTAGAGCAGCACAATACACTGCCTCCCTGGCAAAGATCACCGGTATTAATAGAATTACGGTAATCCATGTGGATACCCTCATAAACTTAGCAAAATCCCGGGGTATAACGCTGCCTATTGGTTTCAATGACCTTTTTGACCCCAAGGTAAAGGAGGGTCTCAATGAAATAGAGAACATACTCCGAAGGGAAGGAATCCCCTTTGAAACAAAGGTGTTGGAAGACAGCGATGCAGCAGAAGCCATATGCGAATACGCCAAATTTTACAACTACGACCTTATTATCCTGGGCTCAAGGGGAATTGGAGGTATCAAGGGGCTGTTTTTGGGAAGCGTAAGCAGTAAAGTTCTGCAGCTGGCCCATTGTCCCGTAACCATCGTGAAATAAAAAGCAGCCCCATGTTCCCCATGTTTTTCAAAAAAATCCCGGCCTTTACTGCTCTTTTTCCTTTGCATCTTTTAACATCAGCGCCCTAACCTTAAGGGGAAGACCGAACAGATTTATGAAACCCTCTGCATCCTTCTGATTGTATACTTCATCCTCCTCAAAGGTGGCAAACTCCATCCTATAGAGGGAGTAAGGAGATTTTATTCCCACAGGTTCGCAGTTCCCCTTGTAAAGCTTTAACCGCACCGTCCCCGTAACGGTCTCCTGGGTTTTATCAACAAAGGCATCCAGAGCTTCCCTTAGGGGAGAATACCAAACGCCATCATATACCAGCTGGGCATATTTTTCAGCTACAATTCTTTTAAAATGGGCGGTCTGTCTGTCTAAGGTTATGGATTCTAGGGCATTTTGGGCAGCGTGGAGTATGGTTCCCCCTGGGGTTTCATAAACCCCCCGGGATTTTATCCCCACAAGGCGGTTTTCCACAATGCTGATAATGCCCACTCCGTTCTCTGCCCCGGCTTCATTGACCTTCCTAATAAGATCCACCGGCGGCAGCTTTTCACCGTCCACCGCCACGGGAACTCCCCTTTCAAACTCAATCTCAATATATGTGGGCACATCGGGAGCCTTTTCAGGGGGAGTGATTATCTGATAAAGATCCTGTGGAGGTTCATTCCAGGGATCTTCCAGATCGCCGCCCTCATGGCTCAAATGCCAGAGATTTCTGTCCCGGCTGTATGGCTTTTCCTTGGTAACGGGGACAGGTATCCCTCTTTCCTTTGCATATTCCATGGCTTCTTTTCGGGAAGAAATATTCCACTCCCTCCAGGGAGCAATGATTTTAAGTTCGGGTTTAAGGGCTTTTACCGCCAGCTCAAAGCGCACCTGATCATTGCCCTTACCCGTAGCCCCATGAGCCACAGCCTCGGCACCCTCTTTTTCGGCAATCTCCACCAGCCTCTTTCCTATAAGGGGGCGGGCAAAGGAAGTCCCCAAAAGATATCTCCCTTCATATACCGCTCCGGCCTTTAAAGTGGGAAAAATAAAGTCCGTCACAAATTCTTCCTTTAAATCCTCCACATATACCTTTGAAGCACCGCTCAGATAAGCCTTTTCCTCAACGGCCTTAAAATCATCGTCCTGCCCCACATCAGCGGTCATTGCAATTACTTCATAACCGTAGTTTTCTTTGAGCCAGGGAATAATAATTGAAGTATCAAGGCCTCCGGAATACGCAAGAACCACCTTTTTCATCGCCATTTCCCCTTTCCTAATCAGCCATAATGAGGGCCATTACAGCCTTTTGAACATGTAGGCGGTTTTCCGCCTGTTCAAAGACCACCGACTGCTCTCCGTCTATAACCTCATCGGTTATCTCTTCCCCCCTGTGGGCGGGAAGGCAGTGCATTACAATGCAGTCATCCTTTGCCTTTTTTAATAGTTCCCCGTTTAACTGATAGGGTTTAAATATCTCTGCCCTCTTTTGGGCCTCACTTTCCTGTCCCATGCTTGCCCAAACATCGGTGTAAACCACGTCTGCCCCTGACATGGCGGTTGCCGGATCATTAAGCACCTGGATCTCTGCCCCTGTAAGCTCCGCCGCGGAAACGGCTTTTTTAAGCACTTCCTCGTGGGGCTCATATCCCGGCGGGCAGCAGACCACCACATTCATTCCCGTTTTTGCACCGGCCATAAGGAGGGAATTGGCCACATTATTTCCGTCTCCAACGTATACCAGCTTAATTCCTTTAAGCTTACCTTTATGCTCCCTTATGGTAAAAATGTCCGTAAGGGCCTGGCAGGGATGGAAAAGGTCCGTAAGGCCATTGATCACCGGAATGTCCGCAGCTTCCGCCAGCTTCTCCACTTCGGCCTGATCAAAGGTACGGATCATAATCCCATCCAGATACCGGGAAAACACCTTTCCCGTATCCTCTATGGTTTCCCCCCTGGCCAGCTGGAGAGCGTCTTTGCTTAAAAACAGAGCAAATCCCCCCAGCTGGTACATTCCCACTTCAAAGGAAACTCTAGTTCTGGTTGAACTTTTTTTAAAAATCATCCCCAAAGTTTTACCCTTGAGCAGATGATGGGTGATCCCTTTCTTCTGTTCATCCTTCAGCCTTTCCGCAAAATCCAGCATAAAATTGATTTCCTCAGGGGAATAATCATAAAGGGATAAAAAATCCCTCCCCCGAAACTCCCTCGCGCTAACCAATTTCATCCTCCCCCTCTTCGGACAAGCTGCCCATGACCTTATCAAGGATCTCCACCGCCTCGTCCACATGCTCCCTGGTAATGTTTAAGGGTGGCAGGAAGCGGAGAACTTTTTGGGAAGCACAGTTTATAAGAAGTCCTTTTTCCCTGCACAGGTCAACAATCTTTCCACCGTCTATGCTGAGCTCCATCCCCAGCAGCAATCCCAATCCCCGAATATCCATGATAAAACCATATTTCCTCTTTAGGCCCTCCAACTTTTCAAAGAGATAACTTCCCATTTGAGTAGCATTATTAATTAACCCATTTTCCAGAAGGGCAGCCATTACCGCAGCCCCCGCAGCGCAGGACACGGGATTCCCTCCAAAGGTGGATCCGTGGCTGCCCGGGCCCAAAGCCTCGCTTACCTCTTCCACGGCAAGCACGGCCCCCAGGGGCAGGCCTCCTCCCAGTGCCTTCGCCAGTGTAACCACATGGGGCTTTATGCCGTAATGCTCATAGGCAAAGAGATTTCCCGTTCTTCCCATTCCGCACTGAATCTCGTCCAGCATTAAAAGAATGCCCTTCTCCCGGCAGATCCTTTCCACTTCCTTCAGGTACCCCGCTTCCGCGGCATATACCCCGCCCTCTCCCTGCACGGGCTCCAGCATAACCGCACAGGTTTCATCATCTACGGCTTTTTCAAGGGCCTGGACATCGTTAAAGGGTACATGAACAAACCCCGGAGGCAGGGGATCAAAGCCGGTATGTACCTTTTCCTGACCCGTGGCCGCTGCCGTAGCCAGGGTTCTTCCGTGAAAGGATTTGTACATGGTGACGATTTTATAGCGCCTGCTTCCCTTTACAACCTGAAAGTAGCGCCGTGCCAGTTTAAAAGCCCCTTCATTGGCCTCAGCGCCGCTGTTGCAGAAAAAAACCCTGTCAAAATGGGAATTTTCAATAAGAAGCTGGGCCAGCTCCACCTGGGGTTCGTTCCAGTAAAGATTGGAACAATGCATGAGCTTTCCAATCTGTTCACAGCAGGCTTCCACCACTTCAGGATGACAGTGCCCCAGGTTGTTTACCGCAATTCCTGACACAAAATCAAGATACCTGTTTCCGTCAGCATCCCAAACATAGGCCCCTTCCCCTTTAACAAGGGCCATGGGCTGCCGGATGTAATTTTTCATAAGGTATTTTTCCCCAAGGCTTTTAATGAAAGAGTTCCCCAACCTAGCACCCCCTCTATTTAACCACCATGGTTCCAATTCCCTCATGGGTAAATATTTCCAGGAGTATGGAGTGGGGTATCCTGCCGTCAATAATATGGGTTCTGCCCACACCCCCAAGGAGAGCCCGGGCGCAGCACTGAACTTTGGGGATCATTCCCCCTTTGATAACCCCACTGTCAATGAGGCCCTGAATGCTGCTCACCTTCAAAGACGAGATCAGGGAATCCTTATCGTCGGGATCCGCAAAAATTCCCTCCACATCGGTAAGGAGCACCAGTTTATCAGCTTTTAAAGCCACGGCCAGCTCTCCCGCAACATAATCGGCATTTATGTTGTAGCTCTCTCCCTTTTCCCCGGCTCCAATGGGTGCAACCACAGGAATATACCCTTGAGATATAACTGATCCGATAACCTCTGGATTTATACGGACTATTTCCCCCACATAGCCTATATCATAGTCAAATTCCTCACCGTTTTCATTTTTTCCTTTAAAAACTTTTTTACGGGCCAAAATAAGGTTCCCGTCTTTTCCCGTTAACCCTATGGCAGAGGCGCCGTACTTGTTGATCAGGGAAACTATTTCCTTGTTTACCTTGCCTGCCAGAACCATTTCCACAACATTCATAGTTTCTTCATCGGTAACCCTCTGCCCCTGCACAAAGGAAGTTTTTATTCCCAGCTTTTGGAGCATGGCGTTAATCTCCGGACCACCGCCGTGAACCACCACGGGGTTCATGCCCACAAACTTCATAAGGGTTATATCCTGCATCACCGCATTTTTCAGCTCAGGGCTGCACATGGCATGCCCCCCGAGCTTTATCACTATGGTCTTGCCGTAGAATTCTTTAATATAGGGCAGAGCCTCTATGAGTACATTGGCCTTATCCAAAGGAGTAACAACCATTTTTATCCCTCCACCATCACCGGATGCTTAAGTTCTGTAAGAAGCGTTAATGCGCACATAATCATAGGACAAATCGCAGGTCCACGCCCAGGCTGAAGCTTCCCCTTCATTGAAATTTATGATTATCTCAATTTCCTTCTCCGCCAGTATCCGGGCAGCCTTCTCCTCGCTGAAGGGAAGCCCCATTCCTCCCCGGGCAGTCTGCTCAATACCCCCTTTACTTTTAAGAAATATATCAACCTTTGAGGGATCAAAGGGAATACCGGTTTTTCCGCACGCAGCCAGTATCCGCCCCCAGTTGGCATCTTCTCCAAAAAGAGCCGTTTTAACCAAACTGGATGTGGCTACGGAAAGGGCAAGCTTACGGGCTTCTTCAACGCCGGAAGCCCCTGTTACTTCTATTTCAACAAACTTCGTAGCCCCTTCCCCGTCCCTCACTATATCCTTGGCCAGTTCAAGGCAGACTCTCTCCAAAGCCCTTAAGAATTTAAAATACGCGGGAGTTTCGGAATCAATGACGGGATTTTTTGACAGACCGTTGGCCAGCACCACAACCATATCATTGGTGCTGGTATCCCCGTCAACGGTTATCATGTTAAAACTCCTGTCCACAGCATATTTAAGGGCTTTTTTTAGCATATCGGGTGAGACCGCCGCATCGGTGGCTATAAATCCCAGCATAGTGGCCATATTGGGATGAATCATTCCCGACCCTTTGGCAATACCGCCCACGGTTACCGTGACCCCGTCCAGATCAAACCGCACCGCAAATTCCTTTGGGTAGGTATCCGTGGTCATTATTGCTTCCGCAGCGGCAGATCCCCCATGGGAAGAAAGTTTTTCAGCGGCTTCATATATTCCCCTCTGGATTTTATCCATGGGCAGGGGAACCCCTATCACCCCCGTTGAAGCCACCACCACTTCCTCCGGCTTTATCCCCAGAACATTGGCCGCAGTTTCCGCCATCTTCTCCGCATCCTTCATACCCCTGTCCCCGGTACATGCATTGGCATTGCCGCTGTTAACCACTACAGCCCTTGCCCTGCCGCTGCTTAAATGCTTCTGTGATAAGATAACCGGGGCAGCCTTAACGGTATTCCGGGTAAAAACCCCCGCTGCTGAAGCCTCTTTCTCAGTATAAATTAATGCCAGATCAGCCCTGCTGCGCTTAATTCCGCAGTGAAGGCCGGAAGCTTTAAAGCCCTGAACCGCCGTAACACCGCCCTCTATTACTTCCATGTCCAAATCTTCCCGCACAGGAAACCCTCCCTTATAAAAGCCGTCTTTTTAAGGACACAAGCCCGGTACCATAAGACCTTCTTCTTCAGGAAGCCCAAACATCAGGTTCATATTCTGCACCGCCTGACCGCTTGCTCCTTTAACAAGGTTATCTATGGCCGAAACCACCGTAATCCTCTTCGCTTCTCTGTCCGCATAGAAATTTATATCGCAGAAATTGGAGCCGTATACCCACCGGGTGCGGGGGAAAACCCCCTCGGGAAGAATGCGTACAAAGGGCTTTTGATAATAAAAATTTTCATAAAGCTTCCTAATCTCATCCTCTGCCATATCAATGGCCAGCTCAGCATATATGGTGCTCAAAATCCCCCTGGTGATGGGTACAAGATGTGGTGTAAAGGTAATGCGCACAGGGGTTTTCCCAAGGTTTCCCAGCTCCTGCTCAATTTCCGGCCTGTGCCTGTGCCCCGAAACGCCGTAAGCACTAACGCTTTCATTGCACTCCACAAAATGAGTCTTCTCCGAAGGAGTACGGCCCGCTCCCGAAACCCCCGATTTGCTGTCCGCCACAATGCCCTCCGTTTTTATCACGCCGTATTTCAAGAGTGGTGCAAGACCCAGAATGATACTGGTGGGATAGCAGCCGGGATTGGCCACAACCGAAGCTTCGGAAATATCCTTCCCGTAAATTTCGGGCAAACCGTAAACCGCCCGGTGAAGAAGCTCCGGAGCACCGTGCTCAAGCCCGTACCAGTGTTCATATACCGATGGGTTTTTGAGCCTGAAATCAGCTCCCAGATCAATTACCTTAACCCCTGCCTCCAAAGCCCTTTTCACAATGGGCACAGAGTGCCCGTGGGGCAGAGCTACGAAAATAACGTCGCATTGTTCCACAGCCCTGTCTATATCCTGCTCCTCACATATTTTTTCCACACAACCTTTAAGATTGGGATAAACACTGGAAATATCCTCTCCAACGAAGCTCCTGGAAGACAGGAAGCCTATTTCCACCCGGGGATGCCCATAAAGAATCCTTACCAGTTCAGCCCCCGTATAACCTGTAGCACCAATGATTCCCGCTCTGATCAAAACCCAAACCCCCATTTTTGAACTATTGATTAATAATTATACAAATACATGCATAGATATTCAAGAAAAAAAATAATCCCTTAAAGCCAAAAAATTTTGGTCTGCTTGTTGACAAACGTTATCTGCTGCAGTTTTCTCACTCCAGAACTCACGCCGGACAGCTCTAAACAAAGCTTAAAAGCAAAACCGGACCGCCCCAAATTCGGCATCCGTGCCTCAGGTTGGGGCTGGCGCCAACCTCCTGTTGGCGCCTCCCGGTTTTGCCTTACGCTTTGCCAAGAGCTGTTAGCCGGCGTTCGTTAAGTCGTTTCGCAAACTGCAACCGATACCTCATGAGATTTACTAAGGTAGTTTGTCTAAAGTCTAGCCAAAATTTTGGTTTTAAGGGAAAAAAACAAAGGTGGAAAATTATAAAAGTAACAGCTTTGCAAAATAAACGGCACCAATTGAGCCCGCCACCACCACAAGGAGATTGAGCTCAAAAAATGCCAGCAGCACCGCAACCAATCCTCCGATAATACCAAAATAAACCTCCCCCGCTGAATAAAGCACCCCGGGAAAAATCAGTGCTCCCAGGACAGCATAGGGTATGTTGTTAAGAAATCTTTTTAAAAAAGGAGCCATTTTTGCCCCGGGCAGAACCACTAATGGCAGGGCTCTGGGAATGTACGTAAGAAGCCCCATGATAAAAAATAAAAGGTATTTATTCATCATGGTTTTCTCCCCCCTCCCCTGTTCCCGGAACCATCAACGCAGCCAGAATAGCCGCAGCAATAACAGCCCAGCCCTTGCTGATAAATAAACCTAAAATTCCGTTGAGAATCCCCGCCAGGACACCGATAAAAAGAACTTTTCGGGATTTTTTGCTCAAAGGGACCAAAAGCCCTATAAACATTGCATAAAGAGCAATTCCCATGCTTTCCTGCAGGGTCTCCGGCAAAAACGCCCCAGCGGCAAAGCCTGCGGCGGAACCCAAAACCCAGGAACTATAGGAAATAAGCTCCAGTGCCCCCAAATAACCGGAAGAGAGATATTTTTCCTTAACGCTTGCCACGGCAAAGGTCTCGTCGGTAATCCCAAAACTTAATAGGGCCCGTATTCCCCGGTGTTGAGCAAGCACTTTGGGAGACAAGGACAAACTCATTAATAAATGGCGCAGGTTGACCAGAAAAACCGCCGCTGCGATTTCCCCCATGCCCACCCCTGAAGCAATTAAATTTAAAGTCATAAACTGGCTGGCTCCGGCAAACACCATCACAGACATGGTCGTACACTCAAAAAAATTCAGGCCTACGGATTTGGCCAAAAGACCGTAGGCCATGGCTACGGGCCAGTATCCTAAAGCTATGGGGATTCCGTCCAAAAAACCCTTTTTTATACCCGAACCATTCATTACCCGGATATCGACATTATCCACACCCATAACCCCAAAACCCCCGAAAAAATTGTTCAAGGAAAAGACTATATGTAAAGAATTATATCAGCAATTCTCTTTTTTTAAATATCAAATTAACTTTTTCTGCAACCCCCCAACAGATTTCTTAAGATCTGAACCCCCTGGTCAAGCCTGTAGGGAATTTCTTTTTCCATCAATCCCCCTTCTTTAAAAAGCCGAGTAATCAGTGGACACCTCAATCCCCCACGGGATACAACCTCCTCATCGGTTAAAAGGGACGGCTCCCCTTCAGCCACCAGTATGCCGTCCCTCATTATAATCACCCAGTCCGCCCATTGAGCGGCAAAATCCACATCATGGGTAACCATAATTATGGTCTTCCCCTTTTCATGAAGCCCGTTTAAAATATCCCCTATCTGCTCCTGTCCCAAAGGATCCAGATAAGCCCAGGGTTCATCCAGGACAATAATCTCAGGGTCCATGGCAAGGACACCGGCTATGGCTGCACGCTTCTTCTGCCCCCAGCTGAGCATGTACGGAGCCCTGTCCCTTAATTCAAAGGCTTCCACCTGTTTCAGGGCTTCTTCCACCCTTATTTCCACTTCATCCCTTTTAAGTCCCATATTAAGGGGGCCAAAGGCCACATCTTCCCACACAGTGGGGGCAAAGAGCTGATCATCGGGATTTTGAAAAACCAAACCCACCTTTGCCTTCAACCATTTCTCCGTTTTCCTGCTGACCCTGCGCCCCAGAACAAAAACTTCCCCCTTCTGAGGAAGGAATATCCCGTTTAAATGCAAAATAAGGGTGGTTTTTCCCGCTCCGTTGGGCCCTAAAAGAGCCGTTTTTGAATTCAAAGGGACTTTTAGAGACAAGCCCTTTAAGGCTTCAACCCCTCCGGGATAGGTATGGAAAAGATTTCTTATCTCCACTGCACAATTTTCAGCAGACAACTCATAAAGCCCCCTTATCCAGGAAAAAGACTGCCGCACCCACCGCCGAAATCAGTATTCCCATAAGGTAGTCAGAGGACCGGGCCTTAAAGGAGGAAAGGGAAATGATTTCCCCTGTATAGCCCCGGGAAAGCATGGCCGTATAAATCCTTTCCCCCCGGCTGTAGGTACGCAGAAAAAGCATCCCGATGAGATGGGAAAGGGTATTCATGGTAAAAGCATTAAAAAAACTTTTTGCCGGTTTAAATCCCCGGGCTTTCCGGGCCGTGAACATTGTCCTGAGCTCATCGGTACATATATAAATATAACGCAGGGTAAATTCCGCAGTGCGCAGAAAAACTGCGGGCATTCTTAGACCCTCAAGGGCCATAAAAATCTTCCCGGGGCCCGTGGAAATCATGATCACCGTAAGAACGGAAAGGGAAACCGCCAGGCGAAGCAGCAATACAATCCCTTTATACAGCCCTTCAAAGCTTGCCGCAGCATAAACCGGTCCACAGCTCACGGCAAACATTTCTTTCCCCGGCACCAAAAAGGGATAAAATATCAGCAAAAAGCCCCCAAACCATAGCAACCAGGGCATCCTTCGGACAAATTCTCCAAGGGAAATTCTTCCCCAAAGGGCCAAAAGCAAAATTAAACCCCAAGAAAGTAACAGGGACATAATCCTTTCAACGGAAAGGGAAAAAACCAGATAAACAAACAGAGCAACTATCTTCACCCTGGGGTCCCATCGGTAAAGGAAGGTTCCACTGCTTTCCGTACTGCTGTACGCCCTCATTAAAAACCACCGCTCTTCTATTGTTTATTTAAATTTCTGCCCGTTACAAGCTTTCCTATTCCCACCGCCACCGCAAAGGTAAGAAGGGTTCCCGTTATACCTGCAACGGCAACAGCCGTCCTCTCATTTTCTATACCGGGAAAAACATAGTCCGGGATGGGTGCGCCCAGCATCTCAACAGCAGCTTCCGCAAATCCCAAATCCTCTGCGGTTTTTTCCAGCCCGTCGGGGTTGGACGATGCCCACGGAGAAAGCAAAGCGGCAACAACCAGAGCAAGGACAATTACAGCAACAGCTTTATTTTTCAACGGATTCACCCCCAGCTATTCCAAAATCAGCGGAAGCCCCTGCCCCTATGCCCATCCTTTCAAGATATTTAACCACAGCCGCCGTAATCAGCCCTTCACCCACACCGATGAGGGAATGCCAGATAAGCATTGCCGTGAGAGTAATACCCAGGGGAGCCATACCCGACACCGCCAGCTCCAAAGATGCGGCGGCAGCGGCAAGGACGACGGAAAACAACGAGGCAATAAAAACGGCAGCAGTTTCTCCGGCTCTGCCCTTTAACACTCTTTTCAAGAAGATGTATACATAATAACCGCCCAAAGGAGCTATTACCGCCATATTAAGAATGTTAGCACCCAGGGCTGTGATTCCCCCGTCCAGAAAAATGAAGCACTGTAAAACCAGAATAACGGACATTATTATCATAGCAGCCCAGGGTCCGAAAAGCACCGCCGCCAGAACTCCCCCTAATAGATGCCCCGAAGTTCCCCCGGCTATGGGAAAATTCACCATCTGGGCAGCAAAAATAAAGGCAGAAACAGCCCCCAGAAGGGGTACCTGCTTGTCCGTCAACATCTTCCTGGTTTTTTTCAATCCCCAGCCCAGCACTGCAGCAGAAGCCACCCCGGTAGAAGCCCAGGTCTTAACATCCAGAAAACCGTCGGGAATGTGCATTAAACCTACCTCCTTTTCACTGTCATTTTTCCCCGGAAAAACAAAAAAGCCATACATAAGCCCTTCTAGGCTCACATATGACCTACATGGTCCTCTTTATATAAAAATTCAATTCCTATTTTTCCCGGCTGTATCCCGAAGGTGCCTTCATGGCACATTTTTATAATGCGGGTTTATTCAACATTACCGCAGAAAAATCCTGCAACTAAAACAACAAAAAAGCATTTTCTCGAACCGTATTATCGAAAGAAAAGTGGGAAAATCCAAGAAAAACATTAAAAAAACAGGAGTTTTAGGGCTTTTGTAAAATAGTTTCATAAAACGCAAGTGGACTAAAAATGGGAATATCTTTTTAGATCCCAAAAGTATATATATTACTTACATTATATATTATCACAGGTCTTTAAGGAGGCATCCCGTTGAAAGAGGATCAAAAGGAAAGCACAAAGGGCGGTACGCCCATAATCACCGGCAGAAACCTTAAAAAATTCTACCAGATGGGCGAAGTCACGGTAAAGGCATTAAAGGGAGTGGATGTGGATATCTATGAGGGAGAACTTATCGTAATTCTCGGCCCCAGCGGTTCAGGAAAAAGCACCCTGCTCAATATTATCGGCGGAATGGATACGCCCACCGAAGGAGAACTTTATTACCGGGGCAGCCCCATCCACACGGCAGACCCTAAAGAACTGACCCAGTATCGAAGAAATGCAGTGGGCTTTGTCTTTCAATCTTTCAATCTTATCCCAAGCCTCACCGCCTATGAAAATATCCTTCTGTCAGCGCAAATTGCCCAAAATCCCCTCCCCATAGAAGATATTTTAAAAAAAATCGGTCTGCTGGAAAGGGCAAATCATTTCCCCCCTCAACTTTCGGGAGGGGAACAGCAGCGCATTGCCATAGCCCGGGCACTGGCAAAAAACCCGGATATACTCCTCTGCGATGAGCCAACGGGTGCCCTGGACATTGAAACGGGAATTCAGGTGCTGAAGCTGTTAAAGGAGTTTTCCGAAGAATACGAAAAAACTGTAGTTATTATAACCCACAACACCGCCATAGGGAAAATGGCCGGGAGAATTTTTTATCTAAGGGACGGGGAAATAACAAGGATCCTTCACAACGAAAACCCCATTCCCCCTGAAAAGGTGACGTGGTAATGTTCCGCAGAAAAGTTATTCGGGAACTAAAGGAAAATAAACTGGGTTATGCAGCGTGTATTACTGTTATTGCTATAGGATTGATGATTTATGCAAGCTTCGCCGTCGTTAGTGAAAATTTAACCGCTTCCCAGGTAAATTTTTACAGAGATCAAAATTTTGCCGACGGCTACGCAGATATAATGGAAATGCCCGCCAGGGAAGTGGACCGATTAAAAAAAATCGACGGCATTAGGGACCTGCAGGGAAGGACGATGGAAGAGGTACGGGTTCTCTTCCCCGGAAAGACGGAAAATGTATACCTTAAGCTGGTTTCCTTTGATCCCCGCCTTAACAATCCCATTAACGCATTTATGCTTACGGCGGGGTCCCTGCCGGATGCACAGGACAGCAAAAAAGATATTATCTTGGACAACAAATTCTTTGAAGCCAATCATCTCCGGCTTAATGATGAACTGGAAGTTGTAATCAAGGGGAAAAAGGTAAAGTTTACGGTTGCGGGAGCAGCCAGAAACCCTGAATTCATTTATGCCTTACGAACCGCAGGGGACGTTTTTCCCGATCCTGAAAAGTACGGTGTTGCTTACCTGCCCTATGAAACAATGCAGTCACTGTTGGGCAAAAAAAATACCGTCAACAGCATTGTCTTCACCCTGGAGCCCGGTACTGACTTTGACGATGTAAAGCCGGTACTGGAAAGGGAACTAAAACCCTATGGAATATTGTCCCTTTATCCGCGAAAGGATCAGCCAAGTCATCTCATGCTGAACCAGGAACTGGACGGGATTAAAGCCACCTCCAGGAGCATGCCTGCCGTTTTCCTTACCATAGCGGCAGTGGTATTGTACATAATGATGAGAAGGACGGTGGAACAGCAGCGGGGGCAAATAGGAGTACTAAAAGCCCTGGGGTATAAAGATTCCGAAATAATGCTCCATTATTTATCCTATTCCGTAATTATCGGTCTTTTGGGTGGAGCACTGGGGGGAGCCGCAGGGATAGCTCTCTCATTCCCATTAACTTCAGCATATGAAATGTTTTTTAACATGCCAGGACTGGAAAGCAGGATTTCCTTACGCTATCTCCTGGAAAGCCTTTTAATCTCCCTAATATTTTCCGCCGCCGCAGGTTACAGCGGATGCAAGGGAATCCTTGCCCTGCAGCCTTCCCAGGCCATGCGCCCCCCTACCCCGTCCCCGGGTAAACAAATCCCTTTGGAGAGATTGGGTTCTTTTTGGAATATGCTGACGGTCCAGGGGAAAATGGCATTCCGCAATCTTTACCGCAACCCCAAAAGAAGCGTTATCGTTTTTATCGGTATAACCTTTGCTTTTTCTCTGGCTGGAATGACCTGGGCAACAAAACAATTAAGCGAAAAAATGCTATTTGAACAGTTTGAAAAAGTCGAAACTTACGATACCAAAATCATTTTTACCGATCCCAGGAAAAGGGATAAAGCCCTATGGGAATTAAACCGCTTTCCCGGAGTTAAAAAAGCGGAACCC
>JAAYIF010000040.1 GCA_012523575.1 Clostridia bacterium
ACTATGGAGGACTTAAGGATAATTCCGCTCTAATGATCTTAGGCTTTGTCTGTTTCGGTATTGGTATGCTGATAGCTCCACTTCAGTTCCTGAGGGAGAGAGCTTAGGCGAAGTAAATCTTCCTCTTCTCGGGTAAACTTTTACCCAGCAGTTTATAAACCCGTATCGCCGTAGGACGGCGATACGGGGGTACTTTTTTGCTACTTGAATATTTCTGGTTTAAAGGAGTAGAAAATATGAATTTCTTAGAAATATTTCAACCGTCAGCAGCAGCAATAGACAAGACTGAATTTATCCTTACCGTTATTATCGTCTTGGTTGCTGTTAAACTTGCCGGGGACCTTAGCGTGCGCTTGGGTCAACCTTCAGTGTTTGGCAAGTTACTGGTTGGTTTGATTGTTGGACCGAGCCTTTTAGGGATTGTTCATGAAACGGAAATGATAAAGCAATTATCCGAGCTTGGCGTACTGCTTCTGATGTTTATCGCCGGAGTTGAGACAGACCTCCAGGAATTTCTAAAGTCAGCCAAGAGTGCCGCTTTAGCTGCAGTCCTTGGAGTTGTCGTCCCCCTAGCAGCAGGATATTTCCTGGCTGTTATCTATGGCTTTGACTGGGCAACTGCTCTCTTTATCGGCACCATCATGGTTGCCACCAGCGTCAGCATTTCCGTCCAAACTTTGCGAGAACTTGGTAAGCTTCAGACAAGGGAAGGATTCACCATTTTAGGTGCAGCCGTTATAGACGATATACTTGGCCTAGTCACTTTGAGCATAGTTCTGGGTCTCACCCTGGGGCAGGGCGGCGGTCTTACTGAGGTAGGGATAATTTGCTTAAAAGTAGTCATATTCTTCGCCATAGGTATACTGGTAGGGATGACCATCATCCCTAGGCTCTTAAATTTTGCCTCAAGGCTTGGTGTGACAGTGCCTGTTCTTACCACAGGGATAATAATTGCCCTGCTATTCGGAGCAGGGGCAGAGCTTTTAGGTCTGGCTGGTATTGTAGGTGCTTACCTGGCAGGACTTATGATCAGCATGACGCCCTACCAGCACGAAATTTATGAAGGGGTAGAGTCAGTAGGGTACTCCTTCTTTATTCCCTTTTTCTTTGTGAGCATAGGCCTTGCTGCAGACATAAGGGGCCTTACAGGGGGATTGCTTGTCTTTACAGTAATCTGTACGGTATTGGCAGTACTGACAAAGTTGATAGGTTGCGGTGCTGGAGCCATGTTTTCCGGGCTAAACCTCAACAGCTCTCTAGCAGTGGGTGCCGGAATGGTAGCCCGCGGGGAAGTAGCTTTGATCATATCCAAGATAGGCCTGGATAGCGGCTTAATCGGGGAGGCTCTCTTCACAGCTATGGTTGTAGTGACCATTGTAACTACAGTGGCCACACCTCCTATGCTGCGTCTACTGTTTAAAAGAGAAACCGGGAGTAAAGAGGTTATGGGAGAATCATAAGAGTTAATAATTCTTCCATAATACTGAGACGGACCATGACCAGGCCCGGGTTCGGGCTTTTCGCAAAGACCACATAACTCCACAACCCTTATATTTTATATTAGCAAGCATCAGTATTTTAATGCTGTTGCTTGCTTTTTTCTTTATTCGTGAAGATTGATTTTCTTAAAAGGCGCAGGCAAAATATGAAAAAACGGTTAGCCTGTAATAAAACCCAAACTATGGTGATATGCTGGATATTTATTCCAAAAATCCAAATTTGAAACGTGAAAATATGCCAAGTGCCCTTGGGATACCGCAGAATGTTTATATATTTGTAACAGTCAATATGTATGAAACAACCTATCCTTTTAGTAAGAAGATGTTGGATTGTGCTCAAACTATAGTGTTCAATGATATTGTTCTTGATTATTTTCCTGAAACAGTTTCCGAAAAGCCGCCCAATCAAAATTCAGGACCAATTACTGTAAAAGGAAAGCGTTATATCCCTACCAATTTATAGAAACACGACGACAAAATGTTTTTGCCATAAAAAAAATTCTGACGTGGAGTATAAATATATTTTTGTTTTCTTATCAAGTTATATATTACTTTCACGACAGCATACAGTTCGCAACTTTTCCAAAATCCTTGGTGATCTGTTAACTCCCATTTAGCTGAAAGCCTATTTGTAAGAAGGAAGAAAAAAGTATGTTGCCGAGAAAATTATACTTTTAAATCCATGGAACGTAAATGTCCGGGATCTATTTGAGGGAATATTTTTCTTTTCGGATGATGGGGTGTTGGTTGGAGTGAAGTTTTTAGACCTAATAGACAGGGATAAAAGTATCGAACACTTTGTCAAAGTATGGCGGATCTATAACATTTACGCGGATTTAGTGTTATGATAAAAAAGTATCTCAAGAGGCAGGAGGAGATACATCATGAATAAGGGAAATTTAAGTGATACCGGGTGGATGGTAATTCTGGTAATTGTGTTTCTGGTCCTTGCAGTTGCCTGCTTTACCTTGGACTTTATTCTTTTTCATGATTCTGCGGCAATTGTTCAATATCTCCTGGAAGAGACAGGGTTTGTATTTAAATCCGTAATCCTTGTTACTCTAGTAATTGACAAAATAATTACATCAAGGGAAATAAAAAATAGATTGCAGAAACTAAACATGGTTATCGGAGTATTTTTCAGCGAAATTGGCACTGAACTTATTTCGTTTGTAGCTGATTTTGATAGGAATTATGAAGAATTGAGCAGGCATCTTCAGTTTTCTGATAAGTGGAAGCCAGAGGACTTCAAGAGAGCTCAGGAGATTGTGAAGCAGCATCATGCAAAGGTTGCGGTTACTGAAGGAGACTTGAAAAATTTTAAAAAACTGCTCCATGACAATCGGGATTTTTTACTTGCTCTGCTGCAGAATCCCAGCTTATTGGAAAATGAGTCCTTCACGGACCTGCTTTGGGCGCTGTTCCATATGGCAGAAGAATTGTCAAGCCGTAAAGATTTGGACGACCTGAGCAATGCGGATAAAGTTCACCTTTCAGGGGATTTAGCCAGAGTTTATAAGGCCTTGGTTTGTGAGTGGCTGGGCTACCTTAATCATTTGGAGAATAATTATCCCTTTCTTTATTCCTTTGAAATGAGGACTAACCCCTTTAATCCTTCTGCCAGGGTTGAGTTCAATGATATACCTCAACCGGAAGCGAGATAAAATCCCGCATTCGCTTTATACAGCGTGCGGGATTTTTTTGTTAAAGGTTTGTTGTTCTTTCTTTCAACAGGTCACGGATTTCAGTGAGTAATTCCTCCTGGGTGGGGGCTGCCGGTTCTTCCTCCGCAGCAGCATCGGGCTCTTTTTTTCTGATATTGGATATAAATTTAATAAAGATAAATAAAGACGTGGTTATGATCAGGAAATCCAGTACGCTTTGGGCAAAAACTCCGTATTTAATTCCCACATATCCAACCATTAATTCCAGTCTTGTCAGGTCGATTCCTCCGATAATCAGACCGATAATTGGCATAATGATATCTTCTACCAGGGAGGAAACTATTTTCCCAAAGGCAGTACCAATAATTACACCAACGGCTAGGTCCAGCACGTTACCACGCATTACAAAAGCTTTAAAATCTTCCCACATAGATTTCCCTTCTTTCTTTTTTATTGTGAAAATTCCAGTAATCCGTAATTTAATAATACCATTTTTTTATTCCAGCCGGTTAATATTGAGGGTTTTTGCAGCTGGAAAACAATTCTTGCAATGAGTAATGCATGTTTACCTGACCGGGGAAGCTCACGGGATGCCGGGATGCCTAATGCCAAAAAAGTACCAAAAAAACTCATTAAACCTATTGACAAGCGTTTACCTAGAAATATAATTTAGACTACCAAAGTGGACATGCCAATTATCCAATAGCCCACCAATCCAATATCCCAGCATACCAGCAGCCCGCTAATTTTTGGTAGAGATAACCATCAGTCACTATCCAACTACACCATACCTCAGCCTCCTTCCATCAATTACAGCTTGTAATGAATTTGTAATTATATAACGATAAAGGGGGGATGTTTTTAGGATTAATCCAAAATTTGGAAGACAAAATTTTTTAAGGGGGTAAAAACATGGGAAAAACCGCATTATTAATTGTTGATATGCAAAAAGATTTTTGTTTGCCTGGAGCACCTATGGAAGTGTACGGGGCAATGAAAGTAGCCGAGAAAATTAAAGAAGCGTTGGATGCCTGCCGCAAACATGGACTGCCCATAG
>JAAYIF010000041.1 GCA_012523575.1 Clostridia bacterium
CAGTACCTTTTTCCGGTACTTCACACAGCACACATAGTGGAACCGAAGAGAGTATACAGAATGACATCCCTTATCTAATTGGTACTTCATGCCTTTATTTTATCGGAAGAACTGAAAATAAGCAATGACCGCCTTTCATCCCCACCCTCACGGGTGGGGACTTCGCGGCGGGAAAGTTAAAAATAAAGCAAAGCAGTAATAAACAAAACAGCCATTTGTTCTTGTTAAGCGGTCTTGCGAAAAAGTTCTTTACTGCAATCAGAATATTCCCAAAGACTCGTTCCAGAAAGAGCACCATTCCTGGACTTTTAAATTTTGCAGTTCTTCTAAAGGGATGCTTACCTCGCCTGCCCTGTACTTTGCTTTCCAGTCCTTTATAAAACGCTTAATAGCGTCATAACCGTTGTGTGCCACCACAACGAGCCTTCCGGGGGTCGCATTGTAGCATTGGTACTCAACTATGTAGCACTTTTGATTCTTCAGGTCGTTAAATTTTTCTTTAATTAATGTTTCCTCCATGCAATTACCTCCTTTTCTTGATACAAAAAAAAGGCAGGGTCGCCCCTGCCAGAGAAAAAGGGATGTGAAAGGAGTTGAGTTGCTTAAAACGAAAAAACGGCAGAGACAAACTCTGCCGTTAAACCTTGAAAGGAGGTGAGCGTGTCTAAAAACGAAACAGCCCGGTGCGTTCCCAGGCTGTCCCGCCCCTCCGTTAAGGAGGTAATCTCAAAAGGAGGTTTCAATTATTTTTTTACCAAAAATCCGACTATATGTCAAGAAGATCACATGCAAACATTCGCCATTTCTGTCGAAAAGTAAGTGACGTCCTCCCCTCAATAAATTGAGGGACATCCTCAAGCGGATGCACGCAAGAATTTATTCTTGCGCTTCGGTTCAGCGACACCGTGCCATCCCAAATGGTATGACACGACCGCGGGCCGCGCCACACGACCACTACTCCCCTTCACGGGAGATACCTGAAAAGCTCTTTCAAAAATGTTGAGAGCACCGTTTACTTATGTGGAAAAGCCTTCTTGCCATCCGGCCTTATATAATTTGGTTTTGAAGCAGCTTCATCTTCTTCTACAACATTTTTAAGTATTCGCAACAAAATCAACACAATTCTAAATGAACTGATTAGGAAAAATGTAGTTATAAAAACCCAAAGTGCAGTTAAAAATTTAGCACTCGCTAAGTCAATATTATAAAACACAGTAAGAACCATTGAGCTTATGGCAACAATAAATCCCGAAATCAATGCCCAAAAGAAATACGAGTTAAGAAGTTCAGTCGCATTGTTCTCTCTAATGCGTTTCATAACACGGCTTCCAGTAATACTAATTAGAATAGAAATCATTACAGAAAGAAAACCTATAAGAATTGCACTAACATTTACTGTCGCAGCCAATAATTCATTAACATTTTTTATATCTTTTAATTTCAAGCCATAGATAAAGACCGCAAATCCAGCAAATATTGCACATACAAAAGGGAAAAAACGTTCTACATAGAGCCCAAACAATGCTCTCACGGCACAATCACTCAGCTTTCCTTAAAATTTCTTCAAAAAATTGTCGTGTTCTTACAATTTCATAAGTGATGACCGGCCATTAATTTGACTCGTTTTAACATCCGCAAAACTTACAGTAATGCAACGATAGAAGTCGTCTTCTGTAAACTGTATATAGTCTTCTGGCAGAATTATTGGTCTCAGTTGAATAGTGTGTTCCTCCCAAGCTTTGTTAAAAAATGCTTCAATGCCAGTAGGCGAAAGGCTATTGCGATTTCTTTGCAACATTAGTACAGAATATTGTGGGTCATAAAGAGCCGATGCTTCTTCTCCAATATATTCTCCTTCTCTAAGTTCTAGAGGCTCATATGCTCCATCGTCAGTTGCTATACCCGGAATTAAATTCTTTCTTATTCTCAGAAATTGCATCCCCCATATGCGAGTGCCATTTAAATTATCAGGAAAAACTTTCTGTAATCTAGACTCTTCATCATAATACTGATAAGTTCTCTGCACAGCGTCAAGTCGGGCCGCTTGTTCCAAAATAGGTTCCAAATCAAATATTAGGAATGATACTTCATCTTTTTCTTTATCATAATGTTTACAATATACTTGAAAGTAGTCAAATCTAATATCTTTTACTGGCAAACTTAATCCTCCCCATTTCCTTTATGGTAATTATTAAAAAATATTTCTGCAGGAAAAGGGGAGAGTCCTAGACAAAAATTTCGACATATTACGACAAAAGCACCCCTCCCGGGTGCTTCAACCTTTTATAGCATCATAACTCCCTAAACAGCTTAAACCAATCCAATCCCAGTTCTATGTACACCCTCTGCCTTAAAATCATGTCGGGATCATTAATTCTATCTTTTTCTGGATTCTGTTCGTCCGGTAAAAAAACCGACCTCTATCCCACGACCGCTCAATATGAGCTTGGATTTCATATCCTCCTTTATTCCGCTTCCTGCGCATTGCTCAAAAAGACGATTTCCACCAAAGCCGCCGGCATGGTGGTGTTCCGCAGCTTAGGATCGAAGCAGAAGTGGATATCAGGGACAACCCTCTGTACGCC
>JAAYIF010000042.1 GCA_012523575.1 Clostridia bacterium
AAGCCCAAAACGGCCTTAATTAAAAAAGTTCTCAGCGAAGAGTAAATTTTGCGGATTATCAAGCAATATAGAAACTTTGGGGTGGTTTATGTGCAGCTAACTATTTATTTTGACGCTCCCGGTGCCATTGCTGTCCCTGTACAGTACGGCCACCTGCTCCAGGGAATGATCTATCGTCAGATGGATGACCCGGCAATGAGGAATTACTTGCACGAGCAGGGGTTTGTTCTGGGAAAACGGCGTTTTAAATTGTTTACCTTTTCCCGGCTTATGGGAGAGGACGTAGTCTATGACAAAAAAACCCGTCGCCTAATTTTAAAACCTCCCATACGCCTTACAATCTGTTCCCCCATTCCCTCCATACTTCAGGAATTGGGAACGGGCTTTATGCGAAGGGGTAAGGTGCGCATTGGCAGTGCGCATTTGGAAGTTAAAGAAATAGCAACGGCAGCACCAAAGGTTTCCGAAAACACAATTCGAGTGAGAATGCTTTCGCCCCTGGTAGTTTACAGCACCTTTGCCCAGGATGGACGGAAATTTACCTATTATTATTCTCCCTATGAAGAGCGTTTTTCCCAGCTAATTGCTTCTAATCTGGAGAAAAAGCATCTTCTGGTTTACGGCTGCAGCTGCCCGGCCGATGGAATGTCAGAGCGTCCCGTAAAGGTTGATGAACGTGATATGAAGGTAACTTATTATAAGGAAACAGTGGTTAAAGGTTGGCTTGGGGAGTACGAGCTTTCCGGTGAACCGGAACTTCTGCAGCTGGCGCTGGACGCAGGTCTGGGAGCAAAGAACTCCCAGGGCTACGGATGCTGCAAGTTGGTAAATGCTCTTTAAATCAGCACTTATAAAAAAGTGCGGTACAGGAAAAGAGGGTGAACAGATGGTTAATGAAAAAATCTTGGTACAGCTTGATTTACAATGCCCTACTGATAATTTTTGGATTGACAATGGGTTGGCATATTTGGTCAACGAGCTAGGGCAGGGGAGTTATGACCTCAAAGACGTGTTAGCGTTTATTCAGGAAAGACTTCAATATAAAACAGGTAATGTAGGTCAATATTTCGATGAAGCTGCTGGGGAAATAAAAAATTATAATAAAGTTACTTGGATTTATCCCAGCGGTTTCTTTATTAAAGTTGTTGATTCTCCACCAAAAACGAAAATAGATGGTACAACGTATTATTTATCTCCACCTCGTCCCAAGTTGGAACTCAATTTTAGTCGTAGCAAAAAACAGTGTGATATATGCGGAGCCCATGCTCCAGTCACCGATGCTAAAATGTGGATATTCCCGTTTATTGTTGCTCCTAATAAATTTGGCACTTTTTATTCTCGTGGAAAAGGAAAAATAAATTTTTGTCCCAGGTGTGCTGTTGCAGGAGCAGCAGGTTATTTAACTTGGCTTTGGATGTCGCAGGGTGGAAGGGTTTTGCATTTTTTTCTTTTTCACAGCAATTTATCTGAAATATCAAGATTGCAGAAGGAGGTGATAAAGCCTTTAGCATTTTCGGATAGTGGGGGAAGTAATATAACACTGCCTTTTTTTGGACCCTATTTGCACGAAACAACTTAGGCATTGTTGTTAAAACTTTTTGCTCATGTTAAAAACTCGGATCAGATACCGGAAGAAGGAAGAATGCTTTTGGCTTCCCTTCTTGGAGCACATGAAGCATCAACTGCACCTCTAGTATTGTATGCCATAACAG
>JAAYIF010000063.1 GCA_012523575.1 Clostridia bacterium
GAATTCTATCAAGTTTACCATTTGTTTTTTCAGCATAATATATTTGTAGCCAATCAGGATGATTATCACCGGTTGATGGATTACTTTTTGTAAAAACGTATCGGCCGGCTGCAACCGCGCCTACCCTTCTACCGTCAGCATGATAAATAGGTTCTGTCCTCGTCATTTTAAATGCATAATAATAAGTGCCATTGATTAACCGAACGCCATAGCTGTATTTAGATTTATATGCGTTTTCTAATGCTGAACGTGGTGGATTAATAAGCAACCCTACGCTTTTATTTCCGCGCGGATTTCGAAATACAATTCGATAAAAATAATCATCTCCTCCCCATTTCCTGTCAACGCCAAACAATTCACGCTTATATATGGTGCCAAGTCGTTTTGAACGATTATAAACATCATAAACAGGTAAAGCTTTATTCGACATATTGATCGCTGCCCAATTCATTTTATACATCCTCCTTAAGTGTTGATCCCAAATTATTTCAGATTCCGTCTCACAGCGGACACCCCAGCCGTGACGACCCCATGCTTTGTGTGCCTAAACGAAAAAAAGCCACTTTTTAATGTGGCTTTTTAACGATCCAACCTTCTTCAACAATATAAGATGAATTATCTTCTACGTATTCGTAAAGAACCGGTCTGTTTTCCCCACCATGATAGTACGCTGACATTCCGAATTTGTGACTGGTACATCCGTTCCATTCAACATCCAAATCATGAAAAACACGGTGTGCATAAATAAGCCCTTGTACATCTTGATTTTTCGTTGCAATTTCTAACAGAGCCTGTATCATATTAAAATCAAGTTTCAAATCACGTGGATCATCGTCAATGGCTACATCTGTGAGTAATTTCTCTTCCATCATGGTTTGAATTTGTTTTTCGATCTTTGGTAAAAGTACGGTTACTTCTTCAATGATTTGATCCGCGCGTTCCTTTTGTTGATTCCAATTTACGTTTTTATATTTTCCCCAACCAAGCGTTTCGTTAAAAAATTCGTGGTTTGTGTCGATGAACTGGCTGATTTGTTCTTTGACCTCTGGGTTCCATTTAACTTTTTGTTCGATATATTCCATTTCTGTTGAGAAAGGATGAAATACAGGTCCCGTTTTTTCAAGCTCACCGATTAAGTGTTTAGAATCGGCATCCTTCGATTCAACACCTAACCCCTTTGTTTTTCCAGCTTCGACTTCTTGTTTGATTTTTTCTTCTGATGGACCTGTTTCTTCACCACTGGCCGATGATCCGCATCCAGATAAAGCGATTAACGATAATACTACCATTAAAAGTTTTTTCATCAGGCACCACTCCGTTTTATCTTTTGTGTCTATATTAAGATAATCACCCCCTGGTTTTAAAGTTAAAACGCTTATTTTTTGAACACATCGATAAATGACGTGAAACCTTTCTTTTGAAGAGCTTCCTGGCGCTTATTGGCATTGGTGCGTTCTTTGAAACTACCCGTGATGACACGATAGAAAGTTTCCCCTTTGTGTTTATAAACATCCAGGAACGATTCAAAGCCGGCTTTTTTCAATTCTTGTTGACGTTTCTCCGCATTGCTGCGGTTTTTAAAGCTACCTGTTACGACGCGATAATACGTTCCACTAGAGCTGGATCCAGAACCAGAGCCAGAGCCAGAACTACCAGATGAACCGCCAGAACTTTTCTTTTTCCATCCATACGCCCTCGCCGCACCAAGGACATGACCGCGAGCAATCTTCTCCAGGAGCGCGTCGGATTTGAGCTTTGATGCATCCGATGCATTGTCGATAAATCCGTTTTCAGTAAGATGGGCAGTCATACGAGTTTCGCGAAGGACATGGAAATTCGCTTGTTTTTTGCCGCGGTCTCGGAATCCGGTTTGTTTCACAATCTCATCATGAACAAAGGACCGAACGCGATCAGTTTGAGCCTTCCCGGAATAGTTTCCGTTATAGATGAAAGACTCGAAACCGGTGCCGCCGCCGGCATTAATGTGTACCGACGTAAACAAATCAGCACCCCAGGAATTGGCCTGGTCGGTTCTTTCTTTTAAAGAAACCGTCTCGTCCGCGTACCGGCTCAAACGAACCTCCACGCCGTCAAATTCACTCTCAGCGATTTTCTTTATTTTTTTAGCGATTTTAAGAGTGACGTTTTTCTCTTGCAAGCCATTTGCAACCGCACCCGGATCACGTCCACCATGACCAGGATCCACAAACCACTTAAACAATTCAATCCTCCCCTTTCGCTAATTCTTTGGTGTTCTTGACGCCGGAATAAAGCCCGACAGCAGACAACCCAAGCATTATCCCGACCAAAATGCCGCCTTTGATGTCTCCAGGATAGACATAAAAAATACCAATCAATAAGCCAAGAACCAGGCTCACGATTGGTGCAAACTTTTTCCTCAGACCAAGCTGTGTAAAGACACCCACAAGGCCGGTAA
>JAAYIF010000043.1 GCA_012523575.1 Clostridia bacterium
GGATATCTGATGCCTGTACCAACGAGATATAATTTATATATACCTGTGGCTTATGGTAATATTAAAACAAAATTAAACCGCAGCAGAAGACAGGGTGCCGGTATCGGTGACGAAGGTCCCATGGGAAGGATATTAATCCGCGGTGAATACGGTCACGACATTGTGGATGAATTAAAACCTTTGCCCAATGAGCCCATTATTGATAAACCGGGTAAAGGTTCCTTTTACAAAACAGATCTGGATTTAATTCTGCGCAATAAAGGCATCAAGAGTTTAATAGTAACCGGCGTAACAACCCACGTATGCGTCCATACAACAATCCGTGAAGCAAACGACAGAGGATACGAATGCCTGCTTCTGGAAGACTGCTCAGCAGCCTTTGATCCCGAGGATCACAAAGCTGCCGTCAGAATGACCCATCAGCAGGGCGGCATTTTCGGTTGGGTATCTGATTCCCAGAAGTTGCTGGAAGCTTTAAAGGAAGCAAAAAAAGCTTAAAAGCTAATTAAAAGCTTTTAACGCCGGATAGGCAGGCTGTGACCCAGGCCTAAAAAAACATGCCGGCGACAAAAAATGCCTGGGAGGAGGTGGTAAGCTCACCGCACTGACAGCCTGCTTTCCGGCCCCCTCATGAATGCCAATTTTGCTGTTCTGTATGTTTGTTTTAAGACTATTCCGGGGAAGAGCAAATCTATAGCGTTACTTTAATTTTACTCCCTATATTTCGCTATTACAATATCCTATTATTTCAGAAAGTGGGGGAGTGTTCGTATGTCTTCTGAAAAAAGACTAGTACCTTGGTGGGTTAAAGGAGATATAAACGGATTTTTCGGCTTGTTTACCAACAGCCTTACCAATATATTAACTGCCATCGGACTCCTAGTTATTTCCATAAAAATGCCTCCAGATCTCGTATACAAAAGAATTGTACCCGCAGTGGTTTTGTCAGTTGGTTTAGGCAACCTCTATCTTGCCTGGCAGGCCAAAAAGCTCTCCATAAAAGAGGGGCGGGATGATGTAACAGCTATGCCCTACGGCTTAAGCGTACCCCACTACTTTATCTGTTCCTTTGCAGTAATGCTTCCCGTTTATGTCTCAACAAAAAATTGGGTCACCGCTTGGTCTGTGGGTGTAGCCTGGAACTTTGTCCACGCCATTGTGGAGATTGCTGGAGCCTTTGTGGGAAGTTACATTCGTAAGGTTACGCCAAGGGCTGCTATGCTTGGAACTTTGGCGGGTGTGGCCCTTACGTTCATTGCCATGTCTCCGGCAATGCAGGTTTGGGAAGCCCCGCACATTGGATTGGTATGTTTGGGAATAGTAATTATCGGTTGGTTTGCCCGTAAATCTTTTCCCTTTAATATTCCAGCCGGTCTTATGGCCATTATTGTAGGTACAGTGATAGGTTGGGCCACTGGATATATGAAGCCCGAAGAAGTAACGGAAGCCCTTAAAGGTTTCTCTGTTACCTATCCCATTATAGGCATCGGGCCCATTATTACCGGCATGAAGTTGATTGGTCCCTTTATTGCTTCAGCCATACCTCTGGCAATTTATGACTTCTTAGAAAGTTTGAACAACGTCGAGAGTGCGGAAGCAGCTGGAGACAAGTATAATACTCAGGAAAGCATGCTGGTTCCGGGCCTCGGCACACTCCTTGGCGCTCTGCTGGGAAGCCCATTCCCGACCATTATCTACATCGGCCATCCGGGCTGGAAGAGCGTAGGTGCCAGAGTGGGCTATTCCCTTGCCACAGGTGCTGCAGTAATAATCATCGGAATTCTCGGTCTTCTTCCCTTAATGCTGTCAATTATTCCACTGGTGGCTATTCTGCCCATTTTGGTTTACATTGCTATGGTTATTGGGTCCCAGTCCTTTAACGCTACACCGAAGCGTCATGCTCCGGCCATCATTCTGGCTCTGATTCCGTGGATTGCCAACTATCTCCAAAACCAGATTGACAATGCTCTGTCTGCAGCAGGGACCAGCGCTGCTGAAATCGGCTTTGATGTGCTGGGCAATGCAGGGGTAATTTATAAAGGAATGTCCGTTTTAGGAGCAGGAGCAATTTTGGTGGGTATGATTTTAGGAGCAATAACTGCTTATATAATAGACCGGGATTTCAAAAAAGCGGCTTACTACAGCCTCTTTGGAGCTGTATGCTGCTTCTTCGGAGTGATACACGCTTCGGAACTGGGCATAGGTGTTGCCCTGTATCCCACAGTGGGATATTTAATGATTGCCGTACTTTGCTATGCTATGTCCCTGTACAGAAGTGAGGAAAACGTTACCGCCGATCTTGAAGATTGGGAATTAGCAGAAGAAAACTAGCTTGTAGGGTTTTCACTGCTTTAAGGTTTCACAAAGAAGGTGAGAGGGTGAGCAGAAACGCACAAAAAATTTATTCAGCCAAGGCCTGGGGGAGAGACTTTGCTCAGCGCATAAAAGGGGAAAAATTCAGGGTGCACTGTGTATTCCGAAGGGTTGTAAATATTCAATCGGATCCTCCAAGGCCCCTGCTGAGCCTAGTCGTAAATGAAGAAGCTATGGGACCAAATTCCCTGTTGGTTTCCGCAGACGGATTTGACAGCAGCGTAAAAGAAGGAAGCCCTGTGGTTTTTTCACCACCGCATCTCAGCTGCGGCAATTTAAAGGTTAATTGTTCCCGCATTAAAAATTGGAAACCTCAGCGGACAGAC
>JAAYIF010000044.1 GCA_012523575.1 Clostridia bacterium
CAGCACTGCCTCTTCATCCGCAGGAACTGAAACGGGCTCTTTTACATTCCCTACGGCATTGTCGGGATCTTTGAGGCCGTGTCCCGTAAGGACGCATACAATTGTATTTTTCTTTTTGAAGAATTTCTTTTTGGCATATTTTAATACGCCGGCCACGGAAGCAGCGGAAGCGGGTTCGACAAAAATTCCTTCCGCTGAAGCCAGCATTTTGTATGCTTCAAGTATTTCTTCATCGGAAACCATGTCAATTACACCACCGGATTCCTGGGCCGCCCTTTCTGCCCCTTTCCAGCTGGCTGGGTTTCCTATTCTAATGGCGGTGGCAATGGTCTGGGGATTTTCCACCACATGCCCTCTGACAATGGGAGCGGCCCCTTCTGCTTGAAAACCCAGCATTACGGGCTTTTTCCCCACCTGTTTGGCTTCATAGTATTCCACAAAGCCTTTCCAGTAAGCCGTTATGTTTCCTGCATTGCCCACGGGAATGGCCAGGTAATCCGGAGCTTCACCCAAAACGTCGCAGATTTCAAAGGCTGCGGTTTTCTGTCCTTCGATGCGGTAGGGATTAATGGAGTTTACCAGTGTGATGGGATGCTTTTCCGTTATACTTCGGACAATTCTCAAGGCATCGTCAAAGCTTCCCTTTATGGGGATAACCTTGGCGCCGTAAATTAGTGCCTGGGCAAGCTTACCCAGGGCAATGTTTCCTTCGGGAATAACCACTAAGCACTTTAAACCGCAAAGGGCAGCGTATGCCGCCGCTGCAGCGGAAGTATTTCCCGTAGAAGCACACATAACCGCCTTTGCGTTCTCTTCCAGTGCTTTGACAACGGCCACCACCATTCCCCGATCCTTAAAAGAGCCTGTGGGGTTCATGCCCTCAAATTTAAAATAGACATTGGCTCCCACCATTTCTGATATGCTCCGGGATTTGATAAGGGGAGTGTTGCCCTCCTTTAAGCTGATCAGGGGTGTTTTGTCGGTTACGGGTAAATAGTCCTTATACTGGGATATTACCCCCTGCCACACCATTAAGTATCGCTCCCTTCAACTCTAATTACGTTTCCTATGTTTCCTACTATGGTAAGCCCTTCTATGATTTTCAACGCATCCCGGAGATTGGCTTCCTTAACTGTATGGGTAACAAGAACGATTTCGGCCATATCCTTTTCAATGCGCTTTTGTATTACCGAGGCTATGCTGACATTGGAATTTCCAAAGACCCCTGCAATGGATGCCAAAACACCGGGTCGATCCTCTACCAACAGACGCAGATAATATTTTGATTCTATTTCCTGAATGGGCTTTATTTTCTTGCTGTAAAAGCAGGTGCAGCCCACTCTTCCGGGCATTCCGAAGCTAAGGTTGCGTGCTGCGGAAATTATGTCCCCCACCACAGCGCTGGCTGTAGGGAGCTTGCCGGCACCTTTACCGTAAAACATTGCTTCACCCACGGCGTCCCCTTCAACGAAAATGGCATTAAACTCATCGCTCACTGCGGCTAGGGCATGGGATTTGGGGATAAAAACAGGGTGCACCCGCACATCCAGCTCTCCGTCCGCTTCCTTGGCAATGCCCAATAATTTTACCGCATATCCCAATTCCTCTGCATATCGTATGTCGTAGGAGTTGATCTTAGTAATTCCTTCCACGTAAACATCTTCATAGGTAACCCTGGAGTTAAAAGCAATGGAGGCGAGAATTGCTATTTTGCGGGCCGCATCCAATCCTTCAATATCAGAAGCGGGATCCGCTTCTGCATAACCCAGCCTCTGGGCTTCAGCTAGGGCATCATCAAATTCCATCTTATCCCTGCTCATTTTGGTCAGTATGTAGTTTGTGGTGCCGTTTATGATACCCATAATCCTAGTAAACCTATTACCGCTCAAGCATTCTTTCAAAGGCCGGATAATGGGTATACCCCCTGCAACGCTGGCCTCAAATAAAAGATCCCTTCCTGCTTTTTCAGCAGCCTCAAAGAGCTCTTTCCCGTGAAGGGCAATTAAATCCTTATTGGCAGTGACAACGGATTTCTTATTCTCAAAGGCCTTCAGTATATACTGCCGGGCCAAATCAATGGTTCCCATAACTTCAACCACAATGTCTATTTCCGGATTCTCTAAAATATCGTCGGGATTTGTAGTCAAAAGATGCTGGGGCACCTCCGTCTTTCTCTTCTTGGAGATATCTCTTACTAAAATATCTTTGATCTCTATTTTTCTTCCCACTTTTTTCTCTATATCCGATCCGTTTTTATTAAGTACTTCGACTACACCGCTTCCAACGGTGCCCAGACCCAAAATGCCTATTTTTATTGAAGGTTTATCCACTTTCGAATCACCTGCCGTTTAAGATACTTTTTAACTGTGGCCCACAACTTCTACTTTCCTTGCTCCCTCAGCTTTCTTGAGGGTAAGAAGAAGGCTTTCCAAATCCGTTTTTAACCCCGCAGTTTCAATGGAAATGCTTACGTTGGCAAGGCCCCGTAGGGGAATGCTCTGGTTTATGGTTAAAATATTGGCACCTTCTCTGGCTAAGGCGTTCAATATCCCGGAAAGAATGCCCGCTTTGTGTTCCAAAATCAGGGCAATGGTAACAATTTTTTCCCTGCTGGCAGCATAGAATGGAAAAACCCCGTCTTTGTATTTATAATAAGCACTCCTGCTTATTCCTACCTTTGCCACTGCTTCATTTACCGTGGAAGCTTCACCGCGCTCTAGAAGTTCCTTAGCTTCCACCGTTTTTAGCACCGCTTCGGGCAGTATGGAGCCTTTTACCAAGAAATATCTTTCTTCTTCCTTTGCCAAAGGAGTCCCCCCTGTAAAACCGCTTTTGTCTATCAACAAAATACATTTTTCTTTACACAGTAGACATTCTACAGCAGAAAAAAAAATTTGTCATAGTTTAATAATTAAGCTTACTCCAAAAAAAATAATAATCCTGCCATTATTTTTGAGTTTTTCTTTATCAAACTTACGATATCATAAAAAAATAAAAGCCGGTTTTGAAACCGACTTTTTAAATGATAATGCATATCAGGCCCCCGCCACCGTCATTTATTATTTTTTCTAGGGTTTCTTGGAGTTTTATCTGGGCGTTTTCAGGCATCCTATATAGTTTGCTCTGAATTCCTTCCCTCACCAAATCATGAAGGGACTTGCCGAAAATATTTGTTTCCCAAATTTTTTCCGGATTATCTTCAAATTCCTCCAGTATCCACTGTACCAGTTCTTCACACTGCTTTTCCGTACCTATAAGGGGGGTTATCTCGGTGCTTATGTCTGCTTTTATTAAGTGGTAGGACGGTGCCGTTGCTTTAAGCTTGACACCCGAACGGCCGCCCTGTTTAATTATTTCCGGTTCTTCAAGAATTATCTCATCAACGGTGGGAATAACCACTCCGTAACCGGTGGACCTCACTTCCTGCAGGCCGAAGGCAATTTTATCGTACTCCCTTTTAGCCACGGCAAGCTCTTTCATTAATTTAAGGAGTTTGTGCTCCCCTTCAATGGTAAAGCCGGATACTTCTTCCAAAATCCTGTAGAACAGTCCTTCCTTAGCCCTCATCTGAATTGTTGCGGCCCCTGTTCCCAAATTCATATCCTTCAGGGCGATTCTGCTGGCATATTCACACTGGGCCAATTTTTCAACAGCCGTATCTATATCCCTCAAACGTTTTACTTCAGCAATGGCATTGCTAACGGCCTCTTCAAATTTTTGGCGCAGCCAGTGGTCATTATCCAGCTCTTCCACCCACTTGGGCAGATTTATATTGACTTCCACCACGGGGAATTCGTACAGCACTTCTTCCAGAATACCCAGAATATCTTTTTCTTCCATTTAAAGACAGTTAACCGGAAGAACAGGAACATCATATTGCTCTTCCAGTTCATGGGCCAGTTCCACAGTATCCTGGCGCATGGGATGGACGGAGTTTAAAATTACTATAAAGGGCTTGCCCAGCTCCTTTAATTCCCAGATAACACGTTCCTCGGCTGCTACATAGTTTTCCCGGGGTATGTCGGTAATGCTGCCGTCGGTTGTGACCACAATTCCGATGGTTGAATGATCTTCAATGACTTTGCGGGTGCCCATTTCCGCAGCTTCCTGAAAGGGCATTTCTTCTTCGGACCATGGGGTTTTTACCATGCGCGGCCCTTCTTCTTCCTCATAGCCCAAAGCGCCTTCAACGGTATAACCTACGCAGTCCACCAGCTTTACCTTGATTTTTAGGCCTTCTTTAATTTCTATTTCCACAGCTTCGTCGGGGACAAACTTGGGTTCCGTTGTGGTTATGGTCTTTCCTGCGCCGCTCTGGGGAAGCTCATCTATTGCCCTTTCCCTTACATTGGGATTTTTAATATTGGGAATGACTAATAGATCCATGAATCTTTTTATAAAAGTGGATTTACCCGATCTAACTGGACCCACTACTCCAATATAGATGTCTCCTCCTGTTCTTTCAGCCACATCCCGGAAGATGTCATAATTCTCCATTCACCAATCCCCTCCCCCTAAACATTTTGGACGGATGAGAAGAAAGATGCGGTAACGACGGTTCACAGCATCCTATCCCTCCTTGTACAAATAATTAAACCAAAAGTCCATTGGAGTTTTATCATGGTTCATTCCTGTATTTGGCACTTATTAACGTTATATATATATGAAAGGTTATTCCGAATATTACCTAAAAAAAGACTTCCCATAAAAGATTTTTAAATTAAAGGGTAATTCAGGTAGGAAAGATTTGTAGGGGATTATAAAGAGGGGTATAAAAAAAGTGGCAGCTTAAATTACTGCCACTTTTGTCCGTATAAAACCACTTCTTCCACTTCTTTTCTTTTTACTCTTCCCATTAACTGATTTACTCCTTTTTTGGGATCCTGCCCTTTAAATAAAACTCCGTATACCTGTTCCGTTATGGGCATTTCCACTTCATATCTGCGGGAAAGTTCATAGGCCGCTTGGGTGGTTTTAACCCCTTCCACTATCATTCCCATATTCTCCAACACTTCATCTAGTTTTTTCCCCTGACCCAGCTGAATCCCGGCCCGTCTGTTCCGGCTGTGCATGCTGGTACAGGTAACTATTAGATCTCCTATTCCGGCAAGTCCTGCAAAGGTTAAGGAGCTTGCACCCATTCGAACCCCCAGCCTGCTTATTTCAGCAATACCCCTGGTCATTAAAGCAGCCCTGGTATTATCACCAAATCCAAGGCCGTCGGAAATTCCCGTTGCCAGGGCAATGACGTTTTTTAAAGCTCCACCCAGCTCTACCCCGATAACGTCCGGATTGGTGTATACTCTGAATTTGCTGCTGATAAATAAATCCTGCACGTATTCAGCAACTTCATTGTTGTAAGCTGAAGCAACCACCGTTGTGGGCATTCCAAGGCCTACTTCTTCGGCATGGCTGGGACCCGAAAGAACGGCAATTCTTTCCTCTAGATAATCCGGAAGCTCTTCCTTCATCACTTCAGTGAGCCTTTTTAATGTATCCAGCTCAAGACCCTTTGCCGTATTTATCAGCACTGTTTCATTTTCAATGTATTCTCTGCACTTTCTTACCGTTTCCCTCACAGCGTGGGAGGGAACGCTTAATACAATGGCTTTAGTTCCTTTCAATGCTTCCTCCAGATGGGAAGTAGCTAAAACATTATGGGGTATCGGACATCCCTTTAAATACTTTAAATTTTCTTTATTTTGGTTTATCATTTCTGCATCTTCGCTTTTTCTTGCCCACAGCATTACTTTAAAGCCTTTTTTAGCCAGGGTGATGGCCAGGGCTGTACCCCAACTTCCCGCCCCAAGTACCGCTACTTTCTCCAATGGTACACTCCTCTCTCCTCTCCCACCGATCAGCGAAAACTGTCGGTAATTTTGCTCTCCGTCCCATTCAAAAGACGCTTTATATTGGGTTTATGTCGGTAGATAACAAAAAGAGCAGCCGTTAAACCCAGCAGTTTAATGGGAACCGGCTCTCCAAAAATAAACATAAGAATGGGAATGGAAAAGGCCGCAGTTATGGACCCTAAGGAAACATATTTGGTCGTTACAACAATAATAACAAACAATACCAGTGCCAGCAATAGAACCCGGGGAGAAAGGGAAAGAATAATACCTGCTCCCGTGGCAACTCCCCGTCCGCCTTTAAAGGATAAAAATATTGAATATGAATGCCCAATAATAACAGCCAGGGAAGCGACAACAATAAGCCAGGGGTCAGTGAGAAATGCCTTTGCCAAGTATACACCCACCACACCTTTTAAAACGTCCGCTACAAAGACAGCAATTCCCGGGCCTTTTCCCAAAACCCGCAAGGCATTGGTGGCTCCAACATTTCCGCTGCCGTATTGTCTGATATCGATTCCCTTAAGAACCTTTCCTGCAATGTAAGCAGCGGGAATGGACCCTATTATGTAGTTTATAATAACTATAACAAGAAATGCTGTCTTCATAAATTAACCTCCAGCACAAATGTCCTTTTTACTTTTTTTTGGCCGCCAGGCGGATGGGCGTTCCCTCAAAGCCAAATTCCTTTCGTATGGTATTCTCCAGATAGCGGCGGTATGCAAAATGTATCAATTTAGGATCATTGACAAACAGTAAAAAGGTCGGCGGCTGAACCTTAACCTGGGTTGCATAGTATAATTTTAGACGCTTTCCTTTATATGAAGGAGGGGGGTGTTTTATAAAGGCTTCCTGGAGCAGGGCGTTCATTTTGCTCGTTGGTACCCTTAAACTGGCCTGCTCGGCAACAAAATCTATGAGTTCAAAGATTTTGGGAACTCTCTGATTGGTAAGGGCGGAAACGTAGAGGCTGGGAGCATAGGATATAAAATTCAGCTCCCTTCTAAGATATGCATCGTAATATTCCATGGTCCGATCATCTTTTTCAACAAGGTCCCATTTATTTACGATTATGACAATGGCTTTCCCTGCTTCATGTGCATAGCCTGCGATGCGTTTATCCTGATCCGCCACCCCTTCGGTGGCATCAATTATCAGCAGGATAACATCCGCTCCCTGAATTGCCTTTAAAGCCCGGTTTACACTGTACCTTTCCGTGGCATCTTCAATTCTTGATTTCTTGCGGATTCCGGCGGTGGCTATGAGCACATAAGACTTGTCG
>JAAYIF010000045.1 GCA_012523575.1 Clostridia bacterium
GAGAATGTTTTAATAGAAATTTTAAACGGCCTGGGCAGAGGAAGGCCCCTTTCCCAAGTTTTTATAGAAAAGCTGGATGTATCTTTGACTGAATTTGAGGAGCAGTTTATTCTGTGGGCCCAAAAAAATTAAGGAAATCTTATTAAGAATAGTAATGCTTTTTGGGTTTTTAAAGGTATAATATTGAATTAAACTAGAAAATAAAGGGCTTTATAGCTTGGGAGGGGGACGGTTTTGGATATGAGGACGGAAGAAGTGTCTTTTTCCGTTTTAGGCATGAGCTGTGCCTCTTGTGCCCAAAGGATAGAGAGAAAGCTCAGCCAGCTGGACGGAGTGGAAAATGCTTCCGTTAATTTTGCTGCGGAAAAGGTGAGTGTAACTTTTTCTACGGATAAAATAGATTTAAAGGAGATTATACAGGCAGTTAAAGCTCAGGGTTTTGGTGTGGCGTTTAAAACCGCTCATTTTAAGGTCTTGGGTATGAACTGCGCTTCCTGCGCCCAATCCTTGGAAAAGCGGCTGGCCAAGGAGAAAGGCGTGCTGGAAGCTTCGGTAAATTTTTCCGCAGAAAAGGCTTCCGTAACATATATTCCGGAGATCGTGGATCCTAGTTCCCTAAAAAAAGCCATTGAGGCTTTGGGCTACAGGGCGGTTTCCGAAGAGGACAGGGAAGATGAAGGCGCGGAACAGATTAAGGATGAAGAAGTTGCAAGACAGAAAAAGCTTTTTATTTTTTCTGCGGTTCTTTCCCTACCGCTGCTGCTGGGTATGGTGCTGCATCTTTTGTCTCTGCCTTTAGGAGAATTTTTTATGAATCCCCTGCTTCAGTTTTTCCTCGCCACTCCTGTTCAGTTCATTGCAGGGGGGCATTTTTATGGGGGAGCTTATAAAGCATTGAGAGCCGGCAGTGCCAATATGGATGTTTTGGTGGCCCTTGGTACTTCCGCTGCTTATTTCCTCAGTGTAGCACATACCTTTTTCTTAGAAGGCCCCATATATTATGAATCCTCCGCATTAATAATCACCCTTATTCTATTGGGAAAGCTTCTGGAAGCTTCTGCCCGGGGACGCGCTTCCAAAGCCATAGAAAAGCTCATGAATCTTCAGGCCAAGAAGGCCCGGGTGCGGAGAAACGGGGAGTTGGTTGACATTCCGGTGGAGGAAGTTAAAGTTGGGGACATTGTTGTGGTTCGCCCCGGGGAGAAAGTTCCCGTAGATGGAGTGGTGGTAAAGGGGTTTTCAACGGTGGATGAATCCATGCTCACGGGGGAAAGCATTCCCGTTGAAAAACAGGAAGGAAATGAAGTTTTCGGAGCCACCATAAACGTTTCCGGTGCCTTTGAATTTAAAGCTTCAAAAGTAGGTAGGGATACGGTTTTGGCCCAGATAGTGAAGCTTGTTGAGGAAGCCCAAACCAAAAAGGCACCCATTCAGCGGCTGGCAGATGTGGTTTCAGGGTATTTTGTCCCTGCGGTGGTGGGGATATCCCTCATTACTTTTATTGTATGGTATTTTCTGCTGGACCCCGGGAATGTTACCCGGGCGGTTCTGAACATGACATCGGTTCTTGTGGTGGCCTGCCCCTGTGCCCTGGGGCTGGCTACCCCCACTTCCATAATGGTGGGAACGGGAAGGGGTGCTGAAAAGGGCATATTGATAAAAGGAGGAGAGTATCTGGAAAGGGCAGGCCGCATAAATGCCGTGGTTCTGGATAAGACCGGTACCATTACCAAGGGGAAGCCGCGGCTGACGGATATTGTTATCCCGGAAAATTCGCCCATTACCAGGGAAGAGGCCCTTATCTTTGGGGCCAGCGCGGAAAGGCCTTCGGAGCATCCCATTGGCACTGCCATTGTGGAAGCTGCGGAAGAGCAGGGACTGGAACTTTTAGAGGTGGATAATTTTAAAAATATTCCCGGACGGGGAATATCCTGCACCATCAAAGGGCAGGAGGTTTTGGTGGGAAAGCGAAGTTTTTTAGAGGAGCAGGGCGTCGATGTTTCCCCTTTAAAGGAATTTCACTCCGCTCTGGAAAAGGAAGGGAAAACAGCTGTGGTAATGTCCGTAGCGGGGAAAGGTGCGGCGGTTTTTGCGGTGGCGGATACCATTAAAGAAGGCTCAAAGGAAGCTGTGGCGGCAATGAAAAAGTTAGGGTTAAAGGTTTTTATGCTTACCGGGGACAACAGGGAAACTGCCGCGGCCATAGGAAGGGAAGTGGGAATAGAAGATATTCTTGCCGAAGTCCTGCCGGGAGAAAAGGCTAAAGTAATTGAGAAGCTTAAAGAAGAAGGATACAATGTTGCCATGGTTGGGGACGGAATAAACGACGCCCCGGCCCTAGCCGCTGCCCATATAGGCATAGCTGTGGGAACGGGGACGGACATTGCCCTTGAAACTTCGGACATAACCTTGGTGGGCGGGGACTTAAGGGGAGTGGTGGGTAGCATACTTCTCAGCCAGGCCACTTATAGAAACATCAAACAAAACCTCTTTTGGGCTTTTATATACAATACTTTGGGTATTCCCATTGCTGCGGCGGGAATTCTTTCTCCTATAATAGCAGCTGCTGCCATGACCTTGAGCTCCATTTCCGTTGTAACCAATGCGCTCCGGTTAAGAAGATTTAATCCCATGTATATATTTAATTAAACCTTGGTATTGGGGGTTGTTTTATGGACTATAGGGACTATTTTGATGAGCAGCCCAGAAGGCGTCGGCCCTACGCTTTGATAATTCTCCTGATGTTTTTGAGTGCAGTGGCAGGGGGCATTGTATCCTATGCAGTGGCTCCTTCCATTTTTGGTTCCCCGGGCGGTTCCGACCATATCCAGGAACAGAAGAACTTTGATAACAGTGCTCAGGATAATTCCAATTCCATTACCATTCCACTGGAAGGAAAATCCCCCGTTGTGGCCGTTGCTCAGAAAGTGGGCCCGGCGGTGGTAGGGATTACCAATTTTAAGGGGAGAAATTTTTTCATGGAGACCGTGGAAAGCAGCGGTACGGGTTTTATCATTGACGGGGAAAAAGGGTACATAGTTACAAACAATCATGTTGTGGCAGGGGCCAGGAGATTATTGGTTAGCTTAAGTGAGGATGAGCAGTATTCTGCCCAAATAGTGGGACAGGATTCCAGGACGGATCTGGCGGTGATAAAAATAAGCACAAACAAAAAACTGCCCCAGGTGGAACTGGGCGATTCTTCAAAGCTACAGGTGGGCGAGGGGGTAGTGGCCATAGGGAACCCCCTGGGTAGGGAGTTTGCTCGCTCCGTTACAACCGGGGTGGTGAGCGCCCTAAACAGGGAGATAACCCTTTCCACATCCAGCGGAGGCCCTGAAATTACCCTCAATCTTATCCAAACGGATGCCGCCATCAACCCGGGAAACAGCGGAGGCCCCCTGGTAAATATGCAGGGGCAGGTGGTAGGCATCAACAGTGTTAAAATAGCCCAGGAAGGGGTGGAGGGGATGGGCTTTGCCATTCCCATTGATGACGCCAAGCCCATTATTCAGGAGATAATTAATCGGGGATACGTAAGTCGACCCTTCATTGGTATTTATAACTTCAGGGAAATCACTGAGGAGATGTCCGAGTGGTATAACATCCCCAGGGGTATATATGTGGGAGGCGTGGTTCCGGGCAGTCCTGCCCAAAAAGCCGGCATCCAGTCCGGAGACATAATTATTGAGTTTGACGGTAAAAGAATCACAACCTACGCCGAACTGGACGAAGCCCTATCCAAGCACAAAGTTGGGGATAAGGTTAAAATCAGTGTTGTAAGGGACGGAAAGAGAAGGGAATTCAATCTTACCCTCGGGGAAATGCCCCGGAACTAGTAAGACAGTATAAATGTAAAAAGGACAGGCTCCAACGAGGGATTTTCACCGTTGGAGCTCCTTTGTTTGGAGGCGTTTTTTATGGAGATACATATCATCGCAGTGGGGAAACTGAAAGAAAAGTTTTTTAAAGAAGCTGCCGGTGAGTACCTTAAAAGGCTTAAAAGATTTGCCAAAGTAAAGGTAATTGAGGTGAAAGATGAGCCCATACCTCCAAACCCTTCCCCGGGGGATAGGGAAAGGATCCTTAAAGCGGAAGGGGAAAGGATAATGAGGTATTTGAAGGAAGATTCTTATATCGTTGCCCTTGATATTTCAGGAGAGGAGCACTCCTCCGAGGAACTTGCCCTTAAATTTCAAGAACTTCTTCTTAGGGGTATAAGCCGGCTGGCTTTTATTATCGGAGGCCCTTTGGGTCTCAGCTCCTCGGTTATTTCAAAATACCGCTGGCAGCTGTCACTCTCTAAACTTACTTTCCCCCACCAGCTGGCCCGGGTGGTGCTTTTGGAGCAGATTTACCGATGCTTAACCATTATTAACGGAGAGCCCTACCATCGCTAAGAATCTGTTCTTCGGTTTCCCTTTCCCTGATTTTGCAGGATATTATTATGGTTCATAACCCTATGGAAGATTTTATTAATAGAAATTAAATGAGAAATTAGAAAAATATTAAAAGGAAAATAATAAAAATTATCGAAATAGTAAACTGTGGAAAAGAAAGGCATTTTATCCAAATTGGCAAGATTTCTTGCCCATGAGACGGGAAAAGACCAAGAGGTCCTCCTTTATGCACTACTTCTGGTAAAAACTTCGATTCTGTCTTATACTTTGCTTTTCCTGTTTTCCTGGGTTTTAGGAGTATGGCAGTGGGCTTTTGCAGCGGCGCTTACTGCAGCAATTTTTAGGGTGTTTTCAGGGGGTGCCCACGCATCACATCCTATCCGCTGCAGCATCATTGGAGCAACAGTTTTTACAACTGTCGGTGCTTTAGTTGCAACTTTTTACATTCCCGTGGGAAATTATCAATTTGGTATGATCCTTCTGGTCGTATTTGTTATAAGCTCCGTCATATTTTATATTTATGTTCCTGCCGATACTCCCGGAAAGCCCATTACCTCGCAGGTACAGCGCACCTATCTGAGGATAATTTCTTACAGCCTTCTCGTGGTTTGGTCAGCTGCTGTTTATTTTCTATTTATAAGCGCCAGGGACGTGTTTGCTGAAAGTCTCATTATAGCCAGTTTAGGAGGGCTCTGCTGGCAGGTTTTTACCCTAACCCCGCCTGGGTATTTGGTGTTTGACAGGTTTGATACTTTTTTAAAATTATTGTGGAAAGGGGGTTAGAGGAATGAGAAAAATTTTTGTAAGCCTGTTAGCTTCCATTCTCACGGTTTTGGCCTTTGCAAATATTGCTGCTGCCAGTGGTAATTGCGGTTATCAACCGGAAATTCCATCAAGATTTAAAAGTTAAATAAAGAGAAATACGAATTTGTTTTGGCCTTGAGGGGTACCCTCAAGGCTGTTTCCGTTATTAAAAGGGGATGGGGATAATTGCCATGGAAGACATTAAAATATTGTTTTTCTATTATTTGGGAGAAGCCCTTTTGTTGGTATTTGTAGGGTTGGCGCTTTTTGGTAGACGCCTTTCGTGGCCAAGGCTTTTGGCGGTGAGCGGGGCTTATGGTTTCTCCATTTGGGTTGTAAGGGGTGTTTATAAAATCTACGGAATACCCTTCGGGAGTCATACTTTGATCTTAACTTTATTACTATTTTTATGGATTAAATTCATTGGTAAAATGGACTGGGATATTGCTGTAGGTGCATCTTTGACAGGAATGACTCTTATCTTGTTAGGCAGCTGGTTTACTGATTTTATTGTTAATAAATTAAATATCAAATGGAGGCTAATACTTGATAATCTATGGTTGCATATATTGTTTGGATATACCGAGAATATATTTTTAATATTGATGTTAGCCTTAAATAAATTTTTTAATTTTACCTTTGTTAAAGCATTTAATATTGGCGCTGATTAAATTAGACATAAAAATATAAAGGGGAAGAGCCAGTTTTGATCAACAAAAGGCAGATTCTTTTTTTAAATCTGATACAGCTCCAGGTATTTCTGAGCTGTTATCTTGCTATAAGTTATTTAAACCACAGCATGGCTCACATTTTTGAAATTCCGGCAATAATAGTAGTCATAATTGTGGTTTTGGTAGGACTGCTGTGCCTTTTGACGGTAAAAGAGCTTTTAAGACTTGCTAAAAAAGAAAAGGATGCGGAGATTGCCCTGGCAAGACTGGAGGAAAACAGGATCCTTATTGATGCCTTAAAGGCCAAACAGCATGATTTTGCAAATCACCTTCAGGTTTTATACGGGCTCTTTTACAGCGGGGAAAAGAGCGCGCTGAAAAGCTACATGAAGGACATTTCTAAGGATTTAAATACCCTGGACAAGGTAGCGAGTTTAAAGAGTGTGGAAGTGGCAGCTTTAATATGCAAAAAAATGGCTTTAACGGAAAATGTTGTTATCGAACCGGTAATCAAAACGGATCTTGGGAATCTTTCCGTACCGCCGGATAAAATGATCAGCATTCTAGGAAATCTTATGGACAATGCAATTTATGAGGCTAAAAAGCAAAAGGATGAGAACAAAGTACGTATTGAAATTTCGGAAAATGATGGGTACTACGTTTTTGAAATATGGAACCACGGACATATTCCCCCTGAACTTTTTGATAAAGTATTTGAGCCCGGTTTTACTACCAAAGGGAAAGATGGTTCCGGAATGGGGCTGAATATTGTAAAAAATATCGTAAAGCAATACGGCGGAAGGTTGGAATTTGTTTCTGGGGAGGATACCGGTACCACGTTTAGGGTGTATCTTCCCCAAAAGGAAGAGATGCTTTCTAAAACTAATTAAATTTTTATCCGGTGGGGGTGCTCTTTGGTGAAAAGGGCGGTATTTGATTCTGTGGCTCAGGAATATGATGCTTGGTATGAAACTGAGATGGGCAGTCTCGTTCATGAAATTGAAAAAGAAGTGATTTTTGAGCTGTTAAAACCGCAGAAAGGGCAGAGGGTTCTTGATTTGGGCTGCGGCACCGGCCTTTATTCCATCGAGCTTGCAAAAATGGGGCTTAAGGTTACGGGCATTGATATTTCCGAGAAAATGATTTCCTATGCCAGGAAGAAAAGCGAAAATTTGGGGCTTGATATCCGTTTTATTGTGCAGGATGCCCACAGTTTACCCTTTGAAGATGACACCTTTGACCGTGTGGTTTCTGTCACGGCCCTCGAGTTTTTCCCGGAGCCCACAAGGGCGCTTAGGGAGGCTTACAGGGTACTAAAGCCCGGGGGAAGGATGGTTATAGGTGTTATAGGAGCCAACAGCCCGTGGAGTGCAAGATATGAGAAAAAGGCCAAAGAAGAAGAAGATTCTGTTTTCAGGCATGCCAGATTTTATACCGCTGAGGAACTCCTTTCCCTTCTGCCGGAAGTGGAAGGGACGGCGGTAAAAGCCCTGTATTTTCCTCCGGATCGGGAGAATTTTGACAGAGACAAAGCTTTGGCCATGGAACGGCAGGGAAGGGCCCAGAACGGGGATGATGCTGGATTTGTTGCAGCCCTCTGGATAAAATAAAAAGCTATGATCCTGCTGCCACCGGCATATACTTTAGGTAAAAGGACAGAGTAGTTTTTTGCTTGTTCACAAAGGTATCTGCTGCAGTTTTTCACTCCGGAACTCCAGTCTGGTATAATTTTTGACATAAGTTTTTTTAGTGAAGGGAGAAAAAACATGCCCGGCTGTTTAATTCCTTTTCTACTGTTTATTATTTTTTTCCCTATGATGATTTTTATAATCTTTTTCAACATAGCCACCATTTCCTTTGCTAAACTGGGCCTATCTCCGCAGGGTGCTGTGCTGCTTTTTACCTCCATACTTTTGGGAAGCGTGGTTAATATTCCCTTATCCAGAAAAAAAATTTACGTCGAAGAACCCTATCCTTTCAGTTTTCCTTTTTTGTTTTATTATCCCCCAAGGGTTAGGGAGCAGGTTATAGCGGTTAATCTGGGCGGGGCGGTTATCCCCACCCTTTTCAGCCTGTACCTGTTCCTAAGAGCCCCCCTTCTTCCTTCCATCATTGCCACTGCGGTGGTTACCGTTGTTTGCAAGAAACTCGCAAGACCCGTTCCCGGCGTGGGTATTCGCATACCCGCATTTATTCCCCCTTTAATAGCCGCTTTACTTGCCCTTATTCTGGCAGGGGAAAACGCAGCTCCCGTGGCCTTTATTTCCGGCGTTTTGGGAACCCTCATTGGAGCCGATCTTTTAAACCTCCGATATCTTGATCAGCTAGGGGCTCAAGTGCTGAGCATCGGCGGAGCCGGGGTTTTCGACGGTATATTTTTAGTTGGCGTAGTGGCTACTTTTCTGACTTAATTTCGCATTTATGTGAAGGTTTTGGTTTCCCTTAGGTGTAATATACAATAGGAGGCTTTTGAAAGGTTTTTGAGAAGAGTGGTAGAAATGGAAAATTTAAGTGATCAGCAGCTTATAAAACTGGTCCTAAACGGGGAAAAGGACGCCTTTTCTGTTCTTATAACGAGATACCAAAAGCAAATCTACAGCCTTACATACAGGTTTACCAATAATCCTGAGGATGCAAGGGATTTGGCCCAGGAAATTTTTATTCATTTGTATAAGGTTTTGCCTAAATACGATGGAAAACGAAACTTTTTTTCATGGATGTACAAAGTTGCCAGCAACGTATGCTGCAATGCCCTGCGTAGAGAAAAAAACCAGCAGCAGATGTTTCCCCTGGACAAAGTTATCAATTTTACACCCCTAACAGTGCCTAGGGACTTTCATCCTGAGGAATATTTTGAACGAAGGGAAATGCGGGAACTTGTTCGGCAGGCAGTGGCAGAGCTTCCGGACAAATACCGGCTTCCCATAATTTTGAGATACATGGAGGATCTTTCCTACCGTGAAATAGCAGATATCCTTGATCTTCCCATTAC
>JAAYIF010000046.1 GCA_012523575.1 Clostridia bacterium
GTATTGATATTAAAGAACAATATTGTATTGGATGTGGATTATGTGAAAAATTGTTGCCCCGGCATTTTGAGGTGATTGATAAAAAAGCAAAATGGAAGGAGTCAATCCTAAATGATGTACAAATAGATGAACTAAAACCAGTAATCGCTAAATGTCCTGTTAAGGCTATAGGTTTTAAATGATATTCCGGGTGTTTAATTCAAATAAAGTTCGCTCTATAAAAATAAAGTTCGTTCCAAAACCCATAGCAGATTCAGGAGAAATCTTTATTTGCTGCGAGATTTACGTTTTAACAGGTGAAAGGATTAAGGTGTAAGGATTAAGGTTATTATGGACAAGAAGTATTAAGGATGGAAATATTGATTTTAAAGGAATTGAAAGACTATGTTGAATATATATTGATAAAATAATGGAAAAGTGAAATGAACTCTTATGTCTTATCCATTGAAACTTTGCCCTATGTTTCTTGCACTTTATCCCTTTTTGGGACCGACTTTATCATAAATATACATAGTTAGAGGTAAGGATTTTTAGTGATAAGAAATAAAGGAGATGTTATAGAAATTATAAAGTTGACTTTGTGGTAATAAAGTTGGTTCTATAATAATAAAGTTATTCCTAAAATTAAATTTTCAGAGTTATGTGTAAAAGGTGAGAAAATTATCTTTTACCTCTGTTCTTTTGTTTCTTAACACTCGAGTTTGTTTACAATTACAAAGTTTGCTTATCGCAATCGCCAACCGTCATCGATTTAAATACCTCTGGCGGTTTTTTTGTGTGCAAAAAAAAATATTTATTTTGGCTTATTGACAAAGGGTCTATACTACAGTTTTCTCACTCCTTAAAACTCACGCCGGACATCTCTAAGCGCAGTGTTATGGGCAAAACCGGGCAGTCCCAAATTCGGCGTCCATGCGAGAGATTGGCTGGCGCTCATCTTCTGCTCGCGCCCTCTGGTTATAATCGGTGTTCGTTAAGTCGCTTCGCAATCTGAAGCAGAGACCTTGTAAAATCTTATTAAGCAGGTATATTTTACAGTCTGTGAAGGGAGATTTCTTTTTTAACTGGGGCTTATTTTTGGTCCGTTATTGTATAAGGTTTTGTAATAGTACAATAGGGGCGCGCATAGTTTTTATTCAGTAAGATTTTTGGCTGGAGGCTGAGAATGGTTTTTATAAAAGCCTTTCGCTTGAAATGGCGCTGGATATTTATTCTTGCTGCAGTAATTTTAGGTTTTCATTTGGTGTATTCCTTTGCTATACAGGCAGTTCAGCAACGGGCCGTTGAAGCTATGTCCTGGGCCGTAGCCAACAAGGTTGTGGTAATTGATCCGGGGCACGGCGGACCTGATAGCGGTGGTATTGGCCCAAGCGGCGTGCTGGAAAAGGATATTACCCTGCAGTTTGCCAAAAAATTGGCCCTTCAGTTCAGCAGGGCCGGCAGTGCAGTGGTTCTAACCAGGGAAGACGACAGGGATTTGAGCACGCCGGGGAAAAGCTTGAGTGAGAGAAAAAGGGAGGATCTAAGCAACCGGGTTAAACTTGCAGAGAACCGGAAGGCTGACATTTTTTTAAGCATTCATACAAACGCTTTCGGCACAAGGTGGACGGGAGCCCAGACCTTTTATCATAATAAGTCCGAAGAAAGCAAACGCCTTGCGGAATGCATCCAGACGGAGATTATACGCATAATGGGCAATACCAAACGCAAACCCCTGCCCCTGGATACTTACATCCTTAGGAATCTAAAAGTGCCCGCTGTGATCGTGGAAGTTGGGTTCTTGTCAAACCCCGGTGAGGAAAAGTTGCTGCAGGATGAGCATTACCAGAACAAGATGGCCTATGCCATATATGCTGGTGTGGTAAAATATTTTGCAGAAGAACAGTAGTGATCTTAAAGGGGGGAAGGGAATGGGATGCGGTGTTGGGGAAACCCCTTGGGGCTATATAGGGGTTGCAACAAATGGTGGGAAGGTGGTGCGGGTTATCCTTCCCTGTGGTAAAGAAAGTGAAGTTTGGAAAAAGCTAAAGGAAACTCCGGGTTTAGAACGTACTGTGAGTAAAACCTGTTCTTTTACCGCAGAGGTTTTGGAGGAACTTATCAGATATTTTGAAGGGGAAAGGGTTCCTCTAGATTTTTCCCTTTCCTACCCCAACGCCACAAGTTTTCAGAAAAGGGTATGGGATGCTGCGAGGAATATTCCCTATGGGGAAACGAGAACCTATGGCTGGCTTGCGGAAAAGTTGGGCAACCCCCGGGCGGCACGGGCTGTGGGCAGGGCTTTGGGTCAAAATCCCGTTCCCATTTTGGTTCCATGCCATAGGGTTGTGGGCAGTAAGGAAAATATGGGTGGTTTTTTTGGCGGTGTGGATATGAAAAGGGCTTTGCTAAAGCTTGAGGGGGCTGTATGAGAAATTATAAGCCCCCGTTTTTGTTATTACCTGGTTTTTTCTATCCCTCCTTGTTTATAATAAAATTGGGAAAATAACCCGGAGGTGATTTTTTTGGGTCGTCTTATTCTTGGCAGCCTTTGTCCCCATCCCCCTATAATCATACCCGAGGTGGGCGGTGATGAGGTTAACAAAGCTGAAAAAACCTTCAAGGGGATGCAGGCTGCGGCGGAATCCATTGCCCGCAAGGATCCTGATGTTTTGGTTATAATTTCACCCCATGCACCGGCATTTCCTGATCAAATTGCCGTCAATCAGGTGCCCATATTAAGGGGCAGCCTGGGGCAGTTTGGCGCTTTTCAGGTAGAGTTCAGGGAGGAAAATGATCTGGAGTTGGGAAGGAGTATAGTAAAAAAGGCGCGGGAAAAGGGTATTCCAGTAAAAGAGCTGGGGGCGGGCTATCTTCGGGAAAGCTTTTCCACGGAAATTCTTGATCACGGAATAATGGTTCCCCTTTATTTCATCCGCAAGGCAGGGTTGAACTGCCCCATTGTTCCCATTTCCATAAGCTTCCTTCCTTTAGAGCAAATGTATCTCTTTGGAATTGCCGTGAGAGAGGCCATCGAAGAAAGCGGTAAGAATGCGGTGGTGCTTGCCAGCGGCGATATGTCCCACAAGCTTTCATCCAGCGGCCCCTATGGATACGATGCTGCGGGAAAGGTGTTTGACGAAAAGATAGTTGAATCCCTTTCCAAAACCGACCCCTTGATCCTTTTTGAAATGTCCGAGGATTTTGTGGAAAGGGCGGCTCAGTGCGGATTGAGGCCCCTCACAATGCTTTTTGGTTCCCTGGACGGCTTTGATGTGGAAAGCACCGTTCACTCCTATGAAGGTCCCTTTGGTGTGGGTTATGTTGTGGCGGAGCTTCTGCCCGGAAAGGAAAATAAGGAAAGGAATTTTTTGGACAGGCTTCTTTCTGTTGATGCTAAAGAAAAGGAAAACAACTTTTCCTACCCTGTGAAACTTGCCTGGGACAGCCTGCGGGCATATATCCTGGAAGAAAAAATAATTCCCGTACCTGAAGATATTCCCGATGAACTGAAAAAACCGGCAGGTGCCTTTGTGTCCCTCAAGAAAAAGGGACAACTGAGGGGATGCATTGGGACCTTTAGGCCTACCAGGAAAAATGCTGCGGAAGAAATTATAATGAATGCCATCAGCGCGGCGATCCGGGATCCCCGCTTTCCCCCCGTTTCCCCTGAGGAGCTGGACCAGTTGGAACTTTCAGTGGATATTTTAAAGGAGCCTGAACCGGTAAAAGATCTTGGAGAGCTTGACCCCAAAAGGTACGGCGTTATTGTGCGCAAAGGAGCCAGGGCAGGACTGCTTCTTCCTGACATTGAAGGGGTTGATACGGTGCAGGAACAACTTAAAATAGCAAAGGAGAAAGCGGGAATTTCGCCCTTTGAGGATTGTGAAATTGAGAGGTTTGAGGTAATACGATATAAATAAAAATTTTTTACTGTTCTATCAGCACTACTTTGAAAGAAGGTGGGAGTATCGAAAACTTAAAGGAAGCCCTATGGTACGAAAAACTTGAAGGGAATAATGTGATTTGCCGGCTCTGTCCCCACAATTGCCGCATATCTCCCGGGAAAAGGGGGATCTGCGGAGTGAGGAAAAATCAGGACGGAACGTTGGTGGCGGAGAATTACGGCAGGGCAGGAGCCGTTATGGTGGACCCCATTGAAAAAAAGCCCCTTTATCACTTTTATCCGGGTTCCTATGTCCTTTCGGCAGGAGCCAGGGGATGCAATTTTAAATGCCGCTTTTGCCAGAATTGGAATCTGGCCCACGGAGAGCACCAGGAAATGGATGTGAGCCCTCTGGGTTTGATAAATGCTGTCCAGAAGTACAGTGGATATTACGATGTTATCGGCATTGCATATACTTATTCGGAACCCCTGATGTGGTATGAGTTTGTGCTGGATGCGTCAAAGTTTGCCAGAAAGTCTGGCTTAAAAAACGTACTGGTGACCAACGGGTTTATAGAAGAAGAACCCCTAAAGGAGCTTCTTCCCTACATCGATGCCATGAATATAGATGTTAAGGGGTTTAACAAGGAATTTTACAGGAAAATTGTAGGTGGGGATTACGGTCCTGTGCTGCGGACAGCAGTAATTGCCAAGGACAAAGGGTGTCACGTGGAGATAACCAACCTTATTATTCCCGGATTGAACGATTCCGTGCATGAAATAAGAATGCTTGTGGATTGGGTTGCTGATAATTTGGGCAGGGAAACACCCTTGCACTTTTCACGGTATTTTCCCCACCATGAGCTGCGTTTAGAACCCACTCCAATAGCAACCCTTAACCGGGCCCGGGATATTGCCCGGGAAAAGCTGCACCACGTCTACATAGGAAATGTGGCGGACTGGGAAATCTCTGGCACCTACTGCCCCCACTGTGGAAATATGGTTATCCAAAGGACGGGCTACAGTGTGCACCTTTCGAGGCTGGCGGGGGACAGGTGTGCTGAGTGTGGGGAGCATTTGAATATAGTTGTCTGATTTTTTGTTAGGGACTTTATTAAAGACTCCTTTGAGGAGGGAAGGACTTGGAAGAACTTAATAAAAGTGCAAAGGTTACCCTTGTGGAATGCATGGGTGTTAAAAAGGGTGAGACGGTGCTCGTAGTATCCGACAAGCCTCTGCGGGATCTGGGTTTGATATTTTTTGAAGAGGCGGTGAAGCTGGAAACGGAAGCCATTTATCTGGAGATAATACCCAGGGAAAATCACGGAGTGGAACCCCCCGTTGCGGTGGCGGAAGCTATGAAAAAGGCGGATGTAGTGCTCCTTGTCACTTCCAAATCCCTGTCTCACACCGCAGCAAGGGAAAGGGCCTGCGAAATGGGAGCAAGGGTGGCCAGTATGCCGGGGATTACTCCTGAGATGATGGCCAGGACTCTTTTGGCAGGCTACAAAGACATAGCGGAAAACTGCAGGAAATACGCCGAATGGATTAAAGGTGCCAAGGAAGTACATTTGAAAACCGCAGCAGGAACGGATCTAAAGTTTTCCATTGAGGGCCGTGAAATAGCCCTGGATACGGGAATTCTTCATTCTCCGGGGGATTTTGGCAATCTTCCGGCCGGGGAAGTATTTGTTGCTCCCGTTGAAGGTACTGCCCAGGGGATATTGGTGGTGGACGGTTCCATGGCGGGTATCGGGGTTCTGGAGGAGCCCATAAAAATGGAAGTGCGGGAAGGCTATGTAGTAAATGTCACCGGCGGGAAATCAGCGGAGAGTTTGAAAAAAATATTGGACTGCTACGGAAAGGATGCGCGCAATATTGCTGAACTGGGAATCGGTTTTAATCCCCGGGCCAGGCTGACCGGGTCTGTTTTGGAAGATGAGAAAGTACTGGGAACGGTGCACATAGCCCTGGGGGACAACAGTACTTTCGGAGGTAGAGTAAGTGTCCCCAGCCATCTGGACGGGGTGATTTTAAAACCGACCCTGCTTTTTGACGGTGAAATTTTTATGAAAGAGGGCCGCATTGTTCTTGAACTCTGATACTTAAAGCAAAGGCAGGGAATGAGGGTATTAGCTTTGCCGTGACGGAAAAAGAAAGGGGCTTTCGCTGGATTTTTAAGCGTTAGCCCCTTTTTATCGCTATTCTTTTTCCTTCTTTGAGTCCTTCAGTCTGGGGATTTAATATTATTATTTCTCCCTCCTTTATCCCCTCCAGAACAACCACGTATCGGTCATTTTCCATACCCTTTTTGATTTTTTGGATTTGAGCCCTTCCCTTTCTGACCACCCATAGAGCTTCCCCATACTTATAGGAAAAAACTGCCGTTTTTGGCACCATAAGCTGGTCTTTAACGGTGTCCGTAATGAACTGCACATCCAGGACATAACCCGGGCGCAGTTTTATGGAGGAAGGGATTTGCTGTGGTTTTATCCTTACTTTGACCCGCTGCTCTTCAACTCCTAAAGTGGAAACTCTGGTTTCTGCCGTTGGAGCGATGTGGGTTATTTTGCCTTCAAAGGATATGTTTTCCCGATCCCTTTCAGCCTTAATTTTTACGGACATGTTTTCTTTTAACCGGAAAACGTCTTCGGCCAGTACATATGCTTCTATATGAACATCTTCATTTATAACGGTAAGCAAAGGGGTTTCCTGGCTTACGTATTCCCCCTCTTTTACTTCTAGTTCCGTTACAATTCCCTCTGCCGGTGAAGTTATTAAGCTGTCACTGATTTTTTCTTCCGTTTCTTCCATTTGTTTTCTAATCACTTCTTCCCTGCCAGCGTAATATTCCAGTTTCCCTTCCGTTGGTTTATGACTTTCGTAAAGAAGGGCAAGGGCTTCCCTTTGCTGAAAAAGGGCATTTTCCGCCGATTTCAGTGTATCCTGAGCCTCTTCATATTCTGCTGCGCTTACTATGCCTGCTTCATACAGCTGGGAAATACGCTTAAAATTCCTCTGGGCGTTGTCAAAATTTATTTGTGCCTGTTCCACCGCAAGTTCCTGCTGCCTTATTTCCGATTGATAGGGTTGCTGAAGATCCATCTTCTTTTCCCCTGCCAGGGCTTTAAGCTGCGCCTTTAACTGTTCAACCTGGTGCTTGAGCTGGGTGCTGTCCAGTTTAGCCAGGGGATCTCCTTTTTTAACCCTTTGTCCCTCTTTTACATAAAGTTCAACAACTTTTCCGGTATAGGGAGGTGTGACCGGACTTTCCCTTTCCGCGACAACGGTTCCTTCTTCTGTAAAGCTCTTTTCCATGGTCTGCCTTTTTACTTCGTACAGGTCCGTTTTTATGGGCCTTGAGGTTCCATAAAGTACAGCGGCAAGGATAAAAAGGCCTATCCCGGTCCACAGGATAATTTTTTCTCTTTTCTTCATGAAAGCCTGCCCTCCTTTAAGATTGCTCCCGCAGCACGTCCGTAAGTTTTAAAGTGTTTATTTTCCTTGCTGCCGCCTTCTGGGCGATGATGATGGAAGCTGAGGTTATGATGAAGGCAGCTATGAAGGATAAGGGATCCATATCTGTGGGCATTGTGAACATATCGCTGCTCGTTCCGTAGGCAATGCCAACCAATAAAAGCTTTGTTAGGGGAACACCCACCATCATAGCAGGCAGTGCAATGGCCCATTGTTCCAGAGTAACTACCGAAAGGACTTCAGAGGGGAACATTCCAATAACCAGCATTGTTGCCAGCTCGCGGCTTCTTTCCGAAAGGGAAATAATTGACGTATTATAAATTACGGCAAAGCTGGTTATAACTCCAAAAAGTGCCAGGATAAGAAAACTCCATGAATAGGATTCCATGAGCTCTTTCATTTTTAAAAAGGCTTCTTTTCTGTTCAGGACGTTGCTTACGATTTGGGCATTGCCGTATTTTTCCTGAAGCTCGGGCATTTGCTTTTCATTCACCGCCAGAAGAACCGATGTTGTTATGTCCCTTTGCCCAATTAGTTCCCCCAAGGAATTTAGTTCCATGTATCCGTTGATTCCCACATATTGTGGGACCGTTCCCATCACCTGTACCTGCTTTTCTTTGTCTTTTTCTTTTATATAAGGGCTTTCAATGTAAACGGTATCCCCCGGTTTTATATCAAGGACCCGGGCAAGCCTTTCGGTGACAAGAATGCCATTTTCCGGAGGTTCTACGGTATTGCCCTTTTTATCTATTATATTGTACAGTGAATTTTGGCGTGGAAGTCCAATTATTACAAGGTTTTTTTCCCGTCCCTTATTTTTTAAAGTTACAGGCACTTCCGCAAGGGGTTCCGCTTTTTTAACTCCGGGAAAGCGGTTTAATTCCCATAGGGCTTTATCCCTATTCCTGGGA
>JAAYIF010000047.1 GCA_012523575.1 Clostridia bacterium
ATGTTAATGTTCATTATGGAGCAATCTGGGCCTTGAAAAGGATCAACCTTACAGTGGGTGAAGGGGAGATTGTCAGCCTGATCGGGGCCAATGGGGCTGGCAAAAGCACCACGCTGAGGGTAATCTCCGGGATAGTCAAAATCTCTTCAGGCAGAATCATTTTTCAAGGTGAAAACATCTCCAAAACCCCGGCCCATGACATTGTAAAAAAGGGAATAGCCCATGTGCCCGAAGGTCGCCGTGTTTTTGCCAATCTAACAGTTATGGAAAATCTTGAACTGGGTGCCTATCTCCGTAAAGATAAAGAAGGGATTAAAAAAAGTCTGGAGAAAGTTTTTGAACACTTCCCCCGACTGAAGGAGAGAAAGCATCAAAAGGCAGGAACATTGAGCGGCGGCGAACAGCAGATGCTCGCCATAGGGCGAGCTTTGATGTCCAAGCCAAAACTTCTGCTCCTTGATGAACCTTCCATGGGGCTTGCGCCCATTTTGGTGCAGGAAATATTTAATATCATTAAGGAGATAAACCAGACCGGGACAACCATTCTGCTGGTTGAACAAAACGCCCATATGGCACTGCAGATAGCAGATAGGTCTTACGTTCTTGAGACGGGAAGAATAGTTCTTTCCGGAAAGGCTAGGGAACTGGCAGAAACCGAAGAGGTAAAGAAAGCCTATTTAGGCGGTTAAAAAGATAAGGAAAAAACAGGGGCGAAAAAGCCCCTTTTTATTTTTTATCCGAAAGTATGTAGCACGTTCCCGTGGCCAGGGCCACAAGGTTGTTTTGGGAATCAAAAATCTTAACGGAATAAATTCCCGTTTTCCTTGTCCTCTTTACCTCCACTGCTTCCGCCCTTAAAACCTCTCCCTCTCTTGTGGCGCGAATAAAATTAATATGGACATTAAGGGCTACGGAGCTAATTTCACTGCTGTTTGAAGCAAGCCCCAGTGCTGTATCCGCAAGGGAAAAGATAACTCCCCCGTGGGTGATGCCGAAAAGATTTAAATGTTCCTTTTTTACCTCCATTTCTACCTCTGCCCTGCCGTTCTCCACCTTCAGAAGCTTTATCCCCAGAAACTGAGGATAAAGATCCTTTAAAAATTTTCCCCCAAAATCAATATTGCCTTTTCTTTCCATCCTGACATCCTCCACCAATTAAAAATTTTTCAAAATTATAGCAGATAAATTATTGTTTTAGAAGGCTTTAAAATTGTTTGGGAAGAATAAATTAGATTAAATTTACCATTTTCGATCGGTATTTATTGAAACCGGCTGAGTGCCGAAATATTTTTTAATAGAAAGTGATCAGGCGGCAAAGAAAATGAGGAAATTTGTACTTTTTGTCATTTTAACAACTGTTTTTTTGCTGTGGGTTCTGCCGGTGAGCGGCGATTATGATATAAGCTTTGGGTTTGGGAATATATTCCATGAAAATAATTCAGCTTTTACCCAAAGCCCAGGAGTAGGGGAAAATAAAAATTTTCCCCACTACAGCATTAAAGCCATTTATTCCGGTAAGAAAATATACGGCGAGGAAGAGGTTCTTTATACCAATACCACAGGCAGGACATTAAAATATATATTCTTTGTGCTGCCCGCTTCCGCTGTGACCCCCGGGGCAGAGATAAAGATATATAGCGTTTCGGTTAATGATCAACCGGCAGAATGGGAGGCAAAGAATACTTATTTAGTGGTTTACCTGCCCTTTTACCTTTCTCCCCTTGAAAAATGCAGGGTTAGCATATCCTTTGATACCATAGTACCCGAAAGCCCCCACAGGCTGGGGAAGTGGAACGGAACCTCAATGCTTACCTGCTGGTATCCCGCCGTCCCCATTAATTGGGATGTAGTGGTTCCCAGCAGCTTCGGTGATCCATATTCCTTTTTAGCGGCATCCTATGACGTTGAAATTTCCGTGGACCCCGAGCTTATGGTTTTAAGCGGCCTCACTAAAGGGGACTGCACCGCTAGTTATAATGGCAGAAAAGTATATACTTTTTCTTCTGCCACGCCCATTCGGGACGCTTCCTTTGTGGTGGGAAGGTTTAATATTAAAACCTATGATGTGGGAGGCAGAAATATAATCTATGCATATAAAACCTATGACCGTAATATGATTAAACACGCCCTTGATTCTTTCAAAACCTTTCAGAAGTGGTTTGGAGATTATCCATATCCCTCACTGGCTCTTGTGGATGTGCCTTTAAAAAGTTTTCGGGGTATGGAGTATGGTGGTGTACTTTTTTTCAGTACCTTAAATCCTCCTGATATTTTTACGGTGGTTCATGAAATGGCCCATCAGTGGTGGTACGGGCTGGTGGGGAACGATCAGGAGGAGGAGCCCTGGATTGATGAAGGGCTGGCCAACTACAGCGCCCTTCTTTACATAGAGGAGAAAATGGGAAAAGGGGAATATCTTTCCCGGATAAAATCCCTTGAAAACAGGGCTAAGGGCATAAGAGTGCCTGAGGAACTATCCCTTTCCCATTATTCATCAAAGGAACACTACCACATTAACGCGTATATAAGGGGGGCGTTGTTCTGGCATGATGTGCGGGTAAAGCTGGGGGATAGGGAAAAAGTTATACAGCTTCTAAGAGGCATTCAGGACCGCCACAGGTACGGGCACATAACCTGGGATGAGATAAAATACCTTTTAAGGAAAGAAAATATTTTCTTTTGAAGTTCTACCCCCGTTCTGTTTAGGGAAGGATTCAATATTTCCTATATGGAATTAAGGCATAAAAAATCATTGAAAAGGGGGTATCACGGTGTCCCAGTACGTCTGCATGGTTTGTAACTATATTTACTATGAAAGAGAAGGAAAAGCATACGAAGATCTGCCCGAGGATTGGGTTTGTCCCCAGTGCGGTGCTCCAAAAACCCATTTTCAATAGGATTTTAGAGACCCGGCTTTTTGTCGGGTCTTCTTCTAATTTATATATACACCCTGCATATTTGATATAATAGAATTTACAGAAAATTTTAAAGTCTATGGAAAGGGGAAAATATGTCGGACTTATGGGATGCTGCTGAAAACAGAGTGGAAAACAGAGCCCTTCTTGTAGCCCTTCATCTATCCGGGGATTCTAAGGAAAAAATTGAAGTTTCCTTGGATGAACTTAAAGGGCTTGTGGAAACTGCAGGATGCACCGCCGTTGGCTATGAAGTGCAGAAAAGGAAGAAACCCTGTGCCTCACTTTTTTTGGGGAAGGGTAAGGCTTTGGAGCTGGAAAAGAGGAGAAGGGCCGGGGAATTTGATCTGCTGATTTTTAATCATGATCTTTCTCCCACACAACAGAGAAACCTTGAGGACATAATTCAATGCCCCATAATTGACAGGACAACCCTTATTCTGGACATCTTCGCCATGCGGGCTAAAACCAGGGAAGCCAAACTTCAGGTGGAGCTGGCCCAGCTACAGTACAGACTTCCCCGCCTTACGGGTAAAGGAGAAGAGTTGAGCAGGCTTGGGGGCGGCATTGGCACCAGGGGGCCCGGTTTGACCAAACTGGAAGTTGACAGAAGAAAGATTCGGGACAGAATAGCTTTTATATCAAAGGAACTTAAAAAAATTGAAAAGCACCGCCGCCTCATAAGAAAGCGCAGGGTTTCCCGGGATATCCCCGTGGTTGCCCTGACAGGATATACCAATGTGGGTAAAAGCACTCTCCATGATTTGTTATCGGGTTCCGGGACCTATGCCGATGACCGTTTGTTTGCCACCCTTGATTCCACTGCCCGGAAGGTTGTTCCCAAAGAGGGCGAACCCTACGTATTAATTGACACTGTGGGTTTTATTCGCGACCTGCCCCCTAAACTGGTGGCTGCTTTCAGATCTACCCTGGAAGAGCTTCAATACAGCGATCTCCTGCTGCATGTGGTGGACAGCAGCAGCACAGATATGGAACAGGAAATTGAGTTGGTGGAAAAGATATTGGGAGAACTGGAAGTTCTAAAAAAGCCCAGAATACTGGTGTTTAATAAAATTGATAAGGTTGAGGGGAAAATACCAAAGGTTTCCCATGGAGCGAAAAGGGAGGTTTACCTTTCAGCCCTTAAGGGGATTGGCATAGAAGAGTTAAATAAAGCAATTCAGGAGGAAATAATCGGGGACAGGGAAGAAATGGAAATATATATTCCCTTTGAACAATACAAGCTCCTTGATTTGATTCATGAAGAAGGCATTGTATTGGAGCAGGAGCCCCGGGAAGGGGGTACCTTTTTAAAAGTAATTTTGAAAAGTTCCACTGCCGGAAAAATAAAAAAAGAACTGGGCGAGAAATTCCCTACTTCTTCTGTATAGGAGTGTGTTTGTATTGGATATTAAGGAAACGGGTCTTATCAGGCTGTACATGGCAAACCTTGAACACCATTTTGTTTTGAAAAGGGCTTTGGCCCTGGCTCTTGTTCTCCTTGCGGTGTTAAATTTTCTTTTAATTTTTTTATCCGGCAATGCTAAATTAAATCTTCTGCTTTTTGTAGCCCTTATCTATCTGGGAATATATTTTGTCTTTGGGGAATTTATTGTGGGTTTTATCGCCTATAAGCCCCCCGAGGTAATTGCAGCCAGGGTGTCCAGTAAGAAGATCATCCTAGGGGATGAAGAGAATGCCGGAGAGATAATTTATTATGCCTTTAAAAAATTTCGCAACGGAAACATTGAAGAGAGCAGGGAAGCCCTGGGTAAATTTTTTGATCTAAAATACGTTTCCATGGAAATGGTGAGGTTTGCTTATTTAATCCTGGCGGATTCCTATTTGGAAGAGGATAAGTCCGGTAAAAGTTTGAAAATTTTAAAAAATCATATTCTCAAAAGGGATGATTCGGATAGTTTAAGTCAGTTTATTTACGGCAGGGCTCTCCTTGATCAGGGAGTATATGATAAAGCCCTGCACGCCCTTGAGCAGTCCTGGGACAGTTTTTTGTCCAGGGATTTTGGAATTCCCAATATTTTTAGGTCCGGACAAAGAAACAGCGAACTTAGGGCAGTCTACCGCGGCACTTTGGAGGTTTTTATACCTTACTACATGGCAAAGGCTTACTTAATGGTTGGAAATAGAAAAAAGGCAGGGGATTTTTTCCGATCTTCCCTGGCACTATGCAGAAATAAACATTTAAGGCCACTGCTGGAAAAAAACTTTGAGCGTTTTTAAATTTATTTTAATTTAACGGACATTCTAAAAGGATATTTTACTCCCTTGTAGAACATAAGTTGAGGTATGAAAATTTAATTCAGGAGGTGTTAAGGATGAATAAGGGCGATATTCTGGTATGTAAAGTCTGCGGAATGAAAATTGAGTTCCTGGAAGACGGAGAAGGCCCCATCGTATGCTGCGGTCAGGATATGGAACCTGCTTCCTAAGGTTTGAATTTCGATAAACAGGCCTGATAATTTTAAGTTTTGTTAAAAAGCCCACAAAAGGTGGGCTTTTTTGTAATATCGCTGATTTTTATTTTCTGCTGAAGTAGCTTTTTATTTTTCTGAACATTACTGAATTGGCGGCATAGTAGGTTTTACCGTCAATATATACCCTTTCATGCCAGTCGCTGTACTTTACGGGAACCTCACCGTCCCCCACCGGCTCATTTCCCTCAAGAAGCTCCGATTGAAAAAGAAAAAAGTGGTCCGGATCCGCCTCGAAAATATTCTCCTTATGGGGAAAAAGGGTAATGCTGTTTTTACTGGAAAAATTTATTCCGTTCTCGGAAAGATAAATTTTATAGAACTCTTCCAAATTAGAAATACAATACTTCATTTTACGGTTTCCTCCAAGAGATTTTTACAGTGGTTTCGCAAACCCCAGCGGATACCCTTTGTCAACAAGCTGAAATTTCTTCTTTTCTAATATAAAATATACAGTATACTCATTAATATTGAAAGAAATTCCTAATTTTTTTAAAAATAAAATTCTCGCGAAAATGTTTAAAAGAGTTTCAGCGCCAAAGGGCAGGAGGTTTATAGGATGTTTCGCATTTCTACAAAGGGTTCCTACGGCCTTCGGGCCGTTCTTGACCTTGCTGGGAACAGCGGGGGCAGGCCCGTTCCTTTAAAGGAAATAGCAAAGCGTCAGGAAATTTCTGAGGGGTATCTTGAACAGCTTCTCACAACCCTTCGAAAAGCAGGAATAGTTAAGAGCGTAAGAGGACAGCGCGGTGGCTTTGTATTGGCTAAAAGCCCCCGGGATATTACTGTGGGTGATATTATCCGCATTTTGGAAGGCCCCATTGCTCCCATGGACTGCGTACAGGATGACAGTCATGTTTCCTGCGAGCAGATAAGCAGCTGCGTTTTAAGACTGGTCTGGCTTAGATTAAAGGAAAATATTCAGGAAGCAGTGGATTCTATCACCATTGAAGACCTCGCTGCGGAGGCTAAACGAAGGCAGCAGACGGGTTAAAGGCTTTTTTTTAAAACTGCTTCTAGAGGTTGACTATGCATAAATTGATGGATTATAATTAGTGAGGGTAATTAAATGTTGTGAAAGGCGCTGCTGGCTTTGAAAGGGGGGGGGTGAAAACATGGCAACAACAAAGGATCAAAAATACGAATGCCAGGAATGCGGCAACTTAGTTGTAGTTGTTGAGGGTGGCGAAGGCATGCTTTACTGCTGCGACTTCCCAATGAAGCTGGTCCGTGAGAAGAAGGCCACAGCTGCAGACTTCATGAATGCATTTGGTCCAGATTACAAAAATAGAACACTGCAGTAGTAGGGGTATAAGAGAGTTATAGAAAAAAGAGATTTTAAAAGTTAATTATGATTTCCCAATGATATATATTTTTTGGTTTTTAATTTGTGTTAGCCTTGTGTTAACAAAGTGCTGGTGAATGCCAGCACTTTTGTTTTAAAACCTCAAAGGTCAGACTGTCCATAAATCATCCAAAGTAAACTTTATGAGGTATCTGCTGCGGTTTGCGAGCCGACTTAACGAACGCCGGCTAAAACCGGGAGACACGGGCAGGACGTCTGCGCCAGCCATTCTCTCGCACGGATGCCGAATTTGGGGCGGTCCGGTTTTGCCCATAACACTGCGCTTAGAGCTGTCCGGCGTGAGTTCGTAAGTAAAGAAAACCGCAGCAGATACCTTTTATATAAAGTCTGCTCATAGGTTTCCCTTTTTTGGGAGGGAAAAAGACCAATAATAAAAAACGTTATATATAAATAAATTTGATAAAAGTTAGGGGGGAGGATGTTGTGAGCCTGCGTTTAATTGTGGGAAGGGCGGGAACCGGAAAGACAAGATACTGTGTGGAAAGCTTTATAAGGGAGCTTTCCCAAAGCCCCAAGGGGCCGTCCTTAATTATGCTGGTCCCGGAACAAGCTACTTTTCAAATGGAGCAGCAGCTTATAAAAAGGGGTCTTAAAGGATTTATTCGAGGCCAGGTGCTGAGTTTTCGAAGGCTGGCCTATCGGGTGTTTCAGGAGGTGGGAGGAGCAAGCAGAAGGCCCATTGACGAAGTAGGCAAAAGCATCCTGCTCCGCTCCATACTCCAGCGTAAAAGGGAGGCTTTAAAGCTTTTCCAGAAGTGCGGCTGTGAACCCGGTTTTATTGATTCCCTTTTGAGTCTCTTCTCTGAACTGCACTCCTACAATCTCACCTCTGACAAACTTGATTCCTGCCGGGATATTTTAGAAAAATTGGACGAGCAGCAGTTTCTTACAGGCAAAATCCATGATCTATGCCTGATTTTTCAGGAATTGAACGAGGAATTAAAGGGGTTATATATTGACCCCGATGATTATCTAACCCTTTTAAGCAGGAAAGCTGATAAATCGGAATTAATAAAAAATGCACGGATCTGGGTTGACGGTTTTGCGGGCTTCACTCCTCAGGAGTATGAAGTTTTGAAAAAGCTCATGCACCTTGCAGAAAGAGTAGAAATCACTTTATGCCTAGACGGCGAGGAGTTGGACAGGGAATATACGGAGGAATACCTTTTCTGCCGCACCCGGGAAACTTACGACAGACTGGTGGAAATGGCGCGGCAGGAAGGAATTGTGTTGGAGGAGCCCCTGGTCCTGGATACATCCCAAACCCCTGAAAGATTTAAGGATGCTCCGGCATTGGCCCATTTGGAGCGGGAATTTTCCCGCAGAGTACCGCGGCCCTTTAAGGACACACCCGAAAACATAAAACTGGTATCCGCCCTTAATCCCCGGGCGGAGGTGGAGGCCTGCGCCGGGGAGATTGTCAGCCTGTGCAGGGATAAGAATTATCGCTGGAGAGATATAAGCGTAATTTTAAGGAATATAGAGCCCTACGAGGATCTGATTAAAGAAATCTTTGACCAGTACGGGATACCCTTTTTTATGGATAAGAAAAAGAAGCTGGGGTATCATCCCGCTGCGGAGCTTATAAAATCGGCCCTGGAAATAATTATCAATGACTGGCCTACCCAGGCCCTCTTCAGATTCCTGAAAACGGATTTAATCCCTGTCCAAAGGGATGCCGTTGATATTCTGGAAAATTATTCTCTGTTCTCGGGTATAAGGGGCAGGGAAAATTGGCTTAAAAAGAAATGGCTTCAAAAAATTTTAAACAACTCCTGCCGGGATGGGGAGGAAAGGGCCTTTGATGATCTGTTGAAAATTCTGGATATTCTAGACCGGTTTGACCGGAGCTTTAATGAAGCTCCGAAGGCCGAAGATATGACCAGGGCGGTTTTTAATCTGCTTTATGAACTGGGGGTTCAGGAAACCCTTGAAAAATGGAGGCAGGAAGCTGTGGAAAAGGGAAGCCTCCTTGATGCACAGGAGCATTCCCAGGTCTGGAACTGCATCATAAGCCTCCTGGATCAGATCGTGGAAATAGTGGGCCCACGGAAGCTTGGGGCTATGGAGTACTATGAAATTATTAATTCCGGCCTTGAGGCATTAAGATTTAAGCTGATTCCCCCAAGCCTGGACCAGGTTCTGGTGGCTTCCATTGAACGCTCCCGACATCCGGAAGTGAAAGCTTCCTTTATTCTGGGAGTTAATGAGGGAATCTTTCCGGCAAAAATCCCCGAAGATGCCCTGCTCAACGACGCCGAAAGGGAGTATCTAAAGGAGGTTGTGGAAATAGAGCTGTCCCCCACAAGCTCCCTTAAGCTTATTCAGGAGCAGTTTTATGCCTACATAGCCCTGACCAGGCCCAGTGAGTTTTTATGGATAAGCTATTACCTGGCAGGGAATGACGGAAGAACGTCGCTGCCTTCGGGAATAGTTTCCGCTGTAAAGGATATTTTCCCGGCTCTTCAGGAAGAGCAGTCAGTGGGGGAACCTTCGGAAAGGGAGCAGTTGACGAAAAGCCTCAGCTCCAGAACCACTGTTTTAAGGGCGCTGCTAAAAAAATTAAGGAGCAGCCCCGAGATCAGTGATTGGGAATACTGCTGGGTGGAAACCCTGCGGTGGTTTTTGGAGGATCCTTTGGGGAGAAGCAGGTACCGTAAATTCTTTGACAGCCTGTATTTTGTTAACCATGAACCGGCGCTGTCCCCTCCTTTAGTTGAGCGCCTTTATGGTTCCCGGCTTAAAGGGGGCATATCCAGCCTGGAGGATTTTGCAGCCTGTCCCTTTGCTTATTTCTTAAAGAGAACCCTTAATCTTAAGCCCAGAGAGAAATATATTTTTTCCCCCGCTCACAGGGGTACTCTGTTCCATGTTGCCCTAAAGTTATTTGTGGAACATCTGCTAGAGAAAGGAATTGATTGGAGCAGCCTGGACGAAAAAAGGGCAGAGGAAATTATGGACGGTATCTTCTGCGAGCTTATATCCGTGGTTGACGGTGAAATACTCCAGAGCTCCCACAGCCTGTCTTATGCCGCAGAGGAGATTCGCGGAACCTTAAAGAAGGCTGTGCGCATATTATGCCAGCATTCCAGGAGGAGTTCCTTTAAGCCCGTTGGAGTGGAGGTTTCCTTTGGGGAAAGGGAAAAGCTGGGGCCCTTGGTACTGGAGCTTGATAATGATCGTCAATTTCTCCTTGTGGGAAGGATGGACAGAATTGATATGGCGGAGCACGATGATAAGTTATATGTTAGGGTGCTGGACTATAAAAGCAGTTCCCGAAAATTTAGGCTGTACAATCTGTATCACGGACTTGAGCTACAGCTGATGGCTTATCTGTCTTTAATTGTGGAAAAGGGTGAAGAGCTGTTTGGGCGCACGGTTTTCCCCGCAGGCATTCTCTATTTTGCAGTAAGAAGCCCCATGACCCAGGGGAGAAAGCCCCTGAATGAAGCAGAACTGGAAAGAAACCTAAGGAAAGAGTTTAAAATGACCGGGCTTTTGCTGGACGATAAGGAGATCCTGCGGCTCATGGACTGCGACTCTCCACAGTATTCCGATATCATTCCCGTGGTTTTCACCAAGGATGGGGTCGGCAAGAGTTCAAGCACTGCCACTCTGGAGCAGTTTGGCGTTTTAATGGCTTTTACCAAAAGAAAACTGGCTCAGCTGGCAAAAAGAATTTTTGAGGGGGACGTTTCCATTTTCCCCTACCGCTGCCGTGATGAAAATGCATGTGAGAATCTGCATTGTGAATACAGGCCGGTCTGCTTTTTTGACCCTCTTTTGGGTAATTTTTACCGGGACATCTATCCCGAAGGAGATCAGGAGATTATGAGGCGAATTTATGAGGAAATGGGTGAGGATAATGGGTGAAGCAGGAAAAAGTAAACAAACCCAAACCGCCCCCCTAAGCGGTGCTGCAGGGGCAGAGGCAATTCCCGAACCCTGGGATAAGAATCAGTGGGAAGCTATTTCAGAAAAAGGCAATAATATTTTGGTTTCCGCCGGTGCCGGAGCGGGAAAGACAGCGGTGCTGGTGGAGCGCATCATTAGGAAGATTATTGACCCAAAGGATCCCCTAAGGGTTGATAACTTACTGGTGGTTACCTTTACCGAGGCTGCGGCGGCGGAGATGCGGGACCGCATTGCCGCCGCTTTAAGGGAGAGGCTTGCAGAAGATCCGGGAAATGAATATCTTTATAGGCAGTTTTTGATGCTGGACAGTGCAGACATATCCACCATTCACTCTTTCTGCGCCAAAGTGGTGAAGAAATACTTTTACCTTTTGGGTATTGATCCCCAGTTTGAGGTGCTGGATGAGGTCCAATCGCGGATGCTCCAATGGGAAGTGGCGGACGAACTATTTGAACACTGGTACGGAGACGAGGAAAAAGGGCGCAGGCTTGCAGCCCTTAGGGAGCATTACGGAAGCAGGGATGATGTAGTACTAAAAGAAGCGGTTTTGCGCATATATGACCTTTCCCGGAGCCAGCCCTTCCCCGAGCGGTGGCTTAAATCCCTTAAGGAATTTTATGCTTCCCTGGAAATAGAAGATTTTTCCCGGGGGGAATTGACTGAAATTGTTTTTCAGCATGTGACCATTGATCTTACCCATTGTCTGGATCTAATCAAAAGGGCCGTAAAGGTGGCATCCTTACCGGGGGGCCCTGCTGGATATTTGGACACCCTGAATGATGATATGGAGAGGTTGAAAAACCTATTATTTCTGGCCCAAAGGGATGATTTTGACGGCCTTTATAAGGGCTTCCTTTCCCTCCACTTTCCCCAGCTAAAACGTCAGAAAAAGGGGGAAGCTGACGAGGACCTGAAGGAAAGGGTGAAAAATTTAAGGAATAAAGCTAAGGAAATTGTGTCTATTTTAAGGGAAAAATACTTTTCCCGATCCCTTGCGGAGCATGGGGAAGAAATAAATGGGCTTGGGGCCTTTGCGGATACCCTGGTGGATCTGGTGCTGGAATTTGGAAGGGATTTTGACGGCGCCAAAAGGGAACTGGGCTGCCTTGACTTCAGCGATCTGGAGCATTACTGCCTCAGAGTGCTTTTAAAGGAAGGGGAAGGGGACAGCCCGACTCCTTCGGAAGCGGCGGAGGAGATCAGAAACCATTATGAGGAAGTTCTGGTTGACGAATATCAGGATACCAACTCCATCCAGGATTATCTTTTAACGCTGGTATCAAAACCCCATAACCGCAACCTCTTTATGGTGGGGGACGTTAAACAGAGCATATACCGCTTCCGGCTGGCCGAACCGGAACTTTTCCTGGACAAATACAAAAGATATTCGGAGGATCGGGAACAAGGAAAGAAAATTGACCTCACCTTCAACTACCGCAGCCGAAGGGAGGTCATTGACGGCGTAAATTTCCTCTTTCGACAAATTATGACCCCTGAGGTGGGTGAGATTAAATATGACAGCAGTGCGGAACTCCGGTGCGGAGCACAATATCCGGACTTCCCGCAGGAAGGGAAGGAAGAAAATCAAGGGGACGACAAAAGAGCCGGAGTTTTAAATGACCCCGTTGAACTTCATCTCATTGAGCGCAGAAGAGAAGACGATTCTTCAGAACCGGAAGAGGTTTTGGTATGGAGAAATATAGAAAAAGAGGCTCTGGTCATTGGCTAAAGGATTAAGGAATTGGTGGAAGGGGACGAAAAACCCTATTACGTCTATGATAGGGGAAGAAAGGAGTACCGCAGGCTCTCCTACGGTGATATTGCGGTTTTAATGAGGTCGGCCAGGGGCAAAGCTCCCTATCTAGTGGACATTCTAAGGCGCATGGGCATACCGGTGTACGTTGAGCTGGATACCGGCTATTTTGAGGCCACGGAAGTCAATGTTGTGCTGTCCCTGCTGGAAATCATTGAAAACCCAAGGCAGGACATTCCCCTTGCGGCGGTGCTGCGGTCTCCCATAGTGGGCTTAAAGGCAGAGGACATGGCAGAAATAAGGCTTTATAAGCCCAAGGGTGATTATATAGATGCCCTCAGGGAAGGGGCCCAAAGGGGTGACAATGAGCTTTCCCGACGTATAAGGGAATTTTTAAGCCTTCTTGAGGAATGGAGAACCGCTGCCCGAAGGGGTTGCCTCCACGATCTTATATTGGACATATACAGAAAAACGGGGTATTACGAATATGTGGGAGGCCTTCCTCTGGGTTCCCAGCGCCAGGCAAACCTTAGCTTTCTTTTGGAGCAGGCCAGGGGTTTTGAAAACCGCATGGGACAAGGGCTGACGGGATTTCTTCAGTACCTGAGGCGAATTAGATCCGGGGAAGTGGATCTGGGCAGGGCCCAGGAGCTGGTGGCTGAGGAAGGTGCCGTGCAGGTAATGAGCATCCATAAGAGCAAAGGGCTGGAATTTCCCGTGGTCTTTGTTGCCGACCTGGGAGGCCCTTTACATCAAAAAAGCAAAGGAGAAAGGGACATAATGGTCCATCGCAGATTGGGCTTGGGTTTTATGGTGGTGGACCCCGAAAGGGGGTATAAATACCCCTCCCTTCCTTATAGCTGTATTGAATTTATAAATAAAAGGGAAGAGCTGGCGGAGGAACTTAGAATTTTGTACGTGGCTGCCACCAGGGCCAGGGAAAAGCTAATTTTGGTGGGTTCTGCCGGCGATTTGGAGGCTAAAAGCCGAAACTGGTGCGATCACATTTTCTGCGAGGAGTGGGAGCTTCCCAATTATTTCCTCACCGGTGCGGCAAGCATGCTGGACTGGGTATGCGCCGCCCTTGCCAGGCACGGTTCCGGTGAGCCCATAAGGAGGCATGCCGGCATAGAAGATCCTCCCTCCTTTGCCCCTGCATATAATGACTGCTCCCGGTGGAAGATTACCCTTTGGGAAACCGACGGGGGCGAAAGACTGCCGGAGCCGGAGGAAACAGCGGATGCCAAAACCCCCGGGAGCTTTGAGGGCCTGGTTCAAAAGGTCGGAGAAATGGATAGAAATGAAGACCTGGCCAAAGAAATAAAGAGAATAATGGACTGGAAATATCCCTATGAAAAACTATCGGAAAAAGCGGCTAAAGCTGCCCTTAGAGATATCAAATACCGCTTCAATGTTTGGGAAGAGGAGGATGTTGAGGAGATAGCCCTTTTACCCCTTATTAAAAAACCTGCTTTTTTGGATGAAGAAAGGGAAGCTTCGGCTGTGGAAAGGGGAACTGCTTACCATTCGGTTCTCCAGCACCTTGATCTTATGGGAAAGCTGGACGAAAAGGACATAGCTTTGCAGATAGAGGAAATGGTTGAGCAGGAAATACTTTCTCCCCAGGAGGCATCCCTGGTGAAACTGGAAAAAATTGCTGCATTTTTCCGCACCCCTTTGGGGAAAAGGCTCCTTGCTCGGTTTCCATCGGGGGTTTCCCGGGAGGTTCCCTTTACCCTGGGGTTACCCGCCTGCGAAGTATACCCCGATCTTTCACCGGAGGAATCCCTTGGGGAAAAGGTTCTGGTTCAGGGGATTATTGACTGTTTAATTGAAGAAGAAGACGGCTTTGTCCTCATTGATTTTAAAAGTGACGATGTGGGAACGGTAGAAAAATTGAAAAAAAGAGCGGAAGAATACAGGCCTCAAATAGCTTTTTATGCTGAGGCCCTGAAAAAAATATGGAATAAACCCGTTAAGGAAGCCTATCTGTACTTTTTATCAGCGGAGGAAGCGGTGGAGATAAAGGTTTAATTTAGTAACTTAGCCCCCTTATGGAAAAATTATCGTAAAAAAACTTTTCCTGCACACAAACTTCGACATGTTTCTTACATTCCTGGGGTTATTATTATAATACAATTTTGTATATCAAAATTTGCCAAATCCTGGTGAGGGGGTTGGGGGAATGAATGAAATTTCAACAATTATTTTGCTCATTGGGGCATCCTGTGGTTTTTTATTGCTTAATCTCACTTTTTTTTGTGTAAGGGAAAAAAAGTGTATACAGGAGGCACCTTTTTTAACCTGTGGTGATATTGCCGAACAGGGGGTAATTAATGAAAATTATGGTGCTTCCTGCTGCATAACTTGCCCCTTAGCCAAAAAAAACTGTATTATGTATAAACCCTTTTATAATTATGGGAGCTGGGGTCTGATCTTTAGGAAAATAGTAAGGGCAGTTATAAGAAGTGAAAATTTAAGCTGCATTGCCATAGACAGTTATGGGAAAATTTCTTTGGTTAGTCCTGGGGCGAAGAAAATATTTAAAAAAGCAATAAGAGGAAAGGGATACGGTGAAGTTTTCCCTAAAGCCTCGGTATTAAATAGTTTAATAAGAAATGCCTTGCAAGAAGGAAAAAGCTTTTACAAAGAAATTGTAATAAATATTGAAGGAAAAAATTATTTTCTGCAGGTTTTCTTCGAAGCTGTGAAGGATTGGAAGGGAACCCCTGCGGGGGCTGTGCTGTTTTTCAAGGATATTACCAAAGAAAAAGAACAGGAATTGGCGGACAGGGAGGAAGAGAGGCTTACTGCGATTAAGCAGCTTGCGGCTGGAGTGGCCCATGAAATGAGACAGCCCCTCACTGTAGTCAAGGGCTTTGCTCAACTTATTCAGAAAGATGTGGGTGACAGCATTAAATTAAACAGTTTCTGCCAAATAATTATTAAAGAAATGGATAGAATGAATGGAATCATCTCAAATTTTCTTGAACTGGCAAACCCTTGTGTGCTGTCTACGGAAAAGGTTTCCCTGAATAAAATAGTACAGGAAAGCGCTGAGGAGATAAGGGATAGGTGTAAAGAAAGGAACATTAAAATTAAATTTAAGCTGGCAAAGTTTCTTCCGGAGATTAAGGCCGATAAAGCTAAGCTTAAGCGGGCGCTGATGCATATACTGGACAATGCGTTGGATGCTATGGAGGAAAAAAATGGGGGTGTTTTAACCTTCACTACGGGGCTGGAAAGGGATGGGGTTTTTCTGTCCGTTTCCGATACGGGATTTGGAATTCCTGAGGACCGCATTTCTAAAACAGCGGAGCCCTTTTTCTCCACCAAGAAGGAAGGTACGGGTCTGGGATTAAGTGTGGCCAAAAGCATAGTGGAACACCACAATGGAGAAATGGAAATACAATCAAAGTTGGGAAGGGGCACCACTGTCAAATTGAGGTTTTCCCTGGATTTTTGCTGGTTTCAAAACTATCTGTTAGTTGAGGATCTTTAATGGAGAATTAACGGCGGTAAGCACCCCTGGGGTCCCATGCAGAATGTATTGTTTAAAACAGAGGTTTGTGATAAATTAAAAATGTGGACGTATATTGGAACCGCAAAATACTTAATAAAGGGGGAAGGACAGTGAGCGAAAAAGTACCCGACAAAATCGTGGAGGAGCTCAGGAAAGCTGCTCGTTCAGGGGATTTAAAGGCCCTTGGAAAAGCGATCAATAGAAATAAGCGCGACCTTCCCGAGGATCTTCTGGAAGCAGCGGAGGATCACAGGGTTTTAAAGGAAACCATGAGGCTTATTAACAAAGACAAGGTTAGAATATACAGCGAAGGTGTTAGGCTCAATGTAGAGGACTGTTGTGAAGAAGAGAGGAAAACCAGACATTAAAAGATAAATATAGCGCCCGGTTTTATGTGAAACCGGGTTTTTTTATTGGAAAAAAGGCAGTAAGTTCCTGTATAAAATTTTCAAAAATTTACAAACTTAGTTTATGATTGCTAGGGCAGCAATATATGGAATGTTAGGTTTAATGGCGGAAATACTGTGGACAGGTATGGGCTCCTTTTTGTCGGGGGATCCAAGCCTTAGGAGCTATACATATCTGTGGATGTTTCCCATATACAGCCTGGCTATTTTTTTGGAGCCCATTCATGACCGCATGAGAAGCCATTTCTGGTTTTTCAGGGGATTGATATATATGACCTTGTTCTTTACCGGGGAATATATAACGGGAACGCTTTTAAAGCTTTTGATCGGCCTGTGCCCCTGGCATTACAGCTCACCCTTTGCCGTCAATGGCTTAATACGTCTGGATTACGGCCCGGCCTGGTTTTGTGCAGGCTTAATTTTTGAAAAGGTGCATGATTTTCTTGATCTTCGGGTTTTTTCAAAATAAATTTAAAAATTGGAATAAAACATGCCCAATTTAACCAGAATATTTTTGGGGGTAGTTAGGCGGATAGAATAAAGCAAATCATCTTGCGAACCATATGGCCGCCCTACCCTTTTTTTATTAAATTAAGCCCTTAAAAAACTCGTTGCTTGGGATGGGTTGATGTGGTAGATTAATAAAAAATATGCTGGGGGAGGGGGCCCTATGGAGCGCAATCATAATATGACCGATTATGCCCAGTGTTATAAAAATTTCCGGCTGGAAGTTCCGGAATACTACAATTTCGTAGTGGATGTGGTGGATAAGTGGGCAGAAAAAGAAGACAAGCCGGCTCTTTTATGCGTTGATGATTTTGGGAATGAGACCCGGTATACCTTTGGGGACTTAAAAGAAAAGTCCGATAGAGTAGGGGCTCTGCTGCAGAGAGTTGGGGTAAATAAAGGGGATAGGGTTTTTGTGATGCTTCCCCGGATACCCCAATGGTGGGAGATTGTTCTTGGCATATTAAAGGCCGGTGCCGTGGCTATGCCCGGTACGGTGCAGCTGACGTCCAAGGATGTTGCTTACAGGATTAAAATCAGTGAAGCCAAAGTAGCTGTAACGGATCCGGAAAACGCTCCTAAAATTGAAGAGGTAAAGGACCAGTGTCCCCAATTGGAAACATTGCTTATTGTAGGAGGCAAAAGGCCCGGATGGATCAGTTATTCTGATGAAATGAACAAACCATATAATTTTGTCCCTGTAAAAACAAAATCTTCGGAAGAAGCGATCCTGTACTTTACATCGGGAACCACCGGCTATCCCAAAATGGTCCTCCATACCCATGCCAGCTATCCCCTGGCTCACCTTATTACCGGGAAATATTGGCTTGATTTAAAAACCTGGGACCGCCATTGGAACGTGTCGGATAATGGTTGGGCAAAGGCTGCGTGGAGCAGTCTTTTTGGCCCCTGGCATATGGGAGCCGAGGTTTTTGTACATAATACCAAGGGTCGGTTCAACCCAAAGTTGTTCCTTGAATTAATAGAAAAGTATAAAATTACAACTCTGTGCGCACCTCCTACGGCATACAGGCTATTCGTTTTTGAGGATCTGTCATCCTATAATTTTAGCTCCCTTCGGCACTGCGTCAGCGCAGGGGAACCGCTGAATCCCGAAGTTATATCCATATGGGAAAAACATACGGGGTTAAAAATTTATGACGGTTATGGACAGACGGAAACTGTCGTTCTGGTGGCTAATTTTCCATGTATGGAAGTAAAGCCGGGCTCAATGGGAAAACCCGTTCCCGGGTTTAAGGTGGATATTATAGACGAAAACGGGGTTCCCGTTCCCGGAGGAGAAGAGGGCAACATTGCTGTCAAGGTTTCCCATTGCAGGCCCGTGGGTATGTTTAAAGAATACTTGAAGGACCCCGAAGGAACTGAAAGCCGCTTTAAGAACGGATGGTACCTCACCGGGGACAGGGCATACAAAGATGAGGACGGGTACTTCTGGTTTGTGGGCCGGGCTGATGATGTAATCATCAGTGCGGGATACAGGATAGGTCCCTTTGAGGTGGAAAGTGCCCTCATTGAACATCCGGCAGTGGTGGAGGCAGCGGTTGTGGGCTCACCGGACCCTGTGCGGGGTGAAATTGTGAAGGCTTTTATAATCCTTGCCGAGGGATACGAACCTTCGGAGGAACTGGCAAAGGAAATCCAGGAATTTGTAAAATCCAATACTGCTCCCTATAAATATCCCCGGGAAATTAAGTTTGTAGAGAGACTGCCAAAAACCATTAGCGGAAAAATACAGCGGGTAAAATTAAGGGAGGAAGAAAGAAAACGGAAGCTGAAAGCCCGGCTATAACGCTGGGCTTTTTACTTTTCCTTCTGCTGGGGCTGATCTGGAACCTCTAGACCCGTAACATTTATGTCCACTGCTATTACTTTCAAACCGGTGAGCTTTTCCACCTGTTCCTTTACCTTTTCCTGTATCCGGCTGCAAACCTCGGGGATATGGACGCCATATTTAATAACAACTTTTATTTCAATGGTAACCCCTTCGTTATTCTGCTCAACCTTTATTCCCCTGGCCCACTGCTTTTTCCCAAATCGCTCCGCAATTCCGTGTGTTATCCCTGCGGGAAAAGCAATTTCCTCAATTTCCTGGGCGGCATTTAGGGTAATGGCTGCAATTACTTCATCGGAAATGATATGGCTTCCCTTTATTTCGCTCACCTTTAAAAAGCCTCCTTAAGAAAAGAGTCTTTTTTTCCTTTAAATCGGCATCCGCTTAATTTAATTTTAGCATGGGACGGTTTTTTTATTAATAAAAAATATCCTTTAAAATTACAAAATAAGACGAAATTTCTAATCAACCCGAAAAAAATAAGCGGATAAAACTTTTTTTGCTCAACTTGTTAACAAGACGGCAAAAACATTTTCAGCTTCTTAAAGGTCTATTTCCGTTAAAACTACTTCAATTACTTGGGGCACCGTTTTTTTAAGGGTTTTTGAAAGACCCGTTTTGAAAGGGGTAAGGTCTTCCGCTTCAACCCCTATAATTATTATTTCATCAGCGATCCTGTCTGGGTAGAGCTGCTGCCCCAGCTTGATAATCTGGCCTATTTCTAGTCTGTGAAGGCTCAGGCTTTTTTCACTGTTTTCCAGATCCTGGGGCTTTAGGCGGTAAATTTTTCACGGCTGGCCCGGGCCCTTCACCGCATCCACAATGATTGCTTTTTTCACGTTCTGGATTACGCCTAGAAGGCCTAGGGGATCGGTTCCCGCCGCCACAGCTTCCACATTGGCAGGCAGGTTCAGCTTATTAAGTTCTTCAATAACATAAACCCCCAGGCAGTCATCGGATGCCAGGGGGTTTCCGCAGCCGATAATCCTTATTTTTTCCTTTCCCATAATTAGCTTTCCCTTTTATTTATCTTCAGAAAATGGGCCGAGCAGGAGAAGCAGGGATCGTAGGCCCTTACCAGCATTTCGCACCTAAGCTGCATTTCTTCTTCCGGAAGGGAAATGATTTGGGGCAAATACTCTTCCAGGTCCTTTTCTATGTTAAAGGCGTTGTGGGCCGTGGGAGAAACGATGTCTGCTTCCACAATTTCTCCTTTATTGTTTATTTTATACCAGTGATACAGAAGTCCTCGGGGAGCTTCTCCAACTCCGGCACCCGTTCCCTCTTTAGGAGTGATGGAGGGTTGATCCGCTTTCAGCTTAAGATCTTCCAGGAGATCAATGCATGTTTCAATGCTGTGAAGTACTTCCACTGCCCTGGCCGGAATGCTGTAGAAGGGGTTCATATAGGGGAACTTAAGCCCGTTATTTTCAGCAGCCCTGCGGGCTTCCCCGGCCAGAAGGCTGTAATTCAGATTAACCCTTGCCAGGGGACCCACCATAAAGGAGGATCTCCCTATAACATAGGAATGCAGGGCGTTGGAGTGGGGCACGTGGACCTCGTGAATGTGTTTTCTATAATCCTCTTTTTTGAATTTAAGCCCTTTATTGGAAGCTAGCATTCCGCTTATAACAGGGTATTCCTGGGGAGGAGAGGTTAGGGCTAAGTATTCAATATCCCTTGTAAAGTCAGGAAGCTTAATTTGGGTGGTGATTTCTACCATGTTTTGGGCGTCCTTTCTTGCTTCCCTAAATCTTTTTAGGAGATCCTTTACCACATCCCTTGGAGGGACATGGGTAAAACCTCCTATCACCGGAGTAACGGGATGCACTTCCCTACCCCCAATGGCCACCGTGAGGTCGTTCCCCAGCCTTTTTAAGCGGAGGGCCTGCTCCACCAGCTCCCGGTGCTCTGGGATCATACTGAGCACACTTTCGTATCCGAAATAATCGGGAATGGCTAGCATATAGGTGTGAAGGGTGTGGCTCTGAATCCACTGGCTTAAAGCAAGGAGCTTTCTAAGGCGCATGGTTTCTCCGCTGGGTACAATTTCCATAGCATCTTCCAAAGCCTGAATGGCGGTAAGCATATGGGAAACGGGACAGATGCCGCAGATTCTGGCAACAAGCTCCGGTATCTCGTCAAATTTTCTACCTATCAAAAAGCTTTCAAAAAAACGTGCGGGTTCAAAAATGTTGAGCTTGAGGTTTTCAATTTTGCCGTTGGAAACCGTTATATTTAGTGCCGCTTCTCCTTCCACCCGGGCCATATAATCCACTTTTATTTTTTTCTCCTTCACTTTATTCCAGCTCCTTCTTTAAAAGCCTGAGTTTCTCCGGCGTATTTAATAAATTTTAACCTGACTTCCTCCGGAGTAAGTCCATACTCCAGCATGGTTCTGGCAAGGGAAGGGGTATTGGGGTCACTGGCAGGTCCCCTACACCCTTCACAGGCCCTGTGCCTTGAGGGGCAGAGGGCGCCGCATCCCGCGCTTGTTACGGGCCCCATACACACTTCACCCTCGATTAAAAAAATGCAGGGATTTTCCCGGAGTTTGCACTCTACACACACGCTGTGGGGCCGCAGATTAGGCTTTATTTGCAGCAGCGTGCTCTTAACCACTTCAATGAACTCGTTTTTATCTATGGGACAACCCCTGACATAAGCGTCCACCTTTACGTATTGGTCAATTCCAAAAGCCTTTGTGGAGTGGACTGCCGTAAGATCCGTATATACCTTTTCTTCCAGCTCCCGCTGAGTTTTCTGGTTTTTTATTGAAGCTATTCCTCCGTAGCAGGCGCATGCTCCCAGAGCCACAAGGATTCTGCATTTTTCCCTGATTTCCTTAATCCGTATAATCTCGTCGGTACTGGTAACGGCTCCTTCCACAAAGCCTATGTCGAAGGGGCCCTCCCCGGAATCCACGCCGGCCATGGGGAAATAGGTGATATTGATGAGATTCAGTAGATCAAAAAGTTCCCTTTCCATATTGAGAATTTGAAGCTGGCAGCCGCCGTCAGAAGTAAACTTGAAAACCCCTACAGAAGGTTTTTTCATTCCAATTCCTCCTAAAATATCTTTTCCGTAAGGTTGCGCAGTTCGTAATAGCTGAAAACGGGACCGTCCTGACAGACAAACTTCGGTCCGATTTGGCACAGCCCGCACTTGGAAATACCGCAGTTCATCCTCCTTTCCATGGACAGGTAGATGTCTTTATCTTTAAAACCCATTTCCAGAAGATTATGTACCGCAAATTTCATCATTATCTCCGGCCCGCACATTAAAACTGCGGTCTCAGAGGGATTTAGGCTTATTTTATCAAAGAGGAGGGTGACAACCCCCACATCATGCTCCCATTTCGTTCCTTCGGGCACATTATCCACCGTCAAAAGAAGCCTAGTATTAGGTATTTCCCTCCATTCATCAAATTCCCTGCGGTAGAGGCAGTCCTTTGGGGTACGGGCTCCGTAGAGAATTTCCACTTTTCCGTAATTATCCCTATTCTCTTTAATGTAATAGATAACGGAACGCAGTGGAGCAAGGCCGATTCCCCCGGCAACAATGAGAATGTCCCTGCCTTTGATTTTATCCAGGGGCCAGCCGTTGCCGTAAGGCCCCCTGGCTCCAAAAGTATCCCCTACATTGAGCCTGGTGATTGCGCCAGTGACGTTTCCCACCCTTCGTATGGTGTGGCTGAAATAGTCTCCTTCACCGGGGGCCGAGCTTATGGATAAGGGAGCTTCCCCAACGCCCAGCACCGTGAGCATATTGAACTGACCGGGCTTAAAGGAGAAATTCTTTTGGGTTTGTTCATCCACAAAGATCAGTTTTATGGTTTTTGTATCCCCGGTTTCTTCAATGATATCAATAATCTTAACCAGGGATGGCATATAAGGGTTATGACTGCTGCTCAATGGGCTCCCTCCTTATTTCAGCTATAATTTCGCGAGGATCTATCTTTTTAATGCAGTATCTTATGCATCTTCCGCATCCCACACATCCCCTTATGTAAAACTGGTGCTCAAAGGAATACAGCTTGTGATAGATCCTCTGCTTTATTCGAGCAGCCCGCTCTCTGCGGAAATTGACTCCCAAAGCCACTTCTGCGAATTCCAGCAGCATGCAGGAATCCCATACCCGCTGGCGCTGACCGCTTTTTAAGGTCAGGTCCACTTTATCCACAATGGTAAAGCAGTAACAGGTGGGGCAAACAATGGTGCAGGAACCGCAGGCAAGGCATTCCTCCTTTAAATTGTCCCAGAGGGGGTGGTTTACATTTTGCTCCAGAAGCTCGGGTAAATTTTCTGTATTCATCTTATTTTTGATTTTGTTTTCGATGACCTCCAGCTTGGCGTTTTTGAGCCTGTGGTATTCCATTAAAATTGAGCTGTCAGTGCTCAAAGCTTCGCCGTATTGGTTAAGGATCTCTTCTCCCCTGGGGCTTCCAATTTCAACCAAAAAGTTGTCCACCAAAGGGGTTATTAGAATGTCATATCCGCGGTCTATCCTGGGTCCCGTACTGAAGCTGGTGCAGTAGCATGTTTCGTGGGCATCGTTGCAGGTAAGGGCTATGATGATGGAATTTTTTCTCCTTTTCAAGTAGTAAGGATCTTCATATCTTTTGCTAAAAACCTTATCCAGTATTTCAACGGCCCTGACATCACAGGGATGGAGGCCCAGTAAAATCTGCTTTTTTTCAGCAATTTCTTCATTTTCACTGATAATTTTTCCCCCGTCTTCAAAGGAAAAAAGTTTTTCGAAGGGCTTGTGGAGAAATTTTTTGGGTGAGATCTGGGTTGTTTCGTAATCCCAAACAATTTCCCCGGGATTTTCCACCTTTTCAAAGACTATTTGTTTTCCTTTTTTTATTGGGGCGTATACCTCATAGGAAGCCGACAGATTCCTAATGAAATCATTCATACTGCTCTGGGATAAAAGACGGGATTTTTCCAGAAGCAATGATACTTCCTTATTCTTTAGGGGCATTTAATGTATAACCTCCTGACTTAAAAGATAAGTTTAAAAATAAAAATTAAAAAAATTATATCATAATATTTAAAAAGCGCCTTAGAAAAAGCATAATAAAAATGCAGCGCTTTTTCTGCGTTTATTTTTGGTGGGAGAAGAAAAATGTGCTTATTCTGGTCTATTCTATTTTTTCTGGTAATGACTGCACCATTTTCCCAGGGTGCAGCTGGAACATTTGGGGTTTCTGGCGGTGCAGACCTTTCTGCCGTGGTGGATAAGCCAGTGGTGCAGCCGGGACCACAATTTTTTATCCACAGCTTTTTGAAGATCCCTTTCCGTGCCCAGGGGCGTGCTGCTCTTAGCCAGTCCCAGCCGGTTTGCTACCCTGAACACGTGGGTATCCACGGCTATGGCATCCTTTCCAAAACCGCTGCTTAAAACCACATTGGCTGTTTTCCTTCCCACCCCGGGAAGTTCAACTAGGCTTTCAAAGTCCTGGGGCACTTTTCCCCCGTACTTTTCAACTAAGATTCTGCTTGTTTCAATGATGTTTTTGCTTTTATTCCTGTACAGGCCGCATCCTTTGATTTCCTTTTCCAGTTCTTCGGGCTTTAGGGCTGCAAAATCTTCTGGGGTGGAATATTTTTTAAAAAGGTGTTTCGTAATTTTGTTTACCTGTTTATCCGTTGTCTGGGCGGAGAGAATTGCGGCAATCAACAGCTCAAAGGGATTGGAAAATTCCAGGGCGGTTTTTGCATCGGGATAAAGCCTTTCCAGTTCTTTTATAATCTTCTCAACTTTTTCTTTATCAGGTTTAAAAGACAACACTGGGATCCCCTCTACTACCTTCAATATTTTATAATTAAAATCTTAATTTGTATATACTATTTAACCTTAAATTGATTTAATTTGATGCACAGTTGGTTAAAAAAGCATAACATTTTTGTTTGTTTAATTTAAAGAAAGGGATAACGAAAGGGAAGCCCTTTATAAAACAATTTTGTTATTGACATTTTACGCTATGTAGAGGTTAAATTTAAGTAAAAGTATTTTTTGGTAAATTGGGAGGATATTAATAATTATGGTTTCAAAGGAAGATTTGGATTCGAAGGATGGTTTGGAAAATTTAGAAAATGCGCCCGCAAGAAACGGGACTGTCCGGGTGGAAAAGGGAAAAGTTTTGGTTCGGGATCCCGTGGGAAATGGAGAGCCGGCAACAATTGAGCCGGGCTTAAATGTTGAAGTATTTGTGGATGGAAAAAAAATTACTGAAAAAACGGAAGTTACTTCAAAAAACAAAATTGAAATTAAACCGGCAACAATATCCCCCAAGCAGGAGATAAAAGTTAGAATTGACAAGGATAAAATGAAAGCATACCTTTCCGTTACACGCACACCCGGCAGAACCTATGAAGTTGAGGACCGCCGGGAAGTCAAGGATCTGGTAATAGATGCCGTTAGATCCCAGGAGCAGCTGCCCGATCCTCCCACCTTTGACGAGATTAAGAAAGCCTTATCGGAGAAAGGCATAGTGTACGGTATAAAAACAGAGGCAATAGCAGAGGCCATTGCCGCTGGGGACGGGCAGGAGGTGGTGGTTGCTTCAGGTACCCCTCCCGTAAAAGGTAAAGACGCTTACATAGAGCTTAGTTACAAAAAAATGCTGCAAAGGAACCAGGAGGATTCCCTTAGAGTTGATACCCTTGATTACGGGAGGATAGTTTCCGTGGAGCCCGGTACATTGGTTGCCAGAAAGATACCCCCTGAACCCGGGACGCCGGGGATCAATGTCCTTGGGGAGAAGGTAGCCCCTCCTGCCCCAAAGGATTTGGAGCTTAGGGCCGGAAAAGGGGTGGAGTTAAGAAACGACGGTCTTGAAGCTGTGGCTGTGATCAGCGGGCGTCCAGAAATAAAGGGCAGCAGTGTTTTCATATCGCCTGTTCATACGGTTTATGAAGATGTGGGCAAAAAAACGGGGAATATATATTTTAAAGGTGACGTTGTAATTGAAGGAAATGTTTTGGACGGTATGACGGTGAGAGCTACGGGAAACGTTACCGTGAAGGGATCCGCTACCCACTGTAGCATTTTTGCCGGGGGAGATATTGTGATAAACAGGAGTGCTGTAAGCGCCACAGTAAAAGCCGGAAACAAAGGGGTGCAGCTCCACTCAGTCAAGGATAAACTCCTTTCTTTAAGCACCGATGTGGAGAGGGTGGTGGATGCCTTTTACATCCTTGCGAAAAACCCCAATTTTACCGGCAGAGCCGAGGTGAAAAAATACGGCATTGGGGTTGGGCTGAAGCTTCTTTTTGACACCAAGTATTTGGGGGTTCAGGAAAAATTCAAGAAGCTCTATAAGGAAATAATGGAAATGGATGACAACGCTGCGGAAAGGCATTTGGGAAAAGAATTTGTATTATTTTTAAACAGGGCTAAGGAAATAATAACGGGGCGGGGAGCCCTGGAGTTTAAATCGGTGGAAAGGGTCAAAGATTTTGTTTCTGAATTCAAAGAAATCGCATCGGATGCTGCTGCTGATATAGAGCGCTCCCTTAAGCAGAACTCCAGTATAACCGTCGGATATGCCCAGCATTCCACCCTTGAGGCCGTAGGAGATGTGATAATTACCGGAAGGGGCGCCTACAATACACAGATTTTTGCCGGAGGCAATGTGGTGGTTAAAAACCCCAAGGGCTTTTTCAGAGGTGGGGAAATTGTAGCCGAAGGCAGTGTGGAAATATATGAGCTGGGTTCTGAAGGGGGTGCCATTACCACCGTTTCTGTTCCCGCGGGACAGGACATTAAGTATACGGTGGTTCATTCAGGGGTGAAGCTGAAGGTAGGCACCACCATCAAAAAATTTGAAATGAAAATAGGGGACCTGGAAGCCCAGGAGAGAAAAAGATAACTCCGGAAACTTTCCGGAGTTATTTTTCTTCCAATTGATCTATCCTTTCTAAAATAGCCCTGGTTATATCGTTTAAAAGGTCCTGTCCCTGGCCTCCCATAAGGGTTACCGGATTGCCCTCATCGCTTCTCTCGCGGATTTCGGGCACCAGGGGTATCCTCCCCAGTATGGGCACATTGAGGCTTTTGGCCATTTCCTCCGTTTCCCCTTCACCGAAAATTTTGTACTCCTTCCCGCAGTGAGGGCAGGTAAAATGGGACATATTCTCCACAATGCCCAGAATCTCAACCTTTACTTCCCTGGCCATAAAGCCAATCCTTCCCGCCACATGGGAAGCCGATGCCTGGGGTGTGGTGATTAAAAGAAGAAATGAATTGGGGAGCATTTGCATTACGCTTAAGGGCGCATCTCCGGTTCCCGGAGGAAGGTCCACAAAGAGGTAGTCCAGATTTCCCCAGTCCACTTCCAGAATAAACTGCTTCAACACACCCCCAATTACCGGACCCCTCCATATAATGGGTCTGTCTTCGTTGTCTATAAAGCTGCCCATTGATATTACCTTAACCCCATTTCTTTCCAGGGGGATCATTTTATTGTTCTTTTCCTTGACCCTTTTGCCTTCAAGGCCCACCAGGCGGGGGATGCTGAAACCGTGGAAGTCCGCATCCAGTATTCCTACATTATACCCCAGCTTCCCTGCGGCAAAGGCCAGATTAGCTGTCAAAGTTGATTTCCCAACGCCCCCTTTTCCGCTGCCCACCAGTATCACATGGGTATCTTTAAAGACCTGGGCCAGCTTCTCCATATCCAGCTTTAAGAGTATCATTTTTTTCTTTTCCGGGGACATTTCACCAAAGGCAACTTCCACTTCCTCTATGCCTTCAATTTCTAATACTGCCTGCTCCACGTCAGCTTTAATTTTGTTTCTTAAAGGGCAACCCTTGGTGGTAAGGGCAATTTTAATCCGGGCAGTGTTTCCTTCTGCTGCCACTTCTTCCACCATACCCAGTTCCACTAAACTTCGTTTAAGCTCAGGATCCTCAACCTTTTCCAGAGCTTTGTAAATTTTTTCTCTAAGTTCCATGGTTGTCACCTCACCGGTTAGTGTGTCCTGTGCCGCTCAGCTATTTTAATAAATACCCTTATTAGGCTCTCATTATTTTGTTTCTTTTTCAAAGGACAAAAAAACAGCATATAAAGTTTTTCGGGAGTTTTCTGGCAGAAAATCTCCCTTTTTAGCGATAATTGTCAATTTTCGATGCTGTCAGAACTCTTTTTCCTTTTCCAGAGGATAATTGTTATGAGCTGGTACCTGTGTTATAATCAGGATATGGGTTAGAGGAGGTAGTTTGATGCTCGATGCAAGCGCTCTAGACAGAATATTGAAGGAAACCATAGAAAACATAAAAAAGAGTCAGCATCAGTTATTTGATATTGCTGAAACCGCACGGAAAGAATATGAGCGCGTTAAGTCAGAGCTGGAGGAAGTTAAAAAAAGGACCCGGATGATAATTGATCAGGTGGACAGCCTGGTTATGAAGGAAAAGCTTGCTCGCGTCCGATTGGCTCAGGTGAGCAAAAATTTTCAAAGATACGGGGAAGAAGAAATTCAAATTGCCTATGAAGAAGCAAAAAATCTTAAGGTTGAGCTGGTTCTACTGCGGGAAAAGGAAAAGCAGCTTAAGGAAAAACGCCGTGAGCTGGAAATGGGATGCGTAAGGCTTAAGAAATTGGTCCAAAAGGCGGAAACCCTGATTTCCCAGGTGGGCATTGCCCTTAATTTTCTGGAAAACAATCTTGAAGATATATGGGATGAGGTGGAGAGGTCCAGGGTCATAGAAGAGGCAGCTTGTTCAATAATTAAGGCCCAGGAGGAGGAGAGACTCCGCATTGCCAGGGACATCCACGACGGCCCGGCCCAGTCCCTGGCCAATCTAGTGATGCAGGCAGAGTATTGTCAGAAACTTCTGGCAATACATCCCGAAGAAGTGCCTTCCGAGCTGAGCCAGCTTAAGGAAACTGCCAGGACAAGTCTTGAGAGCATAAGAAAAATAGTCTTTGCCTTAAGGCCCATGGATCTAGATAACCTGGGCCTTGTCCCCGCGGTAAAAAGGATGCTCAACGAGCTTAGGGACAGCAGCAGCAGCTTGGTTTTTGAATTCAAATCCGTGGGCCGCAGCTGCCGGTATCCCTCTGCCGTTGAGGTGGCTGTTTTTAGAATAATTCAAGAAGCGGTGAACAATGCCCTTAAGCATTCTAAGGCATCCACTTTGAGGATAATTTTGGAGACCCAGCCTTCCATGATTGCGGCAGCTATTAAGGATGACGGCATTGGCTTTAACGAGGGCAGCATAAGGGAGGATAGTTTGGGTATAAAGGGAATGCGGGAGAGGGCGGCCCTTTTAAAGGGGGATATAAAGATAATAAGCAGGCCAGGTAAGGGAACGGAAGTTGTGCTTAAAATTCCCGTACGGGAGGAGGAGTTTTAATGGAGCCCGTCATTAGGGTTTTTGTTGTGGATGATCACCCTCTGGTTAGGGAGGGCATAACGAAAATCTTGGGTTTGGAAGAAAGCTTTCAAATAGTGGGAGAAGCGGACAGTGGGGGAGAGGCCCTAAGGCTTATAGTTGAGAACAGGCCTGATATCATTCTTTTGGATCTAAAGCTTCCGGACATGACGGGGATTGAGGTTTGCAGGGAGATTAAAAAGCTTTATCCCGAGGGGAAGGTGATTGCCCTTACCATTTACGATGATGAAGCTCACGTCATTGAAAGCGTTAGGGCAGGGGTTGTGGGCTATCTTCCCAAGGATGTGGATCCCGATACCCTGATAGAGGCGGTGAAGTATGCTGCCCAGGGGAAGACCTACTTTCATCCCAGCATTGCGGGGAAAATTATTAATGAAACGCTGTGTCAAGGTTTTAACCCCTGCAGGATTAGCAGAAAACGGCTTACGTCCAGGGAAATTGAAGTGCTGTCCCTGGTGGCCAGGGGTTATACAAACAAGGATATTGCCGAAGAACTATATATAAGCGAAAAGACCGTTAAAAATCACATGACAAATATTTTTAGAAAGCTTGAGGTTAATGACAGGACAGAGGCGGTGGTGTATGCCATGCGGGCGGGGCTGATATAGCTCCCTTTCAGCATTGCCCTGCCCATGGGCTTGCCTAAAAACCGTCAGACGGCCCTCATTCAGTGTTGTTAGCCCTACTTTGAGGGGTATTTTTTATTTTTGAGAGGAATTTTTTTCAAAAGATAGAAATAGGTGAAATATAATAGTTTTATTTTTATCCGCTTAGCTTTACAAAGACAGCGGCTGAAAAGCTTCGGCTTTTTGGGGCGGCTTTTCTTGAGCAGGAGGGGGGCTGAAGTAGTGAAATCCGCTAACAGTAAATTCAAAAGCTGCTATCAGTGTGTCGCTCTGCTCAGGTGCTTTCCTTATGCCAAGCTGGACAGGGAGGAGGCGAGGGAATTAGCGGCTTCATGTACCAAGCCCTATAAGGGGATTACAACGGATATTGTGGAAGTAAAGGGTCAGAGCAGGGGCATGAGTCGGAAGAAGGCCTTTAAATATTTCATGGACGGAAAGGCAAAATGGATAGGTAAGGACCGCATCGAACTTTATTTGGATTGAACCAGGGGAGGGAAAAAATTTGGAGGAAGGTAAATTTTTATCCTTTGGAGGACTCAGGGGAAAGCTGACACTGGTTTTTCTGCTAACTGCCCTTGTACCTCTCCTTGTATTAGCAATTATAGGATTAAAGGAATATACTGAAAGTCTAACTTCGGAGATCATGGGCGGATACGAGGAAAGGGCTGAGGGAATCTTCGAGGGCATAGAAATGACCCTTCATGAAGGCAGAAAAACGGTGGGGGTAATTGCCGCCTCTCCCCATATAAGGGATTGTGTTACGGCTGCGGCGGTTGCCGCTGGGGAGGCAGGGCTGACCAGCATGAGCGTTGATGAGATTGAAAGCTTTATGAAGGGAAAAAGCCTGGATGTTCCCGGTAGGGGCAGTGTAAACCTTTATCTTAAAGAAATAGTGGATGCCTCTGACGGAAAGTTTTCAGAGCTCTTTATTACCGACAAGTACGGCTATACCGTAGCGGGTTCAGGTCAGACTTCCGACTTTGTGCAGAGCGATGAAGAGTGGTGGCAGAGGGCATTTTCCGAAGGGGAATATGTGGGTAATGTGGAGTTTGATGATTCTGCAGGCACCTATGCGGTGCGCATTGCCCTTGCCGTAAAGAATGCAGAAGGGGCAACCATTGGAGTTATAAGCAGCGCCTTCAACTATTCCATGCTTCTGGCCGTGCTGGACGAAGCCGTGGCAGACGTCCCCCAGGGGGAAGCTTTTTTAGTGGACCACCAGGGGATGCTCCTTGGGGATACCTCTTCCGGACATAAGGATATTTTAACCCGAAATCTTTTAGAAGAAAAGGGCTCCTTGGGAGAACAGATCCTTAAGGATTCAAAGGAAAAGGGCGCTCTTGTTTTAACGGAAAAGGGAAAAGGTGATTACATAGCCGGTTTTGTTAATAAAAAAGCCGTTGGCGGATTTGAAGATCTTCACTGGATAGCGGCGGTTTCCGTCCCCACCAAAGTGGTACTGGCACCCGTGGCAGCCATGCGCAATATGGTGATAATTTTGGGATTGGTTTTTGCCGTACTGGTTTTTATTGCGGGGAACCTGTTAATCCGCAGAATAACCGATCCCATAGTCAGACTTGCGGAGGAATCTGCAAAAATTAGTAGGGGCGACTTTACCGCTGCGGTTTCCATGGAAGATATGGGCAGCGATGAGCTGGGCGTCCTTGCCCGATCTTTCGGCACAATGCTGGAGCATATAAAGGACATCATAATGCGGACCAGGGAAATGGCGGAAAAAACCGCCCGCTCCGCCCGGGATCTCAGTGCCGCTGCAGAAGAAAACACCCGGGGGGCGGAGGAAATTGCCGTCACTGTTCAGGAAATTTCCCAGTCCGCATCCAAGCAGAACGAACTGGCTGAAAATGTTATGGAATCTGTCAACCAGAGAACTGAATTTGTAAATCAGCTTGCTTTAAGCGCCAAAGCCGTTTCTGATTCTGCTGAGGAAGCAACAGGCAGAGCGGAGATGGGCAATAAATCCATAGCCACCGCCGTAAGGCAGATGAATTCCATCAACAAAGTGGTGAAGCAGTCCGCTGAGGAAGTTTTTCAGCTGGGAGAAAGGGCAAAGCACATCGGCAGAATCATTGATACCATCACCGACATAGCTGAGCAGACCAACCTTCTTGCTTTAAACGCCGCCATTGAAGCAGCCAGGGCTGGAGAGCAGGGCAGGGGATTTGCTGTGGTGGCCGACGAAGTCAGAAAGCTTGCAGAGGAATCCTCTCAGGCTGCGGAAGAGATAGGCAGGCTTATCAGTGAGATTCAGAAGGACATTCTGGAGGCTGTAGAGGCCATTGAGTCGGGAATTGGAGAAGTGGAAACGGGCATGAAGGCTATGGGAGAGGCAGGAAAAGCCTTCCAGGAAATCCGCAGAGCCATTAAACACATATCAGAGCAGGCACGGATGTCTTCCGAGGCTGCCCAGGAGCTGGATCAGGGCAGTGCTTTAATACAGGAGGCTGTGGAAGGGGTAGTTAAGTTTACCCGGGAGACCGCTGCGGGCACCCAGAATGTGGCCGCGGTTACGGAGGAGCAGACTGCATCTATGGAGGAAGTTGCTTCAGCGGCCAACGCCCTTTCTGAAATGGCGGACGACCTCATAAGATATTTTGCGGAATTTAAGCTAAAGTCCCAGGGGATTGAAGAAGGGGCCGAAGATGAAGGTGAGAAAGGGGATTTAGAGGAAGAAACTCCCGATATAGAGGAAGATATTGAGGAAAATCCTTAGAAAGAATGGGATATACGGGTAAAACAAGCGGAATTAAATAAGTTTTATATAAAAATACGGCAGCATGGCAGGAAATAACAGTCTGCAGTGAAATGGGTTAACAGCCCTATATTCTTAAACTAATTGAAAAGAGGTGTTGAAAAGATGGAGGAAAAAAGAAGCGGTACAGCAGGAGAGGAGCAGCTGGTTGTTTTCACTCTGGCCAATGAAACCTATGGTATAGATATCTCCTCAGTTAATGAAATTATAAGAATGCAGGATATTACGGAAGTTCCCAGAACCCCAGATTTTGTTGAAGGGGTGATCAACTTACGGGGCAGGATTGTTCCCGTTATTGACTTAAGAAAGCGCTTTGGCCTTGAGGTGTCTGAGAAGACCCAGGCTTCCAGAATAATTGTGGTGGAAATGGATGATGTAACGGTGGGTATGGTGGTGGATTCCGTCACTGAAGTGCTGAGACTTCCCAAAGAAAACATTGAACCCACTCCTCCAATGGTGACAGGGGTGGATTCCGCATATCTCAGGGGAGTTGGAAAGTGGAACGACCGCTTGATCATACTCCTGGACATCAACAAGGTTCTATATAAAGAAGAAAAGGAAGAGATGAGCCAGGCTCTGGAGGAAGCATCTGCTGCTGTGGATGATGGTGGTGGCAGATAATGAGCGACTTTGATATGTCCCAGTATCTAAGTCTTTTTTTGGAAGAAGCCGAGGAGCAGCTGCAGCTTTTGGATGAAGGGCTCATTCTACTGGAGCAGGACAGACAGAACCGAGATCTATTAAACCAGATCTTCAGGGCCGCCCACACTTTAAAGGGTTCTGCTGCTTCCATGGGCTTTGATAAGATAGCTGTCCTTACCCACAGCATGGAAAACGTGCTGGACCGGTTCAGGGATGGAGAGCTGGAGGTAACTCAGGAAGTGGTGGACGTGCTCCTAGAGTGTTTGGACGCCCTTCAGGCTTTAAAAGTGGAAGTCATTGAGCAAAAGGACACAATTGACGTATCCGGACTTCTGGAAAAGCTGCAGGCTCTGCAGGAAAAAGAATCTCCCGGGGAGGCACCGGGGGAAGCCACCGGAGAGGATTCATGGGTGGCTTCTTCTTCGGATTCAGGGGAAAGCAAAGGAGAAGAGGCGGCAGCAGTGGAAGCGGCTCCAAAGGCACCCTCTACTGAATTTTTAAATGATACGGAAAAGTTAGTGCTTAGAAGCGCCCTGGAAAAGGGCTATAAAAGTTACCACATAACCGTGGATTTGGAACCGGATTGCGTTATGAAGTCCGTGAGGGCTTACCTTGTCTTCAGCAACCTGGAAAAGGTGGGGGAAATAATCAAAACCGTCCCCACCACCGAAGAAATAGAGGAAGAAAAATTTGATTACCGCTTCGAGCTAATACTTATAACCAAAGAACCCCTGGATAGAGTTAAGGAAATTGTGCTGTCCATAAGTGAAATCCGAAATGTATCAGTCCTGGAATTTCCAAAGCCTGAGGATTTAAACGGGGTTAAAGTGGAACAGAGGGAAGCTGAACAAAAAGTAAAGGCAGAACCAAAACCTGCCGGTATTGAAATTGAAAGGAAAAAGAAGGAAGTAAAGACAGACACCCCTGCTGGGGCCAAAAGAGAAGCGGATAAAAAAAGGGATAACAGGAGAATAAGCCAGACCGTAAGGGTTGACGTAAATCGCCTGGACACCCTGATGAACCTTGTGGGGGAACTGGTAATTGAAAGGTCCAGGCTGGAATCCGTAGGGGAAAGCATCCGGGACACCCTGGGAGCAGGGGGGCTTACGGATTCCCTGGAGGAAATTTCCCTGCACATAGGCCGCCTGAGCGGCGAGCTGCAGGAGGAGATTATGCGCGCCCGCATGTTCCCCATTGAACAGGTCTTTAACCGCTTTCCCAGGATGGTAAGGGATCTGGCAAGGAAGTTTAGAAAGGAGATAAACTTTATCGTTGAAGGTAAGGAAACGGAGCTGGACCGCACCGTCATTGAAGAGATCGGCGACCCCCTTATCCACCTTTTGAGAAACGCCATTGACCACGGCATTGAGCCTCCGGAAGAAAGGAAGAAACTGGGCAAGCCCTCCGCGGGAGTGGTGCGCTTAAATGCTTTCCATCAGGAGAACCAGATTGTTATCACCGTGGAAGACGACGGTAGGGGGATGGACCCTGATAAAATTAAGGAAAAGGCTGTAAGTAAGGGCATTATCACTCCTGAAGCGGCGGAAAAGCTGACGGATCAGGAAGCTGTGAACCTGATCTTTGTCCCCGGCTTTTCCACGGCGGAACAGGTTAGCGATGTTTCCGGCCGCGGCGTGGGAATGGATATCGTAAAAAGCCACATTGAGAAGATAAACGGCATTATAGACATAAGCACCAAAAAAGGTGCAGGAACCAAATTTACCATTAAGCTGCCCTTAACCCTGGTGATCAACAGATCCCTTCTCATCAGGCATAATGGTAGGATGTTTGCCTTTCCTTTGGCCAATGTGGTGGAAATTGTGGAAGTCAAGGAAGAGGAAATCCAGTACATGCAGCAGCAGAGGGTTGTTTTTATCAGGGACAGCTTCCTGCCTCTTTTCGACCTCGAATTCCTCCTGGGAGAAAGGGCAGAGGAAGACCTCAGCTCCCAGACACAGGAAGGTCTGCTCTTTGTGGTGGTTGTGGGAATTTCGGAGAGAAGAGTGGGCATAGTGGTGGAAGAGCTCATAGGAGAACAGGAAATTGTGATCAAGTCCCTGGGCAACTACATAGGGGATATCCCCGGCCTTGCAGGGGCAACCATTCTTGGCGACGGAAGCGTGGCTTTAATCCTGGACGTCAGGGGACTAATTGAAAAGTCAGGAGTGGAAAAATGATTCTAGGGCCTATTAAGGTCTTCATTGTGGATGATTCTGCCTTTATGAGGCAGATGATTGCCATGATGCTGGAAAAGGATCCCCGCATCAAGGTGGTGGGGAGGGCAAGAAACGGTAAGGAAGCCCTTGAAAAGATTCCCAAGGCCGATCCCCATGTGGTGACCATGGACGTGGAAATGCCCGTCATGGACGGGTTGGAAACCCTTACACGCCTCATGGAAATCCATCCCGTTCCCGTTGTGATGGTGAGCTCCCTCACCCATAGGGGAGCCCTTACCACCATGAAGGCCCTTGAGCTGGGGGCAGTGGATTTTATTCCCAAGCCTTCCCGGGGCAGTGATATAAAGGAAATTGCCCAGCTCCTTGCCGGGAAAATAAAGCTTGCGGCGGCTGTGGACGTTAAGGCAAAGGTAAAGGGCGTGAGGCGGGTAGTGAATCCTGCGGTTCAGACCGCGGGAAAAATTCCTCCCTGTAAAATAGAAGTTGTGGTCATTGGCACTTCCACCGGCGGCCCCGCGGCTCTGCAGCAGGTGATACCCAGGCTGCCCCAGGATTTTCCGCCGGTGATCATTGTTCAGCACATGCCCAAGGGATTTACCAAAGCCCTTGCCGAGCGTCTGGACCGCAACAGTGTCCTTGAGGTGAAGGAAGCGGAAGAGGGCGATGTTTTAAAGAAAGGGACTGCCCTTGTGGCCCCTGCGGGAATGCAGATGGTGTTTCAAAGAAGGGCAGGGGGAATATATGTGCGTTTAACGGAAGAATCCCCTGTTCCTACGCTTTTCAAACCCTCGGTGGATGTGGTGATGCTTTCCGCAGCGGAAATTTTTAAAGACAGGGTACTGGGAGTTATTATGACCGGCATGGGAAACGACGGCGTGCGGGGGCTGAAAAAAATTAAAGAATATGGAGGAAAGTCTTTGGCTGAATCCGAGGAAACCTGTGCCGTATACGGCATGCCCAAATCTGCCGTTGAAGCGGGAGTGGTGGATGAAATTCAGCCTCTTTACCGACTGGCTGAAAGAATTTCAGAAATTGTTGCTGACTGCGCCTAAGCTTAAAAGGGCCATATCGTTTAGTCAAAAACAAGCACCGGCATCTTTGGTGCTTGTTTTTTATTTTTCTTTGATAAAGTTTTTTTGAATCTGTGCCGATAACCTATATATAAGGGACGAAGAAGGACGGGGGATTACGTTGAAAATAAGCGGTATAAACGGGCGTCAGGTTGCAGGAATTTATAAGCAGAATCACGTCCAGGGAAGAAGCTCAGCGGACAGAACTTCTGAAGGCACAAAGGACACCGCTG
>JAAYIF010000048.1 GCA_012523575.1 Clostridia bacterium
ACTTGGCAGACGCACGGGACTTAAAATCCCGGGTCCTCCTTAGGACGTGCCGGTTCAAATCCGGCCTCGGGCACCAATAAAATCAAGCTTTCTAATGTTTTTGGAAAATCCCGCAAAAAGCTAAAACAGCAAAAATAATGCAGTTTTAATGCAATCAATCATAAAAAATAATAGCAGAGGCATCATCCCTGCTATTTAAAGTAAGTCGGTTATATCAGCCCTGTGTTTTTACAGGGTCTTTTTCTTTTCTTAATAAGCCATTCAATGCAGCTGCTGCCGCTTCCTGCAGCCCCGGTGTTAAATGGCTGTACAGATCAAGAGTAATAGTAATACTGCTGTGCCCCAACCTTTCCTGTACAATTTTTGGGTTAACACCACGGGCCAATAATAGGCTGGCATGGGTGTGCCTCAAATCGTGAAGCCTTACTTTTGGTAGTCCAGCCCTCTCTAAAAGCCGTTGGAAGCGCTTTGTAAATACCTTTGGGCTTAAAAAGCTCCCATCTTCTTTGCAAAACACCAAGCTATTATCCTGGTATGCTTCACCCATAAGCAGTTTTTCCTGGGCTTGTCTCCTTTTATGAGATTTCAATTCCCTTATTGCATCATCAGTAAGCACAATGCTTCTCCTGCCGTTCATGCTTTTTGTATATTCCTCGAGAGTAAGCCCTTCCTTTAAAGCCAATAATTGCCGCTTAACCGTAATAATGCCGCTCTCAAGTTCAAAGCAGTCTCAGCACAGGCCCAAAAGTTTACCACGCCGCAAACCAGTGGTAGCAGCCACAACAAAAGCTGCAAAAAGCCAATCATCTTTAGCAACCTCAAAGAATTTAAGCAGCTCTTCCTCTGTTAAAGGTCGCATTTCCTTGCTTTTAACGGTTGGAGGACTGGTAGCATCGGCCACGTTCCGGGTTAGCAGGCCTTCTTTTACGGCTTGCTGCAAGGCTTGATGAATAACGGAATGCAAATAACGCACCCTACGTGTTGATAAACCGCTCTCTAACTTTTTATTATAGAAAGATTGCAGCATATTGGCTTGTAGCTTTACAAGTGGTGTTTTCCCTAAAGCGGGCTTGATGTGACAATTTATTAAAGTTTCGTAGCTCTCATAAGTGCTGGGTTTGAGCTGTCCCCTTTTGTAACTGGTAAGCCACTTATCAAGCCATTCCCCAAAGGTTGTTTGTATCGGCTCAACATAAGTCCCATTTCTTATTTCCTGCAAGACCTAGGCCATTTTTTCACAACTTTTTTGTGGGTTTTTCCATAGAAACTCTTGCGCTTGGGTTTACCAGTTGCTGGATTGATACCCATTACAGCCTGTGCCATCCACGTGCCTTCTTGCGGTAAAGTTTCTCCGCAATATTTGCACTTCTTTAAATTTTTCTCGCTTGCAGAAGAATTTATCTTTTTGCATTTAGGACAAGTCTTACGCTTGACCACGCTTCCTTCGCCGTTACTTCTGCGCCCGGTCATTCAATCACCCCCTTTCACATTAAAAAAATAAAAGGTACGGGTCGTTTCTAACCCCGCACCTTGCTTGGGAGAGATTATATCAGGCAGTTATTTGCCTTTGTAGAGAGGGTTATCTACAACGATGATATTGTTTTCTGCCCCTTCAAGGATAAGCTGTTTGATTTCGGTGAAATCTTTAAACCCGTTTTTGCCTCCCCGGAGAAGGTTGCCTTTGTCATCTCCTGCCACAAAAGCGTCAGGAGTAGCATTATAAGTTTGTTTACCATTTACCACGAGAAGCGGATCAGCGTGGTATCTTATTTTATCCCCTGCTTCGACCAGATAGTGGTGAGGTCCCGGATACCTGTCCACGGAAGATACGGTAATGTTTATTTTATCTTTGTAGAATTTTACTCCATAAACAGTGGTCCAGCTATCAATCTTTATCCCTTCAGAGGGGAAGCTGCCTTCAGATACCTTTATTATGTTTTTACCTTCAAGAAATTCTTTCCATCTCGGAACAACATAGCTGTAATCGCTTGCCTTGAAAGTTTCACCAGTTACAGGAGGAGTTGGCTGCGGTTTCTGTTCCCCTACGTATTCAAGAATGCTGCTGTAGTCAGGTTTTTCTTCTCCCTTGGGATAGCAAACAACCACTTTATTTTCAGCGTCCCAAGTCACTTCGTATCCCAGTGCTTCAGCTACATACCTTGCGGGCAGGTAAGTCCTTCCGGATTTTAAGATCGGTGCTACATCCATAGTTCTCGAAGTTCCGTTGCTCTTTATAATCTTCGACCCAACAGACAGCTCAACCACAGGCAGCCCGGGTTCCTTAAAAGTAACTTTTGGGGAATTCCAAAAGATATATTTATTGGTTACCCCTAAAGCATTACCCAAGTACCTGATCGGCACGAAGGTCCTTCCGTTCTGGATAAACGGAGTAGCGTCCATTTTAATCCCCGGAGTTTCACCGTTGATGAAGTATTCCTGCACTCCAATGACAAAGACTACGCTTTTTACCAGTTTACCATCCTCATAGATATCAACCTGTTCCTGATCCTGTGCCATTGCAGGCATTGTGATGCAGTTCAGGATGAAAGCCATCAGGAGAATTAGAGATACTTTTTTCTTCAAGTACAAACACCTCCGATAAATTTTTTTTGTTATCTTACCATTATTTACCGCTCAAGAAAATCTTCAAAACTTTGCTCATCTTTCATCCGAT
>JAAYIF010000057.1 GCA_012523575.1 Clostridia bacterium
CGGTCAAGAAAGGAGACACACTATCACATATCGCTAAACGATTTGGAACAACAGTAAACGAATTAGCGCGACTTAATAATATTAAGAACCCGAATTTGATTTATGTTGGACAAAAGTTAAAAATAAGTGGAACAGCAAGTAGTAAAAGCACAAGTAATTCAAAAGCGCAATATTACACAGTTAAAAAAGGCGATACGCTTAGTCATATTGCTGTTCGTTACAAAACGACGGTTAGCAATTTGTTAAAAATTAATCCAAATATTAAAGATCCAAACAAGATATATGTGGATCAACGCATACGGGTAAAATAAAAAGGGTTCGCTCAAAAATGAGCGCGCCCTCTTCTTATAAAAATAACAAGATGGCCTAGTTGCCTTCTTTTTTATATTCATTTTTTAACCTTTCGATTGTATCATTGATATTATCGTTTGCTTCCCCGATTGTATTCCCAAGTCCAATAATTTTATACTCTTCATCATTAATTGTAACGGTTCTCTCAACTTTTATTCTTCCATCTGGAAACACTTCAATTTTCATCCCTTTCATTTCGTTCATACAATCACCTCTTATTTATCCAAATAGAAATATCTTTTACAATATATGATATAATGGTTGGCAAGAAAATACATTAATTGTTGTCCAAGATGTGGTTTTATCCTGAGTAAAAGTTATCTTTGGATGTCTAATCTTAACTTTTACGCAGGTTCAGCTTACTTTAAGGTGTAATCAAGAGTAATCTTCTTGAGTTTCCCTTTTTCCCTGTATATCACGATCTTTTCGAAAATGCTAAAGAGCAATTCTTTTTTAGTGAAATCGTCCGCTTGTTCAAATTGCTGTTTAAAATCGATCATCTTGCTTAATCGGTTATATTTCTCCTCAACGGGCTCTTTATCCTCCAGCTCGACCTCACTCAACTTGCTATAAATTTCTTCTTCTTTCTTGTTTAATTCATTGATTTTTGCAAACAGTTCCTCTTTTGGGATCGGATTGCGATCGGCCATATACAAATCGTACCATTTTTCTTTCTGCCTTTTTATTTTCTCCAGCTCCTTTGTTAGAGCGGAGGCGTCGACTACTTCCTGCTGATCGTATTGGTCGGAAAACTTGGACACAAAATACTCTTTCGAGGTGATAAGCAGCTGAATTTCATTAAGTAAAGGTTCTAAAATGTTTTTTTCATTCGTAATTCGATTACACTTTGTGCATCGGTAGTATATTTTTTGTTCGCGTTTGTCGAAAGTGCCTTGCATTTTGTTTTCGTTGCAACTACCGCAACGCAAAAGACCAGTTAGAATGAATTTACCGACTCTTTTTCTATCTACAGCTCTTTTGTCTTTTACTTTTTGAGCTTTTCTAAATAAGGTTTCACTGATGATAGGGGTGTGATTGTTATGAATTACTTTATTCCCCCATCTATATGTACCGATATAAATATCATTGGTTAAAATATCACGAACTGAAATATGGTTCCATTCTTTAGCGATTCGAGGTTTAACTCCTAACTCATTTAACCGATCGGCGATGCTTCTATATCCAAATCCATCGCAGTACAATTTATAAATCATACGGACTGTATTTGCTTCATCTTCAATAATTGTACAATTAAAATTTTTATCAAATTTATATCCATATGGTGA
>JAAYIF010000004.1 GCA_012523575.1 Clostridia bacterium
CCGTTATCCACAATATTTCCACAAATTGTGGATAACTTTTGTACAATTTTTGTACCTACTTCTTCTTTGCCGGATAAAAAATTCCTTCCCCCAACACCCGTTAATTTTAATATTTACCAAAAAATAGGTCAAAAGACCTAACATTATAGACAAATCATCTTGGTAAATTTCATAGGTTATCTGCTGCGTTTTATGAGACGATTTAACGAACGCAGATTAAAACCGGAAGGCGCGAGCAGAAGATGAGCGCCAACCAGTCTCTCGCATGGACGCCGATTTGAGGCGGCCCGGTTTTAACTGGCGTGAGTTCGCAAGTAGAGAAAATCGTAACAGATACTCTTTGTCTACCCTTCCTTCGGGGGGCTGCCTTTGTTTTTCCCAAAAACCCTTGAAAAAAAGCTGAAAAATTTAATTAATCCCAAACTGAGCAGGCTTGCGGGGAAAAAAAGAAGTTTCTGGATAAGCATAAAGGGGAGCCTTAAAATAATCCACAAAACCATTAAAATTTTGCACAGAATCTGAAGAATAATCCCCAAGGTTTTTCTCCCATAGTTCGTTAAATGGGACATATATAAAAAAATTCCCAGGCCCATTCCCAAAAAAGCGTAAGCCCGAACTTCCCCATGGCAGACAAAGAGCAGAATCGTAAAGGATATTCCTACGGCGGTAAGCCAAAACATAAGATCCAGGAGATCCGAGATGATTTTTCTTTTTTTAAGTTTAAATATCCGCCCCGCTTCCCTATAAATGTCAAAACATATGCCAATTAATACTCCCGTTATTATAGTGATAAAAAAATAAAAAAATTGATCCCCCACTGATACCATGGATTTACACTCCAAAGGCCTATTTCAGAATCCTGCTTATAAAACCCTTGCCCTTTTCCTTAAAGCTCCTTTCTTCCAGATACTTTATCCCGTCAAATCTACCCCTTGCGGACAGATCTCCTTCCTCCAGATTGAGCTCCTCAATATGAATATCCTCACCCGAAAGCTCCATAAAGCCGAGCTCTGTTTCAAGGATTATTTTACTGTTATCAAAGCTATGAACCTTAAGGACACCGCCCTTTATAGTCAGCCTTTCCCGGCTTTCCACCAGCACGCTGTGTTCTCTCTCACCCATGGCCCTTCCCCCTTCTGTAAAACTTATGCTTTAATTTTTGGATTTATAACTTTAAACAAATTAAAAAGCCCCATATAAGGGGCTGCTTTTCTCTAACGCCAAACCTTCTGTATTTTTACATCTTTGTAGAAGTAATTTATTATCTCTTCCGCACTCTTTCCATTCTCCGCCATAACCTTGGCTCCCCACTGGCTCATTCCCACACCGTGACCGAAACCCTTTCCCGCAACTATAAGCCTTCCACCCTTTACTTTTAGCTCCGAAAGAAGGGTTGAACGCATAACCTCACTCCCCAGTGCCATTCTAAGGGAAGGACCACTTATGGTTAGGTTGCCCACCTTTACCTTGGTAACCCTTCCCGATGGACCCCGTTCCAGAATTTTCACCTCTCTAATAAGTCCGGGGTCCCTTCCAAGACTGTTTTGAATTTTCTGCCTCACTTCACTTAATGGAAACACCGCTCTCCAGGATCTATTCTCCGGGGGACTTTCTTTAAAGCCGGGATCCTTTACGCTGTGGATATACGGCGCTTTTTCCTTGGTATAATTTAATCCTTCCACCGCCGATGCAGCGGTTCTTCCCCCGGCATCGGCATGGAACCAACCGTTGATGTATTTTCCCCTGTGAGTGACTACAACCCCCCGGGTTCTGGCCACAGCTTTTTTCACATTGTCGTTTATCCTTGCAGCATCATAAGCCTGAAACTCCTGCTCATCAGTGGAAGCGTCGGTGTTATATTTTTCCACCCCCCCTTCCTGAATTTTTTTAAGGGTAAAGGTTCGGGCAATGATAGCCTGGGCAGCCAGTGCCTCAATGGGCCATGTAGGATCCATTTCCGCTGCCACAACTCCTTCAATGTACTTCTCCATTTTTATTTTTTCCACCCTACCCTTTTCTTTGTTGTAAAGGGTTATAACGGGCTCCCGGGCTTTTTTATCCCCGGGTTCGGGTATCCTATCCCCCTCCCGGGGAGGACTTAAGAAGGGCTCGGCACATCCCAACGCAAGGGCTGAAAAAAATATCAAACAAACCGCTCCCGCTAAAACTTTTCTCATTGCTGCATTCACTATACTGACCTCCCCTTAAAATCAGCAGTTTTATCAATGGTTATTATCCCTGCCGGGAACGGTTTTATACCTTAAAATAAAGAATCCAAACTCCTTTTTTCTTTTTTTATCAGCCGGTACATTTCCCCGGCCCTGGATGCCGGAGCGGTTTCGGGAGTTGAAAGCACCTCCACTTCAAGGTAAAGATCCCCTCGGTCTATGGATATAATGTCCCCCTCTTTAACCTCGGTACCCGCCTTTGCAGTACGGCCGTTAACGGACACCTTCCCTGCATTGCATAGCTCCTTGGCTACGGTTCTCCGCTTAATTATTCTGGATACCTTTAAAAATTTATCCAAACGCATATTTACAAAGATCCTCCATTTTTATAAAAAATTCTATAAATTAAAAAATCAGGTTCTAATAAGAACCTGATCTTCTTTGGAATAGGGTAAAGTTACTTGGATACAGCTTCCTTTAAAGCTTTTCCGGCTTTAAAACTGGGAACTCTGGTGGCAGGAATTTTAATTTCTTCCCCGGTGCGGGGATTTCTTCCCACCCGAGCAGCTCTTTCCTTAATTTCAAAGGTACCAAAGCCTACCAGCTGAACCTTATCATTTCTAGCCAGGGCTTCCTCAATGCTTTTAAACAAGGCATTAACGGCTTTTTCTGCATCCTTTTTGGTCAAATCCGCTTTTTCAGCTACAGCACTAATAAGTTCTGATTTATTCAACCTAATCCCTCCTAATATAAGAAGTTCCGTCTTTCGGGTTTTAGTATTCGTTAAATTGGGAAAATCTCCTTCCTTTTGTAATTATTTTTTAAATTTTTTTAAATTTTCTTTTTAGCTTCATCCCAAAGCCTGTCCATCTCTTCAAGTGACGCTTCTTTGGGCTCTTTTCCTTCTGCCTTAAGCCTTTCTTCCACATAATTGAATCTTTCAATAAACTTATTCACGGTCCTTGAAAGGGCTTCCTCGGGATCAATATTCAGAAAGCGGGACAAATTAACCACGGAAAACAGAAGATCGCCCAATTCCGAAACCCTCTGCTCAAAGGAGCCTTCCTTCACTGCAGCCTTAAGCTCCCTCATCTCCTCCTCAATTTTGTCCCAAACCCCATCGATATGGGACCAGTCAAAACCCACCCCGGCAGCCTTTTTTTGTATTTTTTCGGCACGGAGCAGCGCTGGGAGGCTTCGGGGCACATCGAACAGAGGCCTATCACTCTTTTCTTTCTGTTTTATCTTTTCCCAATTTTTATTAACATCGGAAACACTTTTTACCACCAGCGAACCGAACACGTGGGGATGCCTTCTTACTAGCTTTTCCTTTATTTCCTCAATGACTTCCGTAATGTCAAATTTTCCCTGTTCCTCTGCCACCCGGGCATGGAAGATAACCTGCAGTAGTAAGTCTCCCAATTCTTCTCTTAATTTATTCATGTCCCTTTCTTCTATGGCTTCTATTACCTCATAGGTTTCCTCAATGAGATAGCGCTTAAGGCTCTCGTGAGTCTGCTGCTTGTCCCAGGGACAGCCGTCAGGCCCCCTCAATCTTGCTAGGACCTCCACCAGACCTTCAAAGGCAGAATTTACATTTGTTTCCGCATATAATCTCAAAGATGGGACATAGAGGCTTGTGAGATGATCTATATCCTTTAACCTGTCCAACTCATAAAGGGGAATCTCCCGTATCCTTTCCTTCCCGCCAATCCCTGCATTCTGCACCACCTTTACGGTGTGCTCTTCGGGATACTCTTCCATAAGAAGAAGTTTTACTTCCGAAGCAATCCTCCTGTTGTAGAGCTGGATGCACAAAAGGGGAAAGGCCGGGTCTATTCTTTTATTCTGAAGCTCCAGACAGTCCACAACGGTAAGCCCCTGGGCAGGATCAATTTTTAACGCTGCATATACCGCCCCGAGGCAGCTCACCGCAGGGAGTATTTCCACAGATATATCCGCAGTTTTAATGTTTAATAGCATTTCCACCGTTCTTTCCGCCACCATGGGGTGCCCCGGCACCCCATATACGATTTCCCCTTCCTTTTCCGTTTCCTTTAGGAGAACCTCCACAATGGACCGGTATACTTCTTCGAAAGTTTCGCATTGTTCATACAGATAGTCAAAGCTTTCAAAGGGAATGTTTTCTTTAAGCAAATCTTCGGCAATGGGATGTTTTGCCGTTCTCAAATAAAGCTTTGGTTTATTTTTTAATAATCTGTAAGTACCCGTGGGCAAATGCTCTAATCCCCCGGGTCCAAGTCCCGCAGCAATAATTTTACCCAATTTCATCACCCGTTTACTGGAAACAATAAAAACATATTATCATATTACCAGTAGAAAAAATTAGAATCAAGAAGACCAAAGCTTTAATCCGGAGTAAGAAGCTGCAGGAAAGGTCTGAAAAAATAAATTAGTGGCGCTGGGGCTGCGCCACTTTATCATTACTGTTCCATTTGTTTTGCCAAAAACCCGGCGGCGGTTTCCGCCAGTTTTAGTTCCATATCCCCCATTTTTACATTTTCTTCTTTAGAACACAGAATAACTGCTCCAATTGGGTCCCCCTCGGCAATGATAGGGGCTACTACTGCGGCAGTGAACTTTGCAGCAGCCTCTTCGTCATCCACATCAATGGGGCAGGCGGCGCCTTTTTCAATTTCGCTGGGATCGTCTACCAGGACTGAGGTGCGGTTTTCCATAACCCTTTCAACAGCGGCACTTACGGGTTTATTTAAAAATTCTTTTTTCGGGGCTCCGGCTACGGCAATAATATTATCTCGATCGGAAATACACGCAATGTGGCCTATGGCTTCGTATAAGGAGTCAACATATTCCTTTGCAAAATCCCCCAATTCCCCAATGGGAGAATACTTTTTTAATATGACTTCGCCTTCTCTGTCCACAAATATTTCCAATGGATCTCCTTCACGTATCCTGAGGGTCCGGCGTATCTCCTTGGGAATCACTACTCTGCCTAAGTCATCAATTCTCCGTACGATTCCTGTTGCTTTCATTAGACTGGTTTTCCCTCCTTTTCAAGAAGTAGCCTATAAAACCCTATTCTACTCTTCAGTGATAGTATATAACCAGCAGCGCCTATTTATTCATTTTTTTCCATTGCTTATTCAAAAATATTTCGGATTTTATCACCTCTTGCCTAAAGATTTCAAAAGCTCCCGTTATTTTCTCCGGGAGCTTTTTTATCTAGGTATTAATAATATGCCTTTATTTCTCCAACATATTCTCAATTTTTGCGTCTTTTTTTATTTTATCGAAATATTTCACGAAGGCATCGTTCTTCCTTTCTGTTAAAAGCCTGTCCTTTATGGTGCTTTTCAGTTCCTCATAGGAAGCTTTCCTGTCCATAACTTTAATAATATGATAGCCATAGGTGGTGCGCACCGGCTCTTTGGAAAATTCCCCTTCCTGAAGTTTAAAGGCTCCTTCTATGAACTCCTTCAGGAAAAAGGGATCTTCTCTGGTAAAGTAAATGTCAATAATTCCCCCATTTTCCTTTGTCTGAGCATCTTCAGAATAGGTTTTGGCCAGGAAGCCGAAATCTTCTCCCTTATTAAGCCTTCCGATTATCTCCACTGCTTTATTCTTTGCCTTTTCTTCGTCCTCCTTAGTAGCTTCGGGGTCCACCGAAATCAAAATATGAGCCACTTTAAGCTGCTCCAGATCCCCTTTATTTTTATTAAAATACTCCCGCAGTTCTTGTTCGCTGACCTTTACATTTTCAGTTACCTTATGGAACAGTGCATCGGCGGACAACTGCAGTTTAAGCTGTTTCTTAAAATCTTTTTCCGTCAAATTCTGGGCTTTAAGGAGGTTTTTGAATTCATTACCGCTGAAGTTTTCCTTGATCTCCTTCAGGCGCTTCTGAACCTCATCATCCCCAGCCAATACGCCCTGTTTCTTCGCTTCCTGCATCAGCAGGGTTTCGTTTATCAGCTGGTTCAAAGCTTCTTCCTCCACTTTTTTAAGAACAGACTGTCCCTCTTCGCTCTCCAAATCAATGCCCTGGCTTTCCAGACCGGCCTTTATTTCTCCTACCTTTTTGTTCAGTTCCGAAAGGGTGATTTTTTCCCCGTTAACCCTAGCCACCACTTCCCCTTCACCGCAGCCGGCCATGCTAAAAACCACGAACGCCAACAGTACCACCAGTACCAAAGCCCTTTTTAAATTCATTTATCTCAACCTTCCTAAATAAAATAAATTATTACAGTTAGGTTATTATACCAACAATACATAACCCCCAGCAAGGGCTTATTTTTTCAAAAAATAAGCAGCCCACCCGGGGGCCTACAGACTGGAGGCACAATGTCGGAATATAAACCCATGGGGTATCTGCTGCGGTTTGCAAAACGACTTAACGAACGCCGATTAAAACCGGAGGGCGCAGGCAGAAGATGAGCGCCAGACAGTCTCTCGCATGGACGCCGAATTGGGGCGGCCCGGTTTTAAGCGGCGTGAGTTTAAGAGTGAGAAAACCGCAGCAGATACCCCTGGTTAACATACCGGCAACTCAAACGTGAAGCGCTTTAATGTTTAACACCCTGTTCCCCAAGCCTTCTCAAAATTTCCTGGGCTGTTTCCACCAGCTCCCTTGCAGACAGGCCCTGTTTCCTAATCTCTATTTCCAGCCCGCCAATGCTGGAAAATTTAAGCCGGCGGGGAAAATCCTTTGCCAAAAGCATGAGAACATCTCCCCGGATATAGGAGGCTTCTTCTTTAAATTTTATCTTTACTTCCTCCGCCGTTTCCTTTATTGATTTAACTCCCAAAGATTGGGCCAGAACCCTGAGCCTTGCTATTTCAAGAAGATTCTCCACTTCATGGGGCAGGGGCCCGAAGCGGTCCTCAAGCTCTTTCTTAAGCCCTTCGATTTCCTCTTCAGCTTCAATTTCCCTTAACCGGTGATACATTTCAAATTTCAAAGAGGGTTCCCCAATATATGCATCATCTATATAGGCATTTACCTGTAGCTCAATTTCCACCTTTTCTTCCTTGTCTTTTGCCTCTTCCTTCACCTTACCCTTAAGCCGGGCCACTTCTTCCTCCAGCAGCTGACAGTACAGATCAAAGCCCACCGCCAGCATATGCCCGTGCTGCTCCGGTCCCAGAAGGTTGCCGGCCCCCCGAATTTCCAGATCCCTCATGGCCAGCTTAAATCCGGATCCAAATTCCGTAAACTCACTTATGGCATTGAGCCTTTTTTCGGCAATCTCACTTAAAATCTTATCCCTCTTATAGGTAAAGTAGGCGTAGGCAACCCTGTCCGTCCTGCCCACCCTTCCCCTCAACTGGTAAAGCTGGGCAAGGCCGAAATTGTCAGCCTCCTCCACGATTAAGGTATTAACATTGGGAATATCAAGGCCGTTTTCTACAATGGTGGTGCACACCAGGATGTCAATATCCCCCTGAATGAAATCTACCATGATTTTTTCCAGCTGTCTTTCGGGCATCTGTCCGTGGGCCACACCCACCCTTGCCTCGGGAACCAGGGATTGGAGATCCACAGCTTTGGCCCCCAAATCCGCCACTTTATTGTGGACGTAAAACACCTGGCCTCCTCTGCCCAGTTCCCGCCGAACAACGTCTTTAATAAGCTCCCTGCTGTATTCCACCACATAGGTCTGAACGGGATACCTGTTCTCGGGAGGGGTATTAATAACGCTCATATCCCTTGCTCCCGCCAGGGCCATGTGCAGGGTTCGGGGAATGGGAGTTGCCGTCAGGGTAAGAACATCCACTTCTCGGCGCAGACTTTTAAGCCTTTCCTTGTGCGCCACCCCGAAGCGCTGCTCCTCATCGATTATCAAAAGCCCCAAATCCTTAAACTGAACGTCTTTGGAGAGCAGACGGTGGGTTCCGATGATTATGTCAATAATGCCCTTTTTAAGCTCTTCCACCACTTTTTTCTGCTCCCCGGGCTTTTTCAGCCTGCTTAAAAATTCAATTTTTACAGGAAACTGGGAAAAGCGCTCCTTAAAGGTCCGGTAATGCTGATGGGCCAGCACAGTGGTGGGCACCAATACGGCAACCTGTTTTCCGTCGGTAACGGCCTTAAAGGCCGCCCTCATGGCCACCTCCGTTTTTCCGTACCCCACATCCCCCACCAGCAACCTATCCATGGGTTTGGGTTTTTCCATATCCTCCTTTACCTCGGATATGGCCTTAAGCTGATCCGGGGTTTCTTTATAGGGAAAAGCCGCTTCAAATTCATCCTGCCATGGGCCGTTAGGGCTGAATGCATGCCCTTTAATGATCTGCCTTTCCGCATATAGATTCAAAAGCCCTTTGGCAAGCTCTTGAACCGACTTTCTTACCTTCTCCTTGGCCCTTGCCCATTCGCTGCCGCCCAATTTATGGAGTTTGGGGGTATGGCCTTCGGCCCCGATGTACTTTTGGATAAGCTCCACTTGATCCGTAGGGACGTACAGCCTATCCTTCCCTTGGTACTGCAAATGAAGATAGTCCCTCTTTACCCCCTGAACCTCAAGGTTCACAATTCCCAGGTATTTTCCTATCCCATGGTGCACGTGCACCACATAATCCCCGGGCTTTATGTCGGCAATATCGCTAATCCTTATTCCTTCCCCAAACTGCCCCTTGAGTCTGCGGCGCTTGGGCCTGCCGAAAATCTCCCGATCCGTAATCACCGCAAGCTTTTCCTGGGGCAGCTCAAAACCGGCACTTAAGGTACCGTAAGTTATCACAACCTGTCCGGGCTGAAGGGGGGAAGTCAAAGCCGGAACCAAAACCGCCTCTATCCTGTTGTCCCACAGGCTCTCCTTTAATCGCATCCCCCGATCCTTTGATGAGGTCATGATAATCTGGGCATAGCCAGATCTTTTCCACTCAGCCAGCTGCTTCACCAGAAGTTTGGGCCTGCCCTGGAATTCAGGAAGGGTTCTTCCGTGAAAGCTAACGGTGGAGGAAACCCCAAAGCGTTCACTTTTTTTGGGCAGCAGAGAGAAATATACCCTGTAGGAGTCCTTTAAAGATTTTTCAAGTTCAGAAAAACCGAGGATAAGTTCTTTTTGCTTTGCAAGAAAGGAACCTTCCAGGAGAAGGTTTTCAAAGCTCATAGAAAGCTCCTTTTCCCTGGCTTGTGCCTCCTTTTCAATCTGGAGGGGTTCATCAAAAAACACCGCAGGCCTTTTTTCAAAATAATCCATAAGGGTATAGGGCTTATCTGTAAAATAGGGCAGAAATCTTTCTAAATTTTCTGCAATTTCTGCCGCCGAGCCTGCCTCAACCCGCTCCAAAAACTCCCCCACTGTCCTGTCAAGCCTGTTTACGGCTTTCCTCTTTCCCTTTCGGCCCAATATATCCTTTGTCGCCTCCCAATCCTTCACAATTTCCTCCATACCCTTTTCCAGGCTTAAATCTTCGGAAAAGGGGAACTCCACCGCCGGAGGAATGGTTATTTCCGAAAGATCCTCCCTGGACAGCTGGGACTTGGAATCAAAGAGACGAATGGTCTCTATTTCATCGTCAAAAAAGTCAATTCTGCACGGGCTTTTTTCCGTAACGGGGTAAATATCCAGAAGTCCTCCCCTTGCGGCAAACTGGCCCGGGACTTCCACCACGTCAACCCTCTCATAGCCCAGGGCCACAAGGCACCTTAAGAGATCATCCCGATCCCACACGCCTCCCCTATTCAGCTTTATAAGAGAGCTCATTAACAAAGAAGGAGGAGGAAGCCTTCTGGACAGAGCCTCATAGGTTGTGATGAGAAAATGGATCTTCCCCTCCATAATCCCCTTTAAGACAGCAATTCTCTGGGAGATTATTTCCCTGCTTAGGGCATAAACTTCCACAGGCAGAACTTCCCTTGCGGGAAATACTTCCACCGCTTTGGGGGAAAACAACAGGGAGATGTCGCTTTTTATTTCCTGGGCCCTGTCTTCGCTGGGTGCAACGATGACCACGGGTTCCGGCAATAAATGCCCACAAAGTCCCATAATGAGATGCTTCTGGGCCTTTTCCAGGCCGTAAACGGAAGCATTTTCCTTAAGTTCCATCATTTCACGAAGCTGCCGAAATTGTTCAGAATTTTCAAGCATTTTAATTAAACCCAAATGCCGCAAGCCCTTCACCTTGATTCTCCTCACAAAAAAATTAATGCCCATACATCTTCAGCGGGTGTAGACCCCTGCTACCATTCTATTCCACAGGATGTGCAGGAAAGCAGCTCCAAAAATGGAAAGAATCAGGCTGCCGGTTATGTAAATCAAAAACAGAGTAAAGGTGCCCAAAAGGTAGTGGAAAAAAAAACTTACCACGGCTCCTAAGTATGCCCCTCTGCCTTTGGAGGTGAACATTTCATAAGCCGCTTCCAAAACGCCGAAGGTGATATGGGACAGGAGAAGAGAAGTACCCATCAAAGCAGGAATAAAACTTTTAAAAGCCTCTTCAAAAATAGGTATTATGGTTGTTAAAGCAATATTACCAAATATTCTAATCATTACCTTATTCATCAGGTAAGCAGCAGCCGCAGCTGTAAGTCCCGCAGCAACAGCCTCCATATTATTTCTCCGTTTCTACACCTGTTTTTACGTTAAAATCTGCCTCCCAAACATTAAATCTATTCATTGCCATCTCAATACCTTCTTTTAAAATGCTCTTCACCGCAAGCCCTGCCCTTTCCACAGCATTCCTTACAATTTCCCATTCTTCAATGGAAAAACTGCTCAGCACATAATCCGAAGGATCAACATCTTGGGGGGGTCTTCCAATACCTATCTTTATTCGGCAGAAATCCTGGGTTTTAAGCTCAGAAATAATGGAACCTATCCCCCTGTGTCCCCCATGTCCTCCCTTTAACCTTATGCGGAGCCTTCCCAGCTCCAGGTCCATATCGTCGTGGAGAACTATTAAATCTCCGAGAGAAAGTTTGAAATACTGCATCAGCTCAAAAACAGCAGCACCGCTGCGGTTCATATAGCACTGGGGCTTGGCAAGGATCAGCTTTTCTCCTTCAAAAAACGCTTCAGAAGTAAGGCTGAGCCCAAATTTTCTTTCCACCTTTACCCCAAGGATTTTTCCCAGCCCATCCACGGCCATAAAACCCACATTATGCCTGGTTTTTTCATAGCGCAGCCCCGGGTTGCCAAGCCCAACCACCAGCTTCATAATCAATCCACCTCTTTTACCGCTCAAAATAAAAGGTGCTCCCCGTTTTGGAACACCCTAAAAATACCTTTCTCTTTTATCAGCTCGCTGTCTCTATTCCTCTTCAGAGGCTTCCTTTTCAGCTCCTTCTTTTTCTCCTTCAGCTTCCCCTTCTGCTTCTTCTGCTTCTTCCTCCACTTCAGCAGCACTTACTGCCACCACCGATGCAATTACAGTATCCGGATCGTTTAGTATTTCGATATCTTCACTTACCTTAAGATCTCCCACGGTTACGCTGTCTCCAATGCCCAATCCCGATATGTCCACCTCAATGTGCTCCGGAATTTTAGTGGGAAGGCATTTAATATCCAGCTCCCTGAGAAGATGCTGAAGCACTCCTCCTTCTTTAATCCCAGGAGATTCGCCAACAAAGACAATGGGCACCTGGGTTTCCAGCTCTTCCTTCAGGGAAACCTGATAAAAATCCGCATGGAGTATTTCGCCCTTAACGGGGCTGCGCTGTATTTCCCTAATTAAGGTCATGTACTCTTTACCGTCAACCTTCAGTTTAATCAGCGCCCTTTCCCCGGCTTTGTTGATAATCTTCTCCAGTTCCCTGGTCTGCACCTGAAGCGGGAGCGTTTCGACTTCCGGCCCATAAAGAACACTGGGAAGCAGGCCTTCCCTGCGGATTTTCTTTGCGTATCCTTTTCCTTTATTTTCGCGGATTTTGGCTTCTAAAGCTAACGCTTCCATCTTAAAAGCACTCCCCTTCCTCTTCTTCCTAAGTATATCCCTAATTTTAGCATAATAAACTTTTCTTGTGAATAATATCCTCTTAGAGGATATACAATCCCTTTGGAGGTGACCTCCGGTGTTGAGCAGGTTAAGAAACCTTCTTTCCATGCCCATCTTCAGCCTTGACGAAGGCCGGCAGCTAGGAAAGGTGCGCGGAGTAGTGGTGGATCCTGAAAGTTTTTCCGTTGTAGCCATTGTCACGGACAAACAGAGCTGGTTTGGAGATTATAAAGTTATTCCCTACGAAAATGTGGTGAGCATCGGAGAACATGCCGTTACCATTGACAAACAAACCCACATGGAAAAACCCTCTAACCTGCCCCATATATCAAAACTTATGAAAAAAAAGGTCCCCCTCATGGGAGGGAAAGTTATTTCAGAATCCGGCACCCTTCTGGGCATTGTGGAGGAATTCTCCTTTGATACCCAAACAGGAAAAATCAAAAGCATTGAAGTTTCGGGAAAATTCATTGAAAGCTTCTTTAGGGGAAAAATGTCCATACCAGCTTCGTCGGTAATTACCATTGGCACCGACGCCATAATAGTGAGCACGGATGCCCAAAAGAATCTTACAAAACTAGACAGCCCCTTTAAGAAAAAGCTGAATTCCCTTAAGTCCTCCGGCAAAAAGCTGTTTTGCAGTACCAAGGAAAAAACAAAAAAATGGAGCGATTCCCTCAACAATTCTCTGGAAAAGTTCACCGGAAGCGGCAGCGAACAGGAAACAGAAGATCAGAGCTCCCATGGCAAAAAAGATGATGAACCGGCTCAGCCTTAACAATCTACATTCCCTTTAATCAAAGAGCTCGCTTACCGAAAGATCCTTATGAACCCTCATAATGACTTCCCCCAGCAGGGAAGCTACCGAAAGAACCTTAATTTTATCAATTTTTTTCTCTTGGGGAAGGGGTATGGTATTGGTTACCACCACTTCTTTGATGCATGAATTCTTTATGCGTTCCACCGCAGGCCCGGAAAGCACCGGATGGGTACAGCATACATAAACCTCCTTTGCTCCGCTGTTTATCAAGGCCTCAGCCCCAAGGGTAATGGTCCCTGCGGTGTCGATCATGTCATCGATCATGATTACCGTTTTCCCCTTTACATCCCCTATGAGGTGCATTATTTTGGCTTCGTTGGGAGAGGGCCTGCGTTTTTCCAAAATTGCTATATCGATTACCGAACCTATCCTTTCCGCAAGCTCCCTGGCCCTGGTTACCCCCCCTAGGTCCGGGGATACCACCACCACGTTGGAGAGGTCCTTTTTCTTATAATAATCCGCTAAAATTTTAACTCCCAAAAGGTGATCCACAGGGATGTCAAAGAAGCCCTGGATTGCCCCTGCATGGAGATCCATGGCAATTACCCGCCTTGCGCCCGCTGCCATAATTAAATTAGCCACCAGCTTTGCGGATATGGGATCCCTGGCCCTGGTTTTTCTCTCCTGTCTTGCATAACCATAATACGGAATAACCGCAGTTATCCTTCTGGCGGAAGCTCTCCTTAAGGCATCTACTATAATAAGCAGCTCCATAAGATTTTCGTTAACCGGTGGGCATGTGGGCTGTATAACAAAGGCATCGCATCCCCTAACGCTTTCCCCTATGGTAAGGCTTATTTCCCCGTCGCTGAACCTGCCCACTTTGGCTAAACCAAGGGGTACTCCGAGATAGTCGGAAATTTCTTGTGCCAGCTGAGGGTTTGCGTTTCCCGTAAAAATCTTTAGCTTGTTGTTATTGATGTTCATTTTTGTTGTACCTCCCGTCCCCCCGTTATCCGTAATCCGTATGTCCCATCCCCTCTATGGAACACCCTCATTTCTTTTCGCCTTTTTTTGACATAATCCTTTATAAAAGAAGGATTTTTTCCTAATCATCGTCTTTCTTTTTCCTCTTTCTAACCCAACCTTCAATATTTTCCTGTTTTTTCCGAGCAATGGCAAGGGCTTCTCCCGGAACATCCCTTGTTATGGTTGATCCCGCTGCCACAAAAGCCCTCTTGCCGATCCTTACGGGGGCCACCAGGCTGGTATTGCTTCCTATAAAAGCTCCTTCATCGATAAAGGTCTTCCACTTTTTCTCCCCGTCATAATTGCATGTTATGGTACCGGCCCCTATATTTACCTTTTCCTCAACTTCCGCATCCCCCACATAGGAAAGATGGGGAACTTTGCTTCCTTCGCCGATTTTTGATTTTTTAATTTCAACAAAATCTCCCACTTTTACATAATCCTCAAGCACCGTCCCCGGCCTTATATGGGCAAAGGGACCTACCTTGCAGTGGGAACCGATCCTGCTCTCCAGAATAACGGAATTTTTAATCATAGTATCCTTTCCTATGACGCAGTCCACTATGGTGGTAAAGGGGCCAATTCTGCAATCTTCCCCTATCTCCGTATTCCCTTCAATTATGGTAAAGGGATAAATTATGGTATCGGGGGCAATTTTCACACCGGAATCAATCCTTGTGGTTTCAGAATCCAGAATGGTAACCCCGTAAAGCATGAGTTCCTCATTTTTCCTCCGCCGCATTATACGCTCCGCCTCTGCAAGCTGAATGCGGTCATTTATTCCCATTATCTCCGTGGGGTCCTCCGTCATTACAGCGGAAACCGTCTTTCCTTCGTTAAAAAGTATCCCTATCACGTCCGTTAGATAATATTCCCCCTGGGCATTTTGGGTATCAATCCTATCAAGGGCTTCAAAAAGCTCCTTCCTCTTAAAAACATAGGTTCCCGAATTGACTTCCTTAATTTCCAGCTCCTCCGGGGAAGCATCCCTATGCTCCACGATACCCTTGACATTCCCGGTATCATCCCTAATGATTCTTCCGTACCCCTTGGGGTTGGGAAGCTCCGCCGTGAGTATGGTAGCATAACTTCCGCTCTCAATGTGATGATCCATGAGTTCCTTTAGGGTTTCCGGCTTAATCAGGGGCACATCGCCGCACAACACCAGCACATGCTCCACATGGGATTTTAAAGCATCCCTGCACTGATAAAGGGCATGTCCGGTTCCCAGCTGCTGCTCCTGAACAACATAGGGGATGTGTTCAAACTCATCAAGAATTATATCTCTGCCGTGCCCTAAAACCACTAGAATCTCATCAACCCCAGCCTTTTCAGCAGCTCCAAGGACATGCTGCAGCATGGGCCTGCCCCCCACCGGATGCAGAACCTTTGGATATTTTGAACGCATGCGTTTTCCCAAACCGGCAGCCAAAATAACCGCAGCCACTTCCCCCATGGCACTTACCCCCTCTTTTTTCTTGGTTTGACCTGCAAAAAAGAATAAAGCAGGTATTGTCACAAGGTTGTCAGTAACACCTGCTCTACCAACTCAAGATCGCTGGGCTTATCAATATCCATACCTATCTCGGGATACATGCATTTTACCGCCAGGCCCTTTATGTCAAGGAGTTGGGAAAATTTTTCTTCCGCTTCCTTTATTGTAAGCTTGCCCAACAGATATTTTATAACAAAACCCAGTCCTATGAGTCTGCATAAAGCCAAGGGGCTTTTTCTCAAGCCTATAAGTTCTTCTGCTAATTTCTCTCTGGGTTCAATAATTTCGGGACGAACAAGAAAGACATTTCCCCCGGTAAAGGTTCCTTCCACCAAACGCACGTAGGTTCTGTGGGCTCCGGGAAATTTACTCTCGCTTACCCTTTTCTCTATAATGGGGTAGTACAAATCCGCTCTCCCTGTTCTTATGCAGGCTTCAATAAAGTCCGTAAGGGCATCGGGGCTTATTAAAGGAATATCACTGCTAACAATAACCACATATTCCGTAAAGCCCACGGCTTTAACGCCGTTTAAAACGGATTTTATTGCGGTACTTCCCCCCTCCACCAGCTCAACCCTTAAAGAATCTCCGTATTTCTTTTCCAGCTCCTTTACCGGGCCCACCAGGGCAATCCTGTCAACAAACCTGGTTTTTTCAAGGGCCCTAACCACATAATCAACCATCAGGTGTTCTCCAATGGGTATCAGCGCTTCACTGTCCACTCCGGTATGCTTCTTCAGTTTTTTGGAAGCGCTGCCGCCGGCAAGTACCACTGCATTCACTTTCATGGCCGTTACCCCTTTCACCAGTTTTAAAACTCGGTAACATCCTTCGGCGGTTCTTCATGAAACTCCGGATGATCCCTTAAGGCTTCCATCATGCTGTTCTCAGCATTCTCAATATGCTCCTGGGCCAAAGCCCGAGCAAGGGCACTGTCACCCCGGGATATGGCTCTCACCAAGTTTTCGTGCTCAGAAAGGGTCTGCTGTATGCGGCCGGGATAGGATAGGGTGGTGCTTCTGAAACGCTGAATCTGCTCCCTGAGCCTGTTGATGAGCTGAACCAAATGGCTATTTCTGCTGGCTCTATAGATAAGGTCGTGAAGTTCCGTGTCGCTCTGGACCACCTTCTCAAAATCCCCTTCTTTTGAAGCCTCAGCCACCTTTTCAAGGCAGCGGTACAGCTCTTCAATCTCAGGTTCCGTTATTCTTTGTGCAGCCAGCCCGGCAGCTAGGGATTCCAGGGCTGCCCTTATTTCAAACACATCGGCTATGTCCTTTATGGAAATCCCCGCCACATAGGCCCCTTTGCGGGGTATCATTACCACCAGGCCCTCCAGCTCCAGCTTTCTTATGGCCTCTCTGATAGGGGTCCTGCTCACCCCCAGTTCTTCCGCCAGCTGAAGCTCCATAAGCCTCTCCCCGGGTTTCAGGGTACCGTCTATTATGGCTTCCCTTAAGGCTTCAAAAACGATATCCCGTAGAGGCTTATATTCATCTATCTTTATGGGTGTCAATCTTTTCTCTCCCATATTTTTCCCCCTTTTCCCCTACTTATAATTATACTCCCATGATCAACGGTGTGGGCGATATAAATTTTCCAGGGAAGATTTTGGCTTACAAGCCTGCGGCGTATTTCAAAAGCCCTTTCTCTGCTGGAAACAATACCACATACCGTGGGTCCACTGCCGCACATAAGCACCTTCTCACAACCTGCCTGCTTTAAAGCATCAATTACCTCTTTCACCTGGGGATGCAGGGAAACCGTTACCTCTTCCAGCATGTTTACCATATTGATACTGGCATTTTTCAATTCACCGCGGTAAAGGGCCGCAAGAAGCCGCTGATGATGGGGGCGGCTTTTTATTTTCTTTTCCATGGAATCAAACTTCTCATAAACCTCCTTTGTGGAAACCCCAAAGGGAGGTTTTACAAGCACAAACCACAGTGTCGGAATGGGAGAAAGTTTTTTTAGCCTTTCCCCTATTCCCTGGGCCAAAGCCGTGCCGCCCTGTATAAAAAAGGGGACATCTGCCCCCACATCCTTTGCCAGGGCAATGAGCTCATCCTTCGAAAGACCGGCTTTCCAAAGGCGGTTCAATCCCCGCAGAACCGCCGCAGCATCGGAACTTCCCCCGCCCAAACCTGCGGCAGAGGGAATTCCTTTCTCAATGCTTATCCATACCCCTTTTTTTACCCCTAAAGCATTTTTAAGTCTATCCGCAGCTTTATAAGCAATGTTTTCTCTCCCTGACGGAACACCGTGATCACTGCAGTGCACCATTATATCCCCGGGCAAAGCCCTGATTCTCAGCCTGTCGCAGAGGCTTATTGACTGCATCACCGAAACTATATCGTGATAACCGTCTTCCCTTTTTGAAAGAATCTCAAGGGTCAAATTAATTTTAGCATAAGCCTGAACTAAAATCTCCTCTGTTTCCATAAAACCTCCAGAAGCGGTTTTTTTATCATCCATATATTGAATCTTAAATAAAAAGTCCCTTTTTCCTTTATTGATTATCCCTTTGCTTTTTATTTACATATTTCCCTACTTCTTCCCAAAGTATTTTGATTATTTTTTAACCTGCCCTACCATTTCCTCGGTAACTGAGTTAACCCCATTTTATTTATAAAAATTTATAACCCACTCTAAAATTTATTACCGCTGCCAGCATTTTTATTCTCCCGGAACCAGCTCCGGTACTTATGCCTCAATCAAAAGAACTTTTTTAAAAACTACGGCGGAAGGGTAAATACATTTCAATTCTTTAAATTTTTCCCTTCCGCCGCTAAAAATAGAATATATTTTTTAAACCTTCCTTCAGGCATTAAGGAACATCCCTATATATTAAATAGTACAACTCATAACAAAAAATTTTTAAAGGACAATTTTTATAAACTAAAAAATACAACATTTAAATATATTTTAAGACATTATAAAAGACAGGGGGTATAAACCTTGCGCTCTGCCGGGAATATTTCTTTTCCGAAATACCCCTTTTTTATATTCTAATAAATCTTTCCCAAGCCTTTGGAAGCAAAGTTTATGGAATGTAAAATAATCAACTAAGTAAATCCCCTACGGTATTTGCTGCGGTTTGCAAACGACTCAAAGAACGCAGGCTAACAGATCAAATTATTTTTCCTTTCTACTGGTAAAATAAGAGGATTTTTAGGAAACTTATGTAATTAATCAAAATAAGATATCACAAATAAAAGGTACTGGGGGAATAAACCTTGAACAGCATTCAAAACATAAGAGTAACCAATTTTATGGAAATCTGCGTAAAGGAATTATTTGGCGAAATTTTAAAGAGATACTCAGACGTCTGCCAATGCGACCGGTGCCTGTCGGACATCGCAGCTTTGGCTTTAAATAACCTCCCTCCCAAATACACCACAACGGATTTAGGGATGCTCTACTCAAGGGTAAATCTTCTGGAAACCCAGTATAGAGCGGACATTTACAGAGCAATAACGATGGCTGTGGAATGTGTGCGTAAAAATCCCCGCCATGAGTAAAAACCTTCCTTCGGGCATTACGGAACACCACTGATTAAAATATCTCGACCAAAAAACTTCAGGAGTTCCTTTGTATGCAGCGAAGGAAGGTTTTTTGTTTTTATTTCTACATTAGCAGATACCATTGATAAGCAAACTTAAATTTTTGAGTGCTACTATACATATTTTAAACTATTTGACCAATTGCATTAAAATACCAGAGTTACCAAAAAATATTCAAATTCTAATTCCAGCTCTGGGGAAAAATAAAAGGAGGAAAATAAAAAAATTTAAGAAAGGAGCTGTATCTCAATGGCCAATCAAAATATCATGTGCACCATCAGCAGCTGCCATTACTGGACCCAGGGAAACCGCTGCAATGCAGAAGAGATTCTTGTAACTTCCGATGCCATGGCTCAAAAACAGCCGGACAGCATTGACGCCCCAAGGGCTGAAGCCCTCCAAGCGGTTTCAGCAAATTCCAGCATGGAAGCCTGCTGCAAGACATTTGTTCACAAAAATTCCGACAAAATAAACGTGGACGGCGTTTTAAAACAGTAGTTAAATCCTATCGGGGCAGTGGTTCTGCCCCGGGTTATCTTCCCTCCCCTGCCTTCCCTTTACATCTCCGCAAAAAAAATTACGTCTAAACTGTGACTCCAATCACAGTTTTTTCCCCAAAATGCGTTATAATTATTTCAAAATAGTTAAAAAAGAATACAAATGAAGGGGAGGGTTATTAAAAAATGTTTTGCTTCCAATGTGAAGAAACAGCAAAGGGATCAGGTTGTACCGTAGCCGGAGTATGCGGCAAAAATAAGGACACAGCGGTGCTACAGGATCTCCTTATATTCCAGCTTAAAGGAATAGGTCTTCTGGCAGAAGAAGCGAAAAAGGCAGGTATTGACACAGGAGAAGTAGGGCCCTTTGCAGTGGATGCCCTCTTTGCTACCCTAACCAACGTAAACTTTGATTCCCAGAGATTTGTAGATCTCGTTAATGAAGCTCAAGGAATAAAAGAAAATTTAATGGAGAAGGGTGTTAAAGCTGATCCGGACAACCCTGCCATTCAGTGGAAGCCCGAAGGAGACATGGACGCCCTCATAGCCAAAGGTCGGGAAGTGGGCGTACAGAGCGAAGTATTCGGACCTGAAACCGAAGATACCCTGGCTTTAAAGGAACTCATCACCTACGGATTAAAAGGCATAGCAGCCTATGCCCACCACGCCCAGGTTCTGGGGTACACCGATGACGACATCTACAATTTCATTTTGGAAACCCTCGCTGCCATAACCAGAAAAAAAGAAGTCCATGAATTGGTGGAGCTTGCCCTTAAAGTGGGAGAATACAACCTCAAAACCATGGAGCTTCTGGACAGAGCTCACAACGAAACCTTTGGAAGCCCTGAACCTACACCCGTATCCACTGGGGTAAAGAAAGGACCGGCCATTCTGGTCACCGGCCACGACCTTCTGGATCTTTACAAGCTTTTGGAGCAGACCGAAGGCAAAGGAATTAATATCTACACCCACAGCGAAATGCTTCCCGCCCACGGTTACCCGGGACTTAAGAAATTCAAGCATCTGGCAGGAAACATCGGGGGCGCATGGTTTGATCAGCAGAAGGTTTTTGCAGAATTTCCGGGAGCAATACTTGTGACCACCAACTGTCTACAGAGACCCTTGGACAGCTATAAGGACAACATCTTCACCACCGGAGTGGTGGGATGGCCGGGTGTCAAGCATATAGGACCGGACAAAGACTTCACCCCTATAATTGAAAGGGCTCTGGAGCTGGGCGGCTTTGAAGAAGACAAGGAAGGAAAAACAATACTCACAGGCTTTGGTCATAAAGCAGTTTTAAGCGTAGCCGATAAGGTTATCGAAGGAGTAAAATCCGGAAAAATACGCCACTTCTTCCTCATCGGAGGCTGCGACGGCCGCAAACCCGAAAGAAGCTACTACACAGAACTGGCTAAAATCATACCCGACGACTGCGTTATTTTAACCCTTGCATGCGGAAAGTTCCGCTTCAATAAACTGGATCTGGGGAATATCGGAGACCTGCCCAGGCTTCTGGATGTAGGACAGTGCAACGATGCATACTCCGCCATTAAAATTGCCACAGCCCTGGCTGAAGCCTTCGACTGCGGCGTAAACGATCTGCCTCTGTCCCTAGTGCTGTCATGGTATGAGCAGAAAGCCGTTGCAATTCTTCTCACCCTGCTGCACCTGGGAATAAAAAGCATCCGCATCGGACCATCCCTTCCGGCCTTCGTAACACCTAATGTCTTAAAGGTTCTTGTGGACAACTTCCAGCTGACACCCATAAGTACACCCCAGGAAGACCTAAAGGCTATCCTGGGTTAATATAAACCACCTCAAAGGGGAGCACCAAAAAATGGTGCTCCTTTTTATTTTCCCTTCGCGGAGATCTCATTTTATTGCAACTTCTCTTCCCCAGGGATAAAGTAATATTAATTTCCGCCAAGAGGGGCTTAAAAGGATATGAACCCGTTGAGACACAACAATGACTCATGGAAAAGGTGGAAAAGGAAATGATGGGGCAGGTATTTCCCCTGATCCAAATAATTACCGGCGGAGCCATGCCCATTGCCATACTCTTTTTCGGTCCCTTGTCGGACATTGTGCCCATAAGCTTGATTCTATTTGTAGCAGGGATACTGCCGGCAGCAACAGGAGTAGTGTTCCAGATCACCACTAAAAGAGCCGGTTTAATTGAATTGGAGTAGGTGTAGAATACAGGACTTTAATAAGGCAGTTTATGCGATGCTCCTCTTCTAAGGCAATTTGTCCGAGACTCCTTCAGGCAGGCCCCTGGTTTTGCTTCCAAAGAGCATTTGTAAAGTACGATCCAGGGTTTCATGTCGGACTGCCGTAGCATCAAATTTAAGCAGGGCAAAGGTTGTTTGAATAGCAAAACCTATAACGAAAGCAGAAATTATCGTTCCAACACCCACCATGCCTCCCAGCTTCCAGCCCACAAGGACCGCTGAGATCTCAATGGTCCCACGGCAGACCCCTATGGGTAATCCCGTTTTCCTGGTCAGGGCGACCATGAGACTGTCCCTGGGCCCCGCACCAAGGGCTGAACCGATATAAAAATATGTAGCCAAAGCATTGATGTACAGGCCTGCAATGAGCATTACCAAACCCACAGCAAAGCTATCTGCAACGGGTATAATCTTAAATGCTAGGAGTATATCCATAAACACCCCAATAAGCACCATATTTAAAAGGGAACCCAGTCCCAGTTTTTCACCCAGTAAAGCCGTGATCATGATAATGACCAATCCGGTGGTAATGGAAGCAGTTCCAATGCTTATTCCGGTGGCTTTTGCCAACCCCACATGGAAAACATCCCACGGGGCATATCCTATGTGGGCATTTAAGGTAACCACGATTCCCACCGCATATAGGAAAAGTCCAAAAATTAAACGAATTATGCGGGTACAGAATTGTTTCATAAAAATCTCTTCTTTCTATTAAATAAAATAGGTTTGGCTAACTGTCTTACACCCGTTACGGCGAACATTCCATGGAGTAAATACAACGGGGTAATATGCTTATTATCATAGCAAGGGAAAGGCTTTTGGGTCAATACTTATGATTCTCTTTGTATACAATATTCTTCTTTTTGATTATTGCACTAAAACTTTAACTTCTATATACTTTTTAGTTAAGAAATACCAGTTAAATTATAAATATAAGATATAGGGGGACAAGCCCATTAAGCGCAGCATAGCGTTAAGCTTATGGGCTTTTTGCTTTTCATGAGCACCATAACTTTATTTTATTAAAAAGGAGGTTTTTAAATTGACATTTAGCAAGCCCAACCGTTCCGATGCTACATTTACATCCAACAGGACACCAAAGTCCGTCTGCCCATTCAGCGGAATGTGCGCCACATGTAGTGAAGACTGTATAGGTCTATGCGAGATCGGAAAATCGGCATTCAGGGGCACGGAGATTCAGTACCCCCAGCCCTTTGGCACCATAAGTTCCGCTTCCGAAAAGGATTATCCCGTCGACTACTCCCATTTCAATATTATGGGATCCACAGTGGGAGCCCACGGCATTGAAGCGGACAGCGACGTAGCTATCTTTCCCAATGTTTCTGTGGAAAGGGAAATAGGACCGGGGGAAAACAAAATTAAAGTTAAGCTTCCCATCATTATTGCAGGAATGGGGTCCACCAACATTGCCCACAAGCATTGGGATTCCTTGGGTGCAGGTGCAGCAATTTCCGGAGTCATCCTTGTCATTGGGGAAAACGTTGTGGGAATGGACCCCCATGCCGAAATTAAAAACGGACGTGTGGTGAAGTCGCCAAACCTGGAATTTCGGGTACGCAGTTTTATGGATTTTTATGAAGGATACGGCACCATAGCTTTGCAGGGCAATGTGGAAGATACCCGGCTGGGTGTTCCGGAGTATGCCATTCAAGAACTGGGCGTGGAAGCCATAGAAATTAAGTGGGGCCAGGGGGCAAAGGACATAGGCGGAGAAGTAAACACCGATTCTTTAGAAAGAGCTCTTCAGCTGAAAAGAAGGGGCTACATTGTGATCCCCGATCCCGAAGATCCACAGGTCCAGGAAGCATATATAAAAGGAGCCTTTAAAGAATTCGAACGCCATTCCAGGGTAAGCATGGTGGAAGAGGAAAGTTTCCACAAGCGGGTTGAAGAGCTGAGAAAGGCCGGAGCAAAATATATTTTCCTGAAAACCGGAGCATTCAGGCCCGCAGACTTGGCCAGGGCCGTAAAATACGCATCCGATGCCAAGATCGACCTCCTTACAGTTGACGGTGCAGGGGGAGGAACAGGAATGAGTCCGTGGAGAATGATGAACGAATGGGGAATACCCATGGTGGAACTGCACTCCCTGCTGTATCAGTATTGTGAAAAATTGGCAGCCAAGGGTAAGTTTATACCCCACATAGCCGTGGCCGGGGGTTTTGTACTGGAAGACCAGATATTCAAAGGACTGGCCCTTGGGGCACCGTATTTCAAGCTCATCGGAATGGCAAGGGCACCCTTAACGGCAGCTTTTGTGGGCAGAAATGTTAAGGAAGCCGTTGACAGCGGAAAAATACCCAGGCATTACAGCCAGTATGGAAAGACCATTGAACAGATATTCATTACCGCCAGTGATTTAAAGAACAAGTACGGCAGCGATTTTGAAAAAATCCCTGCAGGGGCGTTGGGCATCTATACATATTTCGAGCGCATTAAACAGGGACTGCGGCAGTTCATGTGCGGTGCAAGGAAATGCTCCCTAGACCACATTACAAGGGATGATATAGCCGCTTTGACCAGGGAAGCGGCGGAGGTAAGCGGTGTTAAATATATCATGGAGCTTGATAAGGAAGAAGCAGAGAAAATCCTGGAAGGTTAAAAAACCCGGGGCTTATATTAGCCCCATACCTCCTTTTACCAAAGAACTCTGCTGCAATTTTCTCACTCCTTAAAACTCACGCCGGACATCTCTAAGCGCAGTGTTATGGGCAAAACTGGGACGCACCAATTCGGCCTCCATGCGAGAAACTGGCTGGCGCTCATCTTCTGCTCGCGCCTCCCGGATTTAATCGGTGTTCGTTAAGTCGTTTCGCAAACTGCAGCAGAGCCCTATAAAAAATTTAGAAAGAAGGTTTTTCTTTAGCATACAGGAGGCTCAAAACAGCCACCTGTTTTTCATCCACCGGCGGCGTCGAATGATTAAAAAAATAGAAACGGCCACAAGAACCGCACTCACAATCTGCGCAGCCTTATAAGACCCCAGCATGAGGCTGTCCATCCTCAGCCCTTCTATAAAAAAGCGTCCCACAGAATAAAGGGCAAGATAACTTAAAAACACCTCACCGGTTTTAACAGATCGCTTCCTGCTCAAAATCAAGAGAACCAAAAAAACTGCGATATTCCACAGGGATTCATAGAGAAAAGTGGGATGATAGTACTGCCCCTCGATGAACATGCCCTCCTGAATAAACCGGGGAAACCTGCTGATAAATTCCCTGCTTACAGGCCCCCCATGGGCTTCCTGGTTAAAAAAATTGCCCCATCTTCCTATGGCCTGACCCAAAATAATGCCCAAGAACATTACGTCAGCTATTTTCCAAAAATCCAGACGGTTTTTTCGGATATAAAAGTATCCCGCTGCCAACCCTCCAATGAGACCGCCGTGTATTGCCAGCCCCCCGTGCCAGAGGGCAGGAATCTCGGAAAGGTTCGTGCCGTAATAATCCCAATGGAAAGCCACATAGTACAGCCTTGCGCCCAACAAAGCAGTGGGAAGGCAAATAAGCACAAGATTTAAAATGTGGTCGGGATTAACATTTTTTCTTTTGGCCTCGACATAAGCGGTAAACGTCCCCGCAGCCACCGCCGTACCTAAAAGAATACCATACCACCTGACCGCAAAAGGACCCAACTGAAAGGCAACGGGATCCATGGATTTCCCTATCCTCCGTTTTGTTTAATCCTTTTTTTACACCCATTTTTTCTTCTTACAGCATAAAATCTTACCACAAGCTCATCCAATTCCCTGCTTTTTTTATATACTTCCCCATCCCTTAAGCTGTTTTTCTTCTCCACAAGTTCTGACAACTCCCTTTTTTTGTTTTCTAAAAGCATTTCCAATTCCTCTTTTTTCATTTTTACACACATAAAATTCCCCTCCCAATCATAACCCACTACTTACTGTTTTTTAATTTTTTGCAAAAACAAAAAACAAGGAGTAAATTTTCTACATTAGCCAAGTTTCCCTTTTGTAATTTTTAACAAAAAAACTGCGGTTTTATAACCGCAGTTTATGAGTCATCCACAGAATGGTATTAATTTCCTAGTAGCCTATCCCCTATCTCCCCTCGGCTGAACAGGGTATGCGTATTTTCTGCCCTATCCTCAGATTGTTGGGGTCTATTCCCGGGTTCAATTCCATTATAGCTTCAACGGTGGTATTAAAGCGTTTCGCCAATTTCCACAGGGTGTCGCCCCGCTGCACCACTACGATTTTTATTCTACATTCCTCTCCTTCTTCCTCTTCTTCATCATCGTATTTATCTTTTTTGGATCTTACATCCACCACCACATCCAGCTGCAGTGTTTCGGTTACCTTCGCAAATATACTAAGGACAGCCGTCTGGATTATCGGGTAATCTTCGGGGTCGAACTCACCGTCCTCAAAGGCACCGCATATCCACTTGGGATAATCAGGTACTTCATGATCCACAAATTCAACATCAACGTTAACCTGCACATTCTGATCTTTCCTGGCACCGGGAACATCCACAAAGGTAGTAAAGTCCTCTTTTACACTTTTTTCAAAAACGGCCTCGGAACAGAGGTCTACAAAAAAGATCTGCTTTTTGAGGACTCCGTCAACTATTACTTTATCATTAAGAACTTTGGTTTCCCTGCGGTTTATCTTTACGTCGGTTAAAGTGTCCACTATTTTCTTGACGGGCCTGTCGATAATAATTTCGTCCCTTAAATTGACCTGGCGCTCGTTTTCCCCTACGACACTCTGGACTTTGAGCAGCTCTTTTCTAACGTCCAATCCTCTGCCCCTGACATCCGTAACAACTTCCAGCTGAAGTTCTTCCGTTACTTTTACAAACACATCGAGGATAGCCGTTAGCTTCGCTTCCCTGAAGCCTTCCCTTCTATTACCTTTTTTCAGATCCACATCCACAAATTCTACATCAACATCTACTTTAACGGTGTGATCTTTCTTTGCCCCGGGAATTTCCACCGAAACAGTGAAGGGTTCATCAACGGAGGTCTCAAAAACCTTATTTGTTTCGGCCTCCACAAACAGGATCTGCTTGTGAAGAACTCCCTTAATTATTACTTTGTCGGGGATAATCTCCGTTTCTATATCCTTGACCTCTGCAATGACTTCCTTAACCTTTTTAGCTCTTTTACGATCCGGAAACTCTATGTCCCGAACAACTTCTACCTGCTTTTCCTGTTCCCCTATTACGCTGTCAACCTTCAACAATTCCTTTCTAACATCAAGGTCTCTGCCAATGACGTCGGTGACAACCTCCAACTGGGCCACTTCAAAGACTTTAACAAAAATTTCAAGAACCACTATCTGACGCCAAATGTCCCTTACCCTATCATCGTGGCGGCCCTTTTCGTCATGGTCGTCATGATGTCCATAGTCCCCATGACGGTCATCATCGCTATTTTCTTCGTCTCTGTGCTTACCCTTATGCTTGTGTTTATCTTTATCCTTTTTATCCTTCTTAATATCATCTAAATCCACAAATTCTACCCTTACTTCAGCCTCGGCATCAAAATTTTCCCTTGCTCCCCGTACGTCAACAAATTCGGTAAACTTTTCTTCTACGGTTTTTTCAAAAACTTCATCCTTCTTGTAAAATACGTCGCCAACCTTTCTGTCCTCGTCGGCTACGAAAAATATCTGCTTGTGAATTGTACCGCTCACTATGACCTTATCTTCTATAACCTTTGTTTCAATATCCCTTACATCGGCATCCACTTCCCAGATTTTTTTAACCTTTACAGGAAATTTAATGTCACTTTTAATTTCAGTCTGTTTTACGTTTTCCCCCACCACATTTTCAACCTTCAATAACTTCTTCTTAAGCTTAATGTCTCTGCCGGACATATAAAAATACGAGCCTCCTTCCTCCCTTGGGCTTAAGTGAAATAGTTTTTCTTTTTTAGGCAGCTAACTGCACTTAATTCAATATATTCTATGTTTCAGAAAATATATGTGAAACATATTTTTATAATTCTCCATTGATTACCATAATTTGGCGCTTTGATAGCAATAAAAAACCCCTTCTCCAAGAGAAGGGGGTCATGAGGCTGGTTTTGTGCAGGCCTTTTGGACACAATAACAGAAAAAGCTGCCGCTTAAAAACCGGCAGCCAAAAAACTCATTCCTTGTTGGGGTTTGCTTCTATCTCGCTGTCTTTATCTTCTTCAAACAGCGTTAACTTAACGGTTTCCGTAAGCACATCGGAATAACTAAAGGAAACGCGGCGCACTGTGCTTTTCTTTTCATCAAGCTTTATAACGAATATGTTAGGGTAGGTTTTTTCCAGGATCCCTACCTGCTCTACTACCTTTTTGCGCCCCTTATTAGCCCTAAGCTTAATCCTTTTTCCAACATGACTATCCAAATCCCGCTTAATTTCTGCTAAAACATTCTTTTGGGGCAAAAAATCACCTTCTTTCCCTATTCTACTTAATATTAACGCATTTTTTGTAAACTGTCAAGCCTTTAGACCCTTGGGACGCATAATCAGCAGGATTCTTTTCTAAATATTTAAAAAAATCTTAAAAAAAGCTCGACTCGGCCCTGTATAAAGCCCCTTATTTATCAACGATTATGATCTATAAGGCCTGTCCATTTATTATATAACATAAACCAAAATTAATTACCCCCAAGGAATGGGGGCAGCGGATTCACCACGCTTTTGGATAGCCCCACCGGAACTGACCGTGGGTTTCAATACCCCCTATGCCTTCTTCCCCTGTTATGGAGTTCTTTGCCACATCCTGCACGTTTAAAACCTCGTCAAAATAGGTATATGCTATTTTTTCCACCACAAAAATGGGATCATAGGCGTGGATCAAAACCCTTTTGGGGGAACTGGCAAAATTCGCCCCTGCTTCAAGGATTGCTTCAAAATGGGATTGGCAGGCTCCGGCAAAAATAACCAGGTCATCCTTGTTCGGTTTGACCTGACGGGCAGCCCTGACAGCTTCAATGAAATATCTTGAATTTCGGTAATTGTTCAGATCCGAAATGTCCTTGGGGTTTTTCTTGATAGCGTCATGCCCCGTAAGGACAAGAATATTGGCGCTGTTCTCCAGCAGTATTTCCTTTACTTTACGGGGCTGCTCCTTTTCAGGAACATAAAAACCCATGGCCTCAATGTTCAAGCGCAAGTAGTTCCTCAAACATTTATCCAGGTATTCTCTATCCCCGTCAATGTGAATTACCTTCCCGGGAACTTCAAAAAAACTAGTTTTTTTTCCCCCCTTCTCTCCAATGTTTAAAAATTTTCTACTGAGTTCCCGTTCAAGAATGACGTTTCTGAATTGGGCATTGAGCTTTTCAAAAATTTTGTTCCTGTATTCCAAAATTTCCGTAGGTTCTTTAAGCTCCAAATCCCGCAAAGGCGCATCAGCCTTAAGTCTCATATCCAATCCCTTAAGCAGGGCATATTTTTCATTTTGTTTTTCATAAATTTCTTCTACTTTAAACAAAATATCGCAATTATAGGATTTCCTGCCGACAATATCCCCCGACCTAATCTCTCCCATTTTCTCCTCCCTAATTCCCGGCAATTTCTTTGTATATCATATGCTAAAGGCAGCCCATTGTGCTGATCCAAGGGTTTTCTAAAACAACTGTCATTTATCCCATAATATGGCAATAACAGAATTTTCCCCATATAGATGGAAAATTATAATTCTTCTGGATCCAACCTACTAATGAACGGGCATGGACGTTATATTATAATTCCCATAACAGGTAAAGGGAGGGGATTTTTTGAAAAGAGTGGTTTTGGCCGTCTTAATAGCCTTCGTGCTAATGACCGTCCCTTTGGTCACAATAAGCAGCGCAGCCACCTACACGGTTCAGCCGGGGGATACGCTCTATTTAATTGGAAAAAAATTTAACATTAACTATACAGAAATCCAGAAAGCAAACAATTTACAGTCATCATACTTATATCCTGGACAAGTTTTAACCATACCCACAAGCTCGGGACAGAATTCGGGATACTTTAATTACACCGTTCAGCGGGGAGACACGCTGTTCCTAATAGGCAAAAAATTCGGCGTAAACTACAGGGATATAATGAGCTTTAACGGTATTTCAAATCCCACAATATACCCGGGACAAGTTTTAAAAATACCCACCGCAAGAACCACTGTGGGTTCCGGCATTGTAGGTTCCAGGGGTTCCTTTTCCTGGAGGGACATAGAACTGATGGCCAGGGTTGTCAGCGGTGAAGCCCGGGGGGAACCCTTTGTGGGACAGGTGGCGGTGGCCTCGGTGATTTTAAACAGGCTTAAAAACCCCCTATTCCCCAACACCATTGCCGGCGTAATATACCAACCCTGGGCCTTTACGGCGGTATATGACGGACAGATCAACGTTCCCCCTGTCAAATCCGCCTATGAAGCGGTGGCAGCGGCCATAAGGGGATGGGACCCTACGGGAGGAGCCCTATATTATTGGAATCCGGCAAGGGCAACCAGCCCATGGGTATGGACGAGGAAAATTATAACGGCTATAGGAAACCACATTTTCGCAATATAGCTCGTTTATTTAAAAGCCAAAAAGCGCATTTCCACCGGCTGATTTAAAACAACTTTTCAAACCCCGAACATGCCATGAATACCTCCTACTGTATAACCTTAAAAGTAAAAGGCTTCCCAAAACCGGGAAGCCTTTCACTATAGACAATCTTTCTTTTTCTTGGACTCCTCGAGCATTTTCGCCGCCACCTGAAAAAAGAGCTTGCGAAGTTCTCGCCGATCCATTTCTTCTATTTGTTTTTCAGGCATCCTCTTTTCCCCCGTCAGGCAGTTTATTTACATTATTTGCCTTCAGGAGGGTTTTTATACCTATTTTGTGTGTTTATCAGCCACCTTTGTGGCTCCGCAGGATTCCGGTTTAATCTTGGCATCGAAACCGCTACCCACAACCATTCCCACAACCTCTTTAATCAGCTCTTTAGTTTTCCCATTGGTCCCAATATCAAGGTGGATCTCCACATTGAGCTCCGAATGTCCGTTTTCGGAAAGCTTTCTGGCAACCTTACCGGCACATTCAAGGCTTAAAGCCGCCTCAAAGAAAATCCTCTGCCGCAAGCTGTTTATCTTTCGCTGATGATTCTTATTGTAATAATAGCGTGCTCCCTTGCCTATCTGATGAATAATAATGGCCGTAACAAAACAGGTTTCCTCTTCGTCCCTGGAATGGGAATCCGTCCCTATAATCACGTTGTAATTGGCCTCGGGATCGCTCTCTATAAAGTCCACCATATCCTTAAACATCTGATCTTCATTTAAGACACCCTTGCTGGGACTTACAAAATTCACTTAAAACATCTCGCTTTCTAATCACATAATCTTTTTATCCTTAATCCTTTGACCCATAATCCAAATACTCCGCTGCACAATTGCTAATGTCGGCAAATTGGCCGATATCCAGGTCTTCCCCCCTCAGCATGGGGTCAATACCCGCAAGCTTAAGTACCCGTGCTGCATCCTCCTTGTTCCAATTATCCACGGACTTTTCCAGGGCATTTAGGATGGTTTTTCTCCGCTGATTAAAAGCCGCCCTCACCACTTTAAAAAAAAGATCTTCATCCAAAACCCTGACCACAGGCTCCCGTCGCATTTCAAAGCGGACCACCGTGGAATCCACTTCCGGCGGTGGAAAGAAATTTCTTCTGGAAACATTAAAAATAATTCTGGGATCCGCGTAATACCGGCACAATACAGTGAGGGAACCGTACTCCTTGGTTCCGGGAAGGGCCGTTATCCTATCCGCCACTTCCCTTTGCATCATAAGGGTTGCCGCCGATATGTCCCGATAATTATTAAAGAGCTTGACCAAGATGGGGGAAGTCACATAATAAGGTAAATTTCCCACAACTTTAAATCTTCCACCCCGGGGAAAATGCTTCTCCGCAAGGGCAGCCAGATCCTGTTTTAGGAAATCCCCTTCCACCACCGTCAGTAGGGCTGAATCTGTAAAATCTTTAAAAAATTCCTTAAGCACTGCCGTAAGCCTGGGGTCAATTTCCACCGCCACCACCCTGCAGGACCTTGCCAGCAAAAGCTCCGTTAGGGAGCCGATCCCCGGGCCTATTTCCAAAACCTCATCCCCGGCTTCACAGGCAGCTTCAACAATTCCTTCAGCGATCTTGGGATCAACTAAAAAATTTTGCCCCCACCTTTTATTGAGCCTTATATTGTATTTTTTCAATATTTCCCTTGTTTTGCTTGGCGTAGCAATTTTATACATGGATTTTAACCTGCTTTCTTCATTTTTAATTATATAATAAAAAAAATCATTTTACAAAACCGTTGTCCCATTCCGATATAAGACTTTACCCCTGGATTTTCTGTATGGGCAACGGCAAGGTCATTTATTTTTTACGAGGAAGTATTTGCCCGTGCATAATCCACTCTATCCTTTCGTATATTGATTTAGCGTTAAAAAAATTATTTTCAAAATCATTGCAGGAAAATTAAACCGGGAAAAGAATTTTTTAAAAAAGGGAAGATATTCCCGTTTGCAGGACGAGGTTCAAAGCTTTAATGCTCTAAAAGGCTTTAACCTCTATTTTTCACCTTAAACAGGGAATTAAATAAAATTTTTAGAGAAAACCACAGACAAATTTTTGGGTTATTGTATAGATGTAGTTATATAAAAAGGAAGTGTACGTTATGACATGCCGGAAAACTTACTGCTCGGATTCGTGGTGATACACTATGAACCAACCGGGATCCATTGCGGAAAAGAAGTTTAAAATTAATACCCTGGGAAGCTTCTGCGTAGTGGTAAACGGCGAAGACGTAACCAGCGCTTTAAGTAAATCCGCAAAAGTGTGGGATCTTTTCAAATATCTCATCACCTTCAGGGACGAGCTTATCCTCCCGGAGAAAATCATCTCTTCCCTGTGGCCTGATGCCGACTACACCGACCCCAAACGCACCTTAAGGGCCCTTATCTTCAGACTGCGCAGGGCGTTAAAACTGGGGGAAAAAAGCGGCAGTAACTGTATAATTGTGTCTTCCCACGGTTGCTACAAGTTCGCAACCAAAGACTGCTGCGAGTTAGATGTGGTGGAATTTGAGAACGCCTTTCATAAAGCCTATGAACACAGGAGCAGAGATGAAGAAGAAAAAGCAGTGGAGCTCTTTAAAAAGTTAATTTATTTATACAAAGGGGAATACTTATCCCAAACGTACGGATACGACTGGCTTATTCCTGCTAGGAACTACTACCGCCGCATGTTCCTCCAAAGCGTATGCGAAGTTTCGGAAATGCTGAGGGAGCGTAAGCAGTATGAAGAAATACTGTCAATATGCGAGCTTGCCCTCAAACACGAAATGTATGAGGAGCAAATCCACTTTTACTACATGGAAGCCCTGGCCGGCACAGGAAGGCTGAAGCAGGCCCGCAGCCACTACGAGCACATAGAGCGATTGTTTGAAAAAGAACTGGGGGTCAAGCCCTCTACATCCCTTGAGCGCCTGTACCGCATGCTCTTTGGCGAAGTAACAAAATCAGGGCTTGATATAAGCTATATAAAAGAAGGCTTGCGGGAGGAAGCACTGCCCTGCGGTCCTGTATTCTGCGACAAGGAATTCTTCAAGACTTTGAGGATGCTGGAGAAAAGACGCGCTGAGCGCTATGGCCCCATGAACTTTTTGGGGCTTTTGACCATCACAAACCCCGACCGCTCCCTACCGGACCGCGCTACCCTTGATAAGGGCAGGAAGCTTTTGAAACAACTTCTTTTGAGCAACCTAAGGAAAGGGGACGTTGTAACGCAGTGGAATGAAGCCCAGTTTCTTTTGAGCTTACCGTCCCTTAATGTAAAGCAGGCTGAAGTTGCCCTAAAGAGGATGCAGAAGAAGTTTGCCGCTTTGGAGAATAACCCTGGGCTTGTGGTGTATTATGATATAAAAGAGACGCTGCCATCGGAATAATACGAGCGAAATACGTGTTGCATATTGCCGGGCTTTGCGCCCGGCTTTTCTTTTGCATATACATAGGCTTGAAAAATTGTTTAAAAAAAACCGGAAATTTTTAAAAATATAACGCAGATGGAATTTTCGTGTAACTGGCATATAACGGACGGATGCTAAACTTGCAGTGAAGGTGCTGCAAGTTTTTTGTTTTACGCAAGTTTTAAGTATGAAGACGGAATTCACGGAAACAAGGAGGCGGCATAAATTGCCGGATCAAGTAGCAAAAAGAACGCCGAGAGAAAAAGGCTGGGGCATTTTAAGTAAGCTGTTCTCGCTGCTGGGAAATATCATCTTCGCGGCTTTACTCGTACTCATAGTATCCATGTTGTTTTTCATGTTCCAGCAGAAAAACACGGGAGAACCGCCTAAGGTTTTCGGCAGATACATGTACATAGTGTTGAGCGGTAGCATGTCACCAACCTTTGACACCGGAAGCTTGATCTTTGTGAAGCCCGTTGTTCCCGAAGAGATAAAAGAGGGTGATGTCATAACCTTCAGCAGCGAAAGCAGGGAGGCCCTGACCACCCACAGAGTTGTGGAGGTAAATAGAAGTGAAACGGGAGAGATAAGTTTCATCACCAAGGGGGACGCAAACGAAGTCAACGATCCTGCTCCTGTTCCGGGTGACAGGCTTGTGGGCCGGCTGAGTTTTTCGCTACCATACATGGGATACGTTTTAAACTTTGCCCAGACCAAAAAGGGTATGCTGGCACTCATTATAATCCCGGGTATTTTTGTCATAACGCTGGAAATGAGCAAGCTGTATTTTGCCTCCAAAGCATCAAGGGAAGAAGAGGCAAAAGCAGGAGAAATCGCTGAGGAAAATAGGAGTACAGCCGATAGCTGACAAAGGGTGTTTGAACTGAAAGGGGGATCAGCATGTCAGGTGTTGCCGGTTTTATCAGATCCAAAATATTCGCAGGTGTGCTTCTTGTAAGCATTGCAGCATTTGCCCTAGGCGGGGTCACGATGGCTTGGTTCACAGATGACAATGATATTTCCGAAAAGACCTTTAAGGCGGGGACTGTTGTAATCAATGCTGACGATGACGAACCGATAGTAACGATGCCTAAAGGGGAAGGAAGTGGATAATGTCAGCCCGGGTGACTGTTTCACCGTTATCTGGGAGTTTGTAAACGAGGGCACCAGTGATGCCCAAATTAAGGTGAACTTAACGGAAATGTGGTCTAACTCTAAAACGAAACTTAGTGTCGACAACGTCTATTATTGCCCGGTGGAACCGGAAGACGGAAAAGGCTGGGTGATGGCTGACGACGAGGAAGGCAACATCTGGCTCTACTACGTTGATAAAAGCAGTGGGACCCTTGGCTCGGTACGTGGTACATACAACCCTGATGATCCAGAAAAACCCCTTGAACCTGAGAAAGTAAAGCTCAAACTTGTTGTGGTCTTTGACAAAGAAAGCATAGACAACGACTACCAGAGTGCTACCTACACCATAGGCGGTAACGGCAGCAAAGTTATTGCCATCCAGGCCGCAAACAACGCACCCGATACCCAGTGGGATCAATGGCTTGAAGTAACAAAGGACGGGTATATTCCTAAGGAAGGCACAAAATCTCGTGAAAACTACGACTATTTCCACAACCCTGAAAAGCCCGGCTACTTCTCCGAATGCTGGATTCACGCAAATGACCGCGATCCGGGTAAGATCATCGCTGATTTTTATCTCGATCAAGTTAAAGTAAGCAAGAATAAGTGGAAAGGAAAAGCGTGGACAAAGATCAGCGGTTGGATAAAGGGCTGTAGATACAGCAACGGCAAACTGGTCAGCGGCACCGTTAAGGCCACATTCCGTGTAAGCAAGGACGGCGTAACAAAAGAAACTACTGTCCCTCTTACCCTCAAAAACGGCAAGGTAAACTTCAATAATATAACTATCCACGGTGTAGCTGCGGATAATAACAGGGATGTTACGGTTATCATTGGCGACATAAAAAAGAATGCGGGAGACTGAAGTGTGGCCGAAAAACAACTGAAACATAACTACAACATGATTCACGTGTAATGTATATGTAACCCATGAGCGGTAAGATTGCATCAAGCACAGGTGGAGATGTGGGGGAGGAGGGCGGCATGGTGCTAAAAGACAACCAAGGGGAGATGATGAAATATACCAGCAGAATCGGAGGTTCGACATTTCTTATCCGCATATATTTCAAGCAGCATGCTATCTGGCAGTGAACAATCCAGTGGCTTGAAGAGGATAAAACCGTTCCGTTCAGGAGCATTCTCGAACTGATTTTCCTTCTCAACGAAGCGGTGGACAAATACCTACCCTCTGAGGAGGGGCTTGGTTTCAGGTCATGGGAGAACATGGATACCGGTGGACCTGTCTCGGCCGACTAAAGGGACAGTTGGCCAGTATCAAGGCGAAAGGAGGAAGCGGAATGACGGCAAATGAGGGCAGGACAGAAAAAAAAGTTCGTGCTCCCTGTCTTAAGAAGACAGCGAAGCTAACGGCAATTGCATTAATGGTAGCAGCATTTCTTGCCCACCCCTTCGGTCTTACAGAAACCCAATCGTATTTTACAGACACAAAGAAATCTTATCCAGTAAAAATCATGCTCATAAAAGAAGTGCAAGAGACAGATTATGGAAACAACTTTCACGGAGGAGGAGGGTCAGGCTCAGGGGGTGGAGCAGCTCCTGGCCAAAGCTCAGGTGGAAGCGGTGGCAGCGGCAACCAGGTCGGTAATGAAGGTAGCTCAGGAAGCTCGGAACAGCCGGGGGCAGGTGGAAGTGCTTCTGACAGCACAGGATCCGGCTCTGATTCAACAGGCCCGGGCAGCAGCAGCGGTTCCGGAGGAGGTTCTGACAGCTCTTCATCTGACAGTGGAAGCTCAAGTGAAAGTTCATCATCTGACGGCGGTTCCGGCAGCAATTCCGGCAGCGACAGCGGAAGCTCGTCTTCTAGCAGCAGTTCAAGCGGCGACAGCGGAAGTTCATCATCCAGCGGCAGCGCTAGCGGAAGCAGTTCATCATCAGGCAGCAGTTCCGGCGGAGGCGGTTCATCATCTGACGGCGGAGGGTCCTCGTCTAGCGGAGGCTCCGGCAGTGGGGGTTCTTCCTCTGGCGGAGGGTCTTCCGGGGACAATGGCGGCGAGTAGCGTGGTGCCCGTAAGGTAATTTCTCTGAAAGGAGTGTGCGGTGTGAAAAAGCAAATTGCTGCGAGCTTTGTGCTCATATTCCTCTTAAGCTTTTTGATAGGCGGTGCCACGCTTGCGTACTTCACCTCCGAAGACGACGTGGAAGGAACCAGCATGGATATGGGCAAGGTGAAGATTAACATCAAGAACATGAGCGGCGGCAAAGGAACATCTCATTTAAGAAGCGGTGATAGCAAAGAAATTGAGTGGAAAATCGAAAACAAGAGCAGTATGCCGGTTTGGATAAGGGCAACCCTTCTGCAGGAGACGGAACATTCCTCGCTCCACTGGGAAGTTATTTCCAGAGGATGGGCACAGGGAAAGAACGATGACTATTACTACTATAATAAACCCGTTCGCCCCAAAGACAGCGTCAGGATCAGGGTTAGGATAGACTATCTTGACTATGAAAATGAAATGGACGCTTTTGGGAGCGAGGTTGATGTTCTAAAAGGCGGCCCGCACTGTCCTTGGCCGCCCAGCGATGAGAAAGTATCATTAAAACTTCAGGCAGAAGCAATACAGGAAGCCCACGTTGATAATGAACAGTGGCCCGAAATCCCGCTTGATGAATGAAGGAAGCATTATAATCGCAGTTTTAGTCTTTATGACGGGGCACTAACAACATTATAAAAACAGAAGAAAGGGGGTTGGACGAAAAAGCGGTTTTAGGTGGTTCTTGATAAGAGAAGGCGTTGTAGCGTGGGAAGGATAAGGGCAAACTTGTCGAAAGGCAGGGGCGCAAAGCTATAGGGCCTTTCTATAAATAGAATGGTAGCCTGGCTGCCGAGGGAATTGCTGATTTTGAAAATTTAAAAGACTATTCAAAAACGGGAGGTATGGAAACATGAAAAACCTTTTTAAGTCAAGATCAACAATGATGAGCCTTTTACTCATAGGCCTTGCTGCCATAATAATAGGCGGCGCAACAATGGCATGGTTTACGGATGACGCAGATGTCGCAGATGCCACTTTTACCGCAGGTACTGTTATTGTTGACGCCGATGAGGCCAATATTCAAGTACCTGAAGGCAAGTATTTCGACAATGTTACCCCCGGAGACTGTGCAAAGGTAACATGGAATATAATCAACAACGGTACAAAAGCTGTAGAACTCAGGGCAAAAATAACAGAAGCCTGGGAAGGTGGACTTTCCACTGACAACGTATTCTTCTGCCCGCCTGAAGACAGCGACTGGGTTATGTATGAAGATGATAACGGCGATATCTGGCTCTATTACACCGGCGGTCCTGTTCCCGGAACATACGGTGGAGCAAGTGAAGAGGAAAGAACTGTTCCTTTGACCCTCGTTGTAGGCTTTGACGGTGAACTTACAGATAACGATTATCAAGGCAAAGAGTACACCCTGGGTGCAGAAGGCAGTATAATCGAAGCTGTTCAAGCTTCAAACGGTGCACCTGAAGCTGTCTGGGGAGAAGTATGGAACACTGTTACTGATCCTAACTATGATTTTACAGGGCTTGCCAATGCAGCTTACTTCTACAGCGGCAATGGAAACGATATGCCCTGCTGGAATGGTGAAAACAATGGCGACAACGGCGGCGGAGATAATGATAATCCGCAAATTTCCTTCGGAATAGAACTGAAATCAGTAAAAGCTGTAGATAGTAACATGTATGGCACTTATCTAAATACCGAAGTGGAGTTTAAGGTTGTAGACATGACGATAAACGGTGAGAAATTCACTGGCAATAAGGATCTTAATATCAAAGTGAGATGCAAAGATGGCTACTCCGGCAGCCCGCTAGGTTGGGGTGAATGGCAAGAATTTGACAGAAACAATGTAAGCTTTACTGACGGAGAAAGTAATCAAATAACTGTTAAATATTTAGGCAGAGCAACCAATAGCATGGCTGACATTCAGGTTTCTATCGACGGTCATGTAGTCACTTTGCCTTATGAGTCCTAGGCTAGCAAAAATACTGTAGCTAAGATTTTTCCGGCATGCCGCCCACATCGGAGCGGTATGCCGGCCCTCTAAATATATGAACTACTACTTAAGAAACCATTTTTAAGCTTGCAGGCAGACCATAACATCCCGAAAGGGGGGAAAGCGCGTGAAGCAATGGAAAGCAAAATTTCCTGCAGCCGTACTTATTGCCGCTATAGCTGTTATGCTCCTTTGTTCCAGCACATATGCAGCAAAGGGCTACAAGTTTGAAGGTGAAGCAAGCGGGATAGTAATAACGTCTTATCCCACAGGGGAAGACACTGAAAATTTAGCCCCCGGTGATAAGAGAAGTTCAAGGCTTAGGCTCAGGAACACGAACAGTGAAGCAGTGGTCACGGTTTACATCAGGACGAACATAACGAAAAAGATTTTTGGCAGGAATAACGCTGATCTGGCAGACGTCCTCCATCTTGTCATAAAAGACGGAGACAGGGTTATAACCGACGCCACCTTTAACGGCGCAGCCGCTATGGGCAATGTATTAATAGGAAACATGAACCCCGGAGATGAAAAGTATCTTGACTTTTTTGTTGACCTTCCGGGCCCGGAAACAGGAAATGATTATCAGGGCGCGTCTATTGACGTTAACTGGACTTTCACCACTGAAGTCGCCGCAGGCGGAGGTGGCGGTGGTGGAGGCGGTGGCGGCGGAGGAGGCGGAACAGAGCCTCCTGGTGAAGAAACCACCGTAGAGGAAGAAGAGGTCCCCGGCGGACCTGCCGAAACACCCGATGAGGGTACACCTGGCGAAGGTGAGGAAGGTGAACCTGACGAAGACATAATTATTATTGAGGAAGAAGAAATACCCGGAGGTCCAGCCACCTCTCCCACTTTTCCTAAAATGCCGAAGACCGGAGAAATCCCGCTGATATTCTTTTACGGCGCAGGTCTTGCTGCAATAGCCATGGGGGTTGCCATTGGAAAGAAGAGCGGGCGTAAAAATTAGCAGCTTGAAAAAAATACTTGCTTCAGCGCTTGTCCTTCTGGGTATTGTGCTCATATCCTTTCCTTACCTGGAAGAAGCCTTTTCCCGTTACTGGCAGAAAAGGCTTCTTTCAGAGTGGAATAAAAACCTGAAACAGATTGAGGTCGTGCCTATTGAAACAGAGGATGAAAGCCTTTTATCCCCCGGGGGAGAAATTCTTGGAGTTTTAAAGATAAATTCCATAAATTTAAGTCTCCCCGTACTCTCGGGGTTAAATCAGGCAAACCTTAAAGTAGGCGTTTCATGGTTGGAAGACAGCGCGCCGGTGGAAAGTGATAAAGGAAACACCATACTTGCGGGGCACAGGGGGAGGTCCTACAGCCGCCTTTTAAACAGGCTCGGCGAGGTGAATACAGGAGATAAAGTCGTAGTGGAGACAAAAAACGGCGTTTTTGCCTTTAGGGTTTTCAACAAAAAAATCGTGCCTCCAAAAGACACTTCCCTTTTACTACCCACTAAAGATAAAGTACTCACAATAGTCACGTGTCACCCGGCGATAAAACCGACGCACAGACTGATAATACAGGCTGAGCCGGAAAAAGAGGGAGGATAATAAAATTTCTGATTTTTTTCTAAAAAAATTTTGTTTTTTCTGGTGTTTTTTACCTGTGTGTGCTAAAATAGGTAAGTGGGAGTAAGTAAAAGTAAATAGGTACTGAAAAAGGCAAACCTACCGAAAGGTAGGGACGCAAAGCCACGAGTCTAAGGTTTTAAAGTTTTTTAAAACTATGATGGTCGGGCTGCCAGTAAGAATTAAGCGTTTAGCACAGAATCCTTATTGGTTGCCCAATAAGGATTTTTATTTTTTACTCTGGAATCAAGTGCGCGGCCGCTGGTAGGAGCGGACTTTTCCTTCTCCTATCCTTCAGGCCTGGCACTTGAAAAAGGCAAACCTGTCGAAAGGCAGGGACGCAAAGTCGCGAGTCTAAGGCCTTCGGGCTATGACAGTCGGACTGCCAAGTAAAACTTCCACAAAAATAAGTGGAAAGGCTGGGTGAAGGATATGCGAAGGAATGTTCTATTCTGTCTCTTTACAGCGGTTGTTTTTGTGTTTCTGCTTTCGGGCACTATTACAGCTTGGCCTGCGGTGGCAGTTGCCGGTGACACATCGGTCAGTTTTGAGCCCGTTCCTGGCGGAGCGGTTACCTTAAACTACGCCCTTGATACGCAGAAAAAACTAAAAGTAATGGTGGAGAAAAACGGAAAGGCACTTTACTATAACCTTAAAGGCGGTTCCGGGACAGAGGTTTTCCCGCTGCAGATGGGAAGCGGCACTTATACATTCGCCCTACTTGAAAACCTGGACGGCAACCGCTACAAGGTCGTTGCCAAAAAAACGATGGACGTAAATATTGAAAACAACCTCAACGTCTACCTCCAATCCGTCCAGATTGTGAAGTGGGATTACAATGACGCTGCCGTAAAAAAAGCCGCTGAATTAACAAAAGGGCTCCAAAGCGATGGAGAAAAGGTTGCGGCTATATATAATTACGTTGTTAAAAACTACAACTACGACTACGGCAAGCTGGGTGCACTTCCCTCTGACTACGTTCCCGATATAAACAGGACGGAAAGAGAGAAAAAGGGCATATGCTACGATTTTAGCTCCCTGTTCGCCTCGATGCTCAGAAGTGTTGGAATTCCTACAAAACTGGTCAAGGGGTACGCCACTGGCGTAGAAGGGTATCATGCATGGAACGAGGTATACATCGGGGGCAAGTGGTATATTGTAGACACCTCCTATGACATACAAATGAGAGAGAAAGGCGTGTCTTACCAAATGTACAAAAAAGCTGAAAACTACAATAAGGTAAGCGAGTTTTAAGGCGAAAGAAGATTGATATAAAAGAAAAAAGAAGCCGGGCTAAACCACCGGCTTCTTTTTTTAAACTTATTGCAAGGGAAAGTCATAATAATTCTTGTTCTGTAATTAACCATTTGCCATTTATGTATTCTAAAGTATAAATTGATTCAAAGGGCACCCCAAGTTCACTTTTCGTAAAATCTGAATCTTCAATTATGTGAACTACTATTTTATCTTTTTTCCTTTCTATCACCTGAAAAGTTACTTCTGACATATCTAATCTTTTACGATCATAAAACGGAAATAAGGCAGCAAGATTTCCCCATCCTTCACAATTACTTTCATAAAAATCACTATAATTATTAACAATGTCTTCCGAATAATGCTCAAGTAATCTTAATTTTACCTCTTCAAAGGGAGGCTTTTCTTGAACGCTTATCCCTTCATATAAAGCTAAATTGAAAACATCTACGGCCGTTTTCTCCGCTTTATGAATAATATCTTTAACTTCTGCATCAGTTAATAACTTTTGCTCTTTTTCAGCATTAGTTTGCTCACTATCTTTATTTATTCCGCAGCCTGAAGTACTAACAAGTATAATTAATATCAAAGAAATTACTAGAAATCTTTTTGAAATTTTAATCACTTTCCTTTCATAGATTTTGATTTTGTTAAAAATTATACGTTATTCCCAGTCTTTTGTCATTATATTAATTCATTATTTCGGCCTATGCCTATTATAGGCTATAAAGCGCGTCCCAGCTGTTTCCGGAAAAGCACCCCTTGAAATCTGCCACTATAAGTCATCAAAATACCGCCAAATAATGAGGTCTTCAACACCCAGCTTATGCCGGACGTTTTTACTTGCTTTATCTTTTTTACTCCGTCCCATTCGCTCATATAAGTCAAAATGCCAGAGCTTTATGTATTGCAATTCCCTCTTTCACAGTTTAATTTCTTCCGGTTCAGATTCCTCTATGGGCGATGTTTACGGACCCACTTCATGCCCAAATAGCTGGGTTCGGGCAGGCCCACTTCATGCGCGACGCGCGCTGTGGGCATATCGCTGGATGATAGCAGGTTGAG
>JAAYIF010000060.1 GCA_012523575.1 Clostridia bacterium
GTAATGAGAAGCCGCGGTGTCTGCGGCGGCTTCTCATTACATCCTCATTCTTTATGGGAAAATGAGGGATAACCTGCGCGTTATATTTGTCGATAAGGCGCGTGTTTTTTGTATAAATTTAGATTTTAAACTGCCTGATGCCCTCATTAAGTTTTTCGGCCATTTCGGAAAGCTTTACAGCGGAGCTTGATATTTCTTCCATGGCTGCGTTTTGTTCTTCGGTGATAGAAGCGATTTCTTCTGTGTTTGATGAAAATTCTTGGATTACTTGATTGAACTCTTCCATGGTGCTTATGGTCTGCTGAACACCTGCTGTCATTTCTTCCATTGTTGCAGAAATTTCTTCAATTTTTGTGGTTACGGTGCTTATGTTATTTACAATTTCTTCAAAAGCCTTATTTACTTTTGTGGTTACTTCCAGTCCGCTGTTAACGGATTCTATGCTGCTATTCATTGTTTCTACGGCATTGTTTGTTTCTTTATTTATGGTCTGTATGAGGTTTGCAATTTCTTCTGCGGCATTTGAGGATTCTTCTGCCAGCTTTCTGACTTCTTCCGCTACAACGGCAAAGCCCCTGCCCTGTTCTCCAGCTCTTGCTGCCTCAATTGCTGCGTTTAATGCCAAAAGGTTTGTCTGATCTGCAATTCCAGTTATCATATCTACTATTCGGGCAATTTCTTGAGATTTTTCTTCCAAGCCTTTTATGACTTCTGCTGTTTCGTCAGTTTTCTCCTTTATATTGTGCATCTGTGAAGTAGCTTCATTAATAAGTTTTCTTCCTTCCCCAGAGGATGCATTGGTATTTTCTGCAAGTTTAGCTATTTCTTGAATGTTTTCTGTGGTGTTTTCAATTCCCTTTCCGAATTCTTTCATTGTTGCTGATATTTGCGTAGACTGTTCTGCTTCCTTCTGGGCACCCGAAGCCAGTTGTTCCACTGACGTGGCTATCTGTTCTGCTGCACCTGTGGTTTCCTCTGCACTTGCGCTGAGCTGCTCAGATGCGGATGCCACATTATGGGCAATTTCCGACACCCTGGCGATTAATTTCTGCATGTTTTCGATCATTTTATTAAAGGCCGAAGAGATTTTTCCCATTTCATCCCTTGAATTGATATCTGCTCTTACCCTAAGGTCTCCTGAAGCTCCCTTTTCCATTGCTGCAACCACAGCGTTTACTGGATTTGTTATGCTCTTAGTGAGGACGATAGTAAGTACGATAGCTATAGCCAGAGCGCAGGCGGTTATGCCAAACATAAAAGCTCTTGCTCTGTCGTAAGTTTCCTTTGCTTCCTGGTAGCGCACGGCGGTGCGTTTTTCAGCGTATTCAGCCAGGTCCTGAATATTCTGGCCCCATTGGTCCACTTTCGGCCCGGCTGTGTTAAGAAGCAGGTCTATGACTTCCTGTTTTTTATTTGCCATTGCGAGTTCAAGTACTTGGTTGTTTATTGCCCGGACTTCTTCTTTCAATAAAGCTGCCTCTTCTATTTCTTTCTTTAGTTCTTTGTTTGTAGTCAGTGCCAGAAATTTTTCTTCCGCTTGGTCATATGCGGCACTTGCCTCATCAATTTTCTTTTTCTCTTCTAGTTTTTTCTGCATATCATCCAGAAGGGCTATGCTCCTCAAGACCCGGTTTACGGTATGCGTGGCTATGAGCATTTCGTTGGCGTACCTGGTCTGGACGTTGTTGACTTCCACTATTCTTTTTAATTTGTTCTGCACCTGTGCCATCTCATAGAGGCTGAAAGTTGCCATGATGATTAGAAGTACTATAATTATGCCAAAACCCGCCGTCAGACGCCTTCCCATTGTCATATCGTTTATTTTTATCATTGCGTTCCCCCTCCTTATTTTAGTTTGACGTTCCTCTTTATTGAAAATAAAAACAAAAAATTTATTTAATCTTTATCCACCCCCCTTTTTTGTGCCCGACCCCTTTGTGAGTTTCTGGTACTTTTCCTGCCGAAAGGAATAAAAATTGGCATACAGTACCGCCCGGAAAAGCCACTTTACCTGCAGCCCTGCAGTCATAGCCTGTGCCTTAGACCATAGGCTTTGCGCCCCTGCCTTTCGACAGGTTTGCCTTTTTAGGATTGAGGTTTTTGCGCGTTTTGATTTTTATGGATATAGTAAAATGGATTTAGTAAAAATGTTTCATTTTGCCAATACAATCTTATATAATACTATCCTAATTTCTCATTGGATACAACTGGCAGGAAGGGATAAATTTTTGTAGAGTCAATAATTTAGCGTTCGCAGTGATCTTCTGGAATTCAGATATTTTATCCAGGGGGAGGCACTGTATTCCTCTAGATCCCTACCATAGTCCTAGTCGCTGGCCTATATAAACACCAATTCGCGGGTGAACGCTGTTTTTTGCATCGGATGGGGGCGGTGGCGGAAAGCAGGAGGGTTGGGATTCAATGTAATGTAATTGTGCAAAGGCGTGTTTCCGGCGGGGTGGAAGGGGGAATTAAAATAGTCAAAAGCGGTGGTAAATATCTTGTAAGTGGAAGGGAAGGGGAGATAATGTTTGTTGGAGAGTGAAGAAAAAAAGACGAGAAGCTGCTTTGTTTGCGGCAGCTCTCTTTGCATTCTCAATTTTTTGTGAAAAAGTGAAGGATTATTTCCCCGTTGTGTCTTCAGTAAGGCGGGTGTTTTTTAAACTATTATCTAGAATTTAAACTGCTTGTGATATCCTTGTTCATTTTTTCGGCCAATTCGGAAAGCTTCATAGCTGAACTTGATATTTCCTCCATGGCTGCATTCTGTTCTTCGGTGATGGAAGCGATTTCCTCTGTGTTGGCTGAAAAGTCCTGGGCCAATTTATTAAATTCTTCAACGGTGCTTATGGTCTGCTGAACCCCTGCCGTCATTTCCTCCATGGTTGCAGATATTTCTTCAATTTTTATGGTTATTGTATTTATGTTATTGGCAATGATTTCAAAAGCTTTGTTTACCCTTTCGGTTGCTTCAAGTCCGCTGTCAACGGATTCTATGCTGCTTTGCATTGTTTCCACGGCGTTGTTTGTTTCTTTGTTTACAGCCTGGAAAGGTTTGCAATTTCCTCTGCGGCGTTTGAAGCTTCTTCTGCCAGTTTTTTAACTTCCTCAGCCACAACGGCAAAGCTCCTGCCTTGGGCGCCAGCCCCTTTTTGTGAGCTTGTCCTGTTTTACCTGCTGAAAGGAATAAAAAAAGGGCATACAGTACTGCCCGGAAAAGCCACTTTACCTACAGCCCTGCTGTCATAGCCTGTGCCGTAGACCATAGGCTTTGCGCCCCTGCCTTTCGACAGTTTTACCTTTTTATGATAGGGGTTTTAATCAAATTTTTATTATTTTTAATCAATTTAGTGCAATTATTTCAATTTGCTAACACTGTTTATAATAAACTAATTTTTACTGGCTACAACTACTAAGAGGGAAAAAAATAATCTTTTTTGTCATTAATTTATGAGCGTGGAATTTTCCAAAATCCCTAAATGTTATCAGGGCGCAGTGGTTTTTTGGATATATTTGCCTGGAAAACATGCACCTTTTTACACCATTTCTCATA
>JAAYIF010000049.1 GCA_012523575.1 Clostridia bacterium
GTTGGGGGAACCCCCCTTGAAGGGTCCGTTCGCATAAGCGGCGCAAAAAATGCCGTCCTTCCCGTCATGGCTGCTTCCATTCTAGCATCGGGGGAAACCGTATTAAGAGAGATTCCCGATCTTGCGGACGTAAGAACCATGTGCGATCTGCTCAATAACCTGGGGGGCATCTGTCGGCGGGAAGGGGACGGTTTACATATAGATTTTTCCGACGTGGTTTCCTCCGAAGCCCCCTATGAGTTTATGCGCAGGATGAGGGCTTCCATTCTGGTTATGGGGCCCCTTCTGGCGAGAACGGGCTATGCAAAAATGTCCATGCCCGGAGGCTGTGCCATTGGGGCACGCCCCATCGACCTTCATCTCAAGGGGCTTGCGGCCATGGGAGCGGACATAAAAAAGGATCACGGCTGGATTACGGTAAAAGCCAAGAAGCTCATGGGCGCTAGGGTATACCTCGACTTTCCCAGCGTAGGCGCCACAGAAAACATTATGATGGCTGCCTCCCTGGCGGATGGCATTACCATCATAGAAAATGCCGCCGAAGAACCTGAAATTGTGGACCTGGCCAACTTTTTGAACAGCATGGGCAGCCGGATAACCGGGGCCGGCACCAACATAATCAGAATAGAAGGAGTAGAGGAGCTTAACCCCGTCCAGCATACGGTAATTCCTGACAGAATAGAAGCGGGCACCTTTATGGTGGCAGCGGCGGCCTGCGGTGGCGACATTTTGGTGGAAAACGACATCATCGACCACCTAAAGCCTGTAATGGCTAAGCTTCGGGAAGCCGGCGCCGTTATTGAGGAAAAAAATTCCGGCCTCAGTGTTGTAAGCAACCCCCCTTTAAAGGCAGTGGATATCAAAACCCTTCCTTATCCCGGTTTTCCCACGGACATGCAGGCGCAAATGATGGCCCTGCTTACCACAGCCCGGGGAACCAGCGTTGTCACCGAAACTGTCTTCGAAAACAGATTCATGCACGTAAACGAACTTAAAAGAATGGGGGCCGACATAATTATAGAAGGCCACAGTGCCGTGGTAAAGGGGGTTTCCCATCTCACCGGTGCCCAGGTAAAGGCCACGGACCTTAGGGCAGGGGCTGCCCTTGTCATTGCGGGCATGACAGCCAAGAACACCACCGAAGTAACGGGAGTGGAACACATAGACAGGGGCTACGAGAACCTGGTGGAAAAGCTCAAAAACCTTGGCGCCAATATATGGAGAGAAGAAATGGATACGGAATAAGTAAGAAGAAGCATTTATAAAGAATATTTTCCCGCCTTGGAAATTATAAGCTTGTAGAATTTATAGGGCAGCGGTGACAAAACCTCTCCCAAAAGGTATAACCCTCTTATTTCCCTCATATATTTGGATAATGTCCCATGGGCAAAGCGTGTCATTGTCCATAAAAAGGGGGAGGGGTGTCTTTTGAAAAAACTCATCCTCTGGGTATTTCTTCTGATCGCCTTCACTGCTGCCGTTCCCCTCTTAATATTATCTCCTTTTTCCGAAAAACAAACAGATATTGACGATATCCGGTACGGAGGGCCGGAGATAAAAGTTCTCCATTCAAAAACAAAGGAAATCATGACCGTCCCCCTGGAAAAATATCTGGTGGGGGTGGTGGCTGCGGAAATGCCTGCGGAATTTCCCCCCGAAGCCCTAAAGGCCCAAGCCGTTGCCGCAAGGAGCTACGCCCTAAAGAAAATGCAAGATGGCTTAAATGGTGAGGGGCACCCCGGCGTCCATGTGTGTACCGATCACAACCACTGCCAAGCGTGGCTGAGTGAAGAAGAAATGAAAAAGTGCTGGGGAAAAAAAGCTCCTGAGTATATTAAAAAAATAACCCAGGCGGTGCTGGGCACCCGGGGTATAGTCCTTACCTATGAGAATAAATTAATTGAACCTGTATACCACTCCACCAGCAGCGGAAGAACGGAAAATTCCGAAGACGTTTGGCAAGCTAAAATACCTTACCTGAGGAGTACCGCCAGCCCCTGGGACAAAGATTCTCCAAAATTCAGGCAGGAAATTTCCATGCCCTTAGAAGAGGTGGACAGGAAACTGGGAACAAGCCTTTCCGCCGTGCCCGCAGGCACTTTTTCCCAAAGCTCTCCCGTGCAGATTTTAGAACATACCCATACAGGAAGGGCTAAATCCGTTGAAATCGGCGGTAGGGTCTTTTCTGCCCGGGAGCTCAGGGAAAAATTAAGCCTTCCCTCCACAGACTTTACCTGCAAAATTAAGGGAGGGGAAATAATCTTTATCACCCGGGGATACGGCCACGGTGTGGGGATGTCCCAGTACGGTGCCAAAGGCATGGCTGAAGAGGGATACACCTATCAGGAAATTTTAAAGCACTACTACACAGGGGTTTCCCTGTCCAGGGCATACCGCTAACTTTTTTGCCTGGACTAATATAAAATAAAATGATAGTCCATAAACAATCCCAATAATTAAAGTATAAATTGGTAAATTTTGGGGCATAATGCCATATGAGGTGATGGCATTATGCTAAAAAATTATAAAGATAAAGCCAAAGGGGCAGCTGAAAAAATTATTTCCAAGCTTCAAAACAGGCGCTTTATTGTTACTGCAGTTTCCGCAGTGCTGACTTTAGCTCTTCTCACAGGGTTCTGGAACTACTTTATCCTTCCCCAGCGGGAGCCTGCAGAACCCAGGGCAGCCGTAGAAAAAGTTGGCGCCCAAAGGGACTCTGCTAGCGGTTCAGCCCCCGATGAAACCCACAGCAAAGTCCAAAGTAAAAACAGTGCTTCCGTGAAAGATTCCCCTGTGAGCGGGGATATTAAGGAGGCTTCAAAAGACACATCCAAAGAAGCAGAGGAAAAATCCTCTTCCCAAAAGGATAACAACGCTTCCACCGACAATGAGCTTCCCCAAAACCCTGATCTAGAGGCTATGATTATCCCCATAGAGGGAAAGGTGGTCAAAACCTTCGGCTTTTCCTATTCCAATACCTATGATGACTACAGGTACCACAGGGGAGTGGACATAGCTGCCCCCGAAGGCTCTCCCGTTTCAGCTGTACTGGGAGGAATTGTGGAAAAGGTTACCTCATCGGAACATGAGGGCACAAAGGTGATTATAAACCACGGTGGCGGATGGAAGTCGGTATACAGCCATCTGGGAACCGTTGAAGTTGAAGCAGGCCAGAACATTCCCCGGGGAGCTTTCATCGGAAGGGTGGGAACCCCCGGCATAAGTGAAGCCCCTTTGGGCTTCCACCTTCACTTTGAAATCACAAAAAACGGAAAGCCCGTGGATCCTGCACTTTACATTGACTTCTAAAAGGGCATCCCAAAAATCCGGGGTGGCCCAGCGGGAGTTCAGGAATTAGAAAATTGAAAAAGAAAATCTTTGTCAAAAGCTAAGGTAGCTTTAAAATTAAGCTGCCTTAGCTTTTACTTTTTCGGTTCCGGAACTGTGTTACCACATACAACAATAGCGAAGTCCGCCATTTTGCTTCAACAAGCAAAAACAGGCTATTTTTTCCCAAAGGGCTAATACGGTTGTGTTATATATTATAATGGGCACACATAGTCAGAAGACAGATCCGAGGAGCAAGGGGGAGCAAAATGAAGCTGGTAACCTGGAATGTCAATGGATTAAGGGCTTGTTTAGACAAAGGGTTTTTGGAATATTTTAAAGAGGTAAATGCCGATATTTTTTCCATACAGGAAACCAAACTGCAACCGGGGCAAGTAGAGCTGGAACTGGATGGATATTATCAGTACTGGAATTATGCGGTTAATAAGAAAGGGTACTCAGGCACAGCTGTTTTTACTAAAACCAAACCTCTGTTGGTAAAACTGGGTATGGGAATCGGGGAACATGATCAAGAGGGTAGATTGATAACGGCCGAGTTTGAGAATTTTTATTTGGTTAACGTTTACACTCCAAATTCTCAGCGGGGTTTGACGCGCCTGCAGTACAGAATGGAGTGGGAAGATGACTTCAGAAGCTACATATTGCGATTGGACGCTAAGAAGCCGGTAATAATCTGTGGGGACAAAAATGTAGCCCACAAAGAAATTGATCTGAAAAACCCTGATAGTAACAGGAAAAATGCCGGTTTCACCGATGAAGAGCGGCAGAAAATGACGGAACTCCTTGAAGCCGGCTTTGTTGATAGTTTCAGGTATCTTTATCCTGACAAAAAGGATGCCTATACCTGGTGGTCTTATAGGTTCAAGGCCAGGGAGAGGAATATAGGCTGGCGGGTTGATTACTTCATCGTTTCCCAAAGAATAAAAGACAGGATTAAGGATGTTCAGATTCACTCCCATATATTTGGAAGCGATCACTGCCCGGTAGTTTTGGAAATTGACCTTTAATTGGCTGTCATTGATTATTTGAAAGTAATTTTTTAACATAGGGCTCTGCTGCAGTTTTCTCACTCCAGAATTTACGCCGGACATCTCTAGGCAAAGCTTAAAGGCAAAACCGGGCTGCCCCAAATTCGGCGTCCGTGCGAGAGACTGGCTGGCGCTCATCTTCTGCTCGCGCCTCCCGGTTTTGCCTTACGCTTTGCCAAGAGATGTTAGCCGGCGTTCGTTAAGTTGTTTCGCAAACTATAGCAGAGTCCTCATGAGATTTACTAAGATGGTTTGTCTATAAACGAAAGCCTCCAGGCTGAAAAACAGCATGGAGGCTTTTTTGTTAAATCTTAAGAAAACCTTAAGAATTTCATTAAGTGTTTGTTAAGTTTTGCTTTTTATAATGGAGCAGGATACCGAAAAGCAAGAAAAAGGAAGGTTGACGATGACTGCAATCCTTTTGGAAAGCTTAAAAGATCTTGGCCTTGCGGGATTATACACAGCAATGCTTTTGGAAGGTTCGTCCCTTCCTTTTCCGGGAATTGTTGTTGTTTTTACCTACGGTTACTTATTTCCGTCCCAAAGCACCCTCTGGATCGCAGCAGTGATGAGTACAGTCTATTCTTTGGCCAGTTTAATTCCCTATTTCATTGGGAAAAAACTTGGCCGGCTGTTACAGAAAAAGTGGAATAAAGGTTTAGAAAAAGCCAGCGATTTGTTCATTCGGTATGGTTATTTAAGTGTTGCCGTTTCCCGTCCCTTCGGTCTTGGCAACTATATTTCGTACATAGCAGGAATGGCGAAAATGAATTTAAAGTTATACTTGTTCTTGACCTTTACAGGTATATATCCTTGGTCATACAGCATGCTTCTGCTGGGCAGGTATTTTAGCGGAAAATATGAAGCATTTAAATCTTTTTTCCTCACCAATGTTAATTATTTGCTGCTGGCAGCAGCTGTACCGGTTGCCATAACATTGTTCTTTACTGCTCCAGTTGCTGGGAAGAAAATTCAAGCCGGCTTAACCGCAAGGAAAGGAGGAAGAGACTATGTCTAAAGCTAAAAGATGCTAAAATATGTCTCAATACCTGGCTGGGAGTGAGTTTTCATGAATATATTGGTTTGCGACGACGATAAAGCCATTGTTGATGCCATTGGCATTTACCTGGAAAATGAAGGCTATCAGGTTTTTAAAGCTTTTAACGGGCGGGAGGCCCTGGAGATACTCAACTCACAGGAGATTCATCTCGTCATCATGGATATTATGATGCCGGAAATGGATGGCATAACAGCCACCATGAAGATCAGGGAAGACAAAAATATTCCTTTAATAATGCTTTCGGCTAAATCCGAGGATTATGATAAAGTACTCGGGTTAAACGTAGGCGCCGATGATTATATAACCAAGCCCTTTAACCCTTTGGAATTAATCGCCAGGGTAAAATCGCAGTTAAGGAGATACACGGTCTTAGGAGGCATGGAAACCAACAGTAATGTCTTTAAAACCGGCGGATTAGTTATCGATGACGAAAGTAAAAGGGTCACCGTGGACGGGGAGGAAGTCCATCTCACTCCGGTGCAGTATAAGATTTTAAAGCTTCTTACGGCAAACGCCGGCAGAGTGTTTTCCATTGAGGAAATTTATGAGAAAGTGTGGAACGAAACCGCTTATAACCCCGAAAATAAAGTGGCGGTTCATATCAGAAAGATACGCGAAAAAATAGAAATCAATCCGAAGGAACCAAGATATTTGAAGGTGGTGTGGGGAATTGGATACAAAGTTGAAAAGCTTTAGCCATTCCATAATTACCAAAGTAATTGTTTTTTTCCTGGCTGTCCTTTGCTTTACCGGCGCCGTTAAATCATTTTTTGAAGTGGGTTTGTTAATCGACGGACATTTTGATATTGTCTTCGAAGACAATTATTATGTCAGTCGTTCATTTGCGGAGGAGATCGAAGCTGTCCTGGTAGATCTGACGGACCTGATCGGGAAATACAAGAATGAAGAGCACATTTTAAAAGGTGGGCTCATTACAGAGGAACGATTGGTGAATGAGACACAGAACTTATGGATGAATTATGAATATTACAGTTCCAGTTTAAGTGATGAAGAAAATTATAGAAGATATAAAGAGATGTACCCTGATGAAATTGCTAATATAAAGAACAGGTTGATTAAGGAGGACTTAAAGGAATACCATGCTTTGCGGCAGAGATTGGCAGAATACGACGGTTTATTGTATTATGCCGAAAACGGCGAGAATGTGTACAGCAACATTAAGGAAACAGAAAAAGGGCGTTTGAAATCTTGTCCTGTGTATCTGGCGGTGGAAAACTATCGATTGGAGTTCTACCCTGAAGAAATTGAGGAAAATTATTATCTTTGGCTGGACCATAAAATTGACCAGCTGGATCTGGGGAACAACACTGTTTACATAGCCTTTACGGAAGACTTTTTGAATTCCAGGATCAAGGAATGGAAAACCGCCAAAGCAAGTACGGAAAAAGGCCTCTGGCAGGTGGCGGGCCTGCTGTTGGGTTTTCTGCTGGCTCTGAGCTATCTGGTGGTGACCGCCGGGCGGAAGTCCTTTGGGGACAAGGAGGTTCATTTCTATCCCTTTGACAGGCTGTATAATGACGTTAATCTCGGTTTGTGTATTGCTATCGTAACTCTCTGGTTTGTGTTGACTGTCCATTGGTTTGACCGTATCGGTCGGGCAGTCGTTTTCTTGACCCTTCCCGCGATATCCATGGGGCTGCTGCTTTTCCTGTCACTGGTGAAGCATTACAAAAACGGCACCCTCCTTAAACATACTTTACTCTA
>JAAYIF010000050.1 GCA_012523575.1 Clostridia bacterium
ATATCGGCCCAGGGAAGGGCTTTGGTTTTTTCAAATAATTCCTCAAAAGTTCTTGCCTCAAATTCTCCCATCAATAAACGCACCCTATCGGCGGTGCGAAGCCAAAGGTTTAATCGGCATAGGGCTTCCATTCCCGCGGATAGCGTTACCTTTCCATTATCAACTTTTATGTTTTCGTACCCCAGATTTCGCACTTCCTGGGCCACCAGGGCCTCCATCCCGAATGTTGAAGTGGCAATTAATTGGACCTTTTCCAAAGCCGTCACCCCAAACTTGTTAATAAACAAATTTTCCATATTGATTATTCCCATTCCTTTTTTTGTTCAGCGGTTGAAGGGGAAAAGGGTCTATTATTGAGAATTATAAAAATACAAAAAACTTATGAGAAACAGATAAGGGAGAGATGGGTTTTGCGCATAGCGGTATTGGGTGCTGGGGCTAATGGTTCTGTCTTTGGTGGATTTTTGGCTAAGGCAGGGCACGAAGTTTCCCTTTTAGGAAGAAAGAAGCATATGGATGCAGTAAAGAAAGGGGGTTTAAGAATTGAAGGAATATGGGGTGAACACTTAATTTCCCATATAAAAACGGCAGATGATGAAAGCTTGCTACAGCCCGGATATGATCTCATATTAATTACTGTGAAGTCCTATGACACAGAATCAATGGCTCCCCTTGCTGCAAAGCTTTTAGGAAAACAGGGGCTTGTGGTTTCTCTGCAGAACGGACTGGGAAACGAGGAAATACTGGCAAGGGAAATAGGCGGAGAAAAATGTGCCCTGGGGAGGGTCATTTTTGGTGCTGAAGTTACTGCTCCCGGGAGGGTTAAGGTAACGGTCTGTGCCGATGATGTGGTTTTGGGACCCATAAAGGGGGATTATCCCGGGGAATGTCTTAAAAGAATTGAAAAGGCTGCTTCCCTTATAAATGAAGCAGGAATTCCCTGCCGCTACAGCGGGGAGGTTCACAAGTACATATGGGCGAAAGTCTTGTACAATTGTGCCCTCAATCCCCTTGGGGCCCTTTTGGGGGTTAATTATGGTACCCTGGGGGACAGCCCTTATGCTAGGAAAATTATGGACCAAATGGTAAGGGAAATTTTTGCCGTAGCTGAGGCCCTGGGGGTGGAGCTTTTCTGGTCCAGGGCTGAAGATTACCTAAGGGAATTTTATGGTAATCTTCTTCCCCCTACAAAGGATCACAGGCCTTCCATGCTTCAGGATATAGAAAGGGGACGGAGGACTGAAATTGATTATTTAAACGGAAAAATAGTGGAGTATGGAAGGGGAGCAGGTGTGGATACCCCTGTGAACTGCTGTATTGCCGATCTGGTTAGATTCCTTGAAGAAAAGAATCTCAAAAACAGATAAACTTTACTGTTCATTTTACATGCGTCATCCCTGCGCATAAAACCAAGGCGTCATGCTTAACGAAACTTCTCCTGCAGCCGAAATCCTTAGTAGGAAGAAAAACTGGGGTGAATCCCGTGGTGGATAAAATTTCGCAATTTTTACATGCTTTTATGGGAAAAAGCCCACAAACTGAAAAAATGGCCATTATTTTAAGGCCGGGGCAGATTCTTCAGGGAAAGCTTTTTGAAATACATGGCAACAGGGCAATACTTCTGGTTAACGGTGTAAATATAACCGCTGATTTAAAAACCTCTGCCGCTGCCGGAGAAAAGCTGCTGCTTTATGTTGAGGGGCAGAAGCCCGACGGTACGGTGATTCTTAAAAAAATTGATGTTGAAATGGGCAGAGGAATAATGGAGGGGGTAAAGGAGGAAGCCCTTTTAAATCATTTTGGAATTAAAGTCAGCAGGCTGAACACGGCGCTTATTGAGAATATGATACAGAGGAACATTTCCTTTTCCGCTTTCGATGTATCAATGCTGGAAGCCTTTATGTTCAAAAATTCCCTTACGGAGGAGCATGTTCCTGCGGTTTTGTGGCTTTGGAGTAGAAATTTTCCCCTTTCCAAAGAAGCGGTGGAAGCGGTGCATAGTTTCCTGAAAGGGGAAGGATTTACCAATGCTGAAATTGCTAAACAGCTCTTTAAAGAAAGCAGCCTGCCTTCCGGCATAAAACAGGATCCGGGTTCTCTCATAAACCTTCTTAGAAGCATTTTCTTTAAAGAAGACGAAAGCAGCGAGCAGATTGCCCAAAAATTAAGCAATCTTGCAAAAAATATGGGACTGAAGCATGAGCGGGAGATTTTTGAGCGTGCTGTTTTAGATAAAAGGGGAGAATTCCAGGCTGGAGATTATTCAAACATTAAAAATACGAGTGCCAAAGACCCTTTAAACAGCCTTTCCGTAAAGGGGGAGATCCTGCGCCTTCTTCATTTTTCTCTGTCCGGAAAAGAAGCTGAAGATATAACAATGCCCAGGGAAGCCTTAAAGGAGCTTCTCAATGATATTACAGCCCTTCAGCTCCTTAATCTTTCGGGGCAGCAGGAGAGCGGTGATGCTTTTAATCTTTTTCTTCAGGGGTGGTTTTTAAATTTTGAAGGGGAATTGTCTCCCTTTTTTCTCAAACTAAAGGAGTTCCAGGCAAAAAAGGGAGGAGAAGGGGACCTTTCCTGCCAGGTGCTGTTTTTTATTACCACGAAGCATCTGGGGAGGTTAATGTGCCGCTTGATTTTGGAAAGGGATCATTTGACCTGTGCCTTTACGGTGGAAAAGGAAGCATATAAAGAAATCATCGATGATAATATTGCTTTACTGGAAAATAGGCTTAACCTTCTGCCCTGGAAATTAATATTTTTGTCTACCAGGGTTAGTTCCAATGAAGTAAAGGAGAGCTTTGAGAAGGAGATATTGGAGGTAGGAACTGTAAAAACAAGCAGCCTTGATCTTCGGGTATAGGGGTGAGGGATATTGTCCGAAAAAGAAAAAAAGCCCAGTATAAAATATGCAGCTGCCCTGAAATATAAGCAGGGGGAAGACGATGTCCCCAGGGTAGTGGCTTTGGGCAAGGGTGCCGCTGCTAAAAAAATTATTGAGACTGCTAAAAAGCACAATATACCCATTCACGAGGACCCCGATTTAGTGTATGCTTTAAGTACCCTTGAGATTGGGCAGGAAATACCCCCGGAACTGTATCGGGCGGTGGCGGAAGTTCTGGCCTTTATCATGGTTATTGATAAAAAAACTTCTGAAAGAATGGGAATCTAGTCATCAGGGGAGTTATTCTTTTTTAGGTTCAAGGTTTATGTGAACGTGAACATTGGGGATGTGGTTTTCAATTTCCTTTACTACATGCTTTGTCATCTCATCTGCTTCTTTAACCGAAATATCAGGGTCCGTAATAACGTGAAAATCCACAAAACGATAGGGTCCTGATTTTCGCGTTCTCAACTTTTCAAACTGAAGATCCCTATGGGTATGCTCCTTTAATATCTGCTCTATTATTCTTTTTTCCTTTTCAGGTAGGCTGGAATCCAGAAGGGGATTAAAGGCTTTGCGACACAAATTCCAGGCTTCCTTTAATATAAGAAGGGCAACCAGTATTGCGGCAATGGGGTCGATGATGGTAAGACCTGTTATTTTTATTAAAACAAGCCCTATTCCAACTCCTGCTGAGGTATAAACGTCGGTTTTAAGATGCAGGGCATCGGCCTCCAGGGCTATGGAATCCTCCTCCTTGGCAACTTTATAAAGTATGGAGGAAACCCACAGGTTGATTAAAGCTGAAACAAACATTACTCCCACAGCGGCTGCTGTGATGTTCAGCTCATGATGAGTGGACAATTTTTTTAATGATTCCCATATTATCATAAAGGCCGCTGCAAAAATGAGGAGCCCTTCTGCTAAACCAGAAATGTTTTCTATTTTTCCGTGCCCGTATGGATGATTTTTGTCCGCGGGTTTTGAGGACATCCTCACTGAGAAAACTGCGATTATGGAAGCTATGAGATCCATTGTGGAGTGCAGTGCTTCGGATAATATACTTACCGAACCGCTGTATATTCCCACAATTAACTTTATTACTATGAGAAAGCCGTTGGAGGCCACGGAAAGGGCAGCGGTTTTTGTTTTTCTATCAAGCTTTATGGGCTTCACGGTGCATTCACCCTCCACCATCCGTTAAAAAAACCTGCGGGTAAGGTCCCACAGGTTTTATCTCTGCTTTATATACTATGCCCGGTCCTTTATCAAAAGTCCCTGACCGCATTAATTGCATTATATTTATTAATTTTTAATATGTCAATCACGTACTGTCTTTTGTCTTAGAATAGGTTTAAATTTAATTAGGTTTCTGCTACGGTTTGCGAAAAGACTTAACGAACGCCATTAAAACCGGGAGGCGCGAGCAGAAGATGAGCGCCAGCCTCAACCTGGGGCACATACACCGAATTTAGAGATGTCCGGCGTGAGTTCGTAAGTAAAGAAAACTGCAGTATGAACCCTTTGTCAATAAATTAAGCCGTTTTCACCCTTGGGAGAAAACGGCTTTTTTAAGAACTTGAGGTTTTGCCTGCCTTTAATCAGCGGCCTCTTTTTAAATTGCAGTTTTTGCAGCTTCCCTGACAGGGTGTTATTTCAACAATGGGGGTGTTGCACCTTGGGCAGCGCAGGCTTTCCTTGACATTGCTAACACCGTAACCGCACTGGGGACATGTAATCTTTGTATTACTTTTCATTTACCTACCCCTTCCAAGTTTTCCTTATATTGATCCAGCTTATTTTTAAAATAGCTTATAGCCCAGGAAAATAGTATTAATGCTATGAAGAAAGCCGCTATGGGATAGTATATGGGCAAATACTCGTTGGCAAGTTTTGAAAGTTTCGAGACAATTCCTCCTACCAGAAATGCTATAACCAGTGAGCTGAGCCACATAATAAGACCTTCTTTATTGCTTCTTTCTTTAAACAGCATCATGATGGAGGCTATGCAGGGAACAAAAAGGGTAATGGTTACCAGAGCTACCAGGGTCTGAATTTTGTTAAGCGGGAGGCTCATAAGTCCGGCAGCCCCAAAATCCCGCCTTACAATACCCATGATCAAGGCTGTTGCCGCTTCCTTGGGAAGTCCCAGCCACCCAACGGTAATGGGCTTAATCAAATCCTGTATCAGAACCAGAAATCCCGTTACCTGGGAAACGCTTATGATAAGTGCTCCCAAAGCAAACAACGGAGCTGCTTCTACAAGAAAGTGCAAGGACTTGGTGGCTGTTTTTTTCAAAACATTATCCACACGGGGAAGCCTTAAGGGTGGAACATCGATAAAAAGATCCGTAGACTTCCCTGGAAGGGCTGCGTTTAGCAGAGTCCCCACCGATGCCAGTATGGAAAAGATTATTATTACATACAGAATGACATATTGTGGGCCGAGGCCTGCCAGCATTCCCGCTATAACACCCAGCTGGGCAGAGCAGGGTATGGTAAGACCCAGTAGGAAAATTGCTATGCGCCTTTCCCTGTCAGAACCTAAAATCCTTGTGACGATGGTTGCCATGGTGACGCAGCCGAAACCCAGTATAATGGGTATAACGGCCCGTCCGTTTAGCCCTATGTTTGTCAATACCCTATCTGCCAGCACTGCAACTCGCGGGAGATAACCCGAATCCTCAAAGATGGAAAGCAACAGGTAAAATCCCACTACCAAAGGCATCAAGAGACCTAAAAGATAAATCACAGGCATGGTAAAGAGACCAAACTCCCCTGCCAGTATGTGCCATGTTGCAGAATCCACCGTAATCCATTTACTCAATAGACCTGTTATAAACGGCTCGTAGTATCCCTGCATAATGGTTTCCTCGGTAATTTCCACCACGGTTTGGGCTATGAAGACGCCTATGACTTCGTACATAATCCACATGGCCAGTAAAAAAATAGGGATCCCTGTGAGGGGACGGATCATCAAGCTGCTCAGCCGTTCTTTAAAATCTGATTTTTCTTTGGTGAATTTTACTACCTTGTCTACAATGGCGTTTACCCGCTGGCGTCTTTTTAAATAAATTTCCTCCTGCATATCCCCCGGGGGCACTTGGTTGCGCTGGGCCACTATGGGATCCCCTTCGAGGATTAGAAGGGTTTCTCCCCGGGAAGCGGTTTGCAGTTCCATTTCCTTAATTTTTTCTTCAATCCCCGGAGTGGGTTTGCCCGGGGTTGCATTGAATATGTTATTTTTTAGTTCTTCCAATCCCTTTTTCTCCACGGCTACCGTGGGAATTACCTTAACCCCCAGCATACTGCTCAAAAGCTCGACATCTATTTTTAATCCCTGTCTTTCAGCTTCATCCATCATATTCAGGGCAACCACCACAGGAAGCCCCGTGTCTATTATCTGCTGGGTTAAGAAGAGATCCCTTTCCAGATGTAGGGCATTTACAATGTTAATGACTATATCAGCGTCGAGAATAATATCCCTTGCAATACGTTCCTCATCATTGAAAGAGGAGATGCCGTATACTCCAGGGGTATCAATTATCACTGTGTCGTCCGAATATTTTCCGTAGGATATTTCCAGAGTTGTACCCGGATAGTTTGATACATCAACGTACATGCCTGTTAGGGCGTTGAACAGTACTGATTTTCCGCTGTTTGGATTACCGGCTAGAACTATTTTTTTAGATTCAGGAGGTATATCTAAATCTACGGAGTGGCAGCATTTTGACATATTTCCGTTACTCCTTTCCCAGGGTTTGGTTTATGGAACCGGTCTTGCTGGGTGCAAAGCCGTAAAAATGTTCATTTTAAAAAATTAAAAAAATAAAACGGCAGAAAAGGAATTATTAATATACCGGGGTTTTTAATTAGAAATCACCGTAATCTGTTTGGCAAGATTTCTCCCCAGTGCAATTTCCTGATTGTTTTTTCTAATGATAATTGGCCCAAGGGGAATGACTTCGGAGCATACTACCATTTCCCCTTCGGAAATACCGAAACGGATGGCCTGTGCCTTTATTTTTGCATCGGGAATATTTAATATTTTTAGAATTTGCCCCCTTTTAGCTTTGTCAAGGGTCATTTACTTCTCCTCCCTTATATGTAAATTATATGAATGCAAATGAAAACCGATTTCATTTAATATCATATTAATAACTGTTTGCTTCGTCAATAGGTTTTTTAAAAATTTAATAAAAATGTATAATATATTTAAAAGTTTTAATTTGCAGCTGTGGACCAGTCCTTTTTAGAGAACGCAAATCTTCTTTTATATACTAGAAGCGAAATGACATCAATCCTGATAAACATATTAAACGGGATTATTATCGGGGGGATGGGATATGGCCTTTGTTCCCGCTTATCTCAAATTAACGGAAGGGGAGTTGAAGGAAAAAGTAAAACAGGCCTTTGAGCTACAGGAAAAATGCATGTTGTGTCCCAGGGAATGTGGAGCCGAGAGGGGAAAGGGGCAGAAAGGAGCCTGCAGAGCTTTAAATACGGCGAAAATAGCAAGCTACGGTCCCCATTTTGGAGAAGAAAGGCCTTTGGTGGGTACCCACGGCTCGGGGACCATATTCTTTTCGTACTGCAATTTAGAATGCATTTTTTGCCAGAACTGTGACATCAGCTGGGCGGGTTATGGACAGGAGGTTTCCACCCAGGAGCTTGCTGAAATAATGCTTAAATTGCAGAAAAGGGGCTGTCATAATATAAATCTGGTAACCCCTACGCACTATGTGCCCCAGATCCTTGAAGCCCTATTCACTGCCAGAAAAAGGGGGCTCAGCCTTCCTTTGGTTTATAACTGCGGAGGGTATGAATCCGTTGAAACTTTGAAAATACTTGATGGAGTTATTGATATCTACATGCCTGATGTTAAATACGATGATCCTGAAATTGCCCAAAGGTTGTCAGGGGTTAAGGATTACCCCCAAAGGGTAAAGGAAGCTTTAAAGGAAATGCATCGACAAGTGGGAGATCTTCAGGTAGATGAAGAAGGGATTGCAAAAAGGGGACTTATTATACGCCATCTAGTGCTTCCGGAGGATTTTGCGGGAACTGAAAAAATTATGAGATTCATTGCTGAAGAACTGTCACCCCAAAGCTTTGTAAATATTATGAGGCAGTACCATCCCGTTCACAAGGCCTGGGATTATCCTCCCCTCAACAGATCCGTTACCAGGCATGAATATGAAAGAGCCCTTGAGGTTGCTGAAAAAGTGGGAATCACTCCCCGCTCATAATTTTTTAGAAATTATCTTGAAATAAAGAGTCAAAGTGTAGTTTTGCGAAATATGACCAATATGTCCTTTTTTTAATTCGTAATGCCATAATTCTTTTTAATTTGTTTCATTACGGAACATTCCTTTGTTTCCAAACAAAAAACTTTAATATACAACGTTATACTTTTTTATTGACAATTTTTCACCCTGTGTGTTTTTGTTTTTTACAGACAATCAGCGCAGTGCTCCGTTTTAAAGCTGCTCGTTTCCAGCATCGGGCTTAAAAAAGCTCGGTGCTTAGTTGAAGCGGAGTGCTGAACAACTGGTCGCTTCTCTGGGCGGCGGGAGCGAGCGGTTTTTTTTTGCAAAATATCTTGTGGAAAAAGATTAAAAGCGGCAATTAAACGCTGCCAAAGGAGGGGACATAGCATGAAACGTATGGAAGCGGAAAAGCTGTTTGCTGACCTGGTTGAAGGGACTAGACAGCAGACGCCGGTGCCGTTTATAGAGCGGGATGCGGAACGGGTGCTGGCGGCTATCCAGACAGCTGCTGTTTTTTGGGAAGTTGTGCGGCTGAGTAATGTTCCGATGCGCTTTTTATGCGATTTCTGCAACCAGCTTATTAACGGGGATTTGGTAGTTGCTTCCGATGGGAAGCTTAGCTTAACGGATAAAGGCAAAGAGCTGGTTGAAGCCCTTGAAATAGCTCCCGTTCAAGAGGGGATCTGTAATGCCTGCGAAGGGCGGGGTATTGATATTTCAAAATTCTACGGCAGTCTAATTGAAAAATATTCAGAAATATGCAAAGACCGTCCGGAAGCCATACAGGATTATGACCAGGGATATGTTACAGAGGCAACGTCCCTTGCTAGTGTTTCCTATGCCTGGCAGCGGGGAGATCTTGAGAATAAAGAGATTATTATCCTGGGGGATGATGATTTAAAAAGCATTGCCGCTGCACTGACCGGAGCTCCCAAAAGGGTACTGGCATTGGATATTGACACAAGACTAATTGAATTTATCAATAAAGTTGCTGAAAGGGAAGGATTAAAAAACCTTAAAGCAGTTTGGCATGATTTAAGAGAACCCCTTCGTGAAGAATGGTTAAAATCCTTTGACACCTTTATGTGCGATCCCCCGGAGAGCATTGTGGGACTTAAGGCTTTTGTGGAGCGGGGTATCATGTGTCTTAAAGGGCGGGGATGCGCCGGTTATTTTGGGCTTACCCATGTGGAAGCCAGTTTGAGCAAATGGGCAAAGGTCCAAAAGTTTTTACTGGAAAAAGGGGCGGTTATCACAGATCTGAGGGAAGATTTCAGCAGTTATGTTAATTGGGATTATATAAAAGAAATGCGCTCCTGGTCATGGTTGCCCACTAAAGCCCTTCCGGAACATCTGTGGTATTGTTCAGCCTTCCACCGTATAGAGCTGTTGAAGGATGTGGAAGTGGAAAATCCTCGCCTGGGAGAAAACATTTTCGATGATGAGGAAGTGGCGACCAATTAGGGGGAAGCATACCAAATATAAAGAACAAAATTTTTATAATGGTGAATATAACAATTCTGTTAAATATTAGAAGCATTCCGGAAATGGGGTGAATAAATTGTTTGATGTAAAAAGGCTATACCTTGTGACAGGAAAGGCCGAAGGGGAAACCCCTTTAAATGCCTTTGATAACGCCCTTATTGATGCCGGTATCGGGGATGTGAACCTAATAAAGGTTTCAAGCATTGTGCCCCCCGAGGCCGAAGTGATTTTGGCTAAACCTGATCTTCCCCGGGGCGCCCTGGTACCCTGTGTATATTCTGCAAACACCAGTACCGTGCCGGGCCAACGTATAGCAGCTGCTCTGGCGGTGGGCCTGGCGGAGGATGGTTTCGGTGTAATAATGGAAAGTTCAGGAGAAACGGCAGAGGAAGCGGCTGCCAAAGCCGTTTCTATGGTGGAAGAGGCTTTTAAAATTAGGGGATTGAAATTGGTTAGGACTCTTCAGGCAGCTGTGGAGCATGAAACGGTTAAGTGTGGTGGAATTGTTGCTGCTTGTGCATACTGGCGCTAGAGTTGCCATTTGTTAAATCCTAAAATAATGGATAATAAACGGGAGGTGGCCTATGGAAAACTTAAATTTGCAAAGGGAAATAAAAACTGAATTGGTACCCCTTGCTCCTCACCGTGCAGTGGGCAAGCATTTAATAGCTGAATGCTGGGAATGCAACGAGCAGATTTTTTCGGTAACCGTTGTTCGCGAAGCTTTAAAAGAAGCTGTACAGCGTACGGGAGCAAACCTTTTAAAGCTCGTTGTTCACAGTTTTGAGCCCTACGGTGTAAGTGCCATTGCCATAGTATCCGAAAGCCATCTGTTCATTCATACCTGGCCTGAAATGAGGTACCTTGCACTGGATGTTTTTACCTGCGGGGATACTTTTCCCGAAAAGGCTTTGGAGGTAATCCGTAACTACTTTGAACCCCGCAGCTGTAAAATTATTAAGCTGGAACGGGGAGTGTGAAAATAAGGCGTGGCAAAAAAAGGAGACTCTTTTTTCATTGAAGAACAGGTCGAAGGAGTTCATTTTCATTTAAAAATAAAGCAGTGGCTGCTGCGGCAGAAAACCCGTTATCAGGAATTAATTGTTGCTGAAACCGAGGATCTGGGGCGAATGATGGCATTGGACGGCAAGGTAATGCTTACAGAGGCAGACGAAGCTTATTATCATGAAATGCTTGTACACCCACTGATGGTGATGCTGGATAATCCCCAAACTGTTGCAGTTATTGGGGGAGGAGATGGGGGTTCAGTGCGGGAAGTATTGCGCCACCCATCTGTTAAGAAGGTATATTGGGTTGAGATAGATGAGGCTGTGGTTGAGGCATCCCGCAGTTTTTTATCTTCCGTTTGCATGGGAATCTTCGAAGACCCAAGGGTTGATTTAATTATTGCACCGGGAGAAGAATGGCTCGCGGATAAAGAAGATGCCTTTGACGCCCTTATTGTGGACGGGACCGATCCCATTGGACCGGCATTACCCCTTTTTGAGCAGCCATTTTTTGAAATGTGCCGTCGTGTGCTTAAAGCCCACGGTTTGTTTTCCATGCAGTGCGGGACTCCCTTTTATTTTCATAATGAAGTTCGGATGGTAAATAGAAATTTGGGCAGTGTCTTTCCTCAGGTGAAGCTTTATTTAGGATATGTCCCCACATATCCTTCGGGTTTATGGGCCTATGCCGTGGCGGGAGAAAGGCTTAATGAACTTAACTTGTCTGAAATTAGAAAACGTTGTGAACAACGGGGTTTAACCAACTTGCGTTACTATTCCCCTGAAATTCACCTTTCAAGCTTTGTCCTGCCTCCCTTTGTGCAGGAGCTTTTGGAGTTTTAAAAAAGTACACTCATTTATTTTAGATAAAAATGTTTTCATGTGCAGCTTAGGCTGTACATCCCATACTATAAACAAATTATCTTGGTGAATTTCGTGGAGTATCTGCTGCAGTTTGCCAAACAACTTGATGAACGCCGATTAAAACCGGGAGGTGCGAGCAGAAGATGAGCGCCAGCCAGTCCCTCGCATGGAAGCCGAATTGGGGCGGCCCGGCTTCGTCCATAACCCTGCGCATAGAGATGTCCGGCGTGAGTTCGCAAGTCAAGAAAACTGCAGCAGATACCCTTTGTCAAAAAGTTGTAGTATGCAGCTTAGGCCGTACATTCTGTTAACGGGGGTTTTTTTATGCGCTTTTTAGAAGCCAGGATAAAAGGCAGAGAAAGCGGAGGTAAAGTGGTCATTTTGGGAGCACCCTTTGAAAATATGTCCAGCTATAGAAAAGGAAGTGCCCTCGGCCCTTCTGCTATCAGAAAAGCTTCCCAAAGTATTGAAAGCTACAGCAAAATTTTTAGAAAGGACCTTCGGGATATAGATCTAAGGGATGGGGGCAATCTGATCTTAAAAGAGGATCCTGAAGAGGCAATGGAACAGATATCCCAGGCAGTGGAAAAGCATCTCCGGGAGAATCTTGGTATTGTTGTTCTGGGAGGGGACCACAGCATAACGGTGGGAGCCGTAAAGGGTGCCCTCAAAGTTTATCCCAATCTGCAGGGAGTAGTTCTTGATGCCCATTCCGATTGGAGAGAAAGCTATGAAGGCAGCTCTTTATCCCATGCCTGCACGGTGAGACGCCTTTGGGATATTCTTGAAGGCAGGGTCTGGGTTGTGGGTGCCCGGTCTTTTTATGGAGAAGAAAGGGAGGAAGTATACGTTTCCGAGGGTGAGTTGTTTAAGAAGCTTGACCCCCGAAGACCTGTATATCTAAGCATAGATCTGGATGTTTTTGATCCCGGCATCTGCCCCGGTGTTGGAAATCCCGAGCCTGGGGGAATGAATTATTGGCAGGTAATTGAGATATTTAAGAAACTTCTTTCCTTTGTAGTTATAGGTATGGATGTGGTGGAACTTCATCCCGCCTATGACCCTGCGGAAATATCCACAATAACGGCCGCGAAACTGGTACAGGAGGGTATTGCCGCATTTTGGGGTTAAAAAATCGGCTTAAATGAGACATTTCAGTATTTAGACAAATATCATCTTATTAAATTCCATATGGTTTCTGCTGCGGTTTGCCAAACGACTTAACGAACGTCGATTAAAACCGGGAGGCACGAGCAGAAGATGAGCGCCAGCCATTCTCTCGCATGGACGCCGAATAGAGGCGGCCTGGTTTTAACCGGCGTGAGTTCGCAATTAAAGAAAACCGCAGCAGACACCTTTGGCAAACAATCTAAATCGGCTTAAACTAGCCGATTTTTTTGCATCTATGTAATGCTGAAAACTCAAAATGCCGGCTATAGGTTTTAAAATACATAAAAAGGGAGAAAAGTGCTGCCAGAACTGCTATGAAAAGCAAATATTTACCTAATTCCGGGGCGAAAAAGGACAATATTACGGCGGCATAAATAATGACTGTGGCAACCTTACCATACCAATGGGCATAAACCACGATTCCCTTTCTTAAGAGAATTACACTGCCCAAAAACATTAATATTTCTTTTGCTCCAAGTATAATTAAGAAGGGAAATATGTTTTTAATCAATCCCGTAAAACCTAGCATTATTAATCCCGAAATCTGCAGGAGTTTATCTGCCAGGGGATCCATAAGTTTTCCCCATTTTGTTACCATTTTATATTTCCTTGCCAGATATCCGTCAATAAAATCGCTGAAAATGGCCAACAGAAAAACTCCCACAGCCCAGTTGAATTGCCTTATGTACATAAAAAAAATAAATACGGGTATTAAAATGAACCTGATTGCAGTAATAATATTAGGTATATTCAAAAATAACACCACCATGTTCTATTTTGCTCTTTATTTACCAATTAAACATCATTCTTTCATGTGCCTGCTTTTAAAGAGTCCCATTGATAGTATATACCACTGATTGCAAACTGCTTATAAACAAAATTTGGAACTTCCTTCGTTTTTTAATAAATTTTTTTTCCAAGGACGGTGTTTTGCTCAGAAATATCTTCGGGAAGAAGACTGAGTTCCCTTATAATAAAGACTGCAGTTAACAGGACGGATATGGCATCCGCAATGGGGGCCGTTCTCCATACACCTTTGATACCCCAAAAACGGGGCAGAATCAATAGTAACGGAATGAACAGCAAAAACTGCCTTGACAAGCTGAGCAGTGCGGCCTGTAAGGCTTTGCCCACGGCTTGAAAATATTGGGAACATACTATTTGAAAACCGATGACAAAGGTCATCCCGAAAAATACCTGCAGAGCATCAGCGGTCATTTTAGTAAGGGTAAAATTATCCTTTGTAAAAATACCCGCTATTTGCTGGGGCCATAAGTGTATGGCGGTAAATGCCGCAACGGCAATGATGCTGCTGGCAAAAATTGCTTTCTTTAATGTTTCTTTAACCCGTTTAAACTGTCGAGCACCGTAATTATACCCAATTATGGGCTGGGCTCCCTGGCTGATGCCTAAAATGGGCATGAACATTAGCGTACCTATGCTCATGATGATTCCCACCGTGGACAGCCCTAAATCTCCGCTGTATTTCAAAACGGCTCTGTTTAAAATCAGCTGCTGAATACAGGAAGCCAGCTGCATGGAAAAAGGAGCAAAGCCTATGGACATTATTTTTAATACAATGGGAAGCTTGGGAAGGAAATTTTTTAATTTAAGTTTTACAAGGCTTCTGCCTGTTAAATAATAGCTCATGACCCATATGGTTGCAAAGAGTTGTCCCAGCACCGTTGCAAGGGCTGAACCCTTAATGCCGATTCCCAATTTAAAAATGAAAAAGTAATTTAAAATTATGTTTATTATAGCACCCAGAACCTGGGTGGACATTGCCCTAATGGGGTTGCCTTCGGCACGGATAAAATTGTTTACCCCCATACCGACGCTTCCCAAGACCGAACCCAGTATTACAATGGTGGTAAAATCGTAGGCATAGGGCATCACTTCAGCACTTGCTCCGAAAAACTTTAATATGGGTTCAGCAAACATTAGGTAAATAATTGATAAAATAAGGGGCAGTAGAACCAATAATGTTATGGCATTGGCGGCTACCAGCTCTGCTTCTTCTTTTTTCTGTTCACCCAAACGAATGGAAATTAAAGCGGTAGCCCCTACTCCTATTAAAAGGGATATACCCATAAATAATATCATTATGGGGAAGGCAACGGTTGTGGCGGCAATGGCAAGGGGACCTACACCCCGTCCCACAAATGCTCGATCTACTATATTATAAAGGGAGTTGCACAACATTGCCAAAATTGACGGCCAAGAAAATTTCCACAACAATTGCCCGGTGGGAGCTAACCCAAGCTCTTGAGAGCTTTTGTTTGCCATGAACACCTTCCCTTCCTTCGTTTAAATGAAAAGATTATAGTTTGAGTGTAGGGTTTGTATAAATTTTAGAACTTTATACTATCACAATATAAGTAATCTATCTCTATTAAGAAACCAATTCAATCCCCTCATTGCAGTTTATTATAATCCGGGAAAGCTCAGGTCAGCCATTGTAAAACAGCCGGTATCTTTGGTTTTGGTGTCTTAATATTCAGATTATATAAAATAATTTTTTCGCCTATGTTTAAATAAAGTCAAATTTAAAATTGGCCTTGCTTTGACTTCTTAGGGGGTATTTGTAAAAAAAACTGTTATCTTTATAATTAATATTAACCGGGAGAAAAAATTTTTAGCTTGGGGGATAATTATGGCTGTTATTACCGTATCAAGGCTGTTTGGAAGCGGCGGTGAATTTGTGGCTGAGATACTTTCTCAGGCTACGGGATTTTTGCTGCTTAATAAGAAAACCCTTCATAAATATATTGGGGAGCATGATCTGCCCCAAATGCGCCTTGACTGGATAAATGAAATTTCCCCCAGGAGTGTTGATGGTTTGGAAAAGGAACGGGTTGAATACGTTAATACGTTAAGGGATACAATAACTGACCTTTCGCGAAATAGGCATGTTATCCTGCTGGGACGCGGAGGTCAGTTTCTTTTTATGGGAAGCAAGGAAGCCGTTCATATTAAAATTGTTGCTTCCCTTGAGGCAAGATCCGCCAATATTCAAAAAAGATTTAACGTGGATAAGGCTACGGCCCTAAGGCTGATAAATGAGAAGGACGCGGAGAGGGAAGCTTATACCTACTATTTTCATCGGGGAGATTGGAATAACCCTGAAATCTACGATCTGACCATAAATACCACAAGGATATCTTTGGGAGAGGCGGCGGAGCTGATACTTAATTTTTTAAAGCAGAGGAAAATTATTTCCCGTAAAAAATTTGAAAAAATCCTTGATAAACTGGAGGAAGCTGCTAAGGAGAAGGAAAAGATTGCTGTTAGTTTTGAAAGGGCGGCGGATAGTAGCCTTAGGGGAAAACCAAAGAAATTTGCCAATAAAAGCGAAGAAGAATTTGCCCGAATCTTGGATTATTATCAAATTAAATATCTATATGAGCCCACTACCTTCCCCCTTAAATGGGACAGTGAGGGTAATATAGAAAGCGCCTTTACTCCCGATTTTTATTTTCCCGATTTTGATCTTTATATAGAGCTCACCACTATGAAACAGGAATTGGTTACCAAGAAAAACCGAAAGGTTAGGGAGTTGAAGAGGATTTATCCCGATGTTAACATTAAACTTTTTTACCGAAAGGATTATAAAAAGCTTTTGGAGAAGTTCGGTATTGATCCTGAGGAGAATATAGATTAGTTATTTTTTCTGTCTGTAAAGTATACGGTATACTTGTTTGATATTGCTTTACAAATTAATACTTACTTGCTATACTTAAATTAGCCCCGAGAGGTCGGAAAGGAAATTATCACGAAGGGCTGGGTCTTCCGGAAAATTGCTTCTATCCAGTGGTGTGAGCTGGGGGAAGTGGGAACCCGAGAAGATCTAGAGTAGTGATAAGGACCGGGAAGATCACTCGGGGCTGATTTTTTAGCCATAAGAGGGAATGTCATGGGTATGGAGCAAAAAGGGAAGATCATTATAAGTGAAGAGGAAATCCAGGGAAAGGTTAGGGAGCTTGCTGGGCAGATTTCCAAAGATTATGAGGGATTAAATCCCATTATAATTACCGTACTTCGGGGTGCGGTTTATTTTATGGTGGATTTGACCAGGTACCTTACCATTCCCCACCGCATTGATTTTTTAGCCATTTCCAGTTATGGACCTGCTGCCCAGACCGGGGGTGTTAGAATAACCAAGGATCTGGATTTGGATATCCACGATGAACATGTATTGATTTTAGAAGATATTGTTGATACCGGTCTTACTCTTCATTATCTTCTTAGAATATTAAAGGAAAGGGGTCCCGCCAGCATTAAAATCTGTACCTTTCTTGACAGGGCGGCCCAAAGAATCGCCGATCTTCATATTGATTACCGGGGTTTTGAGGTGGGCGAAGCTTTTGTTGTGGGTTATGGGCTTGACAGGGATGAAAAATTTAGAAATCTGCAATACATAATGGCTGTGGAGGAATAAAAAAGTATACCGGTATACTTTTATAAAAGTGCTTTACAAAGGTTTTTTTCAATGCTATTATAAAAGCAAGCTCCGAGAGGTCGGAAAGGGAATTATCATGAAGGTAATGGGTTTTCCGGAAAAATCGTTTCTGTCCAGCCCGGCTGGAGGAAGCGGGAACCTGGAAAATCCCAGAGTAGTGATAAGGACCGGGAAGATCACTCGGAGCTTTTATTTTTCGTTTTTTGCTTTATTGCCGGTACCCATGTCCAAAATATTAAAGAAAGGAATACGGCCTTATTACCGGGCCTTTTTTTATTAGTGTAAAACCGGTGGAGGCGGTGGAGGGATATTCTGATTTACTGGAGAAAAGATAAACTTAATTTATAAATTAGAACTGCAACTTGGAATAGATGGGGGGCGTGAAAATTGTGTCTTTAAATACAGGCAGCACCTTGGAAAGGCTCCTTAAGGAAGGGCATTTTCTGGTAACAGCGGAGATCGGACCGCCGAAGAATGCCGATGCTTCTGTATTGGAAGAAAAGGCAAGAATGCTCAGGGGCTTTATTGATGCTGCCAATATTACGGATAACCAAACGGCAGTGGTACGCTTATCCAGTATTGCTTCGGCGGTGCATATTTTAAAAGCGGGGATCGAACCGGTTATCCAGATGACGGTGCGGGACCGTAACAGAATTGCTTTGCAAAGTGATCTCTTAGGGGCTTATAGCCTCGGAATTAGAAATGTTGTATGCATGAGCGGAGATCATCAAGTGATTGGCAATCACCCTGACACCAAAGGGGTATATGATTTAGATTCCATACAGCTTATTAAAGCAGTGAGAAACATGAGGGATAAAAAAGAATTCCTTAACGGAGAAATAATTAAAGGCACCGCTCCCTGCTTTTTTGTTGGTGCTGTGGCAAGTCCTTTTCTGCAGCCCGAAGAAATGAATTTAATACGCCTTGAAAAGAAGATTAGGGCAGGGGCGGATTTTATCCAGACCCAGTGTATCTACGACATGAGAAAATTTGAATGCTGGATGGCTCAGGTCAGGGAGCTGGGACTTAGCCACCGGGCGTATTTTCTTGCGGGACTTATGCCGTTAAAGTCCCCAAGGGTAGCCCGCTATATGCAGGATAATATCCCTGGAATTGAAATACCGGAAACCATAATCAGGAGGATGGAGCGGGCAGGGGATCCGGCTAAGGAAGGGATAAAACTGGCTGTGGAGCAAATCCACTGGCTCAAAACCATTGAGGGACTGCATGGGGTTCATATTATGGCTGTGGGCTGGGAAGAAGTGATACCCGAGATAGTGGACAGGGCCGGCTTAACACCCAGGCCATAGGGAAAAATAGTATAGAATAGGAGGAAAAGAAGATGGGAAGACCCATTCCCAGTGATATAGAAATAGCTGTTAAGGCTAAGAAAAAGCCTATTATGGAAATTGCGGAGAGGCTGGGCATAAATGGGGATGAAGTGGAGCTTTTCGGGAAATATAAGGCAAAGATATCCCTGGACCTTATGAAGCGTTTGGAAAAGGCCCCCGATGGTAAACTGATCCTGGTAACCGCCGTTACTCCTACACCCGCCGGTGAAGGCAAAACTACAAACAGCATAGGATTGGCTGATGCTTTAAGCCGATTGGGCAAGAAAGCAATGGTTGCCCTAAGGGAGCCTTCTTTGGGCCCTAACTTTGGCATTAAAGGAGGAGCAGCGGGAGGGGGCTATTCCCAGGTTGTTCCCATGGAGGATATAAATCTCCACTTTACCGGTGATATTCATGCAGTAACCTATGCCCACAACCTCCTGGCAGCAATGTTAGATAACCATATTCATCAGGGAAATGAATTGAATATTGATCCCAGAAAAATAATGTTCCGCAGGGTTATAGATTTAAATGACAGAGCCCTTAGGTTTGTGGTCTGCGGATTAGGGGGCCCTAAAAACGGAGTACCTCGGGAAACGGGATTTGACATTTCAGTGGCTTCCGAAATCATGGCCATTTTATGCCTTGCTCTGGATCTTATGGACCTAAAGGAGCGGCTGGGAAGGATAGTGGTGGGATATACCTATGATGACAGACCCGTTACCGCGGCTGATCTCGAAGCCCAGGGAGCCATGGCGGTGCTTATGAAGGACGCCCTGAAGCCCAATTTGGTTCAAACCCTGGAAAACAACCCGGCATTTATTCATGGCGGCCCCTTTGCTAATATTGCCCACGGCTGCAACAGCATTGTTGCCACTAAAATGGCTTTAAAGCTTGCGGATTATGTTGTTACGGAAGCAGGCTTCGGTGCGGATCTCGGAGCGGAAAAATTCTTTAATCTCAAATGCCGTTACGGAGGACTTAAGCCAGACGGGGTTGTTATTGTGGCTTCCATAAGGGCTTTAAAGTTTCACGGTGGGGTAAGCAGGGAAAACCTTACCCAGGAGAATCTTTCCGCGCTCAAGAAAGGATTTGAGAATCTTCAAAAGCATCTGGAAAACATTCAAAAGTTTGGGCTTCCTGCGGTGGTTGCCATAAATCGCTTCCCGGAGGACACTAAAAAGGAAATGGACTGCCTTTATGAATTGTGTTCTCAGGCGGAAGTGCCTGCTGCGGTATCTGAGGTTTGGGAAAAGGGAGGGGAAGGAGGTCTTGAACTGGCAGAAAAGCTGCTGGGGATATTAGATAAGGAAAAAGAAGATTTTAAACCGCTGTATCCCTTGGAGCTTCCCATAAAGGAAAAAATTGAAATCATAGCAAGGGAAATTTATGGAGCTGACGAAGTGGAATACAGTCCAGGGGCACTAAATCAAATAGAAAAATTTGAAAAACTGGGATACGGCAACCTTCCCGTGTGCATGGCAAAAACCCAGTATTCCCTTTCCGACGATCCGGGGAAAATTGGCCGTCCCAGAGGCTTCTCCATAAACGTTAGGGAAGTTAGATTATCTGCCGGCGCTGGTTTTATAGTTCCCGTAACGGGGGATATTATGACCATGCCTGGCCTTCCTAAAAAGCCTGCAGCCTGCAGAATAGATATAGATGAGAATGGAATAATAAAAGGACTGTTTTGAATTTTTTAGAAGAATCCCCTAAATATAAGGGGGGTTCTTTCTTTAACGGGGAATATGTACGGAAGAGGCCTTTCATACCGTTTTTGCTCTCAAAGCTTCATAAGTTTGTTAAACCAGGAAAAATATATCTAAAAGAAATATTCAATCAATGTGAAAGATAAAAGTTTTATTTAGGAAGAGGTGTTGTGATTGAGTGAAATGGAACCCAAGGAAATTAGTGAAATAGCGCGGATGATCGCCCAGGCCCAAAGAATAATTGTTTTTACCGGAGCCGGGGTAAGTACGGAATCGGGAATTCCTGATTTTCGAAGTCCCGGAGGAATTTGGAGCAGTTATGATCCTGAATTGTTTTCTTATCAGTATTTTATGAGTTCTCAACTGGCGAGGAAAAAGGTTTGGGAGATGTTGAGGAATACTTTTTTTACATTTCAGGCAAAACCCAATCTCGCTCACATGGCCATTGAAGAGCTTTTTGCCCATGGATGTCTTTACGGCGTTATAACCCAAAATATTGACGGTCTTCATCAAGATGCGGGCGTCCCCGATGATATGGTATTTGAACTTCACGGGAATATGCGCAGAGTGATTTGTTTGGACTGTGGTCGGTTGTACGAAACGGAGCATATAAAAGATAAACTTTTTAAAGAAGAAATACCCCAGTGTGACCACTGCAGGGGTATTTTAAAACCCTATATAGTGTTTTTTGGGGAATTGCTCCCCTCAAATGTTCTGGAAGAGGCTTGTTTTAGGGCTCAAAACTGTGATCTATTAATCGTGGTGGGTTCAAGCCTGAGTGTTTATCCTGCTGCCAACATCCCAAGATATGCTTTAGATGCACAAGTACCCTTAATTATTATAAATATGACGCCCACTTATTTGGATGCCTATGCTGATGTGGTGATTAGGGGTAAGGCAGGGGAAATAATGGATAGGGCAGTTAAACTTGCCTTTCAAAAAAAATTGTCATAGGACTGCAAAATCGTAAATTAGAGCAAAGGTGGTGATACACGTGTATGAGCTTGAAATAAAAACGTCTAAAAAGGAAGAATTCATTGATATTACCGGAAAAGTTCAGGAAGTGGTATATAAAAGCGGAATTAAAAATGGGCTGTGTGGGGTTTTTGTCCCCCATACAACCTGTGCTTTAATGGTAAACGAAAATGCTGATCCCGATGTGGCCAGAGATATCAGCTACATGTTAAAAAAACTTGTACCCGACCATATGGAATATCAGCACAGGGAGGGCAACAGTCCTGCCCATATAAAATCCACATTGGTTGGGTCCAGTAAGCATTTTATCGTCAGCGGTGGGAGTATTGTCCTCGGCACGTGGCAGGGGATTTTTTTGGTTGAATTTGACGGTCCCAGAACCCGCAGGGTTTGGGTTGAGATTGTGGGAAATTGATGATGTATTGGGTAGGGGAGGTTTTATGGGACAGATATGTTATTTGATAGGCGATGCTACGGAACCCCAGGGAGAGGGTAAAAAAATCATTGCTCATATATGCAATGATGTGGGTGAATGGGGAGCAGGGTTTGTGCTGGCTTTGTCCAAAAAGTGGAAAGAACCCGAAGAGGATTATATTAATTGGTACAGTGGTGGAAGGGAATCAGGTTTTGAACTGGGGAGAACCCGATTTGTGAGGGTGGAGGATGACATCTGGGTAGCCAACATGATTGCCCAAAGGGATATTAAACCCGTTGGAGGTATTCCCCCTATCAGGTACGAGGCACTGAAATCCTGCTTAAAAGGGGTTGCTGAAAAAGCTTTGGAGCTTAGTGCATCGGTACATATGCCCCGAATAGGCTGCGGTCTAGCGGGGGGAACATGGGACAAGGTAGAGCCTATTATAATTAACGTACTTGCAAAGAAAGGTGTTCCCGTTTATGTTTATGATTTAAAAAAAATATGAAAAATGTGGAGGTAAATGGTAAATGATGGGTGTAATTTTTAATTAAAGGATGTTTGCCGGAGGAGGGGTATAATGGAGAGGGTGAAAAAGGTAGAAGAACAGAAAATTGAGGAAAGGAAATTATCCTCTGGGAATTTATCTGCAAAGTGCGATCCCAATATTTTTGGTTTCAGCAATACCTCGGAAATATCTCCTTTGCCAGGGGGCGTAATCGGCCAGGAACGTGCCGTTAAAGCTATGGATTTCGGATTAAGGGTAAAGCAGGCAGGGTACAACCTTTTTCTTACGGGTCCATCGGGAACCGGAAAGACCACTTATGCTGAGGCAAAGGTCAAGGAAATCGCAGAAAAAGAAGAGACCCCGGGGGATTTATGTTACGTATATAATTTTGAGCAGCCTGACCGTCCCCTATCACTGGAACTTAAAAGCGGGCAGGGCCCCATTTTTAAAAGTGACATGGAGGAACTGATCCAGGACTTAAAAAGCGAGATAAAGAGCAGATTTGACAGCGATGATTATGAAGAAAGGCGCAACCAGATAGTAAGAAAATATGACGCCCAGATGTCCGATTTGTGGTACAGCATGGAAAACATGGCTAAAGAAAGGGGCTTTTCCGTACAAAAAACCACAACGGGTATTTATACCGTTCCTACCGATGAAGATGGGAAGCCCATGCCCAAGGAAGAATTTTTGAAGCTTCCCGAGGAGATGCAGAAGAGGATTAATGCCATAGCCCAGGAAGTACAGGCTGAGGTTAACGATAGTTTAAGAAAGCTTCGCCATTTGGAAAAATTAATGCGTTCTGAATTAAGAGAGCTGGATCGGGAAACAGGGCTTTTTGCTGCGGGTTATTTAGTCAACCTTATGAAAGATAAATATAAGAAATTCCCAAAAGTTGTGGACTATCTGGATCAGGTTTTGGGAGATGTTATTGAAAATCTTGATGATTTTAGAATGGATAGCGATGAAGTAGGACAGAGGGGGCCTGATCCTTTACAAAGGGATCAGAGGGAACAAAAATTTAAGAGGTATGAAGTAAACGTATTGGTGGATAACGGAAGGACCAGGGGAGCTCCGGTGATCATTGAAAGAAATCCCACTTATTATAACCTCATGGGTAGGTTGGAGCATAAAAGTTCTTTTGGAACAATGGTTACGGATTTTACACTTATAAAACCCGGGGCGGTTCATCTGGCCAATGGTGGTTATCTTATAATCCAGGCAGCGGATTTGCTGGCTAATCCCAATGCATGGCAGGCGTTGAAGAGAACGTTAAAGACTCAAAAAGCCTGGATAGAAAATTTAGGGGAACAGTACAGTGCGGTGGCCCTTGCCACTTTAAAACCGGAGCCCATTGATGTAAATTTAAAAGTTATTTTGATTGGAAGTGCCCAATTATATCATCTTCTGTATACCTACGATGAAGATTTTAAAAAGCTATTTAAAGTTAGGGTTGACTTTGATTATGAGATGAACAGGGAAGATAGCAAACTTATGGATTACGCGGCTTTTGTCTGCCGCTATTGTTCAGAAAATAATTTGCGGCATCTGGATGCTTCAGCAATGGCGAAAATTATAGAATACAGTTCAAGGCTTGCTTCAAACCAGGAAAAGCTGTCAACCCGCTTCCATAAAATAGCGGAACTTTTGGTTGAAGCCAATTATTGGGCAGAACAGAGTGGCAATGAATATATTTCAAAGGCCGTTGTGGAAAAGGCCCTTGAGGAAAAGGTTTTCCGTTCCAACATGGTGGAAGAAAAGCTCCAGGAGCAAATTGCCCGGGGCAGTATTCTTTTAAATGTGGATGGGGAAGCAGTGGGGCAGGTTAATGGTCTTGCGGTGCTTCAGATGGGAGAATATGCCTTTGGAAAGCCAAGCAGAATAACGGCAAGGGTCCACTTAGGACAGCAGGGTATTATCAATATCGAGCGGGAAACGGAGATGAGCGGGCCCATTCATTCTAAAGGAGTACTTATATTGAGTGGATTTCTTGCCGGAAGATACGCAAAGGATAAGCCCCTATCCTTGACAGCAAGTATAACCTTTGAACAGCTGTATGACGGCGTTGAAGGGGACAGTGCTTCTTCCGCTGAGCTGTATGCACTGCTGTCGGAACTGTCAGGAGTTCCCATAAATCAAAGTATTGCCGTTACAGGCTCAGTCAACCAGTTTGGGGAGATACAGCCCATTGGCGGTGTTAATGAAAAAATTGAAGGTTTTTATCTCACATGCAAACTGAAAGGACTTACGGGCAGGCAGGGTGTAATAATACCCAAGCGCAATGTTAAAAATCTTATGCTCAAGGATGACGTAATTGAAGCCGTTGAACATGGTAAGTTCCATATATGGGCCATTGATACCATCGATGAGGGAATGGAAATTTTAACGGGTGTGGAGGCCGGAGAAAGGGGTACCGACGGATCCTATCCCGAAGGAACAATAAATTGGCTGGTGGATAAAAAGCTTAAGCAGATGGCTGAAGACTTGCGCAAGTTTGGCGATAAAAAAGAAGAAAAAGGGAAAAAAGAAGCTGCAGCGGCAAAAGAAAGCTCTGATTAAACGGAGCTTTAGGGTTTAGTTTCCATTTCCATTTTGTATTGGGGGAAATCCGTATTCCAAAGCCGTTGATTGTTGTGTTAGTATTATTAGTAAATAAATTAAAATAGGCATGGAGGGATAGTATATGCAGCAGCGGGTATATAACTTTAATCCAGGCCCTGCTACCTTACCTTTACCGGTTTTGGAACAGGTCCAAAGGGAGCTTCTTAATTATAAGGATAAGGGCATGTCTGTAATGGAAATAAGCCACCGTTCCAAAGATTTTGAAGAAATTATTTTTGAAGCGGAGAGTTTAGTTAAGGAACTTTTGGGATTGGGGGAAGATTATCAGGTTCTTTTTCTCCAGGGCGGAGCAAGTTTGCAATTTGCCATGGTTCCCCTTAATTTTCTTTCCGAAGGAACCATCGCAGACTACATATTAACAGGGCATTTTGCTGAAAAAGCCTATAAAGAAGCGGCAAAAATCGGAAAGGCTAATATAGCGGCTTCCTCAAAGGACACAAATTACGACCGCATTGTTAACATGGATGAAATTAGGTTAAGCTGTTCCCCTGCATATGTGCATATTACTTCCAATAACACCGTTTACGGTACCCAGTGGAAAGTTTTCCCCGATTTTGGGGATATCCCCCTGGTAGCTGATATGTCTAGCGATATCATGTCTCGACCCTTTGACGTGTCCAAGTTTGACCTTATTTATGCAGGGGCACAAAAGAATCTCGGTCCTGCAGGGGTTACGCTGGTAATCATCCGTAAAAATATGCTGGAAAAGGTTCCGGAAAATATGCCGTCCATGCTCCGCTATGACGTCCTTGCTGAAAAAAGATCCCTTTATAACACTCCTCCATGTTTCAATATCTATGTTGTAAATCTTGTGCTTAAATGGGTTAAGGAAAATGGTGGCCTTGAAGCCATGAAGGAACGAAATGAAGAAAAGGCTTCCCACATTTATGAAGCCATTGATAACAGCGGTGGTTTTTATAAAGGGCATGCACAAAAGGAATATCGTTCCGTTATGAATGTAACCTTCAGGCTTCCCAATGAGGATCTGGAAAAATTGTTTGTTAAAGAAGCAGCTGAAAATGGTCTTGTGGGCCTTAAGGGACACCGCTCCGTTGGCGGGATAAGGGCATCCATATATAATGCCATGAGTAAAGAAGGCTGTCTGGCCTTAGCGGAATTTATGAATGATTTTGTTAAGAAACATGGGTAAAAATAAATAGCACCGGCCCTTCAAAGCCGGTGCTTTTTCATTCAGCTAAAGGAAGAAGCTTTTTGAATTTCTTTTTCCTTTAATGGAATGTACATATGAATGGCCGTTCCCTTTCCTTCAGAACTTACTATTTTCAATCCCCGGTCTTCCCCGTACAAACTTTGGAGCCGCAGATGTACATTGCTGAGACCAACCCCGTTTCCGGAACCATATCCCGGCTGCAGAACTTTATCCAATTTGTTTGGAGGTATGCCCACCCCTGTATCAATAATGCTTAAATGAAGATCATTGCCCTTTTGTTTTGCTCTGATGGTAATGGTGCCGTTTCCGTTTTTGGGAGTTATGCCATGCTTAATGGCATTTTCAACTAGGGGCTGAATGCTGAAAACAGGAATGGGATACTCCAGAAGTTCCGGATTAATATCTTCTATTAGTCTAATTTTGTCTCCAAACCTGGCCTTTTCCAGGGCAAAGTAAGTTCTTACACAGTCCAGCTCTTCTTTTAGAGTTATAAAATGCCCTCGACGGTTTAAGGTTTTTCTAAAGAAATCCGCTAAACGAATGAGCAGTTCCCGGGATTTGTCCGGATCTTTACGGATGTACATTATTATGGTATTCAGGGTATTGAATAGGAAATGGGGATTGATTTGGGCATGTAATGCATCCAACCTTGCTTCCGTAACCAGCTGACGCTGTCTGTCAAGCTCTGCCAGCTCCATCTGCATGCTTAAAAGCTGAGCTATTCCGATGGTCAGGCGTACAATATTTGGCGCCAGCTGTCCGTCTTTCGTTTGATAAAGTTTTAAACTTCCCACGACTTCCTCTCTTAGCTTGAGGGGTGCAATAACACCCGCTGACAGGGGGCAGTCGCAGTCGGTTTTTGTGCAGTTTAATTCCTCCGTTGAATTAACGATTTTATGCTCCCCTGTAGCTATGACATATTTGGTGGCTTCGGTCAGTATGCGGTCCCCGGGTTTATGATTTTCACAACCTGCACCCAGGTAAGCCAGCACCTTTTCCCTATCGGTAATGGCAATGGCGGGTATTTCACAGATTTTTTGAATAATTTCCGCCGTTTTTCTTGCCGTAACTTCGTTCAATCCCAGGCGCATGTATTGCAGAGTTTCATGGGCAACCCGTACAGTGGGATCCGCTGAAAGGAATATATCCTCTTCACTGTCATCGTAGGTGGTTTCCTGCTCCTTTTCTTTCCTTTTATCGAAAAGATCCGAGGACAGCCAGCCGGTGAAAAGGGATATAATGGTAAAGTTGATAAATAGGAATCCCAGGAAAAATTTTATATCGGTAAAACCTGCTAGTTTATTTATCATTAGCATTTGAAGTATGGAAAGAAGTAATGCCAGGCTTAGGGTTTTTATCATAGGCATTCACTCCTGAAAAAAGTATAAAAAAGTTTAAAAACCTTGCTATATAATTATACTATTTTTTGATATATAATGGGTGCCCTAAGTTTCTTTGTTATTTTCTAAAAATTCGTTAATGTGGGACAGTGGAACGGCAAGGCCCAATGGTTTATTTTCTGTTTTTTCTTTCATGTTCGACAAAGAGGCGTATACAATACCCACTATACGGCCGCTGGTGTCGAAGACAGGGCTGCCGCTGCTCCCCGGTTCAACGGCAGCTGCTATGACCATTACGGTTTGATCTGAACCGGAGAGCTTAAAGTAACCTACTACCTCGCCCGTTTCCGTAACCCTATCCAGTCTGTGAGGATTCCCAATTATAAATATTTTTTCTCCCGGAGGTGGGTTTTTTTCGGCAAATTTTAAATAGGGCAGTTTATGGGAAAGTACTTTAGGATTGATTTTTATGACGGCTAAATCTGCAGTTTTGCTGGTTTTGCAGTGAAGGGAATTGTAAGTTTTTCCCCCTGGAAACCGGATTCTAACATGGGAGGCACCGTTCACCACGTGTTTGTTTGTTAGAACAAGCCCATGGGGAGAAATATTAAAGCCCGTTCCCGCTTTTGAAATATCGGGAATTCCTGAACTGCTCCAGCTTTCCACTGCTACCACGGCTTGTTTAAGCTCTTTTAGTTCCAGATTATTTATCCCCAGCTCTTTTAACGCCTGCTGTTCCTGCCGGGGTAGCGGCCACGTAAAGAACTCAAGCCAGCTTCCCAAAAGAAAAAGGATGAAAACCAGTGATGTGATCAAAGCCGTTATTTTAACAGCTTTTGGGGCTTTCTCTTGGGGAGAAGGGTCGGAGATTACTTCATTATCACCATATATGGCATTTAAATGCTCAATCAATTCTAGATCAAGGTCTTCATCCAGTTCACTAAAGAATTCCGGAGAAGGGGGAATTAAATCATCACTATTATTATGGTTCAAGGACATCCCTCTTATTATTCATTTTTTTTATATAATTTGAGCCGGACTTTTTTATATCCTTTATTTTTTTAAAGATTATTTGCCCTTTTTAAGCTGTTGTTCTCATCCCAAGCTGCCAAAATATGACGCAGTATTTTTCCGCTTCGGGTCATGGGCAGTTTATCCCTTAATTCTATTGCTACTTTGGGTTTATTTTCCTTTATCCCCTGAAGTAAGTAATTAATAAGCTCCCTTTCCAGTTCGGCACCCCACTGATTTTTATCCTTAAGGGAAATAAATGCTTTAATTATTTTTTCTTCATTATATTTTCCACCTTTTATAATAACCCCGGCTTCTTCCACTGCGGGATGCTTTAGAAGGCGGGCTTCCCATTGGGATTCATAAAAAGCTCCTGCCCCTGCTGCGGATCTTTTAAGATTATCCGCTTTTCCTTCGTACCAGAAATAGCCTTCGTTATCAATGTATACCAGGTCCTCTGTCAAAAACCATGGTGCTTCTTTATGTTCACTGTCTTCCTTTTTACTCAATCCTTCAACGGAAAACCTTACCCCTAATTTTCCCACCTGATAAGGGTTAAGTCGGTTTCCCTTGCTGTCGAAAACAGCTGCTTCTATTCCTGGTAACGGCCTGCCCATTGCTCCCAATTTTGAGGGGGAAGGAGGATGATTGCTTATGGCCGGTACTCCTATTTCCGTGGCGAACCAGCTACTGTTAACGGAAAGCCCAAGATTTAGAGCCCATTTGGTAATTTCAGCGCTGATAGGTTCCCCGGTGCAGCATATGTGCCTTAAATGTTTAAACCCAGTATTTTTTTTGTTGTTTTTTGCCATTATTTTTCTTATCATTCCCGGTGTAGTATAAAGGACATTTATTTCATATTTTTCAGTGATTTCTTCCCATTTGGTTAGGGTTGTTCCCATGTCTGCAGACACAACGGTAGCTCCCATAAGCCAGGGGGCGAAGATACCATATAAGGTTCCTGCGGCCCAACCCATATCAACGGTGCTCCAAAGGGTGTCACTTTCCTTTAAACTTAAAACCCATTCACCATACTGGCGTATCAAAAGCATCAGATCCTGCTTGTAGAACGTAAGCTTTGGTTTTGGTTTGCTCAAACAGCCTAAGGAGTAATGGGCGGTAAGGCCGTCAGAAAAATCAACCCACCTAATGGTGGTTTCTGCATCCTTAAGAGAATCTTTCATATGGAATTCCCAAGGACTGCCGCCGGAGAAATCATCATTTTCATTTATAATAATGGTTTTAAGTTTTGGGGGTATAGGTTGTAACGTGTTGAGAAAAAGCGGGGTGGTAACCATATAAGTTGTCCCCTGAGTGTTTTCAAGAATATCCATAATCAGTTTGCTGCTTGAAAATTCTGATAATGGTACGGGTATCCCCCCTGCTTTTATGACTCCCATAAGGGAAATATAAAACTCCGGTATGCGGGGCAGCCAAATAAGTACCTTATCTCCCTTTGAAAGGCCATTTTTAAGAAGTAGACGGGAAAATTGATCCGTATAATTCTTTAAATCATTGAAGGTTAATTCAATATCTTTGCTGCCGTCCCTTAAACAAACAAGTGCCCTTTTATCTTTTAATTTTCCCTCTGTATGCTTATCGATGCATTCATAGGCCAGGTTTATTCTACCGGTTTTATACCAGGAAAAAGACTTTTTTATTGTTTCAAGGGAAAAGGACCCGCCGGCTGTATTTTGATTTGCGGTATTTAGTTCTTTTTCGTTGAACTGCATAAAGTCCACCCTAAAACCTCCTCTTTAAAAACCAAGAATATTACCGATACTCTTCCTTATTCTATATTAATTCAGCTGTACGTATAATTAATAGCTTTTTTCGGTGACCGGGGGGAATTTAGGGTTTCACTGCTGAAAATGAAAGTGGAATGGCGGTAAACAAGATGTTTGGGATTTTTTCAAAAGGTTTTTATTATCAGGACAAAAGGAAAAGGTATATAATTTTTTAAGAAAGACAAACAATGGGATAGGATTTAAATTGTTTTATAGGGAGAAGAAAGATATGGCGCTGAAGGGTATTGGGGTGGACATTATTGAAATCCGCAGGGTTGTCCATGTTATTGAGCGTTATGGAGAAAGATTTTTGACAAGAATTTTTCATCCCGGGGAAATAGAATATGCCGGCGGGAAAGGAAAGGGCTTTAATGCTTCCTTAGCTGTGCGTTTTGCTGCCAAGGAGGCTGTTTTTAAAGCCCTGGGAACGGGTTTGGGCGAAAACCGGTGGCTTGATGTGGAAATAGCTGAGGGGGAGCATGGGCAGCCTCAGGTTAGGCTTAGGGGTAAGGCTAAAAAAACTGCGGAAGCCCAGGGTGTGTCCCGAATACATTTGAGCCTTTCCCACTGCCGTGAATATGCCGTTGCAGTGGCGGCTGCAGAAAGGGGAGAGGAAATTTGAAATTGGTGACGGCTTCGGAAATGAAAAGGCTGGATGAGCTTGCGTCGAGCAGATTTGGCATTTCCCCCCTTATATTAATGGAAAATGCAGGAAGGGGAATAGCTGAAGGTATTATTAATGAATTTTTTAAGGGAAATCCCTTTAATAAAAGGGTGCTGATTTTTTCCGGCAAGGGCAACAACGGCGGGGACGGTTTTGTTGTTGCAAGGCATTTGGCCAATAAAGGTGCCGATGTAAGGGTTTTTCTTTTGAAGGCCAAAGGGGAAATAACCGGTGACGCCCTGGTAAATTTAAACATTCTGGAATCCATGGAGATTACGATAAGTGTCATTTCGGAACCTAAAGACCTGAAACGGATTGATATTTCCCTGCTGTATGCAGATCTGGTGGTGGATGCAATTTTTGGTACAGGTTTTAAAGGAAAGGCTGCGGGCTTGGCGGCCCAGGTTATTGACAGGCTGAACAGATCCGGAAAACCCATTGTGTCCGTGGACCTCCCATCGGGGCTGGAAGCGGATACGGGAAAGGCAAAGGGCCCATGTATTCAAGCTGCAAAGACATATACTTTAGGGCTTCCTAAACTGGGCCTTTATCTCTTCCCCGGGCGAAAAAATGCAGGGGAAATTTCATTGGTGGATATTTCTTTTCCCGAAGCCTTGCTGAAAAAAATGGACCTTCACCATAATTTGATTACCAGGGGAATGTGTGAGGGTTTTTTTGAGAAGAGGGACCCCGAAAGTCATAAAGGAACCTTTGGCCGGGTTATTGTAATAGGAGGCTCCGAAGGAATGTCCGGAGCTGCCGCCATGGCGGCGGAAGCCGCTTTGAGAAGCGGTGCCGGATTGGTAACGGCGGCGGTCCCTAGATCCATTAATCCAATTTTAGAGAATAAGTTGACAGAGGTTATGACTTATCCTCTGCCTGAAACAGAGGAAAGGGTTTTAGGAGTAGAGGCGGTGGATGTGCTGCTGGATATTTGCAGCGAGGCTGATGTTGTTGCTGTGGGACCGGGACTGTCCTCCAGCCGCTCCATTTTTACCATGCTCAAGGAGTTTCTTCCCCGGGTTGAGGCGCCTTTGGTCCTTGATGCCGATGCATTAAATGCTTTAAGTCAGGATGTATCTTTATTTTCAAAGATTAATGTGCCGGTTATTATAACCCCCCATCCCGGGGAAATGGCCCGACTGACCGGCAGCAGTGTTTCAGAAATTCAGGAAGACAGGCTTAACGCTGCTTTAAAGGCTGCCCGGGAGTGGAATGTCGTTGCGGTTTTAAAGGGTGCCGGAACCATTGTGGCAACTCCTAAAGGGGAAGTTTATATTAATGAAACAGGTAATCCTGGTATGGCGACAGGCGGTACAGGGGATGTTCTAACAGGGATCATTGCCGGATTTTTGGCCCAGGGTATGACTCCTGAAGCTGCTGCAGCTGCAGGGGTTTTTGTGCACGGTTTTGCTGGAGATATGCTCCTTGGGAAAAAGGGATTTCGAGGTATGACTGCAGGGGATATTATAGAAATGCTGCCCGCTGCCATTTTACAATTGGAAAACGGATTTAATAATTAATAAAGGAACAGGGGTGGTTGTATTTTGATAGCTCGACCTGCTTGGGCTGAGATTAATCTTGACAATTTGGCGCACAATATACGAGAAGTTAGACGTATTGTGAGCAGTGATTCTAAGATTATGGCTGTGGTTAAGGCCAATGCTTACGGACATGGGGTTTATGAGGCGGGCAGGGTTTTTTTGGAAAATGGAGCCCGGTATCTTGGGGTTGCAATACTTGATGAAGCGGTTAAGCTGCGGACTAAGGGTTTTGATGTTCCCATTGTGATTCTTGGGTATACTCCTGTTTCAGATCTTGGAGTTGTTGTGGAGTATGATCTAATCCAAACAATATTTGATCTGGATCATGCGAAATTTCTATCCGAAGCGGCCCTGAGGCAGGGAAAAAGGGCTAAAATCCACCTAAAAATTGATACGGGTATGGGAAGACTTGGCTTTTCCGTAGATGATAAAAGCATTGAAAAGGTAAAGAAAATTGCGGAGCTGCCGGGTATTTTTATCGAAGGTATATATACCCATTTTGCCAGTGCGGATAAAAGGTATAAAACTTATACCATGGAGCAGTTTAAGAAGTTTAGATGGTTTTTAGAAAGGCTCCGGGATTATGGAATTGATATTCCCATAAAACATACTGCCAACAGTGCAGCCCTTATGGACATTCCTGAAACCCATTTGGATATGGTTCGTCCGGGGATAATTTTATATGGTCTGTATCCCTCCGATGAGGTTGATAAATCAAAAATTTCCCTGAAGCCGGCCTTAAGCTTAAAGGCTCAGGTGGCTTCGGTTAAGAAAATCAAAGCCGGAAATAGTATTAGCTACGGCTGCACCTATACCCTTAAAAAGGACAGTTTGGTGGCGGTTTTGCCCATTGGATATGCTGACGGTTACAGCTGGCTTTTGTCCAACAAAGGGTTTGTTTTAATTGGCGGAAAGCGTGTGCCCATTATAGGAAGGGTTTGTATGGACCAGCTGATGGTGGATGTGAGCTCCGTTCCCCATGTAAAAATTGGTGATGAAGCGGTGTTTATTGGTAGGCAGGGATCTGAAGAAATAACGGCAGAGGATATTGCCCGCTGGATAGGAACAATAAATTATGAAATCATCTGCATGATCAGTGAAAGGGTGCCCAGGAGATATCTTACTCAGCAGCAGGAGATCACTTTTTAAAATCTTAAATATTTGATTGAGTGTGGTGATGTGCTGCATTTTAATATAAAAAATGTATTTATATTTTATGTTTGTTTTCAGCAGCTGCCGTTCAACTTTTTGATAAGTATACTGAGCTTGCATTTTTGAAGAAAATTAAGCTATAATGGCATATAACTATGTTTCTTTACCAAGGGTCTGCAATTCGGGGGGTGCTGTTGTGCCGGGTGTGAAAAGAATTATGATCAGTTTGCCCGAAAGTCTCCTTGAGGAGGTGGATGGGCTGGCTTCCCTTGAAAAAAGGAATAGGAGTGAGTTTATCCGGGAGGCCATGAAGCTTTACATTAATGAAAGGAAAAAGCGTATTATGCGGGAACAAATGAAAAAGGGATACCAGGAAATGGCGGAGATTAATTTATCCCTGGCTAAGGAAAACTATGAAGCAGAGGAAGAAGTTCAAGAATATTATGAAAAGAAATTAGCGGAGTGTTAGTAGTATGAATGTTCGACGGGGAGAAATATATTATGCAGAATTAAATCCTGTAATAGGTTCGGAACAGGGAGGAATCAGACCGGTTCTCATTGTACAAAATGATATTGGTAACCAATACAGTCCCACCACCATAGTGGCGGCCATAACTTCCCAGATTCAAAAAGCCAAGCTTCCTACCCATGTGGAAATAGATGAAAAAAAAGGAGGTCTGGAAAAAGACTCCGTTATTCTTTTGGAACAAATTAGAACCATTGATAAAAGCAGGCTTAAGAAAAAACTTGCTCTCCTGGATGATGAAACTATGAAGAAGGTGGATAGTGCTCTGGAAATCAGTTTAGGGCTGGTAGATATTTAAGCACATATTCTTTTTTTTTAAACATATGATTTTTTAGGAAGAAAACTTATTTTTGGTGAGGGCTTTATGCCGTTAATAGGAATTACCTGCCACACGGATTATTCGGCAGGTAAGTTTGTTTTAGCCCATTATTATGTGAAGATTATAGAACGCTGTGCCGGTATTCCCTTTATCTTGCCTCCGGTGCACCAAAATGCTGTAATAGAAAAGTACTGTGAAATCCTTGACGGCCTTCTTCTAACGGGGGGAGTTGATGTGGACCCCCTTTTATTTGGTGAACAGCCGATGGGGACAAGGGAAATAACCCCTGAACGGGACACATTCGAAATAAAACTGGTACGCAAATTTATGCTTTTAAATAAACCAATTCTTGGCATCTGCAGGGGCATACAGGTCTTAAATATTGCTGCCGGGGGAAGCATTTTTCAGGATATTGAAAGTCAGGTACCCGGAGCAATTAAGCACATGCAGGAAGCTCCTAGGTGGCATCCAACCCATACCGTTGAGATTGTATCGGGTACAAAGCTTGGTAAGATATACCAGGCACCGAAAGCCGTGGTCAATACCTTTCATCATCAAGCGGTTAAAGTTGCAGCTCCGGGCTTTTGTGTATCAGCTGTGGCGGCGGACGGGATTATTGAAGCCATAGAGTCCTTAAAACATAAATTCATTATAGGTGTTCAATGGCATCCGGAGCATATGGTTTTTCGGGACAAAGCATCTTTAAAGCTTTTTAAAGCCTTTGTGGATACCTCATCAAGCAGGGATTAGGGGGAATAATGATTATGCTTGCATTGGTTAACGGAAGGATATTAACGGTTCACTGCCAGGAACAAAAACCGGATTCAGAGGGAAGCTTTCCTGTTTACGATCCCGGATGGATTGTGATTTCGGATTCAAAAATTTTTGCTGTTGGAGCGGGAACAAAACCCCCTGTGGAATGCGAAAAGGTAATAGATTTAGAGGGAAAAGTTGTAACCCCTGGATTGATAGATGCCCATACCCATTTGGGCATTTTTGAGGAAGGCAGGCCCAAGGAAGGGGATGACACCAATGAAATCAGCAGTCCTGTAATGCCCCATCTCAGGGCTGTTGATGGAATAAATCCCAGGGATATGGGTTTTCGCTTTGCTAGGGAGAACGGAGTTACCTGTGTTTGCTGTTTGCCGGGCAGTGCCAATGTGGTGGGAGGATTGGGTGCGGCATTGAAAACCGACGGGGATGTTGTGGATTCCATGGTGGTTAGCGAAAATGTAGGTTTAAAAGTGGCCTTTGGGGAAAATCCCAAGAGGGTATACGGCAGCAGAAAAAAAACTCCCACTACCAGAATGGCCATTGCTGCTTTGTTGCGGGAAAACTTCGTCCAAGCCCTGCATTGGGAAAAGGAGAAGGAAAAGGAAAACTACAGCGGAGGAGATATAAAGAAAGATATTTTTGTGAAAGTTTTAAAGGGACAAATTCCCCTAAGGGTTCATGCCCATAGGGCAGATGATATTATGACCGCTGTGAGAATTGCAGAGGAGTTCAATGTCTCCATAATACTTGATCACTGTACCGAGGGGCATTTTGTGGCGGAAGAGATTGCTAAGCGCAACATACCTGTGGTTTACGGTCCCATGCTCCTCGGAAAGGTGAAACAGGAGCTGGGTGAGCTAACGGAAAAAACCCCAGCTGTTTTATTTAAAGCGGGGGTGAAGTTTGCCCTGACCACAGACCATCCCGAAATTTCCGTAAAGCATTTGATGCTTTGTGCCGCTCTGTCCACAAAGGAAGGTCTTCCTAAGGAGGAAGCCTTAAAAGCCGTTACCTTCAATGCCGCAGAAATTTTGGGTTTATCCCACCGTATTGGAAGTTTGTGGCCGGGTAAAGACGCAGACATTGTTGTCTGGAGCAGAGATCCCTTTGATATAATGAGCAGAGTTGAAATGGTTTGGATAAACGGCAGAATGGTTTACAATGCCAGTGAGGACAGGTTACAATTAGTACGAGGAAACTTTTTGGGGGTGTGAGGATTTGGCAGTAAGGGACCTAGGATTATATCTTGTAACTGGCCAAGAGCTTTCGGCGGGAAGAACAACTCTGGAAGTGGTAGCAAGGGCCGTTGAGGGAGGAGTAAATACTGTTCAGTTGCGGGAAAAGGAAATGTCTGCCCGGGATCTTGTGGCGCTAGGAAAAGAAGTGCGCAAAATTACAAAGAAACATGGGGTTATCCTTATTATTAACGATCGGGTGGATGTGGCCATGGCCGTTGAGGCGGATGGTGTCCATTTAGGGCAGGACGATTTTCCCGTTGAAGATGCCAGGCGTCTTTTAGGGGAAGATGCCATAATAGGGCTTTCCGTAGACAATGCAGAAGAAGCGGTTGCTGCTGAGAAAGTTGGGGCGGACTATGTTGGTTTTGGCCCCATATTTAAGACTTCCACTAAGGTTGATACCGGCCCTGTAGTGGGACCGGAAGGCATAACTGAAGTAAGAGAAAAGGTTAATATTCCAGTGGTTGCCATTGGAGGAATAAATAAAAATAATGCACCGGAAGTTTTAAAAGCCGGTGCTCATAGCATCGCCCTGGTTACGGCCATTACAAAGGCCGAAGATATAACCAAAGAGACAAGGGAACTGGTTGAACTTTTTAAACTTTACAGGAGATGAAAATCTTGGAACGGCTGTTGAACAAACTGGGAAATCTTCTTTTGCTCATTAAAAAAAAGAGACCTTTAGTGCATAGCATTACCAATACTGTTGCTGCCAATCCCTCGGCAAATGTTCTATTGAGTATTGGAGCCCTTCCCATTATGTCCTCTGATGTCCATGAGGTTTCAGACGTTGTTCAAAGGAGTCAGGCCTTGGTTTTGAACACAGGTACTTTAAGCCAGGACAGAATAGATTCAATGCTTGCTGCGGGTAAAGCAGCGGAGATGAAAGGAATTCCGGTGGTTTTCGATCCCGTTGGAGCCGGAGCAAGCAGAGCCAGGGGAAAGGGCATTTTCAGGCTGCTGGAAGAAATTAAGGTGGATATTATAAGGGGAAACCTTTCGGAAGTAGCATTTTTAGTTGGAGAACAGGTAGAGATAAGAGGAGTTGAGGCTTTGGATGAGGGGTATTCCGAAGCAGAAAAAAGGGAACTTGTCCTAAAGGTTGCTGAAAGGTTTTCATGCACAGCCTGCATAACGGGACAGAGGGATTTTATTTCCGACGGGGAAAATGTATTCGTTGTGGATAATGGGCATCCTCTTATGTCAAGGGTTACTGCCATGGGATGTATGCTTAGTGCGGTAATTGGTGCCTTTGCTTCTGTAACGGATAATTATTTGGATGCTGCATTGGGGGCTGTTGTTAGCTATGGTGTTGCAGGGGAATTGGCGGCAGAAGCCAGCAGGGGACCTGGAACTTTTTTTCCTGCCATGTACGATTCCCTTTATATGCTAGAAAGCAATGATATTGTCCTAAGGGGAAAGATAAAAAGATTAAAATGAGAAAGGAAGGACGAAAAATGGGTTCAAGAATGTTTACCACAAGAAAGCTGGCTTTAATGGCGCTTTTCGTTGCCATTGGGACGGTCACAGCCCATGTTATTTGGTTTCCGGCTGGTCCTGCCAAAGCATACCCTATGCAGCATGCTATAAATGTATTGTCCGCTGTTTTGCTTGGGCCATGGGAAGCGGGACTTGTAGCTTTGGTTATTGGTATACTCAGGAATTTGTTTGGCCTGGGGACAATTTTTGCGTTTCCCGGGGGAATAGTAGGAGCGCTCCTGGCGGGATTTATGTACTATATTTTTAAAAGGGATATCGCCGCTGTTATAGGTGAAGTTGTGGGAACGGGAATTATTGGAGCTCTTTTATCCTTTCCCCTTGCCAAGTTTGTTTTAGGCCAGGAGGCAGCTGCCTTTGCCTTTGTGGTTCCATTTATGGTAAGCAGTATCGCAGGTGCCGTTCTGGCTTTCATTCTGCTGCGTTTTATACCCCGGCGAAGAAATCCCTGGAGATAAATTGAATTTTTTGGAGGTTGTTAGTTGTAATGTGGGATAAAATGGATTTATTGGAATACGAAAATTTTGAACAGCTAAAGGAAGTCTGTCTTAAATGCAATAAATGCCCTTTGAGGGCAGGGGCGAAAAATGTAGTATTTGGGGAAGGAAATCCTGGGGCTAAACTCATGTTTGTTGGAGAAGGTCCGGGGAAGCAGGAAGATGAAATGGGAAGACCCTTTGTGGGAGCGGCAGGCCAGTTGTTGGATAAGATATTGGCCGCTGCGGGGATAAACCGCCAGGATGTGTACATAGGCAACGTGGTTAAATGCAGGCCTCCAAATAATAGACTTCCCAGACCCAACGAAGTGGAAGCCTGTAGTGAATATTTGGCTGCGCAGATAAAATTTATTAAACCGGCCATAATTGTGTGTTTGGGTGCCCTTGCCACCCAAACTTTAATAAATCCCCAGGCAAGGATTACCAGTGTAAGGGGTAAATGGTTTGAGCGAAATGGCATAAAAATTCTTCCCACCTTTCATCCGGCGGCACTGTTAAGGGATCCTGCCAAAAAAAGGCCTGTCTGGGAAGATTTTAAAAGCTTAATGAAGGTTTATCGAGAAGTAAACATTGAACAGCTAACCTTAGGTTTTTAGTATGTTTGTTAATCTTTGTTCTAGGTAATACTATTGCTGCCAAAAAAAGAATTTATTTTGGAGGAATGCCCTTGCTGTCCTTGCTAGTAACAAGTGCGGAAAAAATGAGACAGTTGGGAGAGCTCATAGGAGGTCTTCTTAAGGAAGGCAGTATTGTTTGCTTAGCGGGAGATTTGGGTTCAGGTAAAACTGTTTTGGCCGGGGGAATTGCCAAAGGGCTTGGGATTAATGAGCATGTTACCAGCCCAACCTTTACCCTTATAAAAGAATATACGGGTAGAATCCCCCTTTACCATGTTGATGTCTACCGTCTTTATGACCCTGCCGAGATTTTTGAACTGGGCCTTGATGAATATCTCTACGGACAGGGAGTTACTGTAATTGAATGGGCGGACAGAATAAAAGAATACATAGACGGTGATTACCTGGACATTATGATTGAAAAGCTTGATGACGATAAACGCGGGGTAATAATAAGCTCTGAAAGCAGTTGGTACACAGATATTATTAGGGAGCTGGATAAAAAATGCACGTTCTTGCAGTAAACAGTGCCACTGGCGTTGCCAGTGTTGCGGTGGTAAATGAAGAGAAGGTTGTTTCGGAATTTTTTTTAAATACTTCCAAAACCCACTCAGAGCGTTTAATGCCCCTTATACATGAACTCTTAAAATATTCGGATCTTGAGCTTTCAAATCTTGATGCCTTTGCGGTGGCCATAGGGCCTGGATCCTTTACGGGTTTGAGAATAGGCCTTGCAACGGTTAAGGGACTGGCTTTTTTTACTCAAAAGCCAGTGGTTGGGGTTTCTACTTTGGATGGGCTAGCGGCTAATTTGCCCTATGCCGGCGGGCTTATATGTCCAGTTATATACTCAAAAAACAATGAAGTATATTCTGCCATATATATCAATTCTGCCGGCGGCCTTGAAAGAATTTCCCCATATTTGGCCCTAAGTCCCAAGGAGCTGGTTTTACTCCTGGAACAGTTTGACGGAAGAAAAATTACTTTTTTGGGCGATGCCATATACATGTTTTCCGAGGATTTGCTTGAAAAATTGGGTTCGGGCTTAAGGATTGCTCCCAAGGAGCACAGGATGCCCAAAGCTTCCACAATTGGATGCCTTGGGATTGAAAAATTAAAAAAAGGTCAGGTTGACAAACTGGAAACGCTGGTTCCCTTTTACATTAGAGCTTCGGCGGCTGAAGAAAAAAGGAAAAAGGGAAGGGTTTAAATTAAATGCATTTAAATGGGGATAAGAAAGTTTTAGATAGTTTGATAATCCAACCCATGTTGCCTGAGCACCTCGATGAAGTGTTAAAAATTGAGGAAGTATCTTTTCCTTCCCCGTGGAAAAAGCAGACCTATTTAAATGAACTGCTTTTTAATAATTTTGCCCATTATTTTGTCTGCATGTTAAAGGGCAGTGTAATTGGTTATATGGGCATGTGGATTGTCATTGATGAAGGACATATAACAACCATAGCTGTGGCTCCGGAATATAGGGGTAAAAGAATAGCGGAAAAAATGCTTAATTTTGCTGCTGATTATGCAAAAAAATGGGGAGCCGTAAAACTAGTTTTGGAAGTTAGGGTATCAAATTTGTCTGCCCAGAAGCTTTATAGAAGGATGGGTTTCAAAAATATAGGAATAAGAAAAGAATACTACAGCGATTCCCGGGAAGACGCTATTGTTATGTTAAAGCCCATTGGTAATATAGATGAAGAAAATTAAAAGCCATGGGAAATCTTCTTCTTTTTGTAACTACCACTGGTGGAGTGCGGTGCAATAAGTGCCCATTGCTATAAGCAACCATGTTTGCTTAGGTAAAAACTTCTATGCTGTCAAAGCGCTGTACAATGGATACCGTTTGTTTTAACGGTAGATATTTGCTAGGGCTGGAATGGTGAGTTATAATATTTTTAATTGTTTAAAATGGTATACCAAGTGTTTTTTTATATTTCCGGTGGTGTTAGCATTGAATATAACAAAGATACTGGCAATAGAGACTTCCTGTGACGAAACTTCCGCTGCCGTAGTGGCAGACGGGAAATATATCCTGTCCAATGTGATATCTTCCCAAATTAAGTTTCACAGGGAGTTTGGGGGCGTTGTTCCTGAGATAGCCTCGCGAAAACATATTGAAAACATTGTGCCTGTGGTCAGAAGGGCTTTAATGGAGGCCCGCTGTGATTTTGAGGATATCGATGCTGTTGCCGTTACCCAGGGTCCCGGACTTGTGGGGGCGCTCCTGGTGGGGCTTTCCTTTGGAAAGGCAGCTGCCTATGCCCTTAATGTTCCCCTTATTGGTGTTAACCATCTGGTGGGGCATATTTATGCCGGCTTTCTCACAGGAGAAGAAGTGAATTTCCCCCTTATAAGTCTTGTGGTTTCAGGGGGGCATACCAGTATTATTTATATCAAAAATCACGGCGATTTTGAAATACTTGGGCAGACAAGGGATGATGCCGCTGGGGAGGTTTTTGATAAAGTTGCCCGGGCTATGGGGTTGGGGTATCCCGGAGGTCCTGAAATAGAGAAACTGGCAAGAAAAGGAGATGCTCAAAGAATTAAATTCCCCAGGGCTTGGTTGGAGGAAGGAAGCTATGATTTCAGTTTTAGCGGCCTTAAATCTGCCGTGCTGAATTATCTGCATAATGCAAAACAGAGGAAAGAAGAAGTTTCCTTTGAAGATACTGCGGCGGCCTTTCAGGAAGCTGTTGTGGATGTGCTTGTGGAAAAAACCATTAGAGCAGCTTCAGAAAAGGAAGTGGACACCATATTGCTTGTGGGAGGCGTTGCAGCAAACCAAAGATTAAGGGAAGAGATGGCATCCTCAGCAGATAAAAAAGGGCTAAAACTCATTGTTCCTCCTCCCATTCTATGTACAGACAATGCGGCAATGATTGCATGTGCCGCATATTATCAGCTGAAAATGGGCAACTGTTCTGATCTATTTCTTAATGCTGAAGCTGATCTTCAGCTGTAAAATAAAAAATAAACATAATTCTATAGTTGTGTTATCTGTGGATAATGTGGATAACTCTGTTGATAACTTGTATGTCCTGTGTCTGTAATGTGTTTTTAATTTCGGCTGCATTGTGAATATCTGGTGAGCAGACTATGGAAGAGATTGAGGAAATTATTATAAGCAGTGTTGGTTTACATAATATCATTCCCCTTACTTCCCGTTGTAATTTGAGCTGTATATATTGCAGCCACCGAGGCAATCCTCCGGGATTAAAAGTTTACAGAATACCGGATCTTACGGCTGATGACGTTTTCTTTTTGCTGGATTTTGTGGATCCTAAAAGAAAAATAATAATTGGCGAATCCGCTACCCGTATTATTGAGGGAGAACCCCTATTAAACCCACAGTTTAGGGATATCCTAAAGATTATTCGCAGAAGAATGCCTGAAACGGAAATTCAGATAACCACTAATGGAACTTTAATAGACAGAGATACTGCTTCGTTTTTGAAGACGATAGAGCCGGTGGAATTAATTGTTTCTGTAAACAGCCGGGGAGCTTTTGAGCCGCATAAGCAGAAAATGTGCTGTAAAACCATCAGGGCTCTGGAGCATTTAAGTACAGCTGAAATACCCTTCGGCTGCAGTTTGGTTCCATTACCTTTCATTACTGGCTGGGAAGAACTGGATAGTACTCTAAAATTGATTTCTGAAACCAATGCCCTTTATATAAGGGTTATTCTTCCGGGGATAACGAAATATTCGCTTCCGGAAATGCAGTACGATTTTGATGAACTAACGGAAAAATTTAAAAGCTTAATAAAAGAAAAATACAGCAGCTTGAGAGTTCCCATAGTGCTGGAGCCCGGTGAAGTTGATGATTTAAGAGCTGTTGCTGAAGGTATTATACTTCGGAGCCCTGCCTTTGAAGCGGGGTTAAAGGCAGGGGATGAAATATGCAGAATAAATGGATTTAAGCCTTGGTCTAGGGTAGATGCCTTTCAGAAATTATATGCATGGGAGAATCCAGAACTTGAATATAAACGAGGAAGCAGTTTATTAAAGTGTGTGCTGCATAAGGGAAAGAATTCACCGCCGGGGGTAATAATGTATTATGATTTTGATCCCCAGCGGGCCTTTAGAATGAAGGAGCAGCTTCTGGTTTGCGGTGGTACGGCTTTGGTTCTGACTTCTCAAGCTGGTTTTCAGAGGGTAAAATTGGCTTTACATAAATTGGGACTTTTGGGGCCGGTTGAGGTTAGAGCTGTGAAGTCGCGGTTTTTTGGAGGAAATATAAGCTGCTCAGGTCTTTTAACCGTCAGGGATATAATTAGTGAGCTCAGAAATTTGAAAGAGCCTTTAAATTATAAACTTATAATGCTGCCCGATGAAATCTTTGATGCCCGAGGAAGGGATCTTGGGGGCCGGCACTTTTCAGAGATTAGAAATTCCATTGATATACCTGTAATGCTCATGTAATTTGGGGGGATACTTTGATGAAAAATGTTATAAGGCAGAAGGTTTTAAATATACGGGGGAGTATGTCCAGTGAAGAGGTTATGGAAAAAAGCGCTAAAATCCACCAAAAATTATATGAAACCCAGCATTATCAAAGTGCCACTACTATAATGACCTATGTGGATTTCCAAAATGAAGTAGAAACTAGAAGTATAATTGCTAGAGCTTTTCAAGAGGGAAAAAATGTTGCTGTACCCATATGCGGTTCCAATTACACTCTTCTACCCATAAAAATTGAAAGTTTTGAAGATTTGGAACCCGGAACCATGGGCATTTTGGAACCTAAAAAAACTAAAAACATAATAGACGTTAAGAAACTCGATTTGGTTCTTGTCCCCGGAATAGCTTTTGACAGGAAAGGAAACAGATTGGGCTACGGTTTGGCCTATTATGATCGTTTTTTAAACAGCCTTTCTCCGGCAACCGTAACCATAGCCCTGGCTTATGGTTTTCAAATATTTCCCACCATTCCCCAGGAAGAGCATGATCATAGAGTAAATATAATTATCACGGAAAACGAGCTTATTAAGTGCAATTAAAATTTTAGATATGGCTGATAATTTTTTTTATCATTTTGAGATTTTTTACTGCTGCCTGTTCCCCTGCTGCAATGAGCTGGGGAATTTTATCTATATCTAATAATCCTGCTTTGGGCATATGGGGTTTAACGGTTAAATCAGCTTTATAGGGCTTTGATTGGGAAACATAAAAGGCCATTATATCTATTGTTTTAAAAATTACCCCAAAAAGATTTTCCGGAGATCTTCCGCTTATATCTAAATCCACCGCAATAACTTTTTGGGCGCCCATATCCATTACTATATCCACAGGAACACTGTTTGTAACACCTCCGTCTATCAGCATTCTTCCGTAAATTTCTTTGGGTTCAAAGAGCACCGGTATGCCCATGCTGGCCCTTACTGCTTCGGCTACTTTGGTCCTATCAATGTAGACGGTATTTTGACTTCTGGGAGCATATTTTTTATTGGAAAAAACTACGGTTTCTCCGCTGTTCAAATCCGTAGCCACTATGGAGCAGGGAATGGAGAGCCGGGAGAAGTCTTTATTTTTCAAAAGATTCTTCAAAATAAATTCCGCTGTGATTCCCGATAAAAATCCCATGGGAAGTTTTTCCATTCTTGCTTTTGTTAGTTTTGAAGCTGAGGTAAACTTTTCCAGCATTGAACCCATAGACAGGGTTTTGTAAATCATCGAGATCTGCTGCTCTATTTTAGAAGGTGAAAGGCCTGAGGCATAAAGGGCAGCAACCACGGCACCGGCACTGGTCCCTGCAATCAAAGGGGGACGAATATTGTTTTCTTCCAGCACTTTTAAGAAACCCACATGGGCTGCTCCCCTGAGCCCTCCGCTTCCAAGAACTAAACCCCAGGACATTTCTACACCTCTCCGCCATATATTAGTTGATATATTCATATTTATTTTGTACGTCTGAAAAAAGTGACAGGAATAGAAGAAGGCAAATTTGCCTTTTTGGGACTAAAATTATCCTTTTAAGGGTATATTTATTCAAAAATTTGGAGATTATTTTTAAAGGATTTTTCGTTGTAAAAAGTTTGTTTAACCAAGTAATAAGAAGATATTTGCGTAAATTTATGATTTTTTAGCATATACTTCTACTATTAAAGTACATGGGAGAGTTGCAAATGTTAATTTTGCTTAATAATATTATACATGAGTGTTAGCACTCGCGGATGAGGAGTGCTAATAACAACGGTGACAATAGTAATTAAAAAGCAAAAGGAGGTAGTAAGTATGAATATCAAACCCCTAGCTGACCGTGTAGTGGTAAAGGTTCTTGAGGTAGAAGAAAGAACCGAAAGCGGTATTGTGCTGCCGGATACTGCTAAGGAAAGGCCCCAGCAGGGTGAAGTTGTAGCCGTGGGCCCGGATGTGGCTGATGAGGCCGGTTTTGAAATTAAGGTAGGAGATAAAGTTATCTACTCCAAGTACGGCGGTACAGAAATAAAATATAAAGGAGAAGAATACTTAATCCTAAGCTGCGAGAACGATATCCTAGCGGTGATTGAATAATTATATAACGATATTTAGAGGAGGGGATACATATGCCAAAGGAACTGCTTTATAGTGAAGAAGCTCGTCGGGCAATGGAACGGGGAGTGGATAAGCTGGTTGATGCTGTATGTGTAACCCTGGGACCCAAGGGTAGAAACGTTGTGCTGGAGAAAAAATTTGGATCCCCCGTGATTACCAACGACGGAGTAACCATAGCCCGTGAAATTGATGTTGAGGATAAATTTGAAAATATGGGCGTAGAATTGGTTAAAGAAGTTGCCACAAAAACCAACGATGTTGCAGGGGACGGAACCACAACCGCGTGTGTTCTTGCCCGGGCTATGATAAAGGAAGGCCTTAAGAACGTTGCTGCAGGCGCAAACCCCATGAGCCTGAAACGGGGAATAGAAAAGACCGTTAAAGTTGCAGTGGAAGAGCTACATAAATTTTCAAATCCCATTGAAAGCAAAGAAGCTATTAGTCAGGTTGCTTCCATTTCTGCCAATGATCCTGAAATTGGAGCTTTAATTGCCGATGCCATGGAAAAAGTGGGCAAGGATGGAGTAATTACTGTGGAAGAATCCCAGACCATAGGGACAACCCTTGAAGTGGTTGAAGGTATGCAGTTTGATCGCGGTTATATTTCCCCATACATGATTACCAATCAGGAAAAAATGGAAGCTGAGCTGGATGAGCCCTACATTTTAATTACAGATAGAAAGATTTCCAGTGTTCAAGAAATGCTCCCTGTCCTAGAAAAAATTGCCCAGGCAGGTAAGCCTTTGCTAGTGGTTGCCGAAGATGTGGAAGGAGAAGCTCTGGCAACTCTGGTTGTAAACAAACTAAGGGGAACCCTTGAATGTGTGGCCGTGAAAGCTCCAGGATTTGGAGACAGAAGAAAGGCCATGCTGGAAGATATTGCAATTCTAACGGGTGGACAGGTTATCAGCGAAGAAAAAGGACTTAAACTGGAAAATGCCACACTGGATATGCTTGGTAGAGCTAAGAAGGTGCGTGTAGGTAAAGAAGAGACAACAATTGTTGAGGGTTATGGTACCCAGGAAGATATTGAAGCAAGAATTGGTCAAATTAAAAAGCAGCTGGAGGAAGCTGACAGCGAATACGAAAGGGAAAAGCTGCAGGAAAGAATGGCTAAACTGGCCGGTGGAGTGGCAGTTATTGGTGTAGGTGCAGCTACGGAAACAGAAATGAAAGAAAAGAAATTACGCATCGAGGATGCTTTGTCTGCTACCCGTGCAGCAGTGGAAGAAGGTATTGTAGCAGGTGGTGGTACCGCATTAATTAATATACTGCCTGCACTGGAAGCTCTGACCTTTGAAGATGAAGATGAAATGACCGGACGTAACATTGTTATAAAAGCCCTGGAAGAGCCACTGCGTCAGATTGCCAATAATGCCGGTATTGAGGGTTCAGTGGTTGTTGAAAAGGTTAAGTCCAATGAGCCCAATATTGGTTTCAACGCTGCAACGGGCGAATATGAAGATATGATAGAAGCAGGTATTATCGACCCGGCAATGGTAACAAGGTCTGCTCTTCAAAATGCTGCAAGTATTGCTGCTATGTTGCTCACCACAGAAGTGCTGGTGGCTGAAAAGCCTGAAGAATACAAAAAACATGATGCCGGTGTAGGTCCGGGACCCGACTTTTAATAAATAAAAGAGTAAAAGAACATTAATAACCCCGCCTTTATAAGGCGGGGCTTTTTGTTGGCAAAGAGTTTCTGCTGTAGTTTTCTTGACTTGCGAACTCACGCCGGACATCTTTAAGTGCAGGGTTATGGGCAAAACCGGGCCGCCCCAATTTGGCGTCCATGCGAGAGGCTGGCTGGCGCGAGTGTCCTGCTCGCGCCTTCCTGTTTTTACCGTCGTTAGTTAAGTGGTTTTGCAAGCTGCAGCAGAGACTTAATAAATTATTTTGCAGGTCTGTTGAAAGTAGTCCGCCTGTCCTATAATGGTGGGGCTTTTTTAAAGGAATTCTTAACATTTTGTAGAATCACTTACAGATGTTTATAAGATTTCTGCAGGATTTAAAAGAAGGAGGTTAAACGGATGCATCGCATTACCCTTATCCCCGGGGACGGTATAGGGCCCGAAATTACTGAAGCAACGGTAAAAGTGGTTGAAGCTGCTGGGGTTGATATCGAATGGGAAGAAGTAAAAGCTGGTGAGGCTGCTTTGGAAAGTGAGGGTACGCCTCTTCCGGGTAATGTTATTGAATCAATTAAGAAAAATAAGGTGGCCCTTAAAGGTCCCCTTACAACACCTGTGGGTTCCGGATACAGAAGCATTAATGTGGCTCTACGGAAAGAGCTGGATTTGTATGCTAATTTAAGACCTGCTCGTTCCTATGAAGGAATTAAGTCGAGATATCAAAATATTGATTTGGTTGTGGTGAGGGAAAATACGGAAGATCTTTATGCCGGAGTGGAACATATGGTTGGGGAAGACGCTGCAGAAAGTATAAAAATAATTACCCGTAAGGGCAGTGAGAGAATTGTAAGATTTGCTTTTGAATATGCTAGAAAGGAAGGGCGTAAAAAGGTTACTGTTGTGCACAAAGCCAACATTATGAAATATACCGATGGACTTTTTTTAGAA
>JAAYIF010000051.1 GCA_012523575.1 Clostridia bacterium
AAATGTGGCCAGGCCAGATGTATGTTCCAATGGCCAGAATCCAGAAGAACCACATAAAGGGCGGCCATACCCTGTACGCAGCCATAAAGGAACTTTCACCCGTGGCCATACTCCAGCGGGCAATCTCCATCATGGCAAATACCTGGGCCAGCATACCCATGAAGAACAGCCAGCGGATGTTGGCACCGAACACCATAACCAGACGGGGCCACATGAAAAGTTCCCCTAGCCCAACACCTAGCGCAACCAGAACCATACCGGGGCCAAAGAAACCCCCAATCTTCGGAGGCTCCGGCAGAGGCTTGCCAAATTCCATAGCCTCCATATGTCTACCGGCTTCCCATTTTTGCGGCTGAGCTTCAGCCATGCTTCTCACCTCCCAAATAACCCTCGCTAAATTCTTTCATTCCTTAATAATTCATTTAAAAGTTCACAATTATGAAATCTTCTTCCCCTCTAAATCTTCCCTATTCCTTAACCACCTCCCCTTTGACCGATTGATTTCCCGTAAGCGGCTCACCTCCTTTGGATATGGTAATGTTGAAATAATGGCTTATGCCCTTTGGAATACCGGTATACAAAATACGGAATATTCTGAAAATATAAAGATTTTTTAAAAGAGAAAACTTTTCCACCTAATATACTTTTCTTCTCACTTCATTTTTATACCGTTTATTAATATTGTATTACTAATGTTTTAAAATAAATTTTATACTTACAAAGTAGATGAGTAAATTTAAATAAAAGTTATAAACATTAATGGTTTTTCGTTAAAAATTTTTAAAATTTTTTTTGGTTACCTAAAAATTTTGGAAATTACCTTTGGAGAGAGCATACAAGGTTATAAAAAATAAAAAAGCAGGCTTTCATTAACTGAAGCCTGCTTTTAACGTTTTAAACTGGTGGGCCCACCTGGGATCGAACCAGGGACCAACCGGTTATGAGCCGGTTGCTCTACCGCTGAGCTATAGGCCCAAAGCGCCGCTTTTAAGCGGCGCATTTTTAAACATATTTATTGGCTCCCCGGGCAGGATTCGAACCTGCAACCCTCCGGTTAACAGCCGGATGCTCTACCATTGAGCTACCGAGGAATGCCTGTCGCAAGTGCTATTATACGTCAAATTCATCCCAATGTCAACATCCTATAATCTTTTTTTACAGTTGGTCCAGAGTTTCCTTTATATGATGGATCTCCTTGGCAAATCGTCTTTCTATGTCTCAGTCTCTTTTTTCTATTCCAGATAGTCCTTTAATTTTTTGCTTCTACTGGGATGGCGCAACTTGCGCAATGCCTTTGCTTCTATTTGGCGTATTCTTTCCCTTGTAACACCAAATTCCTTACCCACTTCCTCAAGGGTTCTTGAACGGCCGTCATCCAGTCCGAAGCGCAGCCTTAAGACCTTTTCTTCCCTGGGAGTAAGGGAGTCCAGCACCCCTTCCAGCTGTTCCCTCAGCAACATGTAGGATGCCGCCTCAGCAGGGGCCAGGGCATCTTCGTCTTCAATAAAATCTCCCAGATGGCTGTCTTCCTCTTCCCCTATGGGCGTTTCAAGGGATATGGGCTCCTGGGCAATCTTTTGAATTTCCCTGACCCGCTCCTCCGAAATGCCCATCTTTTCGGCAATTTCTTCGGGGGTAGGTTCCCTTCCATATTCCTGCAACAGCTGCCTTGAAACGCGTATTAACTTATTAATTGTTTCCACCATATGAACGGGAATCCTTATGGTTCTGGCCTGATCGGCAATCGCCCTGGTGATTGCCTGGCGTATCCACCATGTGGCATAGGTGCTGAATTTATATCCCTTGCGGTAGTCAAATTTTTCCACAGCCTTCATCAATCCCAGGTTTCCTTCCTGGATCAGATCCAGGAAAAGCATGCCCCTGCCCACATACCGCTTGGCAATGCTTACCACAAGCCTTAAATTTGCTTCAGCCAAACGCCTTTTAGCTTCTTCATCCCCCTGCTCAATTCTCTTTGCCAGTTCAATTTCCTCTTCAGCGGTGAGCAGAGGAACCCGCCCTATCTCCTTAAGGTACATTCTAACGGGATCATCAATACTGACTCCCTCGGGAACAGAGAGGTCAACATCGATGCTTTCTTCCTCTTCCTGCTCCTCTTCCAACTCGGATTCCGGTATTATTTCTATGCCAAGACCGCTCAGGCGGTCATAGATCTCATCAATTTGTTCCGGAGTTAATTCTATTTCCTGCAAAGCATCCATAATTTCCTGATAAGTCAAAACACCCTGCTTTTTGCCTTTTTTAATTAATTCGTTAATTTGCTGATCCTTTTCCTGCGCTTGCATATTATTCCCCCCTTTCTATGGGTGAATTTTTCTTCTGTTCTTCCCTCAGCCTTAATAGATTTTCTATTTCCATCAGGTATTTTTTCTCCAGCCGGTTGTCCCTTTTTTTCTGGGCTTCAGCCAACAAAGCCTGTTTTTCCTCTATTAGTCTGTTAATTCTTAAGCATTTAACACTATTTATATATAACAGCAGCTCACTTTCATTATCACAAGGCGGAAGATATTCCTTAAAAAAAAGTTCTGTTAAAAACTGACGGGAAGTTTCCAGGCTCACCTTTTCCATCAATGCAGAAGGGGATATTTTAACTCCCTCATTCCACTTACGCTTAATTATTGATAGTATTTCCCGCATGTATGGCTGGCTAAAGGAATCTATTCCCAATTCCCTATCTACAATCTCAATAAATTCCGGATTAAAAATCACACAGCTCATCAGCATGTTTTCCGGTCCTTTAAATTTCGGTAGAACAGGTACATGGGGCTTTTCCCCAGCATACTTATTTTTCTCTAATTTATCATAATTAATACCATTTTTTTGCAGATTCTTTGTATATTTTAATATTTCTTCCTTTATAGCTTCGGGGGATATGAAAAGTTTTTTGGCTACTAAATTTATATAGGCATCCTGCTCCACCCGGCTGTTGATTTTTGCCAGAACCGGGAGCATTTCATTTACGGCGGCGATTCTGCCGGAAATGCTGTCTGTATTAAATTCTTTACATACTTTATGCAATTTGTATTCTACAAGGGATAATGTTTTCCTCTTAAGTAAATCAAGAAAAGCGTCCCCACCATGCTCTCTAATGTATTCATCGGGGTCAGTTCCCTCGGGAAGGTCCACAACGGAAACCCTGCAGCCACACTGGGACAGGACTTCCATGCCCCGAAGGGTTGCTGCCATACCGGCGGTATCGGCATCATATGCAATTACTACATTTTTAGTATACCTGCGCAGAAGCCTTCCATGGTCTTCGGTAAAGGCAGTGCCCAAAGAAGCAACCGCATTCCCTATCCCGTTCTGCTGGGCTGTCAGCACATCGGTATACCCTTCAAAAACCAGTACAAAATCATTTTTTCGAATTTCAGGTATGGCCGCATGAAGCCCGTAGAGAACCTTTCCTTTATGGAAAAGAGCTGTTTCCGGGGAATTTAGGTACTTGGGCTCCTCCCCGCCGTCCAGTACCCGTCCCCCAAATCCTATAATTCTACCCCTGTAATCCCCTATGGGAAACATTATTCTGTTTCTAAAACGATCTATTAATCGTCCCAGCCTGCTTTTTAAGCCCACCCCGGCTTCAATGATTTCCTGCTCCGTAAAACCCTTCTTTAAAAGGAAGGAACAAAGACTATCCCACTCTCCCGGAGCATACCCCAGCACAAATTTCTTCACCGTGGCGTCAGTATATCCTCTTTTTTTAATATAAAACTGCCCCGGAACACCCAGTTTGCGACTTTTAAGGACTGCATGATAATATTTAGCCGTAAGATCATTTATTCTATAGAGGGAATCCCGTTTTCTGAGCTCCTTTTTTGCCGGAATAAAACTCTTCTCCGTCTGTATTTGAATTCCTGCCTTTTCAGCCAAAGTTTTTACCGCTTCGTAAAAGGTAAGTCCGTGGTACTTCATTAAAAAATTAAAAACATTTCCCCCAACCCCGCATCCAAAACAGTAGAACATCTGGGCTTCCGGGTTTACGGTAAAGGAGGGCGTCTTTTCCGGATGAAAAGGACACAAGCCCACAAAGTTTTTCCCTCTTTTTTTTAAATCAACAAATTGGGAAATAAGGTCAACGATATCATTATGCTCGCGAATTTCATCAATCATTGCTTCGGAAAAAGAATTAGACAAAACTTATTCCTCCTTAAAAGGAAGGGGTTCAGGAGGTATTTTTTATATATTAAACCCACCTGTCGGTAATTCTTTCCCTTTTTTAAATTTTTAAAGGATTTTTTTATTTTTACTTAACTTAAGGCGAAATTTTATCAGAGCCGTCCAGCGTGAGTTCGCAAGTAAAGAAAACTGCAGCAGAGACCCTTTGCCAGCAAGCTGGAGTATTATTTTTTATTTTTTAAACCAAATTAAATTTGAAGGAGTGAGGATTATGACAGAAAAAATAATTGCCGTTCTTCTTTTAATATTAATAGGAGGCACAACTTTATACGTTATATATAAAAGTATTATTCAATATTTTCTGCAAAACCTTTTAAAGGACCAATAATCCGCACCTGGCCTGATTAGGCCTAGGTAATAGTTACCTGATGACATTTCTATACTGGCATGCTATACTACAGTATAGAACCACTCTTCATTCTTCTTGAGCCTCCCTTTAAACTGTAGAGAGCGCTGTCCCCAAGCGCTCTCTACATGTCTATAAAACCTTACAAAAAATCCCTCATTTTTATTATATAAAATTTCAGACCACAGTTAAACAATCTCAGTAAATCTCACAGGGGATCTCCGCTGCAGTTTGCGAAACCACTTAACGAACGCCGATTAAAACCGGGAAGCGCTAGCGGAAAATGAGCGCCAGCCATTCTCACGCATGGACGCCGAATTGGAGCAGCCCGGGTTTGCCCATAACACTGCCATTAGAGATGTCCGGCGTGAGTTCGTAAGTAGAGAAAACTGCAGCAGAGACCTTACATTAACAAACTGCAATATCATTAAATAAAATTTTATTTATTTGTATAAAAACGTTTAGCAGGGTACATAATAACCCATAGAGGGAAGGTAAGGAACTCCTGCCGGGTTCTTAGTCAGTTCCCGGCTAGCTTGACCGCGAAGAGAGTTCTTCCACCTTCCCTCGATTTTTTTATCCGTCAATACACATCAGACTAAAACCCCGGGGGACAAAAAATATCTGATACTGTGAAATTGCGTATCTGTCCGTCATCCCGGCTATATAATCACAAACCAGCTGCTCAGTAGGTATTTCACCAATTTTTTTCCTAATATTTAAAGGAAGGGCCTCGGGATTTTCTAAATAGAAAAAATACAGTTCCTTCAGCATACGTTTCGCCTTTCCTTCTTCAGCTTTAGCTGAAGAACCTTTATAAACGTTATCAAATAAAAATTCCCTTAATTTGTAAGTGGCTTCTTCTATGGGAGGGCTCATTTTAATTTCCCTTTTTCCGTCACTGTTTTTAATTATATCCGTTACCATTGTATTTATGCGGCGGCTGTGATCTTTCCCCAATACGGAAAGGAGTTCTGCCGGCTGATCTTCTTTTTTAAGCACCCCGGCCCGTATGGCGTCATCGATATCGTGGTTTATATAAGCTATGCGGTCGGCTATTTTTACGATCTGACCTTCTAAAGTAAAAGGTTTCTTTGGACCGGTATGGTTAAGAATCCCATCCCTTACCTCCTGGGTAAGGTTTAATCCCCCTTCTCCTTCCAGGTAATCCACAACCCTAAGGCTCTGCTCGTTGTGTTTAAAGCCGCCGGGAACAATTTCTTTAAGCACTTCTTCTCCTGAATGTCCAAAGGGGGTATGTCCCAGATCATGCCCCAGGGCAATGGCTTCGGTGAGATCTTCATTTAAATTAAGCCCCCTGGCTATGGTACGGGCTATTTGGGTGACCTCTAGGGTATGGGTTAAGCGGGTTCTAAAATGATCCCCTTCCGGAGCTAAAAAAACCTGGGTTTTATGTTTGAGCCTGCGAAAAGCCTTGGAATGTATAATCCTGTCCCTGTCCCTTTGAAATTCCGTACGAACGCTGCACTTGGGCTCAGGTCGCTTTCTTCCCCGAGTATTGATGCTGAGAGTTGCTAAGGGTGATAAAATCTCCCTTTCCCTTTGTTCAATTCTTTCCCTGATAAGCATATGTACCAGCTCACCACTATTTTTTTCTAAGTTCCTTTGTGGCTTCAGCAACCTCTATAATTCTTTTCATGGTTATCCGGGCTCTCTCCAGGGCAAAATCATCTTTTTCAGAGGGTTTTTGGCCACAGCTGCCAAAATGACCACAGTCATGATCAAAATGTCCGTCCCCCACAATGGTCATGCCCTGGACAAGCATCATATGAATAACAGCGTTTAAAGTGGTTTCCTGCCCACCAAAGCGGGCTCCCCCCACTGTAATTACTCCTCCCACAGTATTAAGGAGACTTTTATCCTTGCGCATAAATCTGGTTTTATCCCAAAAACCTTTAAGCTGGGCCGAAACGGTTCCAAAATAAACAGGGGTACCCACAATGATTCCATCGGCCTTTTTCAAAAGCTCATATGCCTCTTCCAGTCCGGTGCCCACAAAGCATTTGCCGTCGCAGACATTCATGCAAAAATTACAGAAAGGATGTTCAGCTTCCCCAAGTACTTCTGATACATGGATCATTTCTGTGGTAATACCCCGTTCCTGAGCTACTTTTAAAGCTTCCTGCAGCAGGTATGAGGTATTGCCGTGCTTTCTGGGGCTTCCGTTTACCGCAACTATAAGCAAAGGTTTACACCTCCCACAGCCAAGAATAGAGCCCGATAAACGGGCTCTATTACTAAATCAATTATTTAAAATTCCTAACAGCAACCGTGTTCATTAAACTGCCACAACTTCTTTTATTCCCTCGATCTCTCTTTTTAAGACCTCTTCTATACCGTGTTTAAGGGTAATGGTTGACATTGGGCAGCTGCCACAGGCACCTGTAAGTCTTACTTTAACTATTCCCTTTTCCTCATCAACATCCACCAGCTCCACATTGCCGCCATCTGCATGCAGCATGGGTCTTACTTTATTCAATACTAATTCAACTTTCTCGCGCAATTATTAAATCCTCCTTTCAAATTTGAGAATACGTTGAACATTATAACACAAGTATTCTCTGTTTTCTGTATTTATTTTATCAAATTGAAAAATAAATACACAACCAAATTATTTATTTTAACTTAAAACAGCTATTTCACCTTCCTGGGGCGGTCCGGTTTTTCCATAACCCTGCGCTTAGAGCTGTCCGGCGTGAGTTCTCAAATAGAGAAAACCGCAGCAGAGACTCTTTGTCTACAGCATGAAGCCTTCTGCTTATCCAGCAGAAGGCTTCCTCAATTTGTTCCTTATTATTATTTATCTTTATGCTTTATGGCTGCCTGGGCGCAGCAGAGCCTGGAAACTGGCACCCTGTAAGGAGAAACACTTACATAATCCAGCCCCACAAGGTGGCAGAACTCAATGGAGTTGGGTTCTCCACCATGCTCTCCACAGATGCCGAATTCAAACTTGGGATCAATGGAACGGGCTTTGGTAATTGCAATGCGCATTAATTCTCCCACTGCTTCTCTGTCTATTACTATAAAGGGATCGTGTTCAAAAATTCCTTCGCTTACGTAGGTATGAAGGAATTTGCCCTGGGCATCGTCCCTGCTAACCCCAAGTCCCATCTGGGTAAGGTCATTGGTACCAAAGGAGAAGAAGTCTGATTCCTTAGCTATTTTGTCCGCTACCAAACAGGCCCGTGGTACTTCAAGCATTACCCCAACCTTATAGGGGAAATCCACTCCCGTTTCCTTTTTCACCTGTTCAGCCACTTCAACGGCCTGTGCCCTGAGCCTTTTCTGCTCGTTTTCGTGAATTACCAGGGGCATCTCAATTTCCGGGTATACCTCGTATCCTTCCTTCACCAATTTTGCCGTTGCCTCAAATATGGCCCTGAGCTGCATGGCGTAGATTTCCGGATAATGAATACCCAAACGGCATCCCCTGTGGCCCAGCATGGGGTTCAGCTCGGAAAGACCACGCACCGTTCTTAGGAGTGCTTCCTTTTCCTTTAATAGTTCAGGATCCCCGTTGGTGCAGCGGAGCTTGGTTATCTCCACAAGGAGTTCTTCCAAATTGGGTAAAAATTCGTGAAGGGGAGGATCCAGAAGCCTTATGGTAACGGGCAGTCCTGCCATTTCCTTTAGTATCCCGTAAAAATCTTCTCTCTGGTAAGGTAAAATTTTAGCCAGGGCTGCTTCCCGCTGTTCCCGGGTATCGGCAAGAATCATTTCCTGCATAGCAGCCAGCCTTCCGCCTTCCATGAACATGTGCTCAGTCCTTACCAAACCAATGCCCACGGCACCAAATTCTCTGGCCCTTCTGGCATCCTCGGGGGTGTCGGCATTTGCCCTTACCTTGACCCTGGCCAGCTCATCAGCCCAGCTGAGAAGGGTTTCAAAGTTTGCACCCAGCTCAGGCTCATACATGGGAACTTCTCCTTTGTAGACATTACCCGTTCCGCCGTCAATGGAGATAATATCTCCTTTGGAAAACTCCTCACCGCCAACGAAGAACTTTTCATTGGCATAGTCGATCTTAATTGCATCGCAGCCAACCACAGCAGGTTTGCCCATACCCCTTGCAACCACGGCTGCGTGGGAAGTCATACCGCCCCTGCTGGTAAGCACTCCCTGAGCTGCCACCATTCCATGGATGTCGTCGGGGGTGGTTTCAGTACGAACCAGTATTACTTTTGCTCCCTCTTTATTAGCCAGTTCCTCTGCCTCGTCAGCATCAAATACTACAGCCCCCGTTGCAGCTCCAGGGGAGGCAGGAAGACCTTTGGCAATGGGCTGTTGATCTATATCAGGATCAATTCTGCTGTGCATTAGATTTTCCAGCTGCTTGGGCTCAATGCGCATTATAGCTTCTTCCTTGGTAATGAGCCCTTCATTCACCATATCCACTGCAATTTTAACCGCAGCAGAGGCTGTTCTTTTACCGCTTCTTGTCTGGAGAATATACAATTTCCCCTTCTCAATGGTAAATTCTATATCCTGCATATCCCTGTAATGGGCTTCCAGCTTTTCGCATATTTCTTCAAATTCCTCATAAATTTTGGGCATTGCAGATTTTAGCTCATCAATGGGCAAGGGAGTCCTGATACCAGCAACCACATCCTCCCCCTGGGCATTGATCAGAAATTCTCCATAGATCTTATCTTCACCGGTGGAAGGATTTCGGGTAAAGGCCACACCGGTACCGCAGTCTTCTCCCATGTTACCGAAGACCATAGTCTGAACGTTGACAGCGGTTCCCAGATCATCGGGAATGTTGTTAATCTTTCTGTAAACCTTGGCCCTATCGTTGTTCCAGGAATTAAAGACGGCTTCCACAGCCATCATTAGCTGCTTCTTCGGTTCCTGCGGGAAATCGCTGCCTGTTTTTAGACGGACTATTTTTTTGAACTCCTCAATAATGTTTTCCAGCATTTCCGGGGTTAGCTGATAATCGTGTTCCAATCCGTTCTGGCTTTTTACCCTCTCAAGAACATTTTCAAACTCTATGCTTTCGACCCCCAGCACCACATCGCTGAACATTTGAATAAAGCGCCTGTAGCAGTCCTTTGCAAATCTTTCATCATTGGTTACCCGGGCAAGCCCCAAAACACTCTTATCGTTTAAGCCCAGGTTGAGAATTGTATCCATCATGCCGGGCATGGATACCGGCGCTCCGGAACGAACGGAAACCAGCAAGGGATTGTTTTCATCCCCAAACTTTTTACCCATTTTTTCTTCCAAAGCCGCCAGCTTTTCCATAAGCTGCTCTTCTAAGCCCTCTGGAATTTTGTTGCCTGCTGCGAGATATTCCTTACAGCATTCGGTGGTAATGGTCAGTCCCGGAGGTACGGGAAGCCCTATATTGGTCATTTCTGCCAGGTTGGCTCCTTTACCTCCTAAAAGATTTCTCATATCTTTACTACCTTCAGCGAATAGATAAACATATTTTTTAGCTTCCATGTCGCTCCCCCTTATAATATATTTCTAGTATTTTAGAGGCAGTTTCTTCAACTGCCCTATTGGTAACGTCAATAATGGGACATCCTATGCTTTTCATAACTTCTTCCGCATAATCCAGCTCTCTTAAAATCCTGTCATAGCTGGCATAATCGGCACCAGAGGACAGCCCGATGGTCTTTAGCCTTTCCTGCCTAATTTGATACAGCTGCTTGGGATTAATGGTAAGTCCTATTACTTTGTTCTTCGGTATCTGATAGAGCTCCTCAGGGGGTGTTACCTCAGGCATCAAGGGAACATTGGCAGCTTTAATTCTTTTATGGGCCAGATACATGGAAACGGGGGTCTTGGAAGTTCGGGAAACCCCAATGAGAACCACATCGGCGCGCAGTATTCCCTTGGGATCCTTTCCATCGTCATATTTTACCGCAAATTCTATGGCTTCAACTTTGTTATAATAATACTCATCAAGCCTGCGCATAAGTCCCGGTTCAAGCCTTGGAGGCTTTTTGGTTATTCTGCTGATGGCTTCGAGCATGGGACCCAAAATATCCACTGCCGGAATGTCGTTTTCTTCAGCCAGCTTTTTAAGATATTCCCTTAACTCGGGAATAACCAGGGTAAATGCAATGATGCTCCGGCAGCTTTTTGCCTCTTCAACAATCTCTTCCAGGTGCTCTCTGTCGCTTACGAAGGGTATTCTTCTAACTTCGACATGTTCACTGTTAAATTGACTGGCCGCAGCCCTGCCCACAAATTCAGCAGTTTCCCCCAGGGAGTCTGAAACCACAAACATCACCGGTGCTTCGCAGCCATTATCAGCAGGCAGATTCTCATGGGTCATTTCCCTTCCCCCAATTCCACAAGTATTTTGGCCAGATTGGTTTTTGTCACTCTACCCACAACTTCAAAATGCTCCACCCCCTGGCTGTCTATAAAAGTTCTAACAACCGGAAGGGCATCAACCTCATGGTCCACAATTTTTTTAGCTGCCAGATAAACGGTTTCATCGTTGGTAGTGGTTATAATATTGGGCATACGGGTCATAATTACGTTCACCGGCAGCTGCTGAACATCTTTATTATTCCCTAGAGTTGTCTTTAAAAGATCCTTACGGGAAATTACACCTTGGAGATTCCCCTTTTGGTCCACCACAAAGAGAGTTCCCACGTCCTCTGTAAACATTTTTACCGCCGCATTATAAACCGTGGTGTTTTCTCCAACCACTACGGGCAGGGATTTAAAGTCCCTAACCCTGATTTTGTGAAGCTGATTGGCTAATTTAATTAGACTGCTGTTGCCGTTGTAAGAATAACCCACCCGGGGACGTGCTTCAAGGATTCCCGACCGGGTCAAAATACTCAGATCGGGCCTTAATGTAGCCCTAGTTAAATTGAGCTTTTTGGCAATATGCTCACCTGTAATGGGTCCGTGTTTTTTAACTATATCAATTATTTTTTCCTGGCGCTCGGTTAGAAAAATTTTCAAACCACCACCTTTTGGTACATACCATTGTTATAAATATGACATGCTGTTTAGCAAAAAAGCTACATTTTTATATACTATTTTTATCTTGTTTATCCTCTTTCTTTCGTGGTAATTTACACCTTTTATTTTTCAAAAACTATTTTTGTAAGATCTCCCACGCATGACATGAGCTGAGAAATATTCTTCAAAAGGGCCAGGCGGTTTTCCCTTAGTTTCTCTTCCTCCACCATGACCATAACTTCATCAAAGAAATTGTCGATATAACTTCTAAGCTCAGAAATTTTTCCAAGGGCAGCAAGATAACGACGGGCAGGCAGAAGTTCTTCCACTTGTTCCTTAACCTCTAAGTACATGTCATAGAGTTTCTTTTCCGCATCCTCAGTTAAAAGGTCAGGGTTAATTTCTTTTTCGTCTACGTTTCTTGAAAGATTGGCTGCCCGGGTAAAGCCCGTAAGAAGGGCTTCAAAATGGGAATCCCCTCTGAATTCCCTTAGGGCTTCCGCTTTCATATAAGTATCCCATGGACTGTCCCAGCCCCTGGCCATTACGGCGTTCACTTCATCATATTTAAATCCCTTTTCTTCCAAAAGGCCTGAAATTCTGTGTTCAAAGAAACCCATTAGATTATCCTCAAGTTCGTCGTAAGGTACTTCCAAATCAAACTGGGCAGAATATATCTCATAAGCCTTTTTGAAAAGGCGGGAAAGGGAGAGATCCAATTCCCCATCAATAAAGATCCTGCAGATTCCCAGGGCCTGCCTGCGCAGAGCGTAGGGATCCTGGGAGCCTGTGGGCTGTATGCCCAGGGAAAAACATCCCACAATATTGTCAATCTTGTCCGCAATGCTCAAAATACAACCCGCCCTGGTTTTAGGAAGCTCATCCCCGGAAAAGCGAGGCATATAATGCTCGCGAATAGCTTCACAGACAGCAGATTCCTCACCATCATTTTTTGCATAATAACTGCCCATAATACCCTGCAGTTCAGTAAATTCCGTTACCATGTTGGTTACTAGATCGGCTTTACAAAGATAAGCGGCCCGGCGGGCAGCGTTTTTCACCTCTTCTTCATAGTTGAGGCAGTCCCCTATGAAGTCAGCCAGCAGTTTTAAGCGCTCACCTTTGTCAAACAATGTTCCCAGTTTTTCATAAAAAACTACATTCTTAAGAAGGGGTACCTTCTGGGAAAGGGGCGTTTTCTGATCTTCGTTGTAGAAAAATTCTGCATCGGCCAGGCGGGCCCTGAGCACCTTTTCGTTGCCTTCCCTGACAATATCAATATGTTTATCCGTTCCGTTTCTGACGGTTATAAACTTGGGAAGCATCCTTCCTTCGCTGTCGTATATGGGGAAATACCTCTGGTGTTCCCGCATGGTTGTTACCAAAACTTCTTCCGGCAGAACAAGATACTCTTCGGGAAAACTTCCGCACAAAGCAGTAGGGTATTCAAGGAGATAATTCACCTCATTAAGGAGCCCTTCATCTTCCTTAACCATCCCCCCTTCCTCCGCTGCAAGCTTTTCTATCTGATTCCATATAATTTCCCTTCTTCTGTCCTGATCCACCAGTACGTAAGCCCTTTCCATAACTTCCTTATAATCCTCAGCCCTGTCTATAACAACGTCTCCCTTGGACAAAAAACGATGGCCCCGGCTTCTATTGCCCGCCCTAATACCGGCAAATTCAAATTCCACCACTTGGGAGCCGTAAAGGCTGACCAGCCAACGGATAGGCCTTACAAAACGCACATCCTTGTCACCCCATCTCATGAAAACGGGAAAGGACAGGGACTTAATCAAATCAGGAAGTATTAAGGGTAGAATATCCACAACGGAACTTCCTTCTCTTTCATGTACGGCAAAAACATAAGGGGTACCCTTTACTTCTTTTATAACTAAAGAATCCACTGGAACTTTCTGGCTTTGGGCAAATCCCAAAGCAGCCTTTGTAGGATTACCTTTTTCATCAAAGGCAATTTTAGCGGGAGGGCCTTTCACTTCTTCCTTCAAGGCCTCCTGCCGTTCCGCCAGCTCCACCGCATAAAAGGCCAAACGCCTTGGGGTTCCATAGGTTTTTATCTCTTTAAATGGAACCCTGTGATTTTTAAAAAGCTCCTCCCCTTTGCTTTTTAACTCCTTTAAACCCTTTTCCATAAACCTGGCGGGTATTTCTTCCGTTCCTATTTCCAAGAGAAAATCCTTGGGCATTTTATAACCTCCTTATCTCCCCGTCTGCTATCCAATGTTTTTCCTCGGAGCAAAAATTACTTTTTCAAAAGGGGATATCCCATTCTTTCCCTCTGCTCCAGATAAGCCTCGGCACACAAACGGGCCAGATGGCGCACCCTGGTAATATAATTGGTCCTTTCGGTAACGCTTATGGCACCCCTTGCATCCAACAAGTTGAATATATGGGAACATTTGAGGCAGTAATCATAGGCCGGCTGCACCAGTTCTTTTTTTATTATCCGAAGACATTCCTTTTCATACAAATCAAAGAGGTTGAACAACAAATCCACATCCGCGGCTTCGAAATTATAAACGGAATATTCCACTTCGTTTTGATGGTGAACGTCCCCATAGGTTATATTCCCTGACCATATTACATCAAAAACATTATCCTTTTTCTGAATAAAGCTGGCAATACGTTCCAGGCCGTAGGTTATTTCCGCGGAAACGGGCTTGCAGTCAAACCCTCCGCACTGCTGGAAATAGGTGAACTGGGTTATTTCCATGCCGTCCAGCCATACTTCCCAGCCCAGCCCCCAGGCCCCAAGGGTGGGGGATTCCCAGTTGTCCTCCACAAAACGTATATCATGCTCCTCGGGTTTTATACCAAGCCTCTCCAGGCTCTCCAAATACAGCTCCTGAACGTCATCGGGGGAAGGTTTCAGTATAACCTGAAATTGGTAATGCTGCTGGAGACGGTTTGGATTGTCCCCATACCTACCGTCCGTGGGCCTTTTTGAAGGCTCAACATAGGCCACATTCCACGGCTCCGGCCCAAGGGCCCTTAGGAAAGTCGCCGGGTTCATGGTTCCGGCTCCTTTTTCCACATCGTAGGGCTGCTGAATTACACAACCTTTCTCGCTCCAGAAACGGCTGAGTTCCAGGATAATCTCTTGAAAATTCACTCTTTTTCGCCCTCCATAAGGTTTTTTTAAAACTAAATTAAAAAGCTCCCTCCCCAAGCACAGCTACAGGGACGGGAGCTTCCCGCGGTTCCACCCTGTTTGGCCGGCAAAAAAATGCCGACCCCCTCAATACGAGCAGGCTTTACTCACCCAGAAAATCTGGGCTTTCCTCCTGCAGCTCAGGAGCGCCTTCACTGCCTTCTTTTCACCGGTTCCCAGCTTCCCCGGCTCTCTTTGGAAAATCCAGCAGCTACTACTCTCCTTCATAGCAGGAACATATTCACTTACAATAAAAAGACTAGCAAAAAAGGCGGCCCCTGTCAATAAAGGGACTGATTTCTAAAATCTCTGTACCGCTTCTTTAGGTCAGAGGGAAAACAAACTTTTTCTTAACATATTTTTAAGGATATATGCAGCTTCATAGGGAGCTTTGGCCACTTCAACCCCGGCTTCCTTAAAAGCCTCAATTTTTGACTGGGCAGTTCCCGAACTTCCTGATATTATTGCCCCTGCATGTCCCATTCTTTTTCCCGGAGGGGATGTCTGCCCTGCTATGTAGGCGACCACGGGTTTATCCACATTTTCCTTTATATATTGGGCCGCTTCTTCCTCGTCCGTGCCCCCAATTTCTCCTATAATACACAGGGCCTCGGTTTTAGGATCCTCATTGAACATTTTTATTAAATCCACAAATCTGGTACCGATGAAGGGGTCCCCACCCACACCGATAACGGTGCTCTGTCCAATTCCCGCCTCCACCATATTATAAGCTATCTGGTAAGTCAAAGTCCCGCTCCGGCTTATTATTCCCACATTACCAGGCTTAAAAACGTTTCCCGGCATAATTCCCAGATTGCATTCCCCCGGGTTTATGAGCCCCGGACAGTTGGGCCCAATTAATACGGTGTCGGGATACAAAATTTTAATTTTCCTTATGGCATGCATCATTTCCAAGACGGGAATTCCCTCGGTTATACAGATGATAAGTCTCAAACCCGCTTCCACCGCTTCGTAAAGGGCTTCCAGAGCAAATCTAGGGGGAACAAAAATAATACTTGCTTCAGCACCCGTTTCTTCCACCGCTTCCCAAACAGTGTTGAACACAGGTATCCCATGGACCTTTTGTCCACCTTTGCCCGGAGATGTGCCGCCCACAACTTTGGTTCCGTATTGGAGCATTAGTTCCGTGTGATGGCTGCCTTCCCTACCCGTTATGCCCTGAATCAATACCTTTGTTTCCCGGTTGGCTAAAATACTCATATTCTGACCTCCCTGGAAAAACGGACTGCATTAATGGCAGCAGTCTTCATACTGTCAAAAATATGTATATTAAGTTCACTCTCCCTTAAAATGCGACGACCTTCTTCTTCGTTATTTCCCGCCAGGCGCACAATGATGGGTACGGAAGGTTTAAGTCTCTTTAAAGCTGCCACTATTCCCCTGGCAACCTCGTCGCAGCGGGTAATCCCTCCAAAAATGTTTATGAGCACTGCCCTAACATTCTTGATTTTTAATGTTATTTCCAGAGCATCTTCCACTTTGGAAGCAAGGGCACCGCCCCCCACGTCCAGGAAATTGGCAGCAGAACCCCCTTCCAAACTAAGGCTGTCCAAAGTGCCCATTACAAGCCCCGCTCCATTTCCAATAACGGCAATGTTTCCGTTCAACTGCACAAAGCTTATACCCTTAGCTTTGGCTTCAGCTTCCAAAGTGTTTTCCTCCATCATATCTTCATTTAAAGCTGCCAAATCAGGATGTTTAAACAGTGCATTGTCATCTATCTCCAGTTTGCTGTCCCCACACATCAGTTTTCCTTCGGGAGTAACAACGGCGGGATTTATTTCCGCTAAAACTGCATCATTATCAACAAAAATTTCATAAAGCGTAAGCCCCATTTTTACCATATCATCAATGAGATCCCCGGATATACCGGCTTTATAAGCCATCTGTCTCATTTGATAGCCGTGAAAACCCCACACGGGATCAATATAATTTCTCACCACCTTTTCAGGCTTTGTCCGGGCAACCTCTTCAATATCAATACCGCCCTCGGCACTTAAAATTATAACGGGCATTCCTGCGCTACGGTCCTAGGTAATTCCAAGATAAATTTCTCCGGCTATATCAATTTTTTCTTCTATGTAAACCTCTTTGACTTTGTATCCCCTTATGTCCATACCCAAAATCTCGGAAGCCCTTTTCTCCGCCTCCTCGGGATTCGCAGCATATTTTATTCCCCCGGCTTTGCCCCTCCCTCCGATGGGAACCTGGGCTTTTACAAAAACCTCACCCCCCAGTTCCCGGGCAGCTTTTCGTGCCCCTTCGGGTGTGTAAACGGCAATGCCTCTGGGAATTTTTAAACCGTACCGGGCAAATACTTTCTTTCCCTTGTACTCCACAAATCTCAAATATATTCCCCCCAAACCAATATGTATTAAGTTTATTTTACCATAAGTTTCTATTATTTCTTATTTATATTAAGTATTACTATTTGTTAGTAACATTTTTGTAAATAAACACAATTAATCTTTAATTAACTTTTTTATTCTTTTTTTAACGTCAAAAGTCGTCCTTTTGACAACACTGCTTTATATGATAGTATAAAAAAAAACCTATTCTGGAAAAATAGGGGAGTGAAAGTATTGGCGAATGATATTATGGAAAAGAGGTTGAGGGCCCAAAAAAGGGCGGAGGAGCTTAAAGCGAGGATAAAGGATTATCTGGAAGCCAGGGAAAAGATCCATTGCGGATTTAAGCTGGCGGAGCATTATGAGGAAAATAAAAGGCGGATAAAGAAAGTTCTGGGGGCAACGGAAAAAGACTGGAGCAACTGGAAATGGCATGTGCGCAACCGCTTCACCAGAGCAGAAGACCTGGCTAAAGTTATCAATCTTACAGAGAAGGAAATTAAGGAAATCAACGAAGTGGGAAAAACATACCGCTGGGCGGTTTCCCCTTACTACGCAAGCCTCATGGACCCCGATGACCCCAACTGCCCCGTACGAAAACAGGCAATACCTTCCATTTATGAAATAACCGTTCCCTTAGGAGAACCGGACCCCATGGCTGAAGAATACACCTCCCCTGCACCCACCATCACCCGACGCTATCCTGACAGGCTGATAATAAACGTCACCAATGCATGTGCCATGTACTGCAGGCACTGCCAGAGAAGAAGAAATATAGGAGAAGTGGATAAAGCCGCTCCCACCGAAGATATCCTGCAGGCTCTGGATTACATCCGCAAAAATGAGGAGATAAGGGACGTCCTTTTGACCGGCGGAGACGCTTTCATGCTCAGCAACAGCAAACTGGACTGGATTTTAACGGAGCTGGATAAAATCGATCACGTGGAAATAAAAAGACTGGGCACCAGAATGCTGGTAACCCTTCCCATGAGGGTAAATGACGAACTCTGTGAAATTTTGGACAAACATCCCCGGGTTTACATCAACACCCACTTTAATCATCCCAAAGAAGTCACTAAGGATTCAGAAAAGGCATGTGACAAACTGGCACGATTGGGCATACCCCTGGGCAATCAGACCGTTCTTTTAAAAGGAATTAATAATGATCCCCATGTAATGAAGAAGCTCTGTCACGAACTTTTAAAAATAAAAGTAAGACCCTATTATATCTTCCAAGCCAAAATGGTTAAGGGAACAGGACACTTCATTACAAAAATTGAGGACGGAATCAACATCATGGAGTACCTCAGGGGATATACCTCAGGCCTTGCCATTCCTCAGTATATAATCAATGCTCCCAAGGGTTTCGGAAAAACCCCCATGCTCCCTGAGTACCTTGTTTCCATGGCCCCGGATGCGGTCTACATAAGAACATGGGAAGGAAGAATGATTAAATATCCAAATATTTCGATAGATGGTGAAAGTACAGAAGTTTAAATTTGAAACCTAAGGCAGGTTTAAAAAATGATAGAATTAGACATAGAAACCCTAATCCTCAACCAATTTTTTCTGTTAATGATTTCCGTACTTCTGGGGCTGTTGTTGGGCAGAATTGAGTATAGGCAGATTAAGCTTGGTGTTTCAGGAACTCTTTTTACCGGTATATTTTTCGGCTGGCTTATTACCTATTTAGTAATTAACAATTCACTGGATCAGGGAAGTATAAACAATCTGGCTCAAGGATCAGCGGAAATAGAGATTATAGATAACAGTCTCCTTAATCTCTTTCTTATAATTTTTTCCGCCTCTGTGGGCCTGCTGGCTGCAAAGGATATGGGGCTGGTTATAAAAAAATTCGGCATAAAGTTCTCCGTCCTGGGCTTTGCAGTAACCTTCACCGGAGCCCTCCTGTGCTATCTGTCAACTTTTATTTTTAAAAATACTGACCCATACGCTCTGGCTGGAGTTTATACCGGAGCCCTCACCAGCTCCCCCGGTTTGGGGGCGGCCCTGGAATCCGTGGGCAGCGCAGGGTACGCTGCGCGGGAAGCGGTTGCAGCGGGACATGCAGCAGCCTACCCCATAGGAGTTATTATAGTTGTACTGACAGTAAACCTCATCCCAAAGATTTTTTCCATGGATATGTCCGGGGAATTTGAAAAATTAGAAAAAGTTATTTCGTCCAATGAAAACAGCCAGGAAGAATTGGATGAAGCCGGGGAAAAAGGGAAATTTCGTCTGCTGGAATTTGCAGGGGTATGTATTTTGGGACAGCTGCTGGGAGCAGTTAAAGTCTATATGGGCCCCCTAGGGTATTTAAACCTTGGGTTAACAGGGGGAGTCCTCATCTCCTCCTTAACCCTGGGGTACATAGGAAAAATCGGACCCTTTAAATTTAGAATGGATGAAAAAATTTTGACGGCTGTGCGCCAAATATCCCTGGCTTTTTTCCTGTCAGTTGTGGGTCTTAACTACGGATATGCAGCAGTTAATACTTTCATTGCCGGAAGCATTCCCCTAATAGCAACGGCCTTTATTTCCGGTACCCTTGCCCTTACAGCGGGTTTCATTATTGGCAGATATTTATTTAAATTGGACTGGATACTTTTATCAGGGGCGCTGTGTGGCAGTATGACCAGCACCCCCGGTTTGGGGGCGGCCATAGACAGCATCCAATCGGATAAAGCAGCCATGGGATACGGAGCCACTTATCCCGTTGCCCTATTTTTTATGGTTTTTTTCAGCATACTCCTTCACAAGCTCCCCCTGCCCCATTAAGTTTAAGGAAGGTGAGTAAACAGTGGAAAACAATGTGTATCCCTTTTATATTGATCCCAAACTCTGTAAAAAATGCGGTCTTTGCATTGAATTTTGTCCCACAAAGGTATATACCACCGGGAAAGATGATGCACCTAAAGTTGAATATCCTGAAAAGTGCATATCATGCAAAATGTGCTTCTATAGATGTCCCGATTTTGCCATTAAGCTGAAACCGGAGGTGGCTTAGTTGAAAAATATGTTCATTCAAGGTAATGAAGCCTGTGCACTTGGCGCCATAAATGCAGGAGCAAGGTTTTATGCAGGATATCCCATCAGCCCCGTAAATGAGCTTTCTGAATTTTGTTCCCAGGAGCTTCCCAAATTGGGCGGCATATATATTCAGATGGAGGATGAAATAGGTGGCATTGCTGCGGTAATTGGCGCCAGTTTGGGAGGTATGAAGGCTTTTACCGCTACCAGCGGTCCGGGATTTTCCCTGATGCAGGAAAACCTGGGTTATGCCGTTATGGCAGAAGTTCCTTTGGTTCTTATACATGTTCAGCGCTACGGACTGGGCACCGGTGTGGCTACAAAACCGGGACAGCAGGATATGCTGCAAGCACGCTGGGGCACCCACGGAGATCATCCCATTATTGCACTGGTACCTTCAACGGTTCAGGAGTGCTTTGATCTCACTGTTCAGGCATTCAATCTAGCAGAGCGGTTTTCTTCTCCGGTACTGTTGCTTACGGATGCTGCTATTGCACACCTTAGGGAAAGAGTCATTATAAAGGATGCGGAAGAACTAAACATTATCAACCGAAAAACTCCCAGTGTTTCCCCTGATGAATATCTTCCTTACGCTCCCGATGAGAAGGGCATACCTACATTAGCCCCGTACGGAGGCAGACATATCCTTAGAGTTACGGGACTTTTTCATGACGAAAGGGGCTATTCCACCAGCAATCCCGAAAAATGCAGAAAGCTCCTGGAAAGGCTGCACAATAAGATTCTAAATCATCAAAAGGAGCTTCCCCCTCCCAAATACTATGGTAAAGACGGAGCAGAAATCATATTAATTTCATACGGCATATCCGCCAGATCCGCAAGGGAAGCGGTTGAAAGAGGGATTAAAAAAGGAATAAATATGGGAATGATCAATCTTCAAACGGTATGGCCTTTCCCGGAAGAACATATTTTGAATCTGTGCAACAAGGCTGAAAAAATATTTGTTGTTGAATTGAACATGGGCCAGATAACAGGGGAGATTCAAAAAATACTTAAAGGACAAGCAGAGGTAATACCCATACTGCGGTACGATACCAATGTCATTACCCCTTCTGAAATATTAGATAAAATAGAAAGTGTGGTGAAGTAAAATGCTGGGTATTCCTGATTCCTATTCCGATTACGTTGCGTGGGAACAGCTTCCCCATTTGTGGTGCGCGGGATGCGGACACGGCATAATTCTTAAAGGAATCATTCTGTCTCTGGGAGAGCTGGACATTCCTCCCCACAAAGCCCTTCTGGCCTCAGGCATAGGCTGCTCAGGAAGGGCAGGAGACTATGTGGCATGCCACCGCTTTCAGGGGACCCATGGGAGGAGCCTTGCGTTTGCAACGGGTATAGCTGCAGCACAACCGGACCTTACCATAGTAGCTTTATTGGGGGACGGAGATGCCGGTGCCATAGGCGGCAACCACTTAATCCATGCTACACGGCGAAACATAAATATAACTACCGTGATTACCAATAACTATAATTACGGAATGACCGGAGGGCAGTTTTCTCCTCTGACTCCTGAAAACAGCATTACCAGCACCTCTCGCTCAGGAAAAACGGAATCTATAATGGATGTTTGCTCCCTTGTGGCGGAAGCCGGCGCAAATTATGTTGCCAGAACTACCGTTTATCATGTGGGAGAAATGCATAAATTTTTTAAAGAAGCCATTTCCACCAAAGGCTTTTCCCTGGTAGAGGTAATATCACCTTGCCCCACTTACTACGGACGATATAATAAAATCGGGAATTCCCCTGAGATGCTTAACTGGCTTAAAGAAAAGGCCATTCCTCTGGAAAAATATAATAGTTTATCCCAGGAAGAAAAACAGAATTTTGTCTGGAGGGGTAAACTGATACAGCGCAGTAGAGAAGACTTTATAAGTAAATATAAAAAACAACAATCAGCCGTGAAATAGAAAGAAGGTGAGAAGTATATGAAAACAAGATGGGATATTATGCTTGCGGGTTCAGGGGGACAGGGACTGGGAGTGGCCGGAAATATTCTGGGAAGAGCTGCCATCATATATAAAAATTACTACGCCGCACATAATCAGAGCTACGGCGCCAGGGCAAGGGGCGGCCTAAACCAGTCAACACTTATTATAAGTAAAGATGAAATTATTTATCCCTTTGTGAAAGAAGCAGATCTTCTTCTTGCCCTAACCTCCGAAGCGTACAAAAAATATGAACCCATGGTAAAGGACAGCGGAATCATTATTTATGACTCCAATATAGCTGTGGAGCCTGCAGGGAGGGTAAAGGAATATTCTTTCCCCTTTGCAGAGGAAGCAAAAAAACTTGGCCATCCCCTGGGAATAACCTTATTGGCTCTGGGAACGGTACTGAAAATTACTGAAATAATACCACCGGAGCCTTTTATAAAGGCTCTTAATGAATTTTTCAAAAGCCCCGCCCTAGAGCTAAACATTAAGTCCTTCCAAAGGGGAATGGAGCTGGTATAAAAAAACATGGGGCAGAGCTGTTTTCTTTTTACCTGATAATCCCCTCTACCCCATGTTTTTTTTATTTTTTTTCATCCTTTACTATGTTGTTAATATCATGATTTATACCGGCAACCCTGTCAACGTCAAGGACAAAGGCTATTCCTTTTCCGGGCTTTTCCAGTTCAACTTCCTTTTCAATGGCTTCCAAAACCTTTTGTGTAAGTTCCCGTTTGATGAGAGTAAGAACTATTTCCTTTTCCGGTTCAATGGTGATGCCAAATAATTTGACATGTTCATGTACCCCTGTCCCCCGGCCGAAAATTATTGTTCCCCCAGTGGCACCCAAATTCCTTGTACAGCTAATAACCCTTTCGGAATCCCCCTTATTAACTATGGTTACAATCAAGTCATATACAGCCTCACGGCCTTCTTCCATTTCTGTCCCTCCCACAAATTCACCCCTTGCTTCTTTTAATGCACATGGATGACATATACCCGTAACTTTCTTTACATTCACCACAAAGGCAATTCCTTTACCGGGTTTATCAAGCTTTCCGGTGGAAACCACGGCATTTAACACATCCTCCAGCTTATCTTCGGAGATCAGGGTGAGAACTATTTCCTTTTCCGGTTCAAAGGGTATGCCGAAAATTTCCGCTATCTCATGAGTTCCCGTTCCCTTACCAAGACATGTGGTTCCCCCTTCAGCCCCGGCCTTCTTAGTAGCATCTACAATCTTCCTTGCCATCCCATGGTTAACAATGGTAACCAACAGCTTACAGCTCTGAGATTTCACGTTCAATCTCCTTCTCCTTTCTTCTATAAAGGAGTCCCAATGTTAAAACTGCCAAAATGGGAGACAGGGCAACAAGGGCTACCAACCCAAAACCTTCCACCATGGGATTGCGTCCTTCTATAGCTGCCGCAACCCCCAAAGCTAAGGCAAGAATAAAGGTTACGGTCATGGGACCAGTAGCAACGGTACCTGAATCAAAGGCAATGGCAACAAAGGATGAAGTGGAATAACGAGCCATTATAAAAGCCAGTACATATCCCGGGATTACGATATACAAAAGGGGAATGCCGTATAGGATTCTCGCCATGGCCAGCGCCACGGAAAAAGCAACTCCCAAAGAAATGGTATACAGAATCAGCTGCTGAGGGATATACCCTCCCGATGCCTTTTCCACTTCATAACCCAGTACCCGAACCGCGGGCTCTGCGAAAACCGCTACAAACCCAACAACAAAACCCACGGGGATAACGAGCCACTTATGCTTTAGTGCTCCTATGGTTTTCCCCATGACTTCTCCCACGGGTAGAAACCCCATATAAACACCCTGTAAAAATAAAGCTGTTCCTATTAGGGTTAGCAATATACCTTTAATAATGACATAAACCTTTTTCTTCGGGAATTTAAGGAGCCAAAACTGCAGAATAAAAAATAACAGGGTTAAGGGCAGCAAAGCAAGGGTAACTTCCAGAAGTACTTGGGAAAAGCCTTCAAAAAAATCAAATACACTCAACCATAAATCACCCCTAACAGCAGTACAGCCAAAATGGGACCTATGGCGCCAAGGGCAACATATCCAAAGCCGTCAGCCGATGCACTTCTTCCGCCCATAACTGTAGCAATACCAATTCCCAGGGCCATAATAACGGGTACTGCAAGGGGGCCGGTGGTCACACCCCCAGCGTCCAGGGAAACAGCTGCAAATTCAGCCGGTGTCAGGGCAGCAAAGATAAAAACAAGGATGTAGTTCACCATTAAAACGTATTTAAGGGGAATATCAAAGATAACCCGAATTATGGCAACGGCAATATAAAAACCCACGCCCAGACCCACTGATATTATTAAAGGGTTTTTGGGTATGGCTCCACCTGATACGGCATCTATTTGAGTGGCCAGCACCCTAACGTCAGGATCTGCAACGGTAACAACGGCACTTAAGAGAAAACCAAAAAGAATCAAAAGCCACATTTTACCCGTCTGAGTCAGGGCAGCACCGGTGGCTTCACCTATTTCCAGCAATCCAATACGCACGCCCAATAAAAAAAGTATGAGTCCAATGGAAACCATTGCTGCACCAACTAGAAATTGAATTATAAGCTCCAAGGGTAATCCAAGTAAAAGCTGAAGGATAATTACGGTGACCGTTACAGGCAGGACAGCCATGAGCACTTCCATCACAGTATCTTTAAGAGTATTCATTCTCTCCTCCTTAATATAAAGCAAGTTTTAATGATACAAAGTTAAGTTGACAATCTGTTCCTAGGCAACCACATAAGAGTCCCGTAAAAAGGGGATAAACCCCTTTATAGTAGGTACTTTGCACTTACAAAAATGTTACTATAATGCCGAACACAAATCAACCTCTTTTGATAGCAGGCTCCGCTTAAAAAACCAATTGGGCAGATCCCTTTTAAAGATCCCTTTTAAAAACACCCATATAAAAAAACACAGCATTTTTGCTGCGTGGTGGGAATTTAGCCTGTAAGCAAAGGGGATCTGCTGCGGTTTTCTTGACTTGCGAACTCACACCGCAGCGTTTGTTAGTGGTTTCGCAAACTACAGCAGATACCCCATGGGATTTACTAAAATGATCTATCTACCGTCTGGGATCTTTTATGTGCCAGTGAAATCCTTATTAGGAACAGCCACCTGCAATAAACTCCAGATCATGTATCATTTATATCTTATCTCTTCAACAGTCCCATCCTTTTTCTCTATTTCCATGGTATAATCATTGAGCATGGCGGCAACGGACCCAAGCCCTGCTATAATGGCAAACTCCGCACTCATAAACATTCCCAGAATACCCAGAGCTCCTATAGTGGCGGGAATTTCCAAAACCACTTTGTCGTTCTTTTTTACTTTTATTTTGGTTGCATTTCCCTTTTGAATTATGGTCTTTATGCGGGCAACAAGATTTTTACCCAGTTCATCTTTTTCCAAAAATTCTTTCCCCTTTTCTTCCAAGTTCACTATGGCCTGTACCACATCTCCCCCTGCTTGATCCAGCGCTTCCTTTGCCTCTTTATAGGAAACCCCTAATCTTTCCCTGATTACCTCTATTTTCTGCAGGTATTCTTCCATCACTACACTGCTCACTCCTTTCAAGTTTCTTTTCTCCATTAACCCTCTTTTTTATTCATGTCTTGAACATTGTCAACAAAGTCTAAGGTTTTTAACTCCCTATCCAATATAAACCTCCAAAATCCCCTGGTTATCTCAGCCATTTCTTCAAAAAATTGCGGAGCTATTTTCAGTTTTTTCAATAAATCCGGTTCCATGGACGAAAGGCGATTGGTAAGAACAAGGGTTCCCCGGCTGACGGGAATTCCTTCCTTTTCATCCCGGGAACACCAGGAACAAAGAACCCCTCCTTTAGAAGCAACGAATACAATGGAACCCCTATCGTTGAGTATATTTTTAGCACAAGCCACACAGGATAAAAGCCTTGGGAAAAATCCTGAAATTTTCATCAAGTTTATGTCAAAATACCGGGCTCCAAGCACTTCATTTTCCTCGGAGATTATTTTCAGGGAGGTGAGCAGTAAGTCAAAGGCAGCGTTATTGACCTCCTCTTCGGGCAGTACGAGGGTTAGAATTTCAGAGATATATGAAGCGTAGGCAAACTTTAAAAGATTTTCCCTAAGTTTAACAAAGGGCTCCAATGTTTCACACTGGACAGCCGTGTAAAGGCTTTTACCTCTGTAAAGAAGGTAATATCCGTAATTGAAGAGCTGAACCGTTCCCCGCATAGAGCTTTTGGGCTTCCTGGCACCCTTTACCACAGCGCTTATCTTTCCTGTCTTTTTACCCAGCAGAGTGATAATCACATCCGCCTCTCTATATTTAAAGCTGCGCAGGACAACCCCCTGGGTTTTTAAAAGTTTTCCCGTTTTTCCCTCCTCCTCTCAACAGTCCATTACTCTATCATCAATTCGTCCCTCTCATTCTCCCCGTTTTCCACTTCTTTGTCCTCATTCTCCAGGCGTTTATAATCCTTATAAAGAAGGTAAGCTCCTATATATCCCGTATTTTTAAAAATACTCCACAATGCATCGCTTACACCCATTAAACCCACCACCCCTAAAATTGAAAGAAAATTTTTAAACAGCCGGTTAGTAATTAGGTTAACTAATTATTTTTTAGGTATACTGGCGTTATTTTTCCATTTTGTTCAGAGCAGAAAACCGATAAATAAACTTGCAAGGGTGGAATAGATTAACAGACCGGTAATATCTATGGAAGCCGTTATAAAGGGAGCGGAAGCAACTGCGGGATCAATACCCACTTTTTTAAAAGTCAGGGGAACAAGGGCTCCCATAAGAGCGGCGGTGGTCATGTTTCCAATCATTGCTAGACCCACTATAAGGCCCAATACGGCGTTTTTCTGCCAAACCCAAGCGATGCTACCCACAAGAACCCCGTTTATTATACCCAGCAGTATCCCTGTTAAAAGTTCCCGGGAAATTACTGAAAATACATTACTTTCATCTATATCCCCTGTGGCAAGTCCCCGAACGGTAACAGTGGCGGATTGGGTTCCCACATTGCCCCCCATACCCGTTAGGAGGGGTATAAAAAATGCCAATGCCACCACTGCCCTCAATTCGTTTTCCAGTCCCCGAAGCACCTGTCCGGCAATTATGCCCTCCACCATAGTCACAAAAAGCCACGGCAGTCTGGATTTAAGGGCGAGGCTGATCCTGCCCTCAATATAATCGTCCACGGCTTCTGTGCTGCCGCCCAGGCGGAAAATATCCTCCGATGCTTCTTCATAAATAACGTCAATGATATCGTCAACGGTAATTATTCCCACCAGCCTGCTATCTTTATCCACTACGGGCACCGCTAAAAAATCATATTTTGAAACCACTTCTGCCACTTCTTCCTGATCCATATCCACCGAAACGCTGATTACCTTTCTATGCATTATGCTTTCAATTATGGTATCGGGATCAGCGACTATCAGCTCCCTTAGGGAAATAACCCCCACCAGCCTGTTCTGGGAATCAACAATGTAAACATAATAAATGGTTTCAGCGTCAGGAGCTGTTTTTCTCAAAATTTCAATGGCTTTCTCCGTGGTAATATCTTTGGGGAGAGCCACATATTCCGTAGTCATGATGCCGCCGGCGCTTTCAATATCGTATTCCAGAAGCTCCTGAACTTCATCGGCATACTCTGCTTGCATGAGACCCAGCAGAGTATTTCTCAGGTCCTCGGGGAAATGCCCAAGAAGGTCCGCTGCATCGTCCGATGGCATATCGTTTAAAATTTCAGCAATATACCTGGGCCCTAAGGCGTTCAAAAGGGAATTGATGGTACTGATATCCAGCATACCCAGAACCAAGGCTGCAGTCTCTCTATCCAGCAGTTTAAATATTTCCCCGCGTTCAGCATCAACCACATCAAGATTCTCCAAAATTTCCGCTACGTCTGCCGGCTGGTACCGCCTTAAAATTGCCTTTATCCCGTCATACTTTTTTTCCTTTGAAAGATTTGCAAACAGCTGTAGAGTTTTATGCAGGTTTTGGATCATTTTGAGACACTCCTTCCCCCAGGAGCATCTCAACCCTTGGTCTTGGTACAGCCCCTGGGAGCCTTATTAATTAAGAGGGAAACCAGGGCCACTTTCCACAAAGATACACCCCCTGAGAATTTCCTTTTAAAAAGTACCAATTTTTATAATCACTGTCAACAAAATTTATTCTTGATAATAGCCAAACTGCTGCAGAGCCCCCTCTTTCTTCCGCCAATCCTTTTTTACCTTGACCCATAGATCAAGGTAAACCTTGTTCCCAAACAGGTTTTCAATCTCCAAGCGGGCTTCCCTGCCAATTTCTTTAAGCCTCTGCCCGTTATTTCCTATGATAATTCCCTTCTGGGAATCCTTTTCCGTATATATTGTTGACATTATGAAAATTAAATTTCCCTTGTTCTGAATATCTTCCACCTGAACCGCCACGGAATGGGGGACTTCATCCCTAGTGGTTTTAAGGATCTTTTCCCTTATTATCTCCGCAATAATAAACTTCTCAGGGTTGTCCGTCACCATGTCATCGGGATAATATTTGGGTCCCTGGGGCATGTACTGCACAATAAGCCTCAAGAGAGTTTCCAGGTTCTCCCCGGTAGCGGCAGAAACGGGCACCACTTCAGCAAAATCAAATTTTGAGGTTAAAGAAATTATTTTCTCCATGATAACGGTTTTCTTAACCAGGTCTATTTTATTAATCACCAAAAAAACCGGGGTGCTCACTTCCCTTAATATATTCATGATATATTCATCGCCGGCACCCACCTTTTCCGAAGCATCCACCATAAACAGAATGAGATCCACTTCTTTAAAGGAATTCACAGCCGAAGCCACCATGAATTCCCCAAGCTTGTGCCTAGGCTTATGTATTCCCGGTGTATCGATAAAAACAATTTGATAATCCTCAGCACTTAAAATCCCCCGAATTTTGTTGCGGGTGGTTTGGGGCTTATCGGACATAATGGCCACTTTTGCCCCCACCAGGCTGTTTAAAAGGGTGGACTTACCCACGTTGGGTCTGCCGATTATACTAACAAAACCCGATTTAAATTCCTTTTTCAAAAATCTCACCCCACAGGAAAAAAGCTTATTAAAGCCTACAGCTGTAGCAAATCATTTTGGTTAAACTCATGATGTGTCTGCTGTGGTTTGCAAAACAACTTAACGAACACAGTATAGCGTGAGTTCCGAAGTGAAAAAACCGTAGCAGTTAGCATTTGCCTATAAGCCCATAACTTATCAAAGCTTAAAGGGTAAAGGCAGAAGCTCCTTAATTTTTTTCACTTCATATCGTTTATCCCTATCAGCCATTATAACGGTTATATCTTCCCCGAACTCCAGTATGAACTGCCTACAGGCACCGCAGGGGCTTATGGGTTCAGGGGAATGGGAAATAATGGCCAAAGCCAAAATCTCCCTTTCCCCGGCACAAAGGGCACCGGCAATGGCTGCCCTTTCCGCACAGAGGGTAAGGGACAGGGAAGCGTTTTCAACATTGCAACCCCTGTAAACTGTACCCGAAGCCCCCAGCACCGCACAGCCCACGGGAAAATTGGAATAGGGGGCGTAGGCCTGCTTTCGGGCTTTTTCCGCCTCCTCAATAAGCCCTTTGACGTTTATATCCATTTCAATCCTCCGCGTATTTGTTCTTTTCCTTAAAGGCCGGAAGCTTAATCTGTTTTTCTTTAGAAATTTCAACCCTTATGCCGAATTCCTTAAGCTGGGACCTAATGAGATCCAAGCTACTGGCCAGAACCTGGGGTTCTCCCACGGCCTGTATAACGATGGGATTTACGGCTATGGGCTGCTGGTTGACCAGGATAACAGGGCCGGCACATCTGATGGAAGAATTGGCCACCAAACGCTGGCCTCCCACGGAAACTCCCTTGGCCCCTGCAGCAAAAAGTTCATTGACTATATCCCTAACATCCCTATCATGAACAATGTCAATGCTGCTGTAGCCTTCCTCTGCATCATACAACTTTACGGTTATACCGGAGCCCGTCAGTTCAGTATAACCCGCGGCGATCCTGAGCTCCTGCAGCTTGGATCTAAAGTTTTCGATTTCCTTTTCATATTGCTTGAGCCGGTCAATAAGGGTCCTGGATGTAATTATTTCCGCCCGGCCATTGTATATTCTCACCTCAATTAAAGGCCAAACTCCCTTTGTTAAAAGTCCATTCTGCTTCAGGGCATTGACCGTGTTTTCGGATAAAATCCCTGCCTTATCCTCAACCACAACTCCCTTACCCTCAATTTTGCTTAATTCAACAGTGGTTTCCCCGCTGAAATTTTTTACGTTGGCATCCTTGCTGATAATATCCAAAACAGCCTCATTTCTTTTGTTATCCAGCTCCCTATCTATAACTTCCTTTACCTTTTCACCATATATACTCTGAACTTCGATAATTTCCTCAGGGGTGCTGGCTTTTTCCAGCTCAAATTTAAGCTGGGCAATAACTTCCCGCACGGGGGTCTTATCATAGACCATGGCGTCCTTGGCCTGCTGTTCCAAATAGGACACCGTCATTTCCGCCGCCTTGCGGGCCACTTCAAGCCGGTCCATTTCCCCGGGCATATTAACATACCCCAGTGTCTTTGCAAGAAGAAGGGAATTGAATATAAGAATAAGCATCATAACAAATATAATAGCAGGTAAATATTTACTAATGTTATTAATGGTATTATTAATGGGGTTTTCTTTTTTAGATTTGGCCTCAATCAATTTACTCCACTCCTCCATAAATATTCCCTAATGAACAATGATGAAATTTATAAAATTAAAATGAAAATAAAACCTGAAATAAAGGTTTCCCTAAAATAATTAGCCCCACAATCACTGCATTTATGGTTGCTATTAAAACCGCTCCGGCCGCAACGTTTTTGGCAATTTTTGCTAAAGGGTGGTAGGTGCTCATAAATAAATCCACGGTTTTTTCCACTGCGGTATTGATCATTTCCGCAAAAAGCACAAAGGAAATGGCAAAAATTATGTAAAGAAACTCCCTGACACTGATGCTTAAAAGCCAGCTCATCAACAACACTATAAAGGTGACGGATAAATGGATGCGCATATTTTTTTGGGTCTTTACGGCATACTTTAAACCTTCCCAGGCATTCAAAAAGCTGTCCTTTAAGGTATTGCTCTTCATCATCCCAATCCCTACCTTGTGATCCCCAAATGATTTAAAATATCCCTCTGGAGACTGAACATTCTTTCTTCCGAATCCCTGTCTTTATGATCATATCCCAGAAGGTGGAGCATACCGTGCACAACCAAAAAACAAAGTTCCCTTTCCATAGAATGCCCATATTCCTCCGCCTGCCTTGCTGCCGTTTCCGCCGAAATTACCACATCCCCCAAAACCAGGGGTTTTTCATCGTCGTCATCGTCGTTTTGGTAAAAAATTTCAGGTTCCTCCTCATGGCTCTCCAGTGCAGAGAAAGACAAAACATCCGTTGCCCCGTCCATCCCTCGAAAATCCCGGTTCAAAAGCCTTATCCCTTCATCATCCATCAGGGTTATCCCCACCTCGTAGTTATCCGGTATCTTTTCCCTCGCACACACCTCCTCTACACATTTTTTAATTAACTCTTCATAGTTAGGAGGCAGTTCCGCTTTCTGCTGTACGTTATTTATGGTGATCTCCATTCCCCTTCCTCCCTTCTAACTCCTGAATCAAATTATCAGGATATTCAATTCTAGAGTGGAAAATACCGCTTAAGACCCGAACAAAAACCTTTGTTATAACCTCCAATTCCCTAAAGGTAAGCTCGGACTCCTCCAGCTGACCGTCCTCCAGTCTGTCCCTAATCATCCTTTTAACGCACCCTTCCAGCTTTCCTTGTGCCGTTGACGGCAGCGAGCGCACTGCGGCTTCCACGGTATCCGCAAGCATTACAATGGCAGCTTCTTTGGTGCGGGGTTTAGGCCCCTCGTAGCGGAAATCTATTTCGCTGACACCTTCACAGTTATCACTTTCCATGGCTTTATGGTAAAAATAACTTACCAGAGAGGTTCCATGATGCTGTTCAATGATATCAATTACCTCTTGGGGCAGGTTGTTCTCCTTGGCAAGCTCCACTCCATCCTTCACATGGGAAGTAATAACCAAAGTGCTCAAACTGGGCGAAAGCTTGTTGTGGGGGTTTTCGTTTGCCACCTGGTTTTCTATAAAAAAGTAAGGTCTCTTCAATTTTCCTATGTCGTGATAATAAGCCCCTACCCTGGTTAACAGGGGATCCGCACCGGTGGCATCGGCAGCCCTTTCGGCAAGATTGGCAACCATTACGCTGTGGTGATATGTACCCGGAGCTTCGATCATCAGCCTTTTAAGCAGGGGCTGGTTGGGGTTTGAAAGTTCCAGCAGCTTAACAGGGGTGGTGATCCCAAAGGCATTTTCTAAAAAGGGCAGGGTGCCAATGGTAAGAACCGAGGAAAGTATGCCGTTGATAAGACCCACCACCGACCCAAGGACAGCAAGGTTCAATGAATTGGTGCGAATAAAGATAACGGCAACGATTGCGCTCATACCGGCAAGGGCAATATATATGCTCGCCCTTGTTAAATCCGTTCTCTCGCTAATGTCGGAAACACTGTAAATGCCCACGACACCACTGATAAAGGAAACGATCATAAAATGCAGCTGATTGCCCATTAAAATACCCAAAAACATACTTAAAATCATAGTAATGAAGACAGCCAGCCTTCTGTCCAGCAGGACAGCGGTAAGCATGGAAACCGCCGCTGTAGGAACCATAAATCCCACCAAGGAAGCTATTTCAGGATTTTCGCTGAGCTTAATGGAGATGATACCTTTGTCGATGAGAAGGCCTACATTAAGGAGAAGTCCTAGGAGGAAAAGTTTCTGTTCATCTTCAAAAATATTCCTGTTATATCGGTACAAGTACAGAATCAGTAGTACGTATATCACCAATACAAACATGGCAAGTCCCAGAAGGCTTAAATAAAGATTGCGGGATTTTAAAAGCCCTAAATGTTCCAAAGCCTCAACCATTTCCTCGGTAACCACTTCTCCGTCCCCAACAATTTTTTCATCTTTTCTGATGGTTACCCGGACAGGTTCCACTGTTTCCATGGCTTCTTTTTTCTTCTGTTCAGTGCCTTCTACATCGGGTATGAGATTGGGTTTAAGCTGCATTTTCACAATAATTTCTTCAGCCAAAGGCTTGAGGTTTTGGGGAATATCCGACGCAAGAACGCTTTTTAAGATATCCTCCCTGGCTGTATCCAGCGCTTCAAGCTGGATTCCCTTTCTCATATGCTCTCTGATAACATTTTTTATAACACTTTCACAGGTGTTTAAGGAATGGGCCTCCCCCTCTATCACAGCGTCCCAAGAAGACTGGGGCAGATCAAAACCTAATTTGTCCTGCGTGGCCTTTATTTTTTCACTTTTACTTAATTTTTCATTAGCCTTAACGGTTCTTATGGTGTTAAAAAACCCGCTGATATTCTTTTCTATCTCGTCCACAACGGTCTGATCTATCTTAAAAATAGGCTCCACCTTACTTGCCGCTTCCTGCCGCGCCTTCTGGGTTAAAACCTCACTCACATATACCACTTCGTTGGGAGCTTTAATCTGCCTGCTGCTTACTTCCCCTACCTTGACATTGATTCTTTCGGGAAGAAAACTTATGCTTAAAATCAGGGTAGTGGTAATAAAAAATATAACACCCCAAATAAACCGGCGGGTGCTGAAAATGTTTTTGCTCTCAGGCAGGAATTTTTTAATGCTGGGCCCCCTTCTGCCCTTTTTCATTCAATTCTCCTCCCCCGGAAGGAAGCTGATATTTTTCATACGCCATGATAATTTTTTGTACCAGCGGATGGCGCACAACATCTTTTTCCGTTAGGTACTCAAAGGCAATGCCCTCTACCCCTTTTAAAATCTCCCTGACCTGGATCAATCCCGAAAGGTTTCCCTTGGGTAAATCTACCTGAGTTACATCGCCCGTTACCACCGCTTTGGAACCAAATCCTATTCTGGTTAAAAACATCTTCATCTGGTCAGGGGTAGTGTTTTGGGCTTCATCAAGAATTATAAAGGAATCCGAAAGGGTTCTTCCCCGCATGTAAGCAAGGGGTGCTATTTCTATTATATTTTTTTCCATGTACTTCTGAGCTGCTTCAACCCCCAGTACATCATATAAACCATCATAAAGGGGGCGAAGATAGGGATTTACCTTTTCTATAAGGTCGCCGGGGAGAAAACCCAGCTTCTCGCCCGCCTCAACCGCCGGTCTCGCCAGCACAATTCTTTCAACCTCCTTTTCTTTTAAAGCCTTTACCGCCATTACCACGGCCAGGTAGGTTTTTCCCGTCCCCGCAGGGCCAATTCCAAAAACAAGATCATGCTTTTTTATAGCTTCAACGTACCTGTGCTGGCCCAATGTTTTAGGTTTAATGGGTTTTCCCCTATATGAAATTAATATGTGTTCTGAAAGTATATTCGCCAGGGAATCTTCCTCCCCCCCTATCTGTTTTTCCCGAAGTTCCGTCATGACATAATTAATCACTGCAGTATCTATATTCTGTCCCGCTCCGCTTAAGGATTCCAGCTGTTTAAACAGTTCCTTTGTGAGCTCCACATCCTCCCGGGAACCCATTATAGATATTTCATTACCCCGGGCAGTTATGCTTACCCCGATATTTTTCTCAATGAACCGCAGATTTTTATCTCGATAGCCGAACAGATTGGCAGCTTCACCGTTGCTGCCAATAATGATCTTGACATTAAAATTTTCCTGCGAATCCTTCTTCAAAATTAAGCATACCTCCTAATTTATGCAAAAATTCTGCCCTATCATATTCATTATACAACAACGGCAATTGGTCTTAAATAGCAACTTGTTCCTTAATCTAGTTTTCCTTTATGGGAACAAACCTGGCTATATCCTCCAGGGCCTCCACAATTAAGACCGCCCGTATCCTCTTTTCTTCCAAAGATTTAATATTAACCTTTTTATCCATGATTTTTGTCCCCGGTTTAAGCCTTCCCTTTAAATCTGCTTCCGCCCTATCCACCGCAATATTCCGGGCTTCAGTCATGCTGCGGTAAATCTTTTCCTTTTCCACTTCCCAATAAGTTTCAGATACCAATTGAGCAGGGAGGCCTATTTTCCCCACTTTGGGCAGCTTCCAGGATTTCTTGCGGTATCGATAATGTTTATAGGGGTTCCCTTTTTTTCCCTTAAGAACAATTTCTTTCCCAGCTAAGTGGAGAATTAATAGCTCCCTTTTTCTTCCCGTCATTCTATCCTTCTCCTCCACCAGAGACATTTCCTTCTCAACCTCATACCACACCCGGGCCCGAACAATTCCCCTGGCTCTTACCTGCAGAGGTTCTTTTTTCTGCTGTTTATCATTGTTCAATTCTTCTCCTTCGCCTCCCTGGGATTCCCCTTCTTCCTCGGGATAAATGGTTCCCGATATCAAAAGGTCACCCTTTCGCACCGTATCCCCTTGGGCAACCTTGGCTTCTCCCGAAAGAACCAATATCTCTTCTATAATGCCGTCCTTCACCGCAACCATATTGCCCGGCCTGCGGTCCGAGCGGGATTTATCAGGGAGAATCTTCTCCACAATTTCAATGGTGGCCCTGGTTCCTCGAATTTCTACCCCCACCCAGCTCAGCTGTGGAAATTCATATAGAATAGCCCTTTGGAGCCTGTCAGCATCGAGGCTAGGCTTTAAGGCCCCGATTCTCAGGCCGTTTTTTGAAGCTTCTTCCAGTATCTACTCTTCCTTTACCAGCTTCAATTCCCCACTGCTTTTTACCTCCACGGACCAAATAAATAAAGCCAGGACATAGAGGGAAATTAAAAAGACCACCGCTCCGGCAAAAAGCATTTTGCGGCGGCGGATTTTCAAAAGGACAAAGGGCAGGCCTCCCTTGCTTTTAATTTTTATTCTGCAGCCCGCTGCCCTGGCGATATGCCTTAAATGGGGGAATACGTCCACCGGGACTCCGGCAATCATGCTCTCCGGGGAAAGCCTGTGAAGGTTCCATAAGGGGTATCCCCGGCTCACCGCCAAATTAATAAATTTTTCCAGATGGCGACCTTCCACCATTATAATGACATATCCCTTTATCAGCAGAAATATTTTTTGTAAAAGCACCCCCACCCCTCCCCCGGCTACTGGTTCAATTCCATGGATTTAATCTTTCCTTCTAATAAAAGCTCATCGGGCAAAATGTTCTTTAGCACTAAATCCTCCCCCAGTATCTCAATTTCCCCGCCGGTCACCGCAACCCTGAGCTTTTCCGAAGTGTACTCTATGACCCCTCTATGGTTTTCAATATAAACCTGTATGGAACCTATAAAGGTTATTTTTGGCATATTAAGAAATATATCTTCCGGTATTTCCAGTATGTTGGCAAATTCATGCATAAGCCTATTCTTCTTTTCATTAATATAGTTCCTCAGGTTTTCGGACATAAAAATATCCCCCTTTCCTTGTACTAAATTATGCTGTCCAAAGGGGGATAATTACCAAATAAATACTGCCTCGGGAATGCCAAGGCACCGCTTCAGCCTGTCCCGTTTATGGGAAACCACGGTTTCTTTGCCCTTGGGGGACCTAAAATTTCTGCGTAAATGATCCCTTTATAAAGATCCCCGGAGGCAATTTTTCTTTCTCCCTTAGCTTTTTTAACTTCCCTAGCATATCTTCTTTCCCCGGACTTTTCTTTAATTAAATCCCCGGGTAAGGTTATTGTAGGTTCCTTAGGATATGCCATTCCCTCCTTTGCTTCTTCAATTTTTATAACCAAGGTCCCCTCGTTCTCATACCTTCCAAGGGAAGGAGTAGGGGGCAAAGGAAGGGTTTCCTGGGGCGCTTCTCCTTTTTGCCGTACATCTTCCAGGGTTATAGTTTCAGTGGGAGAAGTTTCGGGCTTCAAAGGCTGATGGGAATCCCGATAGGTTCTGCGCCTTCTTCTCTCATATTCCCATTTCCTTATTTCTGCCCTCCTGTAGGAACTAAAAACAAGGTAAAGGATCAGCAGTAGTAATATTAGTTCACCCATAATCACACATCCTTATTCAATTTTGTTTCCTTCATCCCGTTTTTCCGGAGAATCGTCATCCCGAACTTCCCGGGCAATGCTTTCACGCATCCTCGTATCCGCAAGGATGTTTTTCAGATTGTAGTAATCCATTACACCTAGGTTCCCTTCCTTAAGGGCTTCGGCCAGGGCAAGGGGTACCTGGGCTTCGGACTCCACCACCTTCGCCCGCATTTCCTGAACCTTGGCCTTCATTTCCTGCTCCCTGGCAACAGCCATAGCCCTGCGTTCTTCCGCCTTTGCCTGAGCGATATTCTTATCCGCTTGGGCCTGATCTATCTGAAGCTGGGCACCGATGTTCCTGCCCACATCTACATCGGCAATATCAATGGATAGAATTTCAAAAGCCGTTCCGGAATCCAGCCCCTTTTCAAGGACGGTACGGGAAATAAGATCGGGATTTTCAAGGACTTTCTTATGATTTTCCGAAGATCCAACAGTGGTAACAATGCCTTCCCCTACCCGGGCAATGACCGTTTCTTCCCCGGCACCACCCACAAGGCGTTCAATATTGGCCCTCACCGTTACCCTGGCCCGGACCTTAACCTCTATACCGTCCATGGCAACGGCGGCAACAACAGGGGTCTCTATAACCTTGGGATTAACGCTCATCTGAACAGCTTCTAAAACGTCCCGACCGGCCAGATCTATGGCTGCAGCCCGCTCAAAGGGAAGATTTATATTTGCCCTTTCCGCTGCAATTAGAGCATCCACAACCCTGTCAACATTTCCCCCCGCCAGATAGTGGGCCTCCAGCTTATCCACTGTTAAATCCAAACCTGCTTTCACTGCTTTTATAAGGGGCGCAACAATTTTTACCGGGGGTACACGGCGCAGGCGCATACCTATTAGGGTAACAATGCCCACCTTAACCCCTGCCGCCAGGGCCGAAATCCAAAGCCCCACGGGAATGAAATAAAAAAGCAGAACAACGGCGGAAAAAATCAGCAGAAGAAAAAACAGAAACAATATCATTTAAATACCCCCTACTTTATTATTTCCCTGACTACAACTCTGTTACCCTCCACCTCTACCACTTCCACAGAAGCACCTTTATCTATATAACCTCCTTCTGTAACCACATCAACCCTCTTCCCATCAATCAAAACTGTTCCCGCAGGCCTTAAGGGAGTTAAACTGATACCCCTTTTCCCTATATATTCCTTTAATGTGCTTCGGGAGGAAATATATCCCGATTCCGTATCCAGCTTTTCATCCAAAACCAATCTCTGCCACATCTTTCTCGTTTTCCCGTATTTAAAGGAAAAATATACTGCAGCGCCGGTTCCCAATAAGGCTAGAATAATGGTGACTATTCCCTGTTTCAAGCTTCCCGTGGAAAAAATTATTCCTACAAAGAGAAAGGCCATACCCCCTATACCCGCTATCCCAAAGCCGGGAATCACCGTCAGTTCTAATAGAATCAGAAAAACCCCAGCAACAAACAAAATCACGGGCAGCATACCGCTTATGCCGGCAAAAATATGCCCCCAAAAATAGAGCAGAAAAGCGCTGAGGGACAGAACACCGGCAATTCCAAACCCCACGGTGATGAGCTCCACCACAAGGCAGAGAAAGCCTGCAGCAAGGAGAAAAGGAGCAACATAGGGGTTGGTGATAAATCGGGCAAGTTTTTCAGAATTTTTCATGGATTTATATTCCACTGCAGCACCTTTAAGTCCCAGGGCTTCCACCACTTCATGGGGATTTTTGGCCTGCCCCTCGGCATAACCCACCTTCAAAGCTTCCCCATGGGTGAGAGTAAGGAGCTTGCCCTTCTCCTTTAAGCCGGGAACCTCTATGTCCCTATCTGCCATAGCCCTGGCAATTTTGCCGTCCCTTCCCCGTTCTTCCGCGGCCGCCGCCAAAAGGGAAGCCCAGTGGGAAACCACCTTTTCATCGGCCCTTTCCCCGCCATATCGCGGCTCGGCACCTCCCACAATAGTCCCCGGAGCCATGTATATATTTTCCGCCGACAGGGCAATGAGAGCCCCGGCGGACAAAGCACCGCCTTTAACGAAAGCCGTGGTGGGTACGGAGCTGTTTTTAATAATGTTCCGAATTTCCGAGGCAGAATAGATCAAACCCCCGGGAGTGTCTATCTCAAGGATAACTCTATCCACTCCTTTTTTCCCGGCCTCGTCGTATACCCTTTCCAAATACACTTCGGTAACCCTATCAATGGTTCCCTGAACCGGAACCACCCATACCTTTTGGGTAGCAGCATAAAGGAAAAAGGGTAGAAATAAAAGTAGCACCACTGCCCAAAGGGCAACCTTGCCCTTTGACTTTACAAAAGATAAGAAAGACGCGCCCAAAAGGCCTCCCCCCACATCAAAAATAGTATGTAAAAAGCCTGGCTTTATACAAACCAGGCTATATATAAACATGATTTATACAACATTATTTTATCATTTCCAAAACCCTTTTGCCGTAATTTTTTCTCTATAACCGACATTAAGGGTGTCCAGCTATCCATCTCAAAATCCCTTAACCGAGGGGGTAGATAACCGGCTGGAACGGTGCGCCCTGCTCTTTTTTTATGGGAAACACAGCAAGGACCCGCCCTATCTCCATCTGCGCTTTCTTGCAGCTTCGGATTTTTTCTTCCTCCGGACACTGGGTTTTTCGTAATGTTCCCGTTTTCTTACTTCACTTAATATCCCAGCCCGTTGGCAGCTGCGTTTAAAGCGTCGTAGGGCGCTGTCCAAGGATTCGTTCTTGCCAACTGTAACCTTCACCCAACTCCCCCCTCTCTTTGCCCAAACTGTCAAAAAAAAAGCACCCAGCTGAATTATACTATAATAAAACCTTGCCAGTCAACTTACCATAAAATCCTAGATATATAGGTTGCTTTATTATGTTGTGCAAAATAAAGGTTGCTTTTTGTCTTTTAAAAATGCTTAAAACATAAGGACGCCCTTTAAAAAGAGTCCTTCCAGCGTCGATAAAAATTCCTCTAAGAGCTTGTACATTTCACCGTAATAAACTTCCATTTCCTTTAAAGCCTCCTGGGCTTCGGCCATTTTACCCATCTCTGCCAGCTCAACGGCCCTTTGCCCCGATAGGTGAAGCTGGCGGTGAGGCTCTTCAAAGCGGGAATAAATTTCCCTTAATTTCTTTTCTTCGGGCTTATAGGTATAATAGAAATGCCCAAAATTGCATTGAGTGGGATCAAACTGAGCAGGCTTAAATTCCCTTACCTGGGCCACCCATTTTTCATGCTCAGCCCTGCGGTGTTCAAAGTTCTTCCTTAATTCGTAATAGCTCCAGCGCAAAGATGCTTTTTCCACACTGGTCATGGCTTCTTCGGTATCCCTTACAAAACTGTTTAAATCCTGCATGTTAACCCTTACCCCTTCAAGGGTTTCCAGGGCATGGAGGCTGTTCTTTTCAATTTCCGTCATGGAAGCAGCCACTTCCTCACTGGCCGCAGTCTGTTCCTGGGTAGCGGCGGCTATGCTCTCAATTTTACCGTTAATCTGATAGACCTTTTGGGAAATGGCCGTTATGTCTTTCAGCATAGCCTCAATTAATTTTGCGCTTTCTAGGGTTGCCTCGTCAATGTTCCTGATGGAACCGATGGTATCTTCGGTATTCTTTTTCATCCGCAAAAGGAGCTGGGTAATGGTGTTGGTGGAAGACTTGGTATTTTCCGCAAGCTTGCGTATTTCTTCGGCCACAACGGCAAAGCCCCGTCCCTGCTCCCCGGCCCTTGCCGCTTCAATGGCAGCATTCAATGCAAGGAGGTTGGTTTGCTCCGCCACCTCTTCAATAATATTTAATATTTCCATAATCTCCTTGGAGGCTTCCTCCATGGCACCCACGGTATCAACAGCCTGTTTGGTAGCCTGCCTCATACCCTGAATTTTGCTGCTCACTTCCGTAGCCCTGGAATTGGTTTCCTCAGCATAGCGGCTGGTCTCGTTACTTTCATTGGAAATTTCCTGAATGGATAAGGCTATGTCTTCCGTCCCCTGGGCAATTTCATTTACTGCCCTGGAAGCATCCCTTGTGGTTTCCACAACACCGGAAAACAAATCGGAAAATTCCTCATTGGTATCCATAACCTCCGCCACTGCCTTTTCCGAACCGCTTATTTTTTCCCGAAGTTCACCCAGGGTTTTAACGATTCCCATGTTCCTTTCCTCAATGATCTCAAAGGAGCTGTTGATGGATTGAACCAATTCCTTTAAAGAACCGATGGCTTCCCCTATTTCATCGGGACTTTCCTCCCCTTCAAATTTGGAAAACCCTTTCAATTTAACTTCCCTGATTTTATCAGCAACGTTACCCAGGGGAGCAAGTCCCCTCATTACAACTAAATTAATGAACAGCATACCCAAAAGGACCGTTATAATGGAAATTAAAAGGACTTTTTTGAAATCACCTTTAGCTGCCATAACCCCGGATTTTTGGGGAGCCGTAAGTTTTATATAACCCTTTATTTCCCCTGCATAATCCTTTAAGGGAAAAATTATTACCCGGTTTCCCTCCAGGTTAGCTCCTTTGTATTCACCCTTTTCAATGCTTTCTTCAATAAAACCGGCGGGAACTTTCACCTTATCTTCAGCGGTTCCCACCAGCAGTTCCCCGGTCCCTTTCTGATCAACTGCTTTATATATATAAGCTTCCATTCCCAGCTTCCGCTTCAATTCTTGAACAAAATCCTCCCCAACATCACCACCATATTCCACCGTTCCCACATGCCGTCCCTGGTAGCTTACGGGCACCACCGCCCGAAAACCAAAACCTGCCCGGCCTTCCTCAAAACCCACCACTTCCCTTTGTTCTCTGTTGGCCATAATAACGGTGTTTCTAAAGGAACTGAGATCATCTCCGTATTTTTCAGGCATGTGCAGCCGGAGAAAGGATCGACCGTCAGGGGTATGAAACTGAAACTGGGATATCCCCTGCTCTTTAACTTCCTCGTAAATGGGAAGGCAGGCAATAAGGAGCCCTTCCCTGTCTCTGTTGGCAAAAAGCTCCTGTATTTCGGGATTTGCAGCAACGGTTTTTGCCCCCACGAGGGATGAATCGAGTATCTTATCCACCTCTTCTTGCAAAAAACCGCTAATACGGTCATTGGTACTGCGTTCAAGATCCCCAAGCATTTCCGACTGTCTTTGGGAAAACTGGAACAGTACCGCAATCACAATTCCAAGCATTACAAGAAAAGCTATAGTAGAAGCAACGAAAATCTTTGCCTTAAGCGTTCGTCCCATAAAACCCCTCCTTACAAATATCTTATAAAACATTCAAAATAGCAATTAGAATAATAATTATTATAATTAGCAAATAAGCAAAAAATTCCTGCATAGGAATTGACATTTAAAAAAACAATAAAAAAATCCCCTTAATGGATGGAAAATCCATTAATAATCATGGACCGCCGCAAAATCCTTTTCCACGGCTAAAAAAGCTTCCACCAAAAGGGGATCAAAATGTTTTCCCTTTTCCGCCACAATTATTTCCCGGGATTTTTCATGGGAGTAGGCCTCTTTGTAGGGCCTTTGGGAACGAAGGGCATCGTAAACGTCCGCCAAAGCCATAATTCTTGCGGACAGTGGTATTTCGTCACCCTTTAATCCATCGGGATAACCGCTTCCGTTCCACTTTTCGTGATGTGAACGGGCGATTTCAATCCCCATGGATATAAAGGCATTTTCGGGATACTTTTCCCTTACTTCCTCCAGGGTTTGGGCCCCAATTATGGTATGGGTTTTTATAATTTCAAACTCTTCGGGGGTGAGCCTTCCGGGTTTTAAAAGAACGGCATCGGGTACTCCAACTTTGCCTATATCGTGAAGGGGGCTTGCTTCGTACAGTACCTTTATAAATTTTTCGTCAATAAATGCTTTATATCGAGAATGGCGCAACAGCCACTCCGCCAGCAGCCGGCAGTATTCCCTTGTCCTCTCCAAATGCTGTCCAGTTTCATAATCCCTTTTTTCAGCAAGGCGTGCAATGGCATATATTGTTGCCATCTGGGCATCATAGATTTCCCTGACCTTTTCTTCCACCATAGTTTCTAAATATTTATTGTACCTTTCCAGTTCCCGCTGGAGATAAAACAGCCGCAAATGGGCCTGCACCCTTGCCCTCACTTCCTCAAACTCAAAGGGCTTAGTTATGTAGTCCACCCCTCCCTCTTCAAAAGCCCTGACCTTATCCTCAACATCCATAAGAACGCTTAAAAAAATAATGGGGATATTTTTAAGTTTTGGATCCCTTTTTAGAATCCTGCACACTTCATAACCGCTCATCCCCGGCATAACAATATCAAGGAGTATTAGATCGGGTTTTACTTCCCTTGCCATTTCCAAGGCCTGCTCACCGTTTTCAGCTTCAAAAATTCTCTTATACCCCGCATGTATCAAATATCTTTTCAGCAAACTTCGGTTGATTTTTTTATCATCCACTATAAGAATGGTGGGCATCTTCTTTGGTAAGATCATTTCCTATTGGCCCCCTCTTTCTCCAATAAAGCTTCCCAGCTGGGATTATCAAAGAATTTTTCCAGGTATTTAATTTCCAAATCCAACTTATCCAAATATTCCGGAACTTCTGAATAGTTTTTATCCTTAATTAAACGTTCCGCTTCCTTGGTATAGAATAGGGGCTTTTCCAATCCCAGATTTAACATTTCTCCCTTAAGCCCGTGTATTATGGAAAGGGCTTCTTTGTAATCCCCCTGGGAAAGAGACCTTTTAAGCTCTTTTAAACTTTCCCGGGCATCTTCCACTAGAAGCTCAATCATTTCCTGAAGCAGATCTTTATCATTCCCAAGCTTCTTTAAAACACGGGAAACTTCCTGAGCCGCTTCATAACCCTTTTTTGAATGCTTAGAATTAGAAAAAGAAATTTTATCTTTGGATATCAAACTTTCAACGGCTGCATAAAGCTCATCAGGATCAATGGGCTTAGAAACGTATCCATCCATTCCCGCAAGAAGGCATTTTTCACGGTCTCCTTTTAAAGCATGGGCTGTCATGGCAATGATGGGGACATGTTCCCCCGTTTTTTCTTCCCTTCTGCGTATTTCCTTAGCGGCCTCAAAACCATCCATTTCCGGCATCTGTATGTCCATGAGCACAGCGTCAAATCTGCGGGAAAAAAGGATTTCCAAAGCTTCCTTACCGCTGTAGGCCGAAGTAACATTCCATCCCCGTTTTTCCAAAAGTATTCTGGCCAGCTTCTGGTTCATGGGCTTATCCTCTACCAGGAGGATTTCCACTGAACCTTTTTTATTATTTTTATCAGCGGGGGAAGCTGCTTCCTTTCTTTTAAAACTATCTGCCCTTTTTCTAAATACCCCTGTTCTATCTGATTCTTCCTGAGCCGCGGCACAGCCTGCAGTAGAAGCCTCAAAATCTTCCGCAGTTTCAAGGGGAATGGAAAAGTAAAAGGTGCTCCCCCTTCCCTCTTCGCTTTCCACCCCTATGGTCCCACCCATTACTTCAACCAGCTTTTTAGAAATGGCCAGGCCCAGTCCCGTTCCCCCATGCTTCCGGGTGATGGAGCTGTCCACCTGGCTGAAGCTTTTAAACAATTTATCAAACTTATCCTTAGGTATTCCTATGCCGGTATCGCGAACCAAAAAAAGGATTTCCTTTTCTCCTCTCTTCCTAACGGTAAGGACTACTTCCCCCTGTTCTGTAAATTTTAGGGCATTGCTCAGCAGATTAAACAATACCTGCCTGATCCTTAAGGAATCGCCGTAAAGATGCTCAGGAACATTTTCATCCACGTAATAATGAAGCTTTAGGCCCTTTTCATCCGCTTGGAGTGCAAAGGCTGAAACGGTTTTTGACACTAAGTCCCGCAGGCTAAAGGCTGCCTTTTCCAGTTCAATCTTGCCCGTTTCTATTTTGGAAAAGTCCAAAATATCATTTAAAATTCTCAAAAGGGAAA